>JAFGGU010000083.1 GCA_016930375.1 Bacteroidales bacterium | reverse complement strand
GAATTGCAGCAGCTTAGCAAGCAGGTCATTGATCCGAAATTGGTCAATTGGTTCATTGTCGGGGATAAATCAAAAATCCTGGATAGTATGAAAACACTTAATTATGAAATCATTGAGGTAGATGCTGACGGAAATGTTGTAAAATAATCCAATTTGTCTGAAAATTAAAAAGCTGCCTGGAAAAATCATTCCAGGCAGCTTTTTTTTAAACTTCTTAATAGCAGTATTTTTAATTGGTCTTTTTTGCAAGCATAAACCAGGCTATACTGTAAACACCCGGATCAACCCTTGTCAGGTCCTGCTGATAGGGAATAAATACATCCTCACCCGGTTTCCAGTTGGCCGGAGTCAGGACATTCTGGCTGTCATGAGTCTGTAAGGCAGTTACTGTCCTTTCGAGTTCATCCAGATTTCTGCCGATCTCCAGGGGATAGAAAAATGTGGCCCGGATTTTATTGTCCGGATCAATTACAAATACACCGCGAACGTCCCTTATTGAACCGGGTGTAAGATGCAGCATACCGTAAGCCCTGGATATACTCAGGTCGACATCTTCCACCAATGGAAATTTAATGGCAACAGGAGCCCTGTCTTTATAAGTAACCGCCTCAAGCGCACTTTTCCACGAATTGTGCATATCCAAAGGATCAACGGATACAACCACAAGTTCGACATTCAGCTTCTTAAAATCATCCTGCATCTGTGCCAGTTCCAATATTTCAGAAGAGCAGATGGGCGTGAAATCCTGTGGATGACTGAAAAGAATTTTCCATTTGCCCGCGTAATCTCCGGGAAATGAAATATTTCCATTGGTTGACTGCGCAGTGAACGAAGGTGCTTCTTCACCGATCAGCGGTACTGTGAACATGTTTTTTTCCTGGGCCCACAATGCCATCATTGAGAATACCAGAACAGCGCTAAAAATTAACTTCTTCTTCATTTTATTTAGTTTTGAGTTATAAAAAGAAAATAAGATCTAATACTCCTTTATAACGTGGATAATTTATCTAAGTTGTGCAAATGGTGTTAAAAAAATGTTATAAAGTGTTACTCAACCGTAAAGACAAACCTGATAACCACTTCGGATGCCACCGGGTCATCATCTTTAAGGGCCGGCTTCCAGGGAGGACTCTGGGCTATGACCCTTTTGTATTCTTCAATCACCGGTGATGGGGCATTGCTTCGGATTAATATATCATGGATACTGCCATCATGCTGGATGGTTAAGATTACCTGCAATTTGTGTTTACCCGGAAAGGTATTGAGGGAAACCGAATCGATCCTTTCGCTTACCCAGTTTTTGAAGGCTTTAAGCGTTCCGCCAGGGGGCACGGGATTCACAAAATTATACATACCGGTTGCTTCGGCGGAAGTTGCCTCTTCTGCTTCCATGCGCCTGGCTGCGCCGGTTACATCACTTTTCTTACGTGTTCCGTAACCCACAACCACCACTTCTTCGAGCGCCATTAAATTTTCTTTCATGGTGATGGGTTTATCGGATATATCACGGGCATTCAGTTCCATCGGCTCGTATCCCACATAGCTTAAAAGTATCTCCGAACCCGTGTCACCGACCTGTATCGAAAAATTACCATCGAGATCGGTTATGACACCCCGGGAGGAACCTTTTTCAGTAATGGTGACACCGGGCAATGCTTCTCCGTCAATATCCACAACTTTTCCATCCAGATATTTCAGGTCATGTTGTATGACCGGAGATATCTGCGGTATGGTCGTCTTCATTTCGTGAACAGCCTCTGCAATATCCTCTGTCTCCTGCCGGTTTTCTGCCAACACAGGATGTATTGATTTTCCGGTTCGGGACTTGTCAACTGTCTGTTCAGTGGATATGGGCTTACCGGAATCATTATCTGCTGGCCCTGGCACGGCTGGGGAGACCGACTTCTCTGATGTTTCCGGCTTTTCCAGGCTTTGGGTGAAGAGGTCCTGTGATGGTGGCCGGAGGAGAAAATACAGGAGGCCTGTAACGCCAAATATAACAATTACAGCAGCTGCTATCCGCAGTAGAGGGATGAGATAACGTTTCCGGGCCGGTTTGATCCTTTCCTGCAACCTGCCTGCAAGGAGATCCATATCAGCTTCCAGTTCACCGGCATCCATCTGACTCAGACCTTCAAAAGCTTCCTCCTCAAAGGCATCCTGCATCATCTTTTTTTCGAGGTTATGCCGTTGCCGGTTGGTAAGCAAGCCTTTCAGATAGGCTATGATCTGCTCGTATGTTCGTTCAATGGCTGACATTCTTCAGTTCTGCTTTAGACTCAATGCATATTTTTAAATTCCGTTTCCCGTTCTGAATGTAGCTTTTTACTTTATTCTCATCAAATTCCAATTCTTCAGCAATTTCTTTATAGCACCGCTGCTGGTAATAGAACAGCTCCACGCACTGCCGCTGTTCCTGTTTCAACTGTTCCAGGCAGGTTTGCAGTAAAGTCTGCAAATCTTCGTTATTCGGCTCATCGATAGGGTGCAGATTTAGGGTCGATTCCATAAAAATTTCCTGTGAAATGTTATCCTGTCTTTTCCGGTCGGCTTGCTCTTTCCTGAGCCTCATCAGGCAGAAATTGCGACTCACGCCATAGAGCCAGCCTCTAAAATTGCGGATATCGAACCTGGGGATTTCATGCATGATGACCTCGAAGATCTGCATTACCGCATCCTGGCTGTCTTCACGATTTTTCAGGTATTTCATGCATAAACCGTAAACCAGGTACATATATCTTTTGTACAAGTCACCCAAAATCTCCAGATCCTGCTTTTCGCGGTACAGAGCTACAAGTTCCGCGTCAGAGAGTTGATGGTATTTGGTATTTGGGCCGGAGTTCAAGGGAAAATGGAATTTTGAAATAAAACTACAAAACTTTTATGGAATCCCTCTCCGAAAGGCACCTTATTACCAAAACATGTTTCACATAAAATTTATTCCAATGAAAAAGATTGTTATCATTCTCAGTATGATATTCCTCGGAATATCAGGCACCTATGCCATAACGGTGACAGGAACCGTAACGGATTCCTACAATAATCCTTTGCCCGGTGTGAACGTTATCATCAAAGGAACCACTACCGGCACATTGACCGATATCAACGGAGCTTTTACAATCAATGTCCCGGATGCCAATTCAATTCTGGTATTTAGTTATATCGGATACATAAGTATGGAGATACAAATAACAGATTTCAAACCAATTGCCGTTGTAATGACTGAGGATGTCAACCGGCTGGAGGAAGTAATAGTGACGGGGTATGCATCTTCCCCTTCTTCTGTACTTACCGGTAGTACGTCCGGTATAAGAATTCGCGGTATTTCCAGCGCAAAATCATCGAGAAATTACTATCCTCCTGTTCAGGATTTTAATACCGAAGGGTATTCCGCCATTCATGAAAACGGATTTAAGAGTCCGTTGCGGGATCCTTTATCTACCTTTTCCATCGACGTGGATGCGGCCTCTTACAGCAATGTAAGGCGGTTTATCACCGAAGGTCAGAAACCTGTTCCCGATGCGGTCCGTGTTGAGGAGATGATCAACTATTTTGATTATGATTATCCGCAGCCCAAAGATGGTCATCCGTTCTCCATCGTTTATGAATTGGGTGACTGTCCGTGGAACTATAATCACAAGCTTCTCCACATTGGTTTGCAGGGCGAGAAAATGGAAACGGAAGAAGTACCTCCTTCCAACCTGGTTTTTCTGATCGACGTTTCGGGATCGATGGACATGCCCAATAAACTTCCCTTGCTGATCAAAGCAATGAAATTACTGGTCAGTCAGTTAAGAGCTGAGGACAGGGTGGCCATTGTGGTGTATGCGGGCAATTCGGGACTTGTGCTTCCTTCAACGCCGGGCAATCAGAAAGAGCGGATCAATACCGCCCTTGAAAGACTTCGCGCAGGAGGATCAACGGCTGGGGCTGCTGGGTTAAAACTTGCCTATCAGACCGCTGAGGAAAACTTCATGAAAGAAGGAAACAACCGCATTATCCTGGCCACCGACGGTGATTTCAATGTAGGCCCCTCCAGCAATGCTGAAATGGAAAGGATGATTGAAACCTACAGGAACAAAGGCATCTTTATTTCGGTGACTGGATTTGGCATGGGCAACTATAAAGACGATAAAATGGAGATCATTGCCGATAAGGGCAATGGCAACTATGCTTACATCGACAACCTGATGGAGGCCAAAAAGGTATTCATCAATGAGTTCAGCAGCACGCTGTATACCATCGCCAAGGACGTGAAAATCCAGATCGAGTTCAATCCGGCCTATGTAAAGGAATACAGGTTGGTAGGTTATGAAAACCGTTTATTGAACGAGGAAGATTTCGATGATGACAAAAAGGATGCCGGTGAACTGGGAGCCGGACATACAGTAACAGCCCTGTATGAAATTGTGCCGGCAAAGGACAAATCCGGCCAGCCGCGCAAACTTCAATACCAGCAATCGGATGTATTGCCGGAGTCAAATGATAACAACGAACTGGCCACCATAAAGTTCCGGTATAAAAGACCGGAAAGTGACAAGAGCATACTGATGGTAAAAACCATACCTCATACTTCCATACCTCTCGGTCAGACAAGCAATAATTTCCGTTTCTCGGCAGCTGTTGCAGGTTTTGGTATGCTTCTGCGCAGTTCGGAATACAAGGGAAGTATGGATTACAACCAGGTGTTGAGTCTGGCGCGTGGTTCCAAAGGCAGCGATGATGATGGCTATCGGGCAGAGTTTATCAGGCTGGTGGAACTGAGTGACAGCGGATGGACGTCGATGGGTAGTGATGAGTGATGAGTGATGAGTGAAGAGTGATGAGTAAAAGCAGCAGCGGCAGCAGCAGTAGCAGTAGCAGTAGCAGAAAGAACCCTTCAAGTGGTCCTGGGACCCTTGAAGGGTTTTTATTCAGAGGTATGAATATTTTTATTGCTGATTTTGAATTTTCATTTTGATATTAAATAATTAAATTTGATCATATTGCAGATACGCCCAATTTGGTAGATACGCCCAATTTGGGCGTCTCTACGGCATATTATTTTTTATCATAACCAGTTTTCTAATTTCACTATCTTTATCCGAAAATACCAATATCCTAAACAATATGAAATTACCGATATATAATTCCGACCCAGACGAATCTAAAAATCCCGAGAAACAACAGGCCATTCAAAAACTGATCGAACTGAAATTCCTGGAGCAGAGAAAGGTATTTCTGTGGGGACCGGTTGATGATGAATCTGCCAGGGATATCGTGAGCCGTCTTCTTTATCTCGAAGCGATGAAGCCCGGGGAAAAGATTACCCTATATATTAACAGTCCGGGAGGTATCATTACCTCCGGTTATTCCATCCTGGATACCATGAACCTGATCTCATCTCCTGTTTCTACCGTTTGCATGGGATTGGCAGCATCCATGGGTTCGATCCTGCTATCGGCGGGACAAAAGGGAGAACGGTATATTTATCCGCTGGGTGAAGTAATGATCCACCAGCCGAGTATTGAATATCTTCAGGGCAGGGCCAGTGATATCGAAATTCATGCACGGCAGATTGCAAAATCCAAGGAAATCGCCGCAGAAATACTCGCCAAAAATTGCAATCAGAGCATAGAGCAGATTTTAAAGGATTTTGACCGGGATTACTGGATGGATGCCAGGGAATCCATAGCATACGGAATCGTTGATAAAGTATATGCGATCAAATGATCAAATTAAGGGAGTTGTTTTCGACTTTAACGGCACCCTTTTATGGGATACCCGTTTACACAATGAAGCCTGGGACAGGTTTCTCAGAAAGCACGATATTGAACTGACGGATAAGCAGAAGAATGACGTTATCCATGGAAAAAACAACAGTTCCATATTGACAGCACTTTTTAAGCGATCCCTGAATGAGGGCGAGCTAAATCAATACATACATGAGAAAGAATCCATGTATTTTGAACTTTGTTTTCGGAAGGGCATTGATTACGCGCCTGGTGCTGAGCGATTCATTGATTTCCTGAAAGCCGGGCATATCCCCTATGCCATTGCCACGGCATCGGTAAAGGAAAATGTGGATTTTTATTTTGACCATCTCAGACTGGGTTCGCTCATTGCAAGAGATTATATCATCTACGACAACCATAAAATTAAAAGCAAGCCGGATCCGGAAATTTTTTTAATCGCCATAAACCGGTTGGGTCTCCGGAGTGATGAGGTAGTCATATTTGAAGATTCCTTTGCGGGAATTCAGGCTGCGCAAAATGTGAAAGCCGGAAGGATTATTATTGTGAATTCCAACCAGGAAGATTACAGCATGTATGGATACCAGGTAATCACGAATTTTGACCAGGTGGATAAAACTATTTTTAAATAAAAAATCACGGTATGATTAGCGCGGATCTTCATATTCATTCGAGATACAGTCTTGACGGTGAATTTGGCGTGGAAGAATTATTAAGGCAATGCAAAGAAGCGCATCTTGAGATTATTTCCATTGCGGATCACAACCAGGTAAAAGCTGTTCCTGAAGGATTGGAATATGGAAGAAAATATGGAATCACATTAATTCCGGGGATTGAAATTGACTGTCAGTACAAGGGCATTGATCTGCATGTATTGGGGTATCAGATAAACGCTGAAAGTTCCGATTTCGAAGCGCTTGAAAAGGACTTTACTGCAAGGGTCATGGAAAGTTTTCCGAAAATGGTAAATAAATTATCCGCTACAGGAATTCAGGTTGATTTGGATGAGGTGTTGACCAAAGCCGGTGGCCATTTACCCAGCGGAGAGCTGGTTGCAGAAGTATTACTGGGCAACGACAAATACCTGGGCATTGAGAAACTTGATCCATACAGAAAAGGTGGAAGCAGAAGCGATATGCCCTATATCAATTTTTACCTCGACTTTTTTGCCCAGGGAAAGCCTGCTTACGTGAAAATTGAATTCATGGAATACCATGAAGCCATTGCCCTGATAAAAGACAACCATGGCAGTCCTGTGGTAGCGCATCCCGGATTAAACCTGAAGGGCAGGGAGGAGAAGGTTGAAGAACTATTGGATCATGGGGCAGAGGGTCTGGAGGTTTTTAACAACTACCATGATCATGATCAGATGGATTATTTTGCGCGTGCGGCGTTGAGGAGAAATGTTCTGATGACCTGCGGAAGCGATTTTCATGGTAAGACCAAACCGTTGATAAAGCCGGGGATGTACAGGACAATTCAGGAGTATGAGGAGAATGTTGCGGAGAGTATTGAAAGGCTTCGAAACCGAAGTGTATAAAACACGAATGGGAACCATCGTTTAAAATGGTTCCCATTCCAATCCGGAATACCGAAGTATTCTTTCATGCCAGGTTACTGTTATTGAGGCCGGCTGGTCAGGACAATCAGAGATCATCGTGAATCAGCCCCTGGCTTTAGGATAAAACTTTTTACGGCTTCATCTGCCGGCTGTCATTTCGGTCATCCCGAGGGATGATCTTCCCTGACGAAGTTAAACTTCGGCTCTTGCGATGCGCAGGTAAACCTGTTAAACCGATCCGAATCTCACTTAAGAAACCCTTCCTGGTTCCACATCCTGGGAGCAGCCTTTTTATCGCTCACCTGGTAGATCAAAAATACAACAGAAATCAGCTCACACATAATTTTCTTCCCTGTTGATATAAACGTGATTTGCACAAACGTTATTAACAATTGTTAATAGCGTTATTCCTCATTTTCAGGCAGGTATGTTTTGCGATCTCTTCCGGGGGAAGAACGGCAGATGCGGCATTCATGGCAATGGCAAATTAAGATTTGAAATGCCAAATAATTTTTAAGTATTTTTATGTGCTGTATCCATCTGAAATAAAAACCTTTTATATGTCTGAATCAAGGAATTCAAAATCCAAAAACACCATCTGTGTTCATGAAGGTCAGCACATTGGTGAATACAGGGGAATTAACACTCCCATTTATACCTCTACCTCCTTCGGTTATCTCGATACGGATGAAAGACTTTACCCTCGCTACTTCAACATTCCCAACCAGAAAGTTGTAATTGACAAAATCGTTGCGCTCGAGCATGCTGAAAATGGCATGATCTTCAGCTCGGGTATGGCCGCTGTCAGCTCTGTTCTGTTGACTTTTCTGAGCAAGGGTGACCATTGTATTTTTCAAAACGGCCTTTATGGCGGAACGTTGCACTTTGTAAACAGGGAGCTCGAGCGTTTCGGGATCGAATATTCCATATTACCCGACAATGAACCGGAATCCTTCCGCAAGGCCATACGGAAGAATACAAAGGTGGTTTATACCGAATCACCTTCCAACCCCTTGTTGAGGGTTGTCGACTTGCAGGTAATCAGCAAAATTTGCAGGCAACATCAGTGTATATCTGTTATTGACAACACCTTTGCGTCGCCCATCAATCAGAATCCCCTGAACCAGGGTATTGACATAGTGCTGCACAGTGCCACAAAGTACCTGGGCGGACACAGCGACATTTGCGCAGGAGTGGTCGTATCAAGCAAAAAGCATATTGAAAGGCTCATGCAAACGTCCATAAGCCTGGGTGGCAGCTTGAATGCCCTCATGTGCTATTTGCTGGAGCGCAGCATAAAAACCATGGCCATCCGGGTGGAAAAGCAAAATCATAATGCTGGTATGATCGCTGAATTTCTGGTACTTCGACCCCAGGCAGAAAGAGTCTATTACCCGGGCCTGAAGAACCACCCCGGGCATGAAATTGCCTGCAGGCAAATGACGGGATTCGGAGGTATGCTCTCCTTTGAATTGAAAGGGCAGGACATCACTACGTTTCAAAAACGGCTGAAACTGATCAGGCCTTCCATGAGTCTGGGAGGCATTGAAAGCATTATCTGCGCGCCGGTTACGACGTCGCACAGGCTGGTATCCAAAAAACAACGCGAGGAAGAGGGAATACGGGATAATTTACTGAGACTTTCCGTGGGTATTGAGGAGGCTGAGGATTTGATTGCGGATCTGGAACAGGCGATGGGGGAGTAGGTTGTAGGTTGTAGGTTGTAGGTTGTAGGTTGTAGGTTGTAGGTTGTAGGTTGTAGGTTGCAGGATGTAGGTTGTAGGTTGTAGGTTGTAGGTTGTAGGTTGTAGGTTGTAGGTTGTAGGTTGTAGGTTGTAGGTTGTAGGT
>JAFGGU010000082.1 GCA_016930375.1 Bacteroidales bacterium | reverse complement strand
GATCGGGGCAGTCTCGAAAACTGTTGAACCCTTCGGGGTTCCGAGGGTTCGAATCCCTCTCTCTCCGCAAAAGAAAATAAATCCCGGGGCGAAGCCGGGATTTTAATTTTTAGGGGGACTCAAGCTCGCTTGAAGTCCCCCTAAAAACTAAAAGACCCCAGCGCGAAGCGCTGGCCGGGATTTATTTTCTTTTGCAGGGATCCCCCCAAACGGGATCACGCAGTAATCCCTCTCTCGTTCCTGTTTAGAATGACCATACGCATCCGAAATAAACCGACCTTCTCTGGTAAAGATCCAGGGTTGCCACGGAATAATCTTTGTTGTAAACCACCCCTTTGGGATTTCTGGAGTCCAACAGATTGAAGATTGATACATACACCAGAAGACTGGCCCGGTGAAACGGTATCATCTTATTTACAGTCAGATTGATTGTGTTGTATTTGCTCAGTCTTTCCGAATGGACATCTTCCGTATACACCGGCTGATAAAAATCCACACCTGCATTGTAGACTGCGGTACTGACAGGGGTAAACAACCGCCCCTGACGGTTCGACCAGGCGACAGAAACATTGATCAGCGATGGATTGAAATAACTCAGGGTGGTGACAAGGAAGTATCCCAAATCCTTTTCTGCATTGTAATAAGCCCCCTGGAATCCTACATCCGTATTTAAAAATGAATTGGAAAGGCAGGCTTTTAAAGCAGGGGATATTTGTTGTTCGACATAGACCTCGAATCCGCTTATTTGTCTGTTTCCTCCCTTACCGCCGCTTTCCCGTTTATAGTATGCGGCCAGGTTGATGTTTGTGTTTTTGGCTTCATACAAATACTCAATTGCGACCTGATCTGCAGAAAGCAGTTTGAATTCCTGACTTGTATAGTCTGGTTCAGTTATGTTATTGTATTTGCCGACCGATAGTAACAACGAATTATTTTTCAGAAAGTTATATTTGATATTGCTTTGCAGGCTGAGATAATCCGGGCTTCCGGCCGACAGATTGTTTAGGTTTTTGCGCATCCCCATGCCCATGATAACCTGCGGCACAGGCTTCCATCTTACATACAGATAAGCCTCGGGCAAATGGCTTTTTATGTTTGTATTAACCCTTACTGCCGGAGACCCTGGCGACATCGCATAATAATAAACCGGAATTTCATTGTCAAACCTGAACTTCCCGTATTCGTTACTCAGTCCGGCTTGCAAACTGAGTTTTTCCGACAGCAGCACTTTGTAATTAAGGGAAATAAATACCTGCTGTTGCCTCCCGGCTGACCTGATATTGCCAAAGGAAAACCTGGAACGGCTGAAATTGGTACCCACATTCAACGAAATGTAATTCTTTGATTTATTGTATTTCACATTAATAACACTGAAATCCCTTACCGTTGAGGCTTTGGCATGATCCTGCCATGTATACAAATTGAGCAATACATCTGAAGATTCCGAAACCACATAGTTGTAAAAATTCAGTGAAACCTGATCACTGATCTCATGATGATAATTCCAGCCCATGTCATTTGAGGCAAAACCTTTCACAGTATGGGTCACTTCAGGATTAACCGCTAAAAATCCGTTTGAGAACATATGGTTGCCATACACTTGTATAAAGCTGCGCTTGTTTATTTTTTGAGATATACAAAGTCCCGCAGATGCCAGCGAAGCTGAAACCTGATAACTGTTGCCTTCCAGGCTATCATCGGTTTCAATATCGATGCTGCCGGCACTCGTGTTCCCATAGATCAGGGGAGGGTTTGAAGGATATACAGCCATGTTTTTGATCAACTCGGGATTAAACAAGCTGAAAAACCCTATCCCGTTAATTTGTGAATTGCGGACGGGATTGCTCAAGGGAATACCATTTAAAAATACCTTTGTGCGATTTGCCTCACTTCCCCTGAGTTCAGGATTTGCCGTTTCATTTGCATTGGTGGATGAGGGCAGCATGGCAATTGCCTTCAACGGGTCGGCAGAAGCCAAGGGACTCAGGTAGATTTTCAGTTTATCCATTTCTTTCATTGAAAACTCCCTGGATATGGATTTTCTGCCCATAACAACTACTTCATGTAAGGTTTGTGTATTTTCAGTCAGAGTGATTTGAACTGGTTTGGTAATGTCGATGCTGTCAAAATAAATCTTGACTGTCTCATATCCGATCAGCGAAAAAACCAGATACTCATTCCGGATAATTTCCGGATTTGCTATTTTCAGGGTAAAGTCCCCGTTGATATTGGCAACAGTGCCAACCGTGTGGCAATGCAGCAAATAGACATTTGTTGCCAGTAGGTTGTTGCCCTGTACATCAGCAATATGTCCTCTTACAACCACGGATTGAGCAAAGACGACACCAAACGAATGAAGGGAAATCACAGTTAGAATGATTTTAAACAGCTTCATATCAGTGGTTTATTAATTGTTTGGCAAGGTTGTTTATCATATAATCATCCGGGAAGCATGTAACCGCTTCCTGATAGACCTTTTTTGCTTCAGCGAATTGTTCGTGTTTGATGTAATGCCTGATCAGCATTTCATAGGCATTGCTTCTCCCCCAGCTTGGCAAATATGGGTTTGTAACAGACTGGTCTTTCAGTTTGATTGCTTTCAGCAGATAGCCTTCTGCCTTTTTACCGCCTCCGTATTGTTCCGGTGTGTAAAAGTCATTTGATCCCAGCACATAATAAGCCCTGAGATTGAGGGGGTCCAGTTGCAGCGCTTTGTCTGCATTTTGCTTAATCCGTTTGGAAATGAACGGAACTTCCATACCCGGGGCATACTGCATGGAAAGGCTCTCCATCAGGGCCAGCAGGGCCAGGTGCTCTGAATTTTTATTCGTTACATTCTCCAATTGTTTAATGCCTTCATCGAGTATTCCTGATGAACCCTTATCATCTTTGGTCATCATGAAATAAATGGAATGATAATAACATACATACGAATACCAGTATGTTACGATGCTGTTGTTGTTCTTCATCCGGACCATCAGGTCCTTCTCGAGGTCAGCAATAGGCTTGTCCGTCTGACTGATTTTAGCCTGTACAAACGCATCCAAAACCTTTTTCTGGATATGTTTCAACAAGGTATCGTTTTGAGGCATGTTCAGCAAACAGGATTCAAGTGACTGTCTGATTTCAAGCATCTCATTTTCCGAATACGGATTGTTACCGTAGCAGGAGGTCATCAGACAAACCGTGAAGGTTAAAAAGAAGAGCATTGTTTTCATGTTGTTTTTGTTTTAAATTACTTTATAATGTAAACCATATTGATAAAAAAATTATTTCATTTAATATATTGTTTTAAGCACTCCACATAGTTTTCAAAGGCCTTAATGCCTTTGTTGGTAATCTTGAGGGCCGTATTTTGGTAATTATTTTTAAATGATTTCACCACCTCGATATACCCGGCATCCTGCAGTTTTTTGATCTGAACGCTGATATTTCCGGAGGTTGCTTTTGTTATATCCATAATCTGATTAAAATCAGCACTTTCGCCTGTCATTAAAATCGATACAATTGCCAGTCGCAACTGTGAGTGTAATAATGGGTCCAAGTCCTTATACATGGTTTTCCTTCTGTGAAAAATTAAGCATCAGTCCGGGTACAACCAATCCGATTAATGAAGCAATTGCCAGGATGAGCGGATGGTTTTCCCCGGCTATATAAAAGGTACAAAAAGCCATTATATTCACCGCTATTCCGGAAATGAAAAATACCTTGTTCTTAATTGAAACACCGGTGATTACCAGCCAGATTGCCAAAATGATCAATATAAAAGGCACCAGGGCTATGTCAAATTTGTTCCAGAAAAAGAATCCCGCAACCATAAGGTTTATGCCAAGTATTGCTCCTAAAACCCCAAGCAGGGAACTGATCATGTTCTTTGATCTGACCATTCGTCCTTTCTTCTGATAATAAAAAAAGGTTATTGCCCCGGCGACCGGCATGATGAAGTAAGGAAAATAATTGATCTGATAAAATTCAAGTTTGAGCAGGACAAACTGACCCAGACTGGCGGCAAAACTGCATATTCCGAGGAGTATGAAGGAAAAACCATTGTCCCGGAATCTGGATTTAGCCTCCAATATTACGTTGGTTATCAGGGCTAAACTTTCGTTTGGTGTGAGTTCCTTGCTATCCATATAGGATTTATATTAGTTATTAATATGCTACAAATATAAAATAGTTTATATTATAAACCAAAATATTTTAAAAATATTTTTGAACATTATTTGGATAAGAATCCTGAGGCAATAAAATCCCGTTTCGAAGCCCGGGATTTATTCACTGCTGCAAGGATCCCCCCAAGCGGGATCACGCAGTAATCCCACTCTTATTGCCTAAAGCTTTAACCATATTCCTAAATACAAGCTTTATTTTGTATGGTTTAATAATTTCTATTTCCTCTCCTTGAAATCGCCTTTTCAATCTCAACGGCAAAAAATACAAGTGAAGAGAGAATGAAAACAATGGTGACTTCTTTTAGGGTTAGTGCTTCAGTCTGAAAAATCGGTTGTAAAAATGGTATATAGGTCACAACAAATTGCAATCCTACGGCCAATACCACGGCGGCTATAAGTGCCTTATTGGAGAACATACCTGAACTGAAGAAGGACTGCCTCATTGAACGGATTGCTAAAACATGTCCTATCTGACTTAAGCAAAGAATATTGAAAACAATGGTCTGCCAATGCAGTCCCCTATTAATGGCCCAGCCTTGTGCTGCCAGTGTAATAACTGCCATTAGTAAGCCTACCCAAATCATATGAAGTCCTCTTCCATTGGCAAAAACACTCTGTTGTGGCGGACGTGGCGGTCGTTTCATGATATCTTTTTCTGCTTTCTCAAATGACAACGATATGGCAGGTAAGCCGTCTGTAACCAGGTTAATCCATAATATATGTATGGGTAACAGTGCGACGGGTAAACCTAACATCGGACCTAAAAGCAATGTCCATAATTCTCCTGAATTCGTCGTCATCAGGTATTTAATAAATTTGAGGATGTTATCATAGATTCTTCTGCCCTCTCTTACAGCTTTTACAATAGTCGAAAAGTTATCATCCAATAAAATCATATGGGCTGCCTCCTTGGAAACATCGGTACCTGTTATTCCCATGGCGATTCCAATATTCGCTCTTTTCAGCGAAGGAGCATCATTAACACCATCGCCAGTCATGGCAATATAGTGGCCATTCTCCTGCAACGCTTTTACAATCTGAAGTTTTTGATCCGGTGAAACCCTGGCGTATACTTTAATCATATCTACTTTTGATAAAAAGCTCTCATTATCCATTGCAGCCAGTTGCTGTCCGGTAATTACAATATCATTTTCACTGCTTAATATTCCGATTCGTTGTGCGATGGTCTTCGCTGTAATCGGATGATCACCGGTTATCATGACAGGAACAATACCGGCCGTTTTGCATTGACTTACTGCATCAAATACTTCTTCCCTGGGTGGATCAATGATGCCTGTTAATCCTATAAACCGTAATCCTGATTCATGAAACTCGCTACTGGGGTTTTCCGGCAAATCATCCCAGATCCGATAAGCAAAGCCCAACACACGATGCCCTTTATCAGCCATCTCCTCCACCTGATTCTGCATCGCTCCTGAATCTATATCGTCACAGCGCTGCAGAAGAATATCAGGTGCACCTTTTGTCAGTGAAATAATACTGCTGTTATAACGGTGAAAAGTGGTCATCAGTTTTCTGTCCGAATCAAATGCAATTTCTGCCAAACGGGGCCACACATCTGGTAGTACATTATGTTCCAGGGCCACCTCCAACAACGCAATTTCAGTACTGTCACCTTTAATGTTCTTATCCTTATCTTCGAAAGCATCATTGTTTAATGCAAAAGCATGCAGTAGTAAACTGACTGCTTCCTTTTGCCTGTGAGCGATCAATTCATCTCTTTCATACAGTTGACCGTTTACAAACACTTGCTCTACATGCATTTTGTTTTTTGTAAGGGTACCGGTCTTATCAGTGCATATATATGTAACAGAACCTAATGTTTCTACTGCAGGAAGTTTTCTGATCAGGCTGTTGAAACGAATCATTCTTTTTGCAGCCAATGCAAGCGAGATGGTAATGACTGCAGGTAAGGCCTCGGGAATTGCTGCAACAGCCAATGAAATGCTCGTGAGCACCATTTTAATGATATCCTCGCCCCGCAACCATCCTGCAACAAAAAAAACAATGCATAAGAACAGTACCAGTATTGAAAGTTTCTTTCCAAATGATGCCATGCGTTGTTGCAGTGGAGTGAGTGATTCTTCCTCCTGCAGCATTTTCGCAATCCGGCCCAATTCTGTCTGCATGCCGGTGGCAATAACTACTCCCTTACCACGGCCATAGGTAACAAAAGTGCCTTTGAAAGCCATATTCTTCTTATCGCCAACTGATATATCATCTGTGTCCAGCGCCTGGGTATTTTTTTCAATGGCATGGGATTCGCCGGTTAGTGCAGCTTCCTCAATTTTCAAATTAATTGATTCAATAATGCGCAGGTCTGCAGGAACAGAATTACCTGCCTCCAGCAAAACTACATCACCCGGGACCAATTCAGTTGCAGGTAACCAGATGACAATTCCATCACGCAATACCCTTGCCTGTGTAACTGCCATTTGTTTCAGCGCCTGCATTGCCTTTTCAGCACGATACTCCTGAATGAAGCCTATGAATGCATTTAAAAGGACTATAATTAGGATAACAATGGTATCTGTTACATCCCCAATAATCCCTGATATAATCGCGGCAGCCATTAATACTAATATCATCACATCTTTAAACTGAGCTAAAAGCATACCGGCTATGCTTTTCTTTTTACCTTCGTCCAACTCGTTCGGGCCTGTCTGCATCAGTTTTATTTCAGCTGCGGATGTACTTAAACCATCCTGGTTTGTTCCCAGCAATTCAAATGCTTCCTGAATACTTAATCGGTGCCAGTTCATCTTTTTTAATGCTTAATTTAATTGTTATTGATCACAACCAGCGCTGTCATTTAGAATTGTTGGTTACATAATGAGCAGCAGCAAGGATATTTTCGCAGGTTTTTATATAAGGGGCTATTTCTTCCCAATGTTTCCTGCCATGACCGGTTAAAAGGTATATCGGCTTAACTCCGGCGTTTAAGCCGCAATCTACATCAGATGGGTGATCGCCAATAATATATGAATCCTTCAGACTTAAATTGTATAATTCAGCTGCCATATTTATGAAATAGGGAAAGGGCTTTTTGCATGTGCAATTATCTTCCCTTTTATGCGGACAATAAAAAATCTCATGGATTATGATGTTCCTGGATTTAAAGCTCTCAACAAGATATTTGTTAACACTTTTCACCTCATCTTCTGTGATAAAACCTTTGGCTATCCCGGATTGGTTGGTAATTATAAAAAGTAGATAATAATCCTGCATTAAACGAAGAGCCTTAAAACTCTCGGAAAAGAAAATCATATCCAATGGATTTTTAATATATCCTGTATCTTCAATTATTGTCCCGTCTCTGTCCAGAAATATCGCCGGATACTTTGCCATATACGAAATATTTAATAAAAAAATTCTTCTAGGAATCCTTTTCTCCTGTGTTTTTCATAGCCATGTTGCTTGTAGTCATGATTATCATGCATATGGTTGTGAGGATTAAAATTGGGTCTGCTTTGGATTTCTGCTGAACGTTCGATGATTTTGTCAAGTTCACCACGATCAAGCCATACCCCTCTGCACCTGGGACAATAATCGATTTCAATGCCCTGCTTGTCGGACATTACCAATGTTACATCGCAATTTGGACAATTCATAGTAATACATTTTAAATTAAATATTTAACTATTACAAAGCTTCCGATTAAAATAATCATAAAGCCAAAGGCAAACAAATTGAAATATTTTTCTATATACCGTTTGATATCCGGGCCGTATCTCCATATGAGCCATGCAACCAGATAAAACCTTGCGCCACGGCTTATAAATGATGCTACCAGAAACATCACAGGATTAATATCAAAAATCCCTGAGGTAACCGTGAATACCTTGTATGGAATTGGGGTGAAACCAGCTGTGAATATTACCCAGAAATCCCATTCAGTATACAATGCTTTGATACCATTAAATAAACTGAAAGAAAATCCGGGTATATTGTTGAAAAAGAAATTGGCAAAACCCGTGAGTTCTCCGTCAGATGAAATCCATACTAAATGTCCAATGGCATATCCCATAAAGGCCCCGGATACCGAACCGATGGTACAAATTGCCGCATATCGAAATGATTTTACCGTACTTCCCATGGCTAGTGCAATAAGCAAAACATCCGGGGGAATCGGGAAAAATACAGATTCGGAGAATGCAAGAATAAATAGTGCATAAATACCATAAGGAGTTTCAGCCCATTTAAGCACCCAATCATATATTTTTTTCAACCCATTCATGTCCTTAATTAAAAAACTCCAATTGCTAAAATGGTAACAACAATACATGCTGTAGCAATAATTGCAACTGCCCTTAGCCGTAGTTTAAGCAGTTCTTTAACTCTAGGTCCAATTTTTATTGCTAAGAGTGCCAACAAATAATACTTTACACCCTGGCTAATTAGCGTGGCAATACAAAACATGAATATATTAAGGTCAAATACGCCCGACGAAATTGAAAATATCTTATAGGGAACAGGCATTAACGATGCTAAAAACAATACTCCAAAATCCCATTTTGCATATTGAATTTGGATATTATTGTAGGCTGTTTCAGAAAATCCGGGAATATTTTCAAACAGAAACTGTGCAAGCCTGGTGAACTCTCCATTTATTGTAAGCCAGGCAAAATAACCAATGGAATAACCTGCAATAGCACCAACAAGTGTTCCTATTGTTACAAAGAATGCATACCTATAAGCTTTAGAGATATCTATAAGTGTTAATGTCAGGAAAAACATTGGAGTTGGCAACGGTAAGAATGAGGCATCTGCAAATGCACAAAAAAACAGTGCCCATGCGCTCCATTTTGTACCTGCCCATATCAGACTCCCGGTATATAACTCCTTAAGCCAATCCTTCATAAATACTGTGTCAATAACATATCTTTAGTATAGAACTTTAACGCAAGATCCTAGCCGTCATAAGATCTTAGTAGCGGTGGACCTAATTCAATTGGCAGGTCACCACAAATAATTGCCCATTGTGAAAGATAAGTTCTAGGAATTGTCAGGCGGAAGCCAAATGGAATAATAAAGCTGTGGAGGTAACATAGAAACCGGCGATGACAGATTTTTGCCACCTGCTTTTATACATTGTGCAGTACAATATTGTATGAAAAAGGAAACATCTTCTTCTGCTGAGGTTTCTGAGGTAAAAAAATCGCGGGAACCGGAACCACCAGCAGTATTTTCAATTTTATCCTTTTCGTGATGGCAGTGATTGGCAATATCATGTGCCAGGAAAAAGGATATGAAAGCGAATAAAAATACTGGAAATATTAATTTCTTTAGGATTCTCATGTCGGGTTAAATATAATAGATGTAACCATTCATGGTGATCATTTAAGATAATTTAACTTTTTGCCTTTTTGACTTATATTAAATAGAAATTAATTTATCGCAAATATATTAAATATTATTTAATAGTGGGGGAAATCAATAATTATTGCACCGCATTCAAAATAAAATCAAAATTTAGTTCCTAAGTCTTTAAAGGTGAAAGAACCCATAATATATAGGTTTTATCAGTAGAATTATTCTGGAAGTATTTTAAGTCATGTGAATAAAAATAAATACTTCCTTGATTGGCAAGTTCATGCGACGAATCTTTAAAAATAACCGATAAAACCCCGCTTATTACAAAACAAAATTCCTGCCCGTTTCGCCGATGGTCTATTAATCCAATGGAAATACCTCCTTTTTCAAGCTCTAGCGCATATATTTCCATGGTTTGAACGGGACTGTAATGAGCCAGCAAATATAAGGTTGCACCATTTTCATTTCGCTTTACGAATTTTTTTTCGTCCCAGGAAATTACAGGATTTGAGGCAAAAGTATCGTTCTCACCAATCAACGCTCCTACTGAAGTATTCAAATAATCAGCAATGTGTTTTATGGTGTGCAAAGATGGAAAAGCCTTGGCATTTTCTATCTGAGACAACATACTGGGAGTTATCCCAATGCCTTTGGCCAAAACATTCATTGGTATTTCAAGATGTTCTCTTCGTTTTCGTATCCTTTCACCAAGCTTGTTCATAAGATTCAGTTTTAACAAAATTAACTATTTGTATTGAATCGGTGAATTTCATCCATTAAATATAATTTAATATTAATTTGTTAAAGTAAATAATATTTAATTTATTTGACAAGTAATTCATATTTTTTCAATTCAAAATAACTATTGTTAAAAAATGATTTCCAGGAAATACCTTATTATCCCTTTAGGATTTTTATCAGCGCTTTTAATGGGAACTGTATATTCGTGGAGTGTTTTTAGAGTTCCATTGGAAAATTCACTTGGCATATCATCCTCAAAAAGCGGACTACCATTTCTTGTTTTCCTCGCCTTGTATGCATTTACCATGCCAGTTGCCGGAGAACTCATAGAGAGATTTAAGCCGTCTCTTATTGCAATAACGGGTAGTCTTTTGCTATCCGCCGGTTATCTTTTATCAGGTTATTGTAGTACAATACATCAACTTGTGATTGGCTATGGTGTTTTGGGTGGTATAGGAGTTGGAATGCTTTATGGTGTACCTGTTGCTATGGCTTCCAGGTGGTTTCCTGGTTCCAAAGGAATTGCAACCGGGGGAATCTTGCTTGGCTTTGGCTTATCTCCATTGGTAACTGCCCCGGTCGCTTCAACTTTTATTGAAAATTATGGAGTATCTGATGCCTTCGTACTGATTGGCATTGGATTTTTATTGTTACTGCCTGTAATGGCTTTATTTTTTACAAATCCCGAAGATTATTCCAAACAAAAACCTAGCGTGGCTGTATATGGGGATAATCTGCCGGTAACAAGATACAGCAGTTTTTATTTACTTTGGTTGCTTTTTTTCATTGTTACCTTTTCCGGTCTTATGGCCATAAGCATATCCAGTCCTTTTAGTCAGTCTTTTTTAAATATTAGTAGCACTGATGCTGCAATGATCCTTTCATTGCTGGCGCTTTTCAATGGAATGGGTCGTTTGTTATTCGGTTTTATGCTGGATAAAGCCGGATTCAGGATTACACTAATCATTTCTTATTTATTGCTGATTTTTTCTTCCCTGACAATCGCTACGCTGTCACCAGGACAATCAATGAAGTTTGTAATTTCAATGGCAATTTTATGGGGCGTTTTCGGTGGGTGGCTTACCATCGCTCCCGTTTCTGTAATCAAATTGTTCGGTGAATTAAATTCGGCAAAGAATTATGGTAAACTCTTTACTGCTTATGGTTTTGGAGCTATTACAGGTGTTACTCTTGCTTCGAAAGTAAAAGAAATAACCGGGAAATACGATATAATATTCTATGTTGTATTTTTCATGGCAATACTGGGTATTTTTATCATTAGCAAGATGCCGTTACAGAAAAACAAGGTCATTCCGGTTACTGAATTTACAGGTAAATAAAAGGCTGCTCTCATTTTACAAAGTAGGGGTTAATTGTCCTTTCAACTACTAGACTGACAGGGCGGCCTTTTTTAGAAAATCATGAATCCACTTTGAATGTTCCATTCAACACATTGTTTCGTTGCGGGACTAGATTTTTATGGTGCAGGGATCTCCCCCATAGGGGTTATGAAAAAATCCTACATTAAAGCATTGGCTGGACATCTTTTATCTCTCATCTATTGTATTCCTCGTCCGAAACAGGCTGCAACCATACAACACTTCCTTTATCGGTATTGGGACTTATTGCTATATGGGTAAGACTGTATTCGGCTGCGGCACCGTGCCAGTGCTCTGCATCGGGGGGGATTCTTACAACATCGCCTTTATGCAATAACTGGGCAGGTTTACCTTTTTCCTGGTAATAACCCCGGCCTTCTGTAATAAGGAGTATTTGCCCACCCGGATGTTTGTGCCAGTTGGTTCTTGCCTTGGGTTCAAAAGTTACATTACCAATGGAGGTATTGTACGTACTATCATTGTTCACAAGCATTTGAAGCCATGCTGTACCTGTAAAGTTGTTGTTGGCAATGATTTCTCCTTTGGGAAAAGCTAGTTCTGCTTCTTGTTCCTTCGGGGTCTCAGGTTTCTGATTAGTGCAACCAACCATTAAAACCATTGCAGATATTGCAACGACAATTAATTTACTTTTCATCATTTCCTTTGTTTATTATTTCGTACCGGCTACTTCTTGTTATCAAGTACCTCATCCATAATATTTTTGACTGTTTTTGCTTCTTTTTTGCCTACTATCGGTCGAATGATATCCACAAATTCAGTCAACTGTTCGGGAGTTAAACCTACATTCAGACAAATGGCCAGATGACTGCGAAGCATTGGCTCTGCGCCGCCAATTGCACACAGCACAGAAATGGTGACCAATTCCCTTTGGGCATAGGTTAAAACATCCCGTTCGAAAATATCGGCAAACAGATGTTCTTTCAGAAAGGTATCCATTACCGGCGCAAATGCAGCATAACCCGTAAGGGTGCCACTTTGAGGTGTTTTCTGGAGTTCCTCGAGAACTTTTTTACCCCGGTCATATTTGCTGCCATCCTGATTTACAGGTGATGCACCGGCACCTGTTTCATCGATTATACCTTTGGCTTTTCGTTCATCGAGCACTTCCATAAATGTTTGCAATCCCCGGATACTGCGTGGAAATCCGCAATAGGCGTAAAGATGAACGAGGGCTTCCTTAATCTGGTTAATCGTGAGACCGGCGTTAAGGCCGGCATTCAACTCCGTTTTCAATTTGGTTAAATCGCCCTTTGTTGTATGCGCAGAAATGAGAATAATGCTTTTCTGTTTCGCACTCAGGTTTTGATCATACAAGGTCATGGCATGAGCATTGATGATATTTGAAAATACAAGAATAAAAATTATCAGAATTTTCATTTTGTTTTATTTATCAGTTGTTAGTCGGTGTCATACCCAGCCTCGTCTCTTACAGATATTTACCAAAAAACGCATTGAGTTTATTCATCGCCTGAGTTACATATTCAGGAACATAATAGGTCTGAATGTGGGTAGCTCCCGGGATCAGGAATAATTCTTTCTCCTTTGTGCCAGTAGCAAGATGGAATGCATTATCAGTCATGTAATAGCTGTCGGCTTTACTTCCCGCCATCATCAACAGGGGCTGATTGATCAGATCCATGTTCGAGGCAGCGTCAAATGCCATCAGGTCGAGCAGACTGCTCATGGTGTACCTGAATGTGGAATTGGGGTGGGCGTGGGTTCTGTTGTAATAATAATGACCTTCACGATACAGATCAAACGGCATTTTGTCTGCTTCTTCATCGGTCGATTTTGTATTGGCAGCATAAAGCACTTCCCCGCCGGCCGCTTCCTGTGCCCGGGCTTCTGAAGCCTGTTTTAACCGTTCCTGAATAGTGGACAGTCCGGAATTCATGTATCCGTTGCGCCTGACCACGCCGGAATTAAACATGCTCAAGGTAGCCACGGCTTTAAAGCGTTTATCGGTTTGAGATGCTTTTAATGTGTAGCCACCGCCACCGCAGATTCCTAATATGCCCAGGCGGTCAGCATTCACACCGGCATAATGTGTAATAAAATCGGCCATACCGCGAATGTCTTCAACGCGATTGGCCGGTTTATCTACATTACGTGGCTCTCCGCCGCTGGCTCCCTGGTACGACGCATCGGCAGCAATCGTGATGTAACCCGATTCAGCCAGATGCTGTGCGTATAATCCTGCAACCTGTTCTTTTACGCCGCCATTGGGGTGAGCAACAACCACCGCAGGATAACTCTTTGAAGGGTCATAATTGGCGGGGGTGTAAATATTGGCTGCTATATCAATACCATTCAGTTTATAGGTCACGGGATGAATATTCACCTTGCCTGATGCATTTTCTGTAATGGCATCCTGGTAAACCAGTCCAAAAGGATTGACGAGCTTTGTTTGTGCCGAAGATATAAATGTTGTCGTCATAAAAAGTACTATCAAAAAATTGGATTTAATTTCTCTTTTCATGGTTAACTCCTCCCTTTCATAAGTAATTTATTTTCAGAATCATTTCAAAACAGGCTAATTGTCTGTCATTTATCCAGTCCTTTTTTCTTTAACCATTCCGACATGATGTCGGCTATTTCAACATTGTTTAAATCTGAAAACGGGAAATGCGTATTGCCTTTAATCCCGATCTCAGGCAAATGCACCACGGTTACGTCACCGCCATGCCCGTTCACAGCATCCCTCCATAACCTGGCCATTTCAAGCCGTGCCCGCCAACCATCCTGGCCCGGGTTATCCATAGGTTTATCGGGAATAAAATCACCATAGTATATAATTATCGGGATTTTGGTGAGTTTCAAGAAATCTGATAAAGGCACTTCAAAAGCGGTGAGTGTACCCCCGGCCATGGGTATAGGTGCGGGCACCTCTCCTTTGGGAAAAAGAAAACCACTACCCGGCTCATAAGAGACTATGGCTTTTACGTTTTGGTTTTTGATGGCAGTTGCCCAGCCCATGCCTCCAGAATGGGAATGCGACACCAGGATGGCGGGACCAATTTTGGTAAAAAGCGCAGAAATAGCATCAGTATTAACGTTTATATCAATGGGTCCGATATTGGGCGTCATCTGGCGGAAGTATTGGTCCAGCGTGGCCGGATCGCGTGCAAACTGCACTCCGTTGAAATAGTCGGGCCAAATTCCAACACGGAAAGTGCCAAACCACTGCTGTTCGTCTGGTGTTGGTGTAATGCTGGCAGCTTCCATGCTGCGGCCGGCATTGCCTCTCCTGGGCTGGTCAATGAGATATACCCCGAAACCCCGTCGCAGGAAAATATTTTGAAAGCCTTCACGCCCGTCGGGTGTTGTTTCCCACGTTTTAGAAAACTGTCCGATTCCATGCCACATCACCAAGGGATATTTTCGGGCTTTTACCGGGATCTGATAAAAAATGTATGCATGATCGCCACGGAAAGTTTGTCCTTCGGGAGTAGGTTTAAAGGGATCAAATGTTCCCGGGTTGGTTATCACATTACCGCCCACGGCAAAACTGCCTTGTTCCTGAATCAGAATAGGTTTTTGTTTTTTTGCATTCTGAGTAGTACCTTCAGCATTTGTATTTATTTGCTGCGTAAAAGAACAGGGCACACCCATGAATAAAAACAGAACCAGAATTGTTGCTTTCATACGGTTGATAGTTAAATGGAATTAGTCGTGTGATTCGCTTTTTTTCATTGTTTCAAGCTACTGGTTAAATACCATTTGGTTGAAGTTTATCCCCCATGTTCACTGCCTTTTCAATCACGTCCAGTCTCGCTTTTCTTGGATCTGGTTTACTCACAGGTTTGCCATCGGGTTGGATATCGAGTATCTCGTTCGATTTGGGACTGTACAATGACCATTTAGGCAGACCCTTACCATTGGGATCGCCAGTTTTGGCGAAGTTTACCCAATAGGCGTTCATCATCCTGGCGACCTCTTTGTCCTCGGGTGCCACGGTTGTTCCCTCTGGAGCTCTAAGGTTGTCAAACACATAAGAAATATCGGTTCCGTGTCCAGGGCCAAACCGCATCCGCTCCTTCATGGACGCAGGCACGTAAGAGAAAAGAAAAATGTAGGCCGGATCACCAACGGTGGCAAAAGATTTTGCGGTGAACCGCGCAGGCTCTGCCCATACCTTGTCCGTGTTAAACCTTGTTTGTACCTCAGCGAATTCTTTTTTACCATCAGGATCATAGGCGGCATTAGCCTCATCTTTCAGCTCCCCGAACAGAGAAAAAAGTTCTTCCTTTGAATTGCTGGCATTAACAAAGTTTCCGCCTATTTCTGCACTATTACACCCGATCATGAGTGGAACGTGCGCCTGCCTGCCTGCCTTGTATGCACTCTCTGCAGTTTCAACGACCAGTTTACCGTCGAGAATCGGACCTGAATAGATACGCGAACCTCCCTGGCCATCATTTTCCTGTCCCCCGTCAACAATCTCTTCCACTTTCAGCGTGCGCAGCTTGGCCAGTGCAGCCGCATCTGTGCCCTCTATTCCATGTTTACGGGCAAAGTTTATTCCGATTGTTTCCGCTGAAACCGGGTAGTATGGACTTGCATTTTCTTTACTGATCGGCCTGCCGGTCAGAACACCATCCCGGCCACCGCCGGAATGACTGATTGCCTTTTGGAAAAGACCTTTCGCCTCCGGTATGGTAAGGAGTGAATGTATCGAAACGCCGCCGGCTGAAAAACCGAAAATGGTAACATTTTCAGGATTGCCACCGAATGCGGCGATGTTTTGCTTCACCCACCTGAGGGCTGCTATCTGGTCCATGAAAGCGTAACTGCCCTTGGGTTCTTCAGGATGCTCCTTGCTCAACGCCGGGAATGCAAAATGCCCTAGGCGCCCCAGGCGGTAATTGATGGAAACCAGGATGACTCCTTGTTTGGCAAACCCATCTCCGGAAGTGTTACCACTGCCGCCCACGAAGGCACCGCCGTGAATCCACACCATGACGGGCATCTTTGCATTCTTTGCAGCCCCGGCAGGGCGCCAAATATTGAGAAACAAACAATCTTCCGAGGAGCCTACCTGAATTGATCCTGCAGCGGCACCCCATCCTGCTGCTGCGCAGGTCGCGCCAAACTTGCTCGCATCACGAACTCCCTGCCACGGGGCAACGGGTTGTGGAGGACGCCAGCGATATTCCCCTACCGGCGGAGCAGCAAAGGGAATTCCCTTGAAACTTTCGACACCCCCGTCTGTTACGCCACGAACGACTCCGGAGGCGGTAGTAACTTCCGGAGAAGTACTGACACTCGTTTGCTGGGCATGAAAGCTGCATGCCATAAAAATTAATGCGATTCCTAATGATAATTTCTTCATGGTGGTTCATATTAAACATTACAAAGGTGAGACGAAATAACCGGAGCGATTGTATACCAATTACTGTTTTTTGTACCCCGATTACTGATATTGCATTCCTATGTGTATCTTACAGTTAAATATGCTTTAACTTTGACGTAAATTATAACAGCAAGAGCGATGGATGAAATTATCAAATTGGAGAATATTACGCAGTTTAATACATTGCGGGGAATCGAAACCCTTCATCCTTTGGTAAGCGTATTTGACTTTTCAAAAATGAAGCTGATTCCGGAAGCCATGGCTCACTATGGCTTTTATTGTGTTTTTCTCAAAGAGGCAAAATGCGGCGATTTGAAATATGGCTGTAATTATTACGACTACCAGGTAGGCACACTGGTTTTTTTGGCTCCCGGTCAGGTGGTAGGTATTGGAAGCAAACCGGATAGTCCACGACCCAAGGGCTGGGGGCTGCTTTTTCATCCCGATTTGATCCGGGGCACCTCGTTGGGCCAGTATATTAAAAAATATACTTTTTTCACTTACGAAGCCAATGAAGCCCTCCACATTTCTGAAAAAGAACGACAAATTGTATTGGATTGTCTGGCAAAAATAGATCATGAGCTGCTACAGTCGATTGACAAACATAGTAAAACACTTATTGCTAACAATATCGAGTTGCTCCTCAATTATTGCCTGCGGTTTTACGACCGACAGTTCATTACCCGTGGTGACGTCAATAAGGACATTCTGGTAAAATTTGAGCATCTGCTGGATAATTATTTTCAATCGGAAATAGTCAGGACCGAGGGTTTGCCTACCGTGAAGTATTGCGCTGATCAGTTGCATTTGTCGGCCAATTATTTTGGCGATCTGATCAAAAAAGAAACCGGGAAATCCGCCCAGGAAACTATCCAGCTAAAGGTTATGAGCATTGCCAAGGAGAGAATTTTTGACAAGAGCAAAACGCTGAGTGAAATCGCCTATGAATTAGGGTTTAAACATCCGCAGCATTTCAGCAGGATGTTTAAAAATGAGACGGGATATACCCCCAATGAATACAGGTCGATGAATTAGAGAATGAGTTGTTATTCAACCCCAGGCGATCACATAGTATTTCAAAATGGGAAAACACTGAACAAGGAGCACTGATTTAAGAATAACGAAGTGCATTCTTCAAAATTCATCATTCGGTGTTCCTTTTTCGGTGTTTTCACTGCTCAGCGAAGTTTTCTTAACCATTGTCAACTTAAGGTTTAACCGCAGAGCGGTTGAAAACTACCAAGCAATAGGTATTTCCGGTATAAGAACTATTTGGTAAACAGTCCCGCTCCCAGATCGGAACCCGGTGTGCCTGGCATCAGATGCAGGTAGTTGCGCCTGGTAGGATCTTCTTCTATTTGAACGGACCCTTCCTTTTTAACAATAACATCGTTGCCAAATTTCAGTTTATCCGGATTGGCTTTTTCACCAAAACCTGCCGGACCACCTCCTTTGTTTACAAGTTCGTTGTAGCCCATAATCAGGGAGTTTGACAGCGAGAAAGAAGTCTTCTCATCCCTGTTTAAAATCCAAAAGACATTGGTATTCCCCACAACGTTATTGTAAAATTTTAAATCTTCGGCAGCAGACCAGGACCAGATATTTGCGCCATAATTGCCAACAAACAGATTATGGTGCACTTCACAATTCCTGGCAGGTTCGTCAGAAAACCAAAAGACAATGGCATCTTTACAATGGTAGAAAACACAATGATCAACAACCACACCCTGACCGCTTGCCAGTATGGCAAGGTGGTTGGGAATGACATGCTGATCCCCGACGAAAAGACACTGGGTAACTCTTAGGTCGTCAAGATCCCTGCCTTCCCGGACAATAGGATAATTTCTCCTTACCATTCCTTCCTTAGGCCTTTCATGTACAGGTGTGCCTAAAACCCTAAATCCCTGAATGGTAACATGACTGGTCTCTATCTGGATCCCATAAGATGTTCCTCCCAGCGGATCCTGCCTGCCATTGGGCTTAAAATCAAGGGGCATGGTTGATACAATTACCGGCATCATCCCGGGATTCCAGTTTGCCTCATCGGGTAGAACAGCAGCACGGATGGTTAGTCGATTTTCTTTGGTAAAGTGCCAGTTCGCCGGGTGAAAAGTCACGGTGGCATCCAAACCGTAAATTCCTTCTGAGAGAAATACGGTAATGGATCCGCTGCCGTTAGCCCGGTTGATTCTTTCAGCTGCTTCAAACATCGATTTCAAAGGCTGGTCGGCCGATCCGGCGTTTTGGTCGTTACCGGTGTTTGGATTGATAAAGATGTCGTTTATTTGAGCTGTCATGGCCAGATCAAATAAGAGTATAAGCAATGCGCTTAAAAGCAAGTTTTTTATTGGTTTCATAGGATAAAGCATTACATTATGTTCATAACAATTATAAGTTCAGACTGACAACTACTTTTCCATTGGCGGTATTGTTTTCCATCAGTTGATGGGCCTGACCGATATCTGAGAGGGCAAAAACCTTTGAAATGGTTGGGCGCAGGTTGTGCCTTTTGATATGATTGAAAATCTCATCAATGAGTTTCTGGGTAGGGTGATTGCTGGAAAATCCCGTTAAATAAACTCCCGAAGGGATGTCCTTGATGGGATAGAAATCCGCAATTGTACCTTGATTACCAAGAATTCCGGTCACACAAACAATACCGTGTTGTTTAACCAGAGACATCGATTCAAAGAGTGTGGCAGGTCCAATCAGTTCAAGGATTTTTGTAACGCCATCCGGACGTATTTCTAATACCTGTTCTTTAATGGTTCCATCTTCAATCAAGACATTATCAGTACCTTGACGAAGTAATACCTCGCGTTTATAATCCTTTCTCGTTGTCGCCAACACGGTTGCTCCGGTACATCTTGCCAGTTGTATGGCAGACAGACCGGCTGCACTTGTTCCTCCCCTGACCAGCAGTATGTCTGAGGAGGAGAGTTGCAAACTTTGAAAAAGAGAACCATAAGCGGTGAAGTAAGTTTCGGGAATGGCTGCCAGCTCATTCCAGTTCAGATCAGTATCAACTGTAAAAACATTTTTTACCGGAACCAGTGTGTATTCGGCATAACTGCCGTCGAATGATCTTCCCATTCCGCCCATCAGGGCCACTACCTGTTGTCCCTCATGGAATGCACTGTCAGACGGATCCGCAATTTCGCCGGCGCATTCGATGCCCAATACGCGGGGTAACCTGATATAGGATGCATTGCCTTCATATTCGCGCATCATGAGTTCTGACCGGTTCAGTCCGAATGCTTTTACACGGATCAGCACCCATCCCGGCTTCATCTCAGGAATCGGAATGTCACTCACGGTAAGTTCGAGGGGTGAGCAGGTTTTATATAGAACAACTGCTTTCATAAATTATTCATAATTATCCGACTATAATTCAACCTCTACGAGGTTGGAGTATGCTATTTAATTATTCTACAATAATTTATCCTCTACGAGGATATAAAACAACTTCACGAGGATACAAAACAACTTCGTAGAAGTTGAATTATTGTAGAATCAAAATTCTGACCACCCATATTAACAACCTTGTAGAGGTTGAATTATATCAGGATTTATTAAAATCAGTTTTCCATCACCTTCCAGCACTGTGGGTCCGCAGCATAAAAATTACCGGTATAGCCATATGTCACGGCGGGACAGCCTCTGCAGAATCGCAGCAGTTCGCAGGAAGAACATTTTTCGAACCTGTCATAGTCCCGCAGACCATCCATTGTATCACCTGTGAATATATCGTGCAGACGCTCCTTGAAGACATTCCCTACATTGCTCTCGAAGCGCCTGCAGGCAAATATTTCTCCTTTTGGCAGGATGGTCAGATGGCAATTGCCGCAATTACACCCTTCATACATCATATCTTCCTGCAGGCCTTCGGGAATTTTAAACAATCCTTTCTCATAAAGGAAAAGGGTCCATAAGTGGTCCTTCAGGTTAAAGCTGGTTCCACAATCCTTGTAGTGTTCAAACTTCTGCCAGCTAGCTTCTAGCACACCCCGGTACTCCAGTGCAGTAAGATGAGCGCTTTTCTCGTTGCTGGTGGGACAATACCTGGCAAAGGCAAAAACATCGGCCTGGTGCTCCACTACCACATCAATGATACACGGGATCTCGTCCTTGTTGGAGCCCGAAACCGTTGTCATGATGGCACACCGGATTCTTGCATCGCGAAGGCATTTGATCTTTTCAAGCGTTGTATCGTACGATCCGGGTTTACGGATCATATCATGGGTGTCCCGCAGGCCGTCAATAGACAGCTGGTACCTTTCACACCCATATGATTTAAGCCTTTGGCAAACCTGGTCGTTCAGATGAAAAGGATTGCCCAGGATGGTAAAAGGAATGGCATTCGACTTGAGCAGTTGCATGAGCTCCCAGAACCGGCTGTGCAGGATGGGGTCGCCCCCGGTAATGTAAAAGTAAGGCAACCGGCTGGCCTTTTGGCACATGTCGAGGCAGTTTTCGAAAACATGCCCCATTTCAGTCCAGGACATCTCATTCAACTGAATATGGTTGTTTTCCGAAAAAATATAGCAATGCTGGCAGCGTTGGTCGCAGCTGTCGGTAATGTGCCATTGAAAGGCGAAATATTCCATGGGGAATCCTCGATTCTATTTGCCGTCACTTCCGCAGGAAGAGCCACAGGCACTGGGCTTGGGCTTGCTTCCTTCGTCACCGGCACCGCAGGCCGAGGGTTTTGGTTTCTTGTCATCATCACCTGCACCGCAGGCCGAAGATTTCGGTTTTTCGTCACCTTCCTTGGAACCGCAGGATGATCCGCAGCCTGAATTTGCCAGGTTTACAGGATTTGGATTCAGGTAACCCTGGGCAGATCTCGGCGAGCAAAAATCACCGGAATGAGCCCAACTGTTAAGTTTACTAAGTCTGTTCATTGCATTTCTGTTTTAAATTTGAATTTCGATCAAAAGTATCCTGACAGGGATTAATATGCAACACGGTTTCTTACTCACCATAGAGGTTAGTATTATTGATTGATAGATAGTTATAAGAACAAAATAATTATAATTTATACACTTTCTAAATAGATTATAATATTTTATAAAGGATATTACTCTCTAATGGAGATTTTTTGTATGTTTGCCCTTTCAAATGAAAATAACATGAGGGAACTCGATTTAAATTTTCCAACCTGTCCGATTAGAAATGTACTAAGCCGGTTTTCGGATAAATGGTCGCTGCTTATTATGTGCACATTGCAGGCCAATGATAAAATGCGGTACAAAGATCTCAGAAAATGTATTCCGGACATATCCCACAAGATGCTTACCAATTCCCTGAGAAAATTGGAAGGAGACCATCTTCTGACACGAAAGGCTTATGCGGAAATACCGCCCAGAGTAGAATATTCCCTTACCGAAATGGGTAAAAGCATTATGCCTGCCGTTCAAATGATGATAGAATGGGCGCAGGTACACTTTGAGGAGTATACGAAGTAACTCACAAGGCGTAGTTAAGAAAACCATAGCCGACATCTTTAGCAAAGTAGATCCTATTACAGGACATTTAGCATATTGAGTAGAATCCATAATAACTTCTGCAAAATATCAATTGCAAATATCCTTAAAGTTGATGGCTATGGTTTTCTTAACTTTGCCCCATTAGCATTAAGATCTAAAACATGAAATTCCTGCCAATAACCAGTTACGATCTTGACGAAATCAAGCATTTGCAGCCCGAGGACTGGTCAGATATTATTCCCGACATGGAATTTTACATCCGGTCCGGATTCTGCCGGACCGTAAAAGCCTGTGTGGATAATCGTATTGCCGGAATTGGCGTTATGATCGTTTACGATAACACAGCCTGGCTGGCTCATATTATTGTGGATGCTTCCTTCAGAAACAGGGGTATCGGTTTGGGAATCGTTTCAGAATTGTTGCAGGGTCTCAGGGACTATCCGGTGACGACCTGTATGCTTACTGCCACAGAACTTGGTAAACCTGTATATGTAAAAGCGGGATTCAGAACTGTCTCGGAATATATTTTCATGAACCGTGAAAAATCCGGATTAGATTACCCGGTGGCACCAAACATTGTTGAATATAATGCGCAACACAGGGCACAGATCCTTCAAATGGACAGAAGAGTCAGTGCGGAAAACCGCGAGCGGCTTTTAATTACTCATTTGGAGGGTTCACAGGTATATCTGAAAAATGGAATTGTACAGGGTTACTTTATCCCCGGTCTGAAAGAAGGGCCTGTTATTGCTGAGAATCCGGAGGCCGGAATGGAATTGCTGAAAGTAAAGTTTACACAAGCCGAAAGAATAGTGCTGCCATCAGAAAATATTACCGGCATTGAATTCCTGAAACAAAACGGTTATGCCGAAACCCCCATAAAAGGAACCAGGATGGTTCTGGGTGAAAATCTCACCTGGCAGCCTGAAATGATTTTCAGCAGGATTGGGGGAAATTTCGGATGATTGTAATGGTAGGGACTTCATCATAAGTGGGCTTCCAGGCAAAGTTACAAACTCCGCCTAGCATAATAATCAGATTGTATGTATGTTAAGCTAGTTTGCAACCAAGGCCGTCAACTTAAGATTTAACCGCAAAGCGGTTGAATTTGAATAACCCCGGGTGAAACCCGGGGTAATCCATGCGTACGGCTTTCCAACCACGGAGTGGTTGAATTTGAAGTTGAGATACTTTTTATTAATATTCAACCACTCCGTGGTTGTGAGTTTTTCATTCGCTTACTTGACACCGGGTTTCACCCGGCGTTATTCATATTTAAGCACTCCGTGCTTATTCTTTTGGATAGTAATTTAACAGCAATTCAATCCTTAAGTTGACAGCTATGGTTAAGAAAACTACTCCCAGCGCAGGGGACAGGTCGAAACCTGTCCCCTGCAAAATGACCGTATTTTATCTCTTAAGATTCACCGTCGAACTGTCGCTCACCGCATCTTCACAGTACTGGTAAATCAGCTCACCAAAGTCAACGATGGAGGTCTCTCCATTCTCTGTGACCGTGGCAAGATTATCGCAGCTTCCGCTGCCGTAATCGATTATAAAGTCATAGGTTTCGTTGGCGTCCTTGTAGTGGATGGTTTCGATACCCGAAACCGGGATCCAGGTTTCCGAACATTCGTAATTGTAAAAAATCGGCAGCGTGACAAGATAATGGTAATCGTAATCATCAGGCTCGCTGGTACAGGTGAATTCACCTTCCAGAACCGTATAGGAGGAATTGTCCCATGTATTAGAGTAATTGGATGTATAGGTGTATTTTTCACCGTTGTCATATTCAATGCTCATATTATCTTTTCCGGTTGAGGTTCCTGACCAGTTGAATATCACACCCGGAGATGAGCCTGTATCTTTTCCGGCATTCGTTGAATCGTATTCAAAGTATGAATTTCCATCGGATGTAAAAGTGTATTCCGAAAAGCCGTTCATTTCCATGCCATAACTGTAGTATTGCTCGTATAGAACTTTTGAATAATAATCATCACCGTCATTCTTCCAGATGTAAGTGATCTTTCCTTTGGTCAGCGATCCAAATTCATCACAGCCATCTCCATAGTCATAAATGGTTGTATGGGTGCCGTCTCCGTTATCAGTTTCCGATACCGTTGCACATGTATAGTAATCCCAGTAACCCGAAGTATCGCAGGGAATGCTGTCGGTATAAACAGAATCGCCATGGGCTGATTTCAGCCGAAATCCGTTATTTCGCATCTGGCTGGCACCAATAACGGCAAGAAAATTACTCATTTGCCCCATGCTTGCATTCATGGCATTCATTTTGGTTTTGAATTCCAGGTATCTTTCTACAACATCACTTTGTTGTGGATCAGATTTCTCTTCCCTGTTACAGGAAAAAAACACCAGGGTGAATAATAACCCCATAAGAACGAGTTTGCCGATAGCATCTTTCATACAATAAATTTTAAATTTGCTGTTGAGATTATTTTACGAGTTTTCGAACGGAAATTCATAACCTTATGACGATAAAGTGATCTTAAAGGTTGCTTTAATGCAAAAAAACAACGCTATTTGACACAATGCTAAATTAATAGCTTATGAACAACATTTTTGAACAACTAAAACAAAGGAAGATCATGCTACCGGCAGAGGTTTCCGGAATAATGAAAAACTGTAAAAGACTGACTTTGTACGACAGTGTGGATCAACTGGCCGTCGCTGCTGTTGGAGGTGAGAAGAATGAAGCATTCGAAGTCAGGTACAACATACCCGGGAAGGGAGAATTTACCGAAGCTGTTGTGCATAAGGTGACCAATGGCATTTCAGCCAATTACACAGAAGCTTATATGCGGCGTCGCGATCCCGATACCATGGTCGTGGCCGATGATCTTCCCAGCGACAAGATCCGGTTTAAAGAGAAATTTGGTTATGATTTCGAGGTTCTCGGGGAGGAGACTTTTCAGTGGCTCAAGGATCAGGAACTGGTTGCCTTTTTTTATTTTGCAGGCGGAGAAAAGATTGGTGTGGGAGGGATCGCCATTGCACCGGCAAATGCGGGTTTTTTCGCCATGGGATTGTCGATGTTGCAAAGGATCATACCGGTGGAAAGTCTTCCGGAGCATTTTACCATTGATACGGTGATTTATGTAGCGCCTACTTTCAGACACACTCATTTTAAAGGCAAACAGGTTGTGGTCCACAAGCGATCGGAAAACCTGCACGAGATGTATGCCTACAACCTTTACCCGGGACCGAGTGCTAAAAAAGGTTTATATGGTGCCCTGCTGACCAAAGGAGAAAGAGAGGGCTGGATTACTGCCCATTGCTCAACGGTTGAGGTTGTAAGTCCATACGATAATATCACCACTTTTATGCATGAGGGAGCAAGCGGCGGAGGCAAAAGTGAGATGCTGCAAAATATTGTCAGGGAGTCAGACGGACAGATATTAATCGGTGAGAACATTACCAACGGAGAAAAAAGGCTGATCAGTCTGCCTTTATTCTGTTCTTTCAATCCGGTTACCGATGACATGGCTCTGTGTCACCCATCGGTTCAGAAGGACAATGGAAAACTGGCATTGCTTGATGCCGAAAACGCCTGGTTCATAAGAGTCGACAGCATTACCGATTATGGAGACGATCCATTTCTGGAAAAAATCACCATTAAGCCCAAAAAGCCTTTACTGTTTCTGAACATAAAAAGTCATCCCGGCGGTACGGCGCTAATATGGGATCACATAGAGGATCAGCCGGGGAAAAGATGTCCCAATCCAAGGGTGATCCTGCCCAGGGATATTGTGCCCGGGATCATTAACCGTCCGGTTAGCGTGGATGTAAGGAGTTTTGGCGTACGCACGCCTCCCTTCACCCTGGAAAATCCGAATTACGGGATCCTCGGATTGTTTCATATATTACCCCCGGCGCTGGCGTGGTTGTGGCGACTGGTCTCACCCCGCGGACATGCCAATCCGAGTATCGTTGGCGGCGAAGGAATGGAATCGGAGGGAGTTGGCTCCTACTGGCCTTTTGCAGCGGGCAAAATGGTGACGCATGCCAACCTTCTTCTGGAACAGATCATACAGACTCCGCGCACCAAATACACACTGGTTCCCAATCAATACATCGGCGTTTGGAAGGTGGGATTCAAACCGCAGCTCCTGATGCGCGAGTACCTTACACGCAGGGGGAATGCCAAATTGCGACTTGATCAGTACCAGGAAGCCCGCTGTCCTTTGCTGGGTTATGAACTGAATTACCTTACCATTGAAGGAGCCAAGATACCATCCAGGTTTCTGCAGGTGTACCGGCAATCCGAAGTAGGCCCCCAGGGTTATGATGCAGGGGCGCAGATTCTTTATAATTTTTTCAGAAAGGAACTGCCAAAATACCTGGTTCCGGAATTGTCGGCAACCGGTCGCAAGATCATTGAAGCCTGCTTATCGGGAGCCTCCGTGGAGGACTACAACACGATCATCCCCATGAGTTATAAATACTCATTCCTGACCGTGGAGGACTATGCGAACAGATTTGAGGATGAAACCTGATTAAATCCTGACTAACGATTACTTTTTACTGTTTACTGTTTACTTTTTACTTTTTACTTCTTTTTATATACTCTCACATAATCCACCTCCATCCGCTGCGGCCAGATGCCTTCATCAACGCCTTTCTGTCCGCCCCATGCACCGCCCACAGCAATGTTGAGAATAAGGTAGAAGGGTTTGTCGAATGGCCATGCCTCCCAGCCGGTGTTGTCATTCGTGGAGGTAAAAAACAGCTTGTCATCCATGAATATGTCCATTTTTTCGGGGTACCATTCCAGGATATAATTGTGGAAGGTGTCGGAAACGTCAGCCGAAAAAATTGTATCGGTCCGCTGCGTGCCGATCTGCCAGAAGTATTTGAGACTGTGTGCTGAGGCATGGATAAATCCCTGGTTAAAACCAACATGTTCCATGATATCAATTTCACCATTGTGGGGCCAGTAACTGTCGCCGTAGCTTTGACTGGCAGCCAGCATCCAAATGGCAGGCCAAGTTCCGGTTCCCCTGGGTAATTTGGCCCTGATCTCAAAACGACCATAGAGCCATTCATTTTTTCCCCTGGTTACGAGTCGGGCCGAGGAATAATCGTTAGTGTCCATGGATTCCTGCCTGGCTTCGATTATCAGCAGGCCGTTCTCAACCCTGGCATTTTCAGCCCTGGATTCGGTATAATACTGTTTTTCCTGGTTACCCCAGCCATGACCGCCAACATCATAGGCCCATGAACCGGAATCGGGCAGTCCTGAATAATCAAACTCATCGGACCAAACCAGTTCCCAGCCTTTGAGATCAGGGGTAGTTTCTTCTTTTGCCGGTTTTGCGTTTTTGCAGCTGTAAAGGCCTGCTGCAAAAATAGTTGCAACTAAAAAATACCTTAAATGCTTCATATCGGATAGGTTTTCGTTACAGTTAATGACAAGGTTAAAAAATAAAAGTAGTATTTTTATATTGATTTTCAATAGGGCAGTTAAGGTTAAAGAATCCTAAATACACATAATCATGGCCGATTTTCACATTAATAAAGTACCAACTTTCTCCCTCCTTCAGGATGAGAGTTGTGAAAGTATGGAAGCCAAAGTAATGAAAGCTTCTGCCAGGATTCCTGTTGGAGTTCTTATACCGGCTTTGTACCATGACCTTTCCAGTGATGCCATGCATCATATTATTGAAGTACTCGGGAGCATACCCTACGTGAGTAAAATATACATTTCACTTGACCAGGCCAAGAAGGAGGAGTTCATCAATGCCCAAAAGATTGTTGCTCCACTGGGCAATCGTGCTGTGCTGGTATGGAACGATAAACCTGAGGTGTCGGCTGTCATTCAGCGCATCGAAAAACAGTTGCCACTGGGCATCCGGGGTAAAGGCAGGGCAGTTTGGACATGCCTGGGTTATATCATCGGGAAATCCGAGGTATCGGCCATTGCTTTTCACGATGCTGATATACTTACCTATGACAGGGATTTTCTGACCCGGTTGCTCTTTCCCCTGATGTACCTCAGGTTCCAGTTCTCCAAGGGATATTACATCCGTTATGACAAGAAGCTTTTTGGACGTGTAACCCGCCTTTTTTATTTTCCGCTGGTCAGAACCCTGAAGGATATGTTCGGCAGCACAGAATTTTTGGATTACATGGGTGATTTCAGGTACCCCTTGTCCGGTGAATTTGCCACTTACACCAGCCAGGCCCGTATGATGCAATTCCCTTCCGACTGGGGTATTGAAGTGGGTTTGCTGGGTGAGATATACCGGCTGGTAAGAGAATCCAGGATCTGCCAGATTGAGCTGACAAACCGGTATGATCATAAACACCAGAATGTCGGCTCAGAAAGTGAGAAGGGATTGTACAAAATGGCCTCCGATATTGCCAGAACATTTTTCACACACCTGGCCAGTAACGGTGTGGCATTGAATGCGGACCTGTTCCGCACCGTCAGGCTGACATACCTTAAACACGCCCGCGAGATGGTTGGCATCTATGAATCACTGGCTGACATGTACGATAAACGGATCGATTTTGATTTTCATGAAGAGCTAAAAACCGTGGAGGTATTTGCAAAAGCGATTGATTCGGGTGTCATGGATTTCGCCGACCAGCATTTCGGGTCACCGCTGATACCCGACTGGAAACGGGTGGAATCAGCCATTGACGGGATATTGCCGGATCTGGTGGCAGCGGTGGAGCTTGAATAGTTTGTTTTACACTCTATTGTAATACATGAAGTGTCATGAAATTTAATCTGCTTGGAAATACAGGTGTTCTGTTATCCGAACTTTGTCTCGGAACCATGACATTCGGTGGTAAAGGTATTTGGAAAGCCATTGGTGAACAGACCCAGAAGGAAGTCAATAATCTTGTAAAAGCCGCAATGGATAAGGGTATTAACTTTATAGATACCGCGAATGCATATTCTGAGGGTTTATCAGAGATCCTGTTGGGTAAAGCACTCAAAGATCTTGGTATTAACAGGCAGCTGGTGTTCATTGCCACCAAACTCAGGGCCAGGATGGGTGTGGGTGTCAATCAGGTTGGTCTTTCACGACTTCACATCGCTGATGCTGTAAGTGACAGTTTAAAGCGGCTTGAACTGGATCATATTGACTTGTTATACATACATGGAGTTGACATGATCACTCCTCTCGAAGAAACAATGCGTGGACTCGAAGATGTGGTGAGGTCAGGTAAGGTAAGGTATCTTGGCATCAGCAATCATCCGGCCTGGATGGTTGTCAAGGCCAATAGCATCGCTGATAATATGGGATGGACCAGATTTGTGGCTCTTCAAAATTACTATACCATTGCCACTAGGGATGTGGAAAGAGAAATTGTTCCAATGGCATTGAGCGAAGGAATGTCCTTAATGCCATGGAGCCCTTTGGCCGGAGGTTTCCTGACGGGGAAATTTACTCGGGAAGTTAATCAGGCGGGAGACAGCCGGAGGGATTCTTTCGATTTTCCTCCGCTTAACAAGGAAAAAGCCTATGAAATTATTGATCTGATGGGCAGGATAGCCGGCAACCACAATGTTTCAATTGCACAGGTTGCACTGGCCTGGCTTCGGAATAAACCCGGAGTTACCAGTGTAATAATCGGTGCTAAAAAACTTGAACAACTGTTAGATAATATTGCATCCGTGGATTTGAATATCTCTCCCGGGGAGATGAAGTCCTTGGATGAAAAAAGTGCCCTTATACCGGAATATCCGGCATGGATGATAGAACGTCAGGGGCAGGGCAGAACACAGCAACAGTAATTCTGATAACGCCTTTCAGGCTTCTCCAAGAATGACACTAACCGTCTTTTTAATGCCTTTTTTTAGGATATCCATTTCAACAGTTTTCCCAATGACCTGTTCATTCAGCTGAATATACAATCTTGCGTGCGCAAAGTTGTGTCCATAAACCCGGATGAAGGCTATATCTGTTGACGGATCTTCACCTACTGCTTCGGCTTTATAAGAAGAACCGTCCGAGAGTTCCTGTGTCGTGTATTTTGGCGAGTCTAGTCATAATGCACGTTTTTAGTAAAAATTCTTTAACTAAAATCAGACCATTGTAAATTGGATGACAGAATGTCACACCCTTCAAGGGTCTTAAGACCGCTTGAAGGGTAAGGGTCTTAAGACCGCTTGAAGGGTGTTCCTGCTCCTCACTCATCACTCATTACTCATTACTATTTTTTTTACTACTTTTGAGCCCAATGTAAATTACATTCCGTTGAAAAAAATCATTGGTTTGACAGCGATAATTCAGTTGATCCTATTGATATCGCTACCAGTCTCAGCGCAGTTTCAGCCAACTGAGGTCATTCGTTCACAGGAGAGAACCATGATCAACGGGAAGGTGTATTATATTCATACCGTGCAGAAAGGGCAGACCCTCTATTCTATATGCAGGGTTTATGGCGTAACCCAGGAAGATGTTATCAGAGAAAATCCGGAAATTGATCCTGTAAGCCTCAAAGAAGGTCTGGCAATCAGGATTCCGGAATCGAAACCCAAAACAGTGGCTGTTTATCCTGAAAACCGCGAAGATTTTTATGCGCATACTGTAAAACGTGGACAAACCGTATACTCGCTTGCAAGAAAGTACAAAGTAACCGAAGAAGTGATCTATCACTATAATCCCTGGGCCCGCGAAGGAATCAGGGACGATCAGACCATATGGATACCCCGGAAAAAGGAAATGCTTGATATTTCCGAGGAAGCCAGGTCCAGTGACCTGTTCTTCTATTACACCGTAAAAGAAAAAGATACCCTGTATTCCATAGCCCTATTATATGGTGTGGAAATTCCGGATATCATAAATGCCAATCCTGAATTGAGGGAAGGCTTGAAGGCAGGCCAGGTTTTGAAGATCCCCAGGATAAAGGCACCTGAACCCGATCTTGATGCTGTTGCAGATTCACTGGACAGTATAGCTCTTCCCTGCCAGCCTCTGGATCAACAGGTTGTTTATAACGTAGCACTAATGTTGCCTTTCTTTGCGGAATTCAACATGGAGGAGATTACGCTTCCTACGGATACCATGGTCGAGGAAGGAACCTATGTGCCGGCTGTAAGACAGCAGGGATTGCGAGGCCGTGCTTTTGCCGAGTTTTATGAGGGATTTATGCTGGCCCTGGATTCGCTGAGGGAGACAGGATTCTCTGTAAATCTTCATGTTAAGGACACAGAGCGTGATACGGTGAAAATTAAAAAAATCGTGAGGGAACTTTCAGTCCTGCAGCCTGATCTGATCATTGGTCCGGTTTATACCGAGGATGTGAATATCGCGGGCCGGTTTGCAAGATACCAGGAGATAAGCCTGGTTTCGCCTCTTTCAACCCGTCATCGCCTTGTTGCAGGCAACTCGAATATCCTGCAGGTAATTCCTTCAAGGCAGGCGGAAAGTCTGGCTTTGGCCCGATATATACGAAGTTCTGCCCGGGGTCAGCTCATATTGGTGCGGGGCACCGACAGCGCATCCATGAGTAACAGCTGGATTTTTAAAAAGTATATTCTTGAGAGCATGGCACCGGATTCCATGACACAGCCCTTTATTTTTAAGGATTACAATTTAAACGACAGTTTATTCAGAGTGCTTGGCAAGGTATTGTCCAGGGATCTGGAAAATTATATTGTGGTTTTCTCCGATGATGAACCTGTGGTTTCCCAGTTTATTACCAGGCTTCAGAGCATCTCTTCACTGTACCCTGTCAAATTGTACGGCATGCCCACATGGCAAACCTGGAAATCCATTGATCTGCTGAATTATTTTCACCATTTGCAGGTCAATCTGATTACGCCGTTTTATATTGACAACAACGATCCGAAGATCAGAAGGTTTTTATCAAGATCCCGGGAGGTCTTTGGCTATGAACCTTATGATGTAACTCCGCTCGGTTATAGTTACAGCATGCTGGGATATGATATCGGCCTTTATTTTCTTTCTGCGCTCAGGCAATACGGCAAAAGCTTTCTGCCATGTCTCGATCAGGTCAGCGCGGACCAATTGATGACGCGTTTCCGCTTTGCCAGGGAAGGGGCGGGAGGTTATATGAACAGCAATTTTGTTTTGATACAGTATAAAAATGACTTTACTGTGGAGAAGGTGACTTTGATAGATTCCGCACCAGCGTATTAATGCGTGAGATGTACCGTTCTGTGTCAAACTTCCTGTCACACCCTTTACGGTTCATATATCTGATTTTCCCGAATATCTTGCGCTCACCCCAGGCTCTGTCATGCACTCCCCCGATTGACCAGGCACATCCGGTATATCCGTTCGGGTCGCGACCATCCAGCTGATACCTGTCATTCAGCTTAATGGCTGTATGTAACGCTTCTTCGGGACTGGCGGACCATTCCAGGATCTTTTTCGCCCAGTACATGCGCAAATAACCCGGCATGGTACCTGTATATACCATTTGTTTCTGGGCTGCGTTCCATAGCGGATCATGCGTAAGTGCATTTTCAAATTCCCTGACAGAATAAACATAATCCCGCTGATCATCCTGGTGATCATTGAGCGATTTGAGTGCCCATGGCCTGAACGAGGAGATATTGTCGTACCCGTGGTTATACAAGCAAAAATTGTCCGAAAGTTCTCTTCGTACGATCAGCTCCTCGAGAAATGCCTCCGTATGCTCATTGCGGGGAAGGTTCTTGAGAACATCCAGGGCAATCCGCTGGGCGGAAATATGGCCGAAATGCAGGTAAGGCGACAAACCGGAAACGTGCTTTTCATTGGGATCATTCCTTTTATGAGCATAGACATTCATTGAGTTTTCGAGAAACTTATCAAAAACCGCCCTGGCGCCTTTCTCACCGGGAGTAAGCCATTCAACAGGCCTTACGGAATGATCTGTCTGCAGGGTTATGGTGACCACCTCCCAGTTTATTCTGTGTTTATTAAAACTTTCATGTTGCCGCACCAGTGGCGGGAATTCGTCGAGGAATTCAGGCAGCAGGCGGGTAATTTTAGGTCTGAATGTTGAAGCGGCATATTCCTCTTTATCAGATGCGATGCGACAGGGAACGATATTATGCGCATCAACTTCATCCACTGGAATATCGATTTGCCGGATGACCTCTTTTTGCCATTGTTGTTTGATTTTAAGAGGATCAAAATCAATTACAAGACGACTGATGTGATGTAGCTTGATGAACTGGGGGATGTTGATTGCCGGATCACCGAGGACAATCATAAAGGGTATATTCAGAGCTGCCAATCCCGATTCAACTTTCCGGAGTCCCTTGATCATAAAATCGTATTGTCTCCAGGTAGAACCGAGGAATTTTTCCACCAGGTTAAAGACCACCATAATTGGCCGGTCCTCATTTTCCGCCACCTCTATGGCATAGGACAAAGCCCAGTTATCATGCACGCGCTGATCCCTGCTCATCCAATACAATACCCAACCGTTACCAGGCCGTCCTTTTTTCAGGTTTCTGACTCTCTTAATATTTACCATTTCTTTGGAGATTTGAGAAATTTGGCAGCAGCTGAATCCAGGTACCAGTCGGCATCATGCCTGTTTAGATAAAAATACGCAGCCGGATAACGGGAAGATTCAGGTTCCCGATTCATGATCTGTCTTACAATCGTGCTTTTAGACAGGCCTGTAACCAGGAAGATTATTTTTTTTGCCCTTAAAATAGGTTTTCCGGTCATCGTGATCCTGATTTGGCCGGTATCAGGATGCGCAGCTGTTTCATAGATTTTATCAGCATCGAGTAAATCCATCCGGTTCGGGAAAATGGATGCTGTATGACCGTCATCTCCCACTCCGAGAAAAATTAAATCGAATACCGGTATATCCTCTTTCAGGGGAACAAGCATTTTAACTTCCTCGCCATACCGCCGGGCTTCCGTACCCGGATTGTTCTCGCCCCTGATACGGTGGATACTGCTTTCTTTCAAATCAATTTTTTGCAAAAGTGCAGAAAGGGCCATGCCGTAATTGCTGTCAGCATGATCCGGGGGAACGCACCTTTCATCTACCCAAAAGAGATGGACCTTCGGCCATTCAACCGTTGTTTTTGCTTTGTACTGGTTAAGCGCAATCCGTTCAAAAAAAGCTTTGGGTGAGTTACCTCCCGAAAGGGCAATATTGATAACGCGTCCTGATTTATTTCCCTGGGAGATGTAATCCAGAAAGTCGATGCTGAGATTTTCAACCAGTTCATCGGTCGATGGATAACAATGGGTCATGATCAGGATTTGTTGATTTAAAGCTCACAAAATATGCCGTCATCGGATAAATTTTTACAGGGATATCGCCAGGTCATGTCGCGTTCATCAATCAGGCTGTCTGCTTGTTGCGGCCCCCATGTACCGGCAGGATATCCGAATATGGGTATTTCGGGATTATTTTCCCAGGCAGTCAGGATCGGATCTACGATTTTCCAGCTCTGTTCAATGGCATCGCCCCTTGAAAACAAGGTGGCATCCCCCTGCATGCAATCCAATAAAAGACGCTGGTATGCTTCCGGAAGGTCCGTTTGGGCCAGATCGGCATAATGGAAGTCCATGTTCACGTCCTGCACATTGTAACCAGCTCCCGGCACTTTCATGCCAAACTTGAGCAGGATTCCTTCATCGGGCTGAATACGGATCACCAGCTGATTGTCGGAATTAAACCGGCCTTCGTCAAAACAAAACAAACGATGCGGGGTGGGCTTGAAATGCACAACCAGTTCAGTAACCTTGGTGGGAAGATATTTTCCGGTCCGGATGAAAAAAGGAACACCGCCCCAGCGCCAGTTATCTATAAACAGTTTAAGGGCCACATAGGTTTCGGTGCGCGATTCGGCAGAAACTCCGGGTTCTTCGCGGTATGAACTGCGCTTGATGCCCTTTATCGTTGATCCGGTATATTGTCCTCTGATAACCTGTTTTTCAATATCCCCGGCCTGGATAGGCCTGACTGACTGCAATACTTTGAGAACTTCGTTGCGGATTGACAGTGAATGAATCATGGTAGGTGGTTCCATGGCGACCAGGGTAACAAGCTGCAGCAGGTGGTTCTGCACCATATCACGAAGCGCTCCCGCTTTATCGTAATATCCTCCGCGACCCTCCACACCGATATTTTCAGCCGATGTAATTTCAACATGATGTACGTAGTTTCTGTTCCAAAGAGGTTCGAAAATCCCATTGGAGAACCTGGTGACCATGACATTCTGCACGGTTTCTTTACCCAGGTAATGGTCAATGCGGTATATCTGTTCTTCAGTGAAACAGTTCAGTAAATGATGATTCAGATTCCGTGCGGATCTCAGGTTGATCCCGAAAGGTTTTTCAATAATAATCCGTCGCCATCCTTTTTCCTGCCTGTTCAAACCATGCATGTCAAGGCCCGCGGTAATCACTTTATACAGCTCAGGCGGTGTGGCCAGATAAAAGATACAGTTACCACCTGTTTGGAAGGTATGCTCCAGTTCGGAGATCTTTTCACTGATCCCGGAATATCCGGCCGGATCATAGTTTTCTACGGGAAGATAATGCAAGAGATTTGCAAAAGGCTTGAATTCTTTGAGTATGCCCGACTCACCTTCCGGTTTGGAATTCAATCCAACCAGCAGTTTTTCCCGGAACTGATCAGTGGATAAATGGGTTCTGCCAATGCCGAGAATGGCAAAGTGTTTTGGAAGGAGGTTCTGCCTGTACAATTGATACAACGCAGGAATCAACTTACGTTTTGTAAGGTCTCCTGAGGCGCCAAAAATAACAATAAGTTGATTTTCCAATACTTTCATAAAATCTATTTAAAATCAATATAAAAATACCAAAAATTCGCTAATTATGCAGTTAAAGTTCAACGGCTCTTAGCAAATGAAATGGTTTCATGTGATAGGATTGACAATCCTGTTATCATCCCCGGTAAAGGTTTTTTCACAGGAAGATGACCGTGATTCGAAGTTAATGGTAGCAGCCGATCAGGGGGATACGGCCGCCGCAAAGCTTCTGATCCGGTCGGGAGCTCGCGTGAACGCGACCACTTACGAGGGTGTAACTTCCCTTATGTTCGCTGCCCAGAACGGTTATACCGAAATGGTGAAATTGTTGATTCAGCATGGGGCCGATCCTGATCTCAAACCCTTTGTTAACGGCCATACTGCTCTCATCTCGGCCATCCGAAGCGGATATATTGAAACAGCGGAGTATTTAATCAGGAACGGGGCAAATATTGACCTGGCTGACAATGATGAGGTTACTCCCCTGATGCATGCCATTGCCATTGACAGTTTTTATATGCCTGGTATGTTATTGTATTATGGGGCAGCGGTTGATCGGAGGGACAAACAGGGAATGGATGCCCTGATGCTTGCTTCATGGCTTACAAGATACGAAATTGTTTTTTCGCTGCTCGAGGCCGGAGCCGATATCAATTCCGCTGATGAGCGCAAATGGACTCCCCTGCATTATGCCACACTGGCCGGTAATGCGGATATCATGGATCTGTTAATTTTAAACGGCGCTTCTTTGGAATCTTCCACTGCAACTGGATACACGCCGCTATCCCTGGCCGTGGCCCTGAACAATTATGCGGCCGCAAAATTGCTGATCGGATACGGGGCTGATGTGAACAGCAGGATCAGCCCCTCACTGAATCCGTTGACCATTGCCCTTGAGAACCAAAGTGATTCTCTGGTGAAGATGCTCAGAAATCAGGAAGCAACTCCCGTTCTTAAGCCCAACTTGAATCAATTTACAATGGGAGCGCAAGTCAGGTTTAATGCGGATGATGTACATACGGGTTTTTCCCTGGGGTTAAGTGACAACAAATACAACCTGATGACAGGCATTGGTTACGGCGTTCGAGCCAAAGCCATACGCGTTCTCGAACAGACTTCGGAAACGGAGTACTATCAGTTCTGGGAAAAACGGCATTTTATCTCCCTGACCCTTGAAAAGGCATTTTATATGCCGCTTGAAATTGCCGCTGTACGGACGGGTGTTTTTGGCGGCTTCAGCGAAGTGCTTACTTTTGGCGGATACAGGGGTTCCGGTAAAAACCCGGAGGTTAGACTGGTTATAAATCCGAAAATCGGGGGGATAATTGATTACAAGTTTATCAGGTTGAAAATGGATTATGAATTCATGCATCTGCATCTCACAGATATCAAAAGAGGATGGTTTAGTTTTTCGCTTGAGTTCCTTTTCAAAAGAAACAGGGGAACCCTCAGGACACCATCTATTTACTGGTTGTAAACTATTATTATATGCGTTTTGCAATTTTACTTGTAATTCTGGCGGCACTGTGCTATTCGTGCGGTGAGAAAATCTTTACCGGTGATGTGAATTGTGATGAATGTTACACAAACAAGCCCGATGAAGTGGACCTGATTATTGAAGTAACCCTCAGTGGCGGTTATTCCGAAGTTCCCATAGTCATTTACCGCGGTGAAATCGAAGAAAATCAGGTTGAATATATTGACACCGTGTTTGAAAATCCTTATTACCTATTTGTTAAAGCAGACCGGAAATATTCCGTTATGGCCAAATACGAAAAAGAGGATAGGACCCTGTATGCGGTTGACGCCTCAAAACCCAGGATACTGAAGGTGACGGATGCCTGTGATGCAGAGTGCTATGTGATTGAAGATGTAAACCTTGATGTCAGGATCAGGAAAGATTTTCTTGATTTTTAGCGGTTATTGCAGCATGGATATATCCACCACGGAATTGCCGGGTTTCTTATCCTTATACCGGATGAGGATATCGTAGAAAGCCGTTTTATTGCAAACAAAGCCAAAGGTTTCGAAATACTTATCACCGACTGAGTTGGTGAGGATCAGGTTATCGGCATCCAGCAGTTCAAAGACAGCTTTTCCCGCATAATTGTCGCGATGGTTCGTGATCTTGAATTTATAAGAAGTGCCCTTATTCAGTTTGATTGTCATAAAATATTCATTCTCAAAATCCTGGTCACTAACATTGTCCAGCTTAAATTCAATTTGTTTCAGGAATATTTCTTTCTGCTGGGCATTGCTGCTGCTGAAAGTGAACGTCAGCAGGAATAAACAAATTATAATCTGCCTCATAGACCAATAGTATTTGCATGTAAAATTAAGCAAAGTATAGATTCATAGAGTGTGAATTATCAAAACTATTCAACATGTTTAATGGATAACCAGTCGAAATCACTATCAAGCATGATCAGTTTCGCATGTTCGGAAACCCGTCCCTGTTTCACCCGCGACAGTTTTTTTACGGTGTTTTCCAGGTTCGACTTGTAATACTTTTCAGTGAGTCCTTTGCACAGGGTATTGCCGTTCCGCAAATAGAACAAGGCTTTTACCTGGCATTTCTCATCATGGCTGTTCAGTGCCTCCCGGAGTTCATCCAGCCTGTTCCAACCTGAGGAAGCGTTATTCCACCATTTCCTGGCTTTCTCAATACTAAGTGTCCGGATAAGTTTCCTTTCACCCGGCACAGTCAATTCATCCAGGCTGGCCCGGTTAACAGGATCATTATAATACTCGGGGAAGTTATTGCGAATAAATCCGGTGAGTTCATTATCCGGTAAATGAATCCCGGTAAAACCGAAATTCCTGAAAGTGAGATCTTCGAGCAACCATCCGGCCCTGACGCATATGTCATCAATATCATAATCGATGATCTGGCCATGTCCGAAATACTTTTCTGCACCCGGGTAGATCAGATCACCTGTATTCTGTAATTTTTGAATCCGGCAATCGTTCATCACGGAAAGCAGATCATCGATATAATCTTTACCTGCGCTTTCTATTTTTTCCTTGGCAGCAAGAACAGTTGGCCAATCCGCTGAAAGAAATTCACCGATCGGTTGCTTTTCATGATCAGTGTTGTTTGCGGAAAGCCATGCCGTAAAAAGGCAGCAGAGGATCAGGCTGAATGCGTGTCTTTTCATATGGATAAGAAATAAGTTTTCAGATGGTGATAATACGAAAAAGTACAGCAAGAGTTATCCCTGATGCTGCGTTTTCATGCTGTTAAGCTTGCAGGGATTTAAAAACATAGTATCTTAGTACGCTATTTAAGCCTCGATTTTCATGCAGCAGATCAACTGGGGAATAATTGGTTGCGGTAATGTGACCGAGTTGAAGAGCGGACCTGCTTTTAGCAAGGTTGATGGATCCCGCGTTGTTGCTGTAATGCGCAGGGATGCAGAAAAGGCCAGGGATTATGCCCGCCGGCACCAGGTTCCTGCCTGGTATTCCCGGGCAGATGATCTGATAAAGGATCCCGGGGTCAATGCGGTATATGTTGCCACGCCGCCATCCAGTCACGCCGAATATGCCATTCGTGCCATGCAAAATGGCAAAGCTGTTTATGTGGAGAAACCCATGGCTTCCGGCTACAGGGAATGCCAGGAAATGCAACAGGTATCTCAACGTACGGGCCGCCCCCTTTATGTTGCCTATTACCGGAGGTTCCTTCCTTATTTTAATCATGTAAGGAATATACTTGAGCAGGGAAAGTTGGGTCAGTTGCTTTATGTTCAGGTGGATTTTCACATTCCTCCGAGAAAAGAAGACTATAATACCGCAGAACTTCCATGGAGGGTAATCCCTGAGATTGCCGGAGCCGGCTATTTTTATGACCTGGCCAGCCATCAGATTGATCTGTTTGACTGGTTTTTCGGAAAAGCCCGTGAAGTAACAGGCAGCCATTACAACCGGAGAGGATTGTACAAATCAGAAGATCTGGTTTACGCCCGCATCGTTTATGAAACAGGTCTGCCGCTTGCAGGTACCTGGTGCTTTGCTGCGGATGACAGTCAGAATACGGATATCATCCGAATTTTCGGCACCCAGGCCACCCTCGAGTTTTCCACCTTTGCCTTCACCCCGGTGAAATTAATAAGTAAAGACGGCGTAACAGAGGATCTCCCCCCCAATCCCGAAAACATTCAGTACTGGCTGATCAAAAACATGATTGAAGAGCTTCAGGGCAAACGGGAAAGGAATGACAACTGTGAAGCGGCCATGCGCACCAATTGGATTATGGACACCATTTTAGGTAAAATCTGAGTATGATAATCATTGCTGATGATAAGATCCCTTATTTGCGAGGCGTGCTTGAACCTTTCGCTGAAGTCGTGTACGTACCCGGTGACCGGATAACTAACAATATTCTGAAAAACGCCGATGCACTGCTTACCCGAACGCGCACCCGTTGCAATGAAACACTTCTCAAGGGAACCAGCGTTCAGTTCATTGGTACAGCCACCATTGGATGTGATCATATTGATACGGACTGGTGTGAAAAGCAGGGAATTGTCTGGAAAAGTGCTCCGGGATGCAATGCATCTTCCGTCAACCAGTACATTGCTTCAGCGCTGGTAACGCTTTCTGACAGATTTGGTTTTTCCCTGAAGGACAGAGTGCTCGGTGTTGTGGGTGTTGGCAATGTCGGAACCCGGGTTGTGCGCACAGGCGAGTTGTTGGGAATGCAGGTATACCTTTGTGATCCTCCCAGGGTGCGTAATGAAAGTTCCTGCGGTTTCATTTCACTCGAAGGGATTCTCAGGGAGTGTGATATCATTACATTTCATGTTCCTTTGAATCGCAGCGGCATGGACAGGACCTATCACATCATTGACAATGAACTGCTGACCCGGGTAAATCCCGGCACGATCTTAATTAATACTTCACGCGGAGAGGTGGCAAACGGTAATTCGCTGAAAGATGCCATGCATCAAAGCAGGCTTGGTGGGTTGGTGCTGGACGTATGGGAGAATGAGCCGGAAATTGATCCGGAGTTGATGAATTTGTGTACTCTGGCCACTCCGCATATTGCCGGATATTCGGCCGACGGAAAAGCCAGGGGAACTGCCATGGTTATTCGTGAGCTCAGCAGGCATTTCAACCTGGAGATGGATGACTGGGAGACAAATGATATTCCTGAACCCGGAAATCCTGAAATCCGGATCAATGGACAGGGTCTTACCCTTGAAGAGATCGTCTCCAGGGCTGTGCTGCACACCTACAGGGTCACTGAGGATGACAAGAGACTTCGGGAGAAGGCAAGTGATTTTGAAAAGCAAAGGGGAAACTATCCCTTGCGGCGTGAATTCAATGCCTATAACCTGGTAATCGAACATGCGGATCCTGAGATTAAGAAAATATGCCGGAAATTGGGCTTTAACATACAGGAATAATTAATTAAATCAATTACATATGAACACTTTAGCTGATATTGGATTAATAGGACTGGCTGTCATGGGTGAAAACCTGGTATTGAACATGGAGAACAAAGGATACACCGTGGCTGTTTTTAACCGGTCGGTTGAAAAAGTTGACAAATTCCTTGAAGGCAGAGGAAAGGGTAAAAAATTCATTGGCGCGCACAACATGGATGAATTCGTGAAATCAATCAAGAGACCACGGAAAGTCATGATGCTCGTAAAAGCCGGACAACCCGTGGATGAGCTGATTGAACAGCTTCTGCCGCACCTGGAACAAGGTGATATTGTAATCGACGGCGGAAATTCCTATTTCCCCGATACCATCAGACGCACAAAATACATAGAAAGCAAGGGATTATTATATATTGGTACCGGGGTATCCGGTGGTGAGGAAGGAGCATTAACAGGTCCCTCCATCATGCCGGGCGGATCACCGGAAGCCTGGCCTCATGTCAAGCCGCTGTTCCAGGCAATTTCCGCAAAAGTTGAAGATGGCACTCCCTGCTGTGATTGGGTAGGAGAAAACGGCGCCGGCCATTTCGTCAAAATGGTTCACAATGGAATTGAATACGGAGATATGCAGCTGATTTGCGAGGCCTACCACATCCTCAGGGAACTCTGTGGCCTCAGCAGTGACGAAATGCACCAGGTATTCTCATCCTGGAATCAGGGAGAGCTTAACAGCTATCTGATAGAGATTACCGCTGACATTTTGGGGTACAGGGACGGGCATGGGGAGGCCCTGGTTGAAAAGATCCTGGATACGGCAGGGCAAAAGGGAACAGGCAAATGGACCGGCATTGAAGCATTAGAACTGGGCGTTCCGTTAACACTCATTGTGGAAGCGGTATTTGCCAGGTCATTATCCTCTCTGAAAGAAGAGAGAGTAAAGGCATCCGGTATTCTCGATATTCCTCCGGTGCCTTTTACAGGGGACAAAAAAGCCCTGGTCGGGGACATCCGTGATGCCTTGTATGCTGCGAAAATTGTGTCATATGCACAGGGATTTGCGCTTATGAAGACTGCGGCAAAAGACTATAAATGGAACCTGAACTACGGTGGAATAGCGCTGATGTGGCGTGGCGGCTGCATTATCCGCTCCGCGTTCCTGGGTAAGATAAAAGAAGCCTTTGACAGGAATGCAGAACTTCAGAATCTGTTGCTGGATCCCTATTTCAAGAGTCGGGTTTCCGAAGCCCAGGGAGGCTGGCGGCGCGTAATAGCTGCAGCTGCTTTGCACGGCCTGCCGGTTCCGGCACTTTCTTCCGCCCTGGCCTATTTTGACGGCTACAGGTCGGCACGTCTTCCTGCCAATTTGTTACAGGCCCAACGTGATTATTTCGGAGCCCATACCTATGAGCGGGTTGACAGGCCGAGGGGAGAGTTCTTCCATACCAACTGGACCGGCAGGGGAGGCACCACTGCCTCTTCGACATACAATGCATAATGGCATTATAATTGCAATATCGGGATTAATCAGTAACTTTGCATCTCGTTCTTTGATCACACACACACCCACACACACACCCTAGTCGGGGCTGTTCTGGCTTTGACAGCAGGCTAGCAGGTAAGTAAGCATGCCGGGCTTCGCATGGCATCCCGTAAAACTGCAGTGCAAACAATTAAATGGCGAAGCAAATTACGCGCTCGCTGCCTAATCGAATTAAGTAGATTCAGGCTTTATCCCGACACCAGGTGCCGGGACGAGATGTTCCTCCGCTACCCTGCTTTACGGCGGCGGATCAAGGAGCACATAAAAGGTAAAGCTGGTCCGGTAAACACCCCTGCAACCGGATGAGATAAAAGGGGATAAGATACAGGTAGGCCGCCCGGTGCCAGCCTGTGTACGAAAACCAACATCGGGCTAAGCATGTAGAAAACTTATGGGCGGTTTGTTTGGACCCGGGTTCGATTCCCGGCAGCTCCACAAAATCAGTTTGGAGTTAACTCCAAACTGATTTTGTCCCTCAAGACTCGCACTCACACTCTATTCATTTTTCACTTTTCACTTTTCACTTTTCACTGTTCACTGTTATCTTCCCCAACCCCGCCGTTTTCAATTGATGAATCATCCCTGCGGGATCTTCCGCTTTGAACACGGTTGTACCGGTAACCAGGATATCTACACCGGCTTCAAATAATGCGGCGGCATTGCTCAGATCCACACCGCCATCCACTTCAATCAGAGCCCTGGAACCGGATTCTTCAATCATCGATCTTGTTTTTCTGATCTTTTCGTAGGAAGTCGGGATGAACTTCTGTCCTCCGAATCCCGGATTTACCGACATCACCAGCACCATATCCACAAAAGATATTATTTCTTTCAGGGATTCAGCCGGTGTATGGGGATTCAGTGTGACCCCCGCTTTCATACCCAGTTCTTTGATTTCTTGAATGGTTCGGTGCAAATGTCTGCAGGCCTCAATATGCACAGTAAGAATGTCGGCTCCCGCATCGCGGAACTTGTGCAGGTACTTTTCCGGTTCAACGATCATCAGATGCACGTCGAGGGGTTTTGCTGCAATTCTTTTCACAGCTTGTACCACAGGTATGCCAAATGAAATATTGGGGACAAAAACCCCGTCCATGATATCCATATGAAACCAGTCGGCTTCACTGGCATTCACCATTTCAACATCTTTCTGAAGACAGGTAAAATCGGCTGCGAGCAATGAAGGCGCTATCAATCGGGTCATAACCGGTGGTATGAGAGTTTGTGTAAAAATAATAAAAAACCCGACAGGACTAACCAAGATAAGCTTTCAATAATTTGCAGCGTGTGGCATTTTTCAGCCGCTTGATGGCTTTTTCCTTGATTTGCCGGACCCGTTCACGGGTAAGGTTGAATTCCTGGCCAATCTCTTCAAGTGTATACTGGTATTTTGTATTTAAGCCAAAATATAACCTGAGAATGTTGGCTTCACGGTATGTGAGAATCGATAATACCCGCTCAATTTCACGTCGGAGGGAGTCTGCCAGAAGAGCTTTATCCGGACTGGGAGTGTCTTTGCTTAACAATATGTCGTACAGGGTACTGTCCTCATCTTCTTTGATAGGTGCATCCATGGATACATGACGACCGGCACTTTTCAGCGCCTCTTTTACATCATCGGAGGCCATTTCGAGGACATCTGCGATTTCCTGGACTGAGGGTTCCCTTTCATACAATTGTTCAAGATCGGAGAACGCTTTGTTGATTCTGTTAATCGATCCAATCTTATTCAATGGCAGACGTACAATTCTGGATTGTTCAGCAAGCGCCTGGAGGATGGATTGCCTGATCCACCAAACTGCATAGGATATGAATTTAAAACCGCGGGTTTCATCAAACCGCTGCGCAGCTTTTATCAAACCCACATTTCCTTCATTGATCAGGTCGGGAAGACTCAAACCCTGATTCTGATATTGTTTTGAAACAGATACCACAAAACGGAGATTGGCTTTTATCAGCTTGTCGAGTGCTTTTTCATCACCATTTCTTATCCTTCTTGCAAGTTCTACTTCTTCTTCCGAAGAAATCATCTCAACTTTTCCAATCTCATGCAAGTATTTATCAAGTGACGGTGTTTCACGATTCGTCACTTGTTTGACAATCTTCAATTGTCTCATAACGATAGGGATTATTTGTCGGATTCGGGTGTAGAGACAAACAAAGGAGCATAAAACAACAATGCTCTGCAAATGAGATGAACTGTTTTGAAATTATATGCATAAGATAATGAATATATTAGAATCCAAAACAGCTTCAAACCTTCACACAACACAAGCTAAATAAAGTTAAACAATTTTATTATTACTTGTTCACGGAAAAAAAAATATCATTTGCTTTGGTATTAATTAGGATTTACGTATTATTGCAGGTGAATTCCCTAAAAATTCCATCTATCTATTATTGATCCTGATTCCATAGTTTCTAAGGTATTTTCTATACCCTGTATGCGTAATAGCTGGTTTAATGCAACAAATATTCTTTATAATTAATTTCTCCAAATCGTATGTATGATATTTTAGAGCTTAATAAAAAGCTACTCCCTGAACTCAAAGAGATTGCCAAGGAATTGGATGTAAAAAAGGCTGATATTCTCAGGAAGCAGGATCTGATTTATAAGATCCTTGACCAGCAGGCCATTCGGGCTACCGAGTCCAAAAAGACAGAAGGAAGACCCGAGATGCCCTTCAATCCCAATCACAAAAGAAGAGGTCGCCGGCCCCGGCGCATAGAAGATGACAAACCTGACCTGGCTGGTGAGGCAAAACTGGATGCTACTTCAGATGTTCCGGCCGAACCAAAATCAAATATCGTACCTGAGGTCAGGATTCCGGAATCCCGGCCTGATGATTTTGCATCATCCAATAACAGGGACAGGCAAAAGGGCGGATTTTTCAAACGGCCTTACGACAACAACCGGCAGCATGGTGATTATAGAAAGAGAAAGGAGTTTGTCAGGTTCCATGGTGAAAACGCAAAGCCCAGGGAGGACAATTTTGAAAAGCCTCCGGTAATCAATGATGATGACAGACCTATAAAAAACCCTGAATTTGAAGATTTGATAGTTCCTGAAACCGATCTGGAAGAAAATTTGATTGCCGGCCTTGAAACAGAAACAGAAAACGTCTCTTTGCCAACGGCAGAATCAAAGCCCAGACAGGAACCTCCGCAAAGAATGCCCTTCGAAAGAAAATCCAACCAGGATAAACCTACTGAATTCGATGGGATAATTACCTGCCAGGGCGTTCTGGAAATCATGCCCGATGGATATGGCTTTTTAAGATCATCGGACTATAATTATCTGAATTCACCGGATGATATCTATGTTTCCCAATCGCAGATCAAGCTTTTCGGCTTAAAAACCGGTGATACCGTTACAGGTACCATCAGACCTCCCAAAGAGGGCGAAAAATATTTTCCGCTGATCAAAGTTATAGAAATCAACGGACGCAATCCGGAATTTATACGCGATCGCGTTCCCTTTGATTACCTTACTCCACTTTTCCCGAACGAAAAATTCACGTTGGTAAAACCAGGTGAAAAGTCCAATATGTCAGCCCGGGTGGTTGATATGTTTTCTCCTATCGGCAAAGGTCAGCGTGGTTTGATTGTTGCGCAGCCGAAAACAGGTAAAACTATTCTGCTGCAGGACATTGCCAATGCAATAGCATCCAATCACCCTGAAGCCTACCTGATCATCCTGCTTATTGATGAACGACCTGAAGAGGTAACTGAAATGGCCCGCAATGTAAAGGGAGAAGTGGTATCTTCCACGTTCGACGAGCCTGCGGAAAGACATGTGCGTGTTGCCAATATTGTGATTGAAAAGGCTAAAAGATTGGTTGAATGCGGTCATGATGTGGTGATCCTGCTTGATTCCATTACGCGCCTTGCCAGGGCATTCAATACTATCGCCCCGGCTTCGGGTAAGGTTCTTTCCGGCGGTGTTGATTCCAATGCATTGCAGAAACCCAAACGCTTTTTCGGTGCTGCCCGTAATATCGAAAATGGCGGATCCCTAACCATTATTGCCACAGCGCTTACCGATACCGGCTCGAAAATGGACGATGTGATTTTTGAGGAATTCAAGGGTACCGGTAATATGGAGCTGCAACTTGACCGCAAACTTTCCAACCGCAGGATATATCCTTCCATCGATATTACTGCATCGAGCACACGTCGCGAAGATCTGCTGCTTGATAAGAACTTCCTGAATAAAATATGGGTGCTCAGGAAATACCTCACCGATATGAATTCGATAGAAGCCATGGAGTTTCTGCGTGAACGGCTGGCCAAGACCGATTCCAATGAAGAATTCCTGATTTCGATGAATGGGGAATAGTCTTTGTTTTCATATGTCATTATTTGGAAATAGTAGCCATGAGCGTAGTTACAAACTACGCTCAGTTTGTTTCATAAATTGCGCTCAGCGTTATCTGCAAGCCACGCTCAGCAGGTACTTTTTGTTTCCTATTTAAAATGAAACCAAATAATATCAGTAGTGTGAAAAGAATAGCAGAATGTAGCCGATTTATTGTATTTTTGTCTTTTATTTTAAAATATCCATATAATATACTAATTATAAGCGAGTTAAGATGAGCACTAAGAAAAATTTTGTAACTTGTGACGGTAACTACGCTGCCGCACATATTGCGTATATGTTCAGTGAAGTTGCAGCTATTTACCCCATAACCCCGTCTTCAACCATGGCCGAGTATGTTGATGAATGGGCAGCAAACGGGAAGAAGAATATTTTCGGAGAAGAGGTCAGGTTAGTTGAAATGCAATCTGAGGCAGGTGCAGCAGGAGCTTTACACGGTGCTCTCCAGTCGGGTTCCCTTACTACAACCTATACAGCCTCTCAAGGTCTTTTATTGATGATTCCTAATATGTACAAAATATCCGGCGAATTACTTCCGGCTGTTTTTCATGTTTCAGCACGTAGTCTGGCCGCTCAGGCCCTGTCCATATTTGGTGATCACAGTGACGTGATGAGTGCCCGTCAAACGGGTTTTGCCATGCTGGCAACCGGCAGTGTGCAGGAAATCATGGATCTTGCCGGAGTAGCCCACCTTACTGCCATAAAGGGAAGAGTACCCTTCCTTCATTTCTTCGACGGATTCAGAACTTCAGCTGAGATACAGAAAATTGAAGTTCTCGAAATGGATGATCTGGCTAAACTTGTCGATTATAAAGCTTTGCAGGAATTCAGGGACAGAGCTCTGAATCCCAACCATCCGGTAACACGCGGTACAGCGCAGAATCCTGACATTTATTTCCAGAGCCGGGAAGCAGCAAATCCGTTCTATGATAAAATTCCTGATCTGGTGGAACACTATATGAAGGAAATGTCAAAACTTACCGGTCGTGAATACGCTCCTTTTCAGTATTTTGGAGCTCCCGATGCTGAAAATATCGTGATTGCCATGGGGTCTGTTACGGAAACAGCGCGTGAGGTAGCAGATTTCCTGAATGAAAAAGGCGATAAGCTGGGTGTGGTTGTTGTTCATTTGTACCGCCCGTTCTCAACGAAACATTTCCTGAAGGTGATCCCGAAATCCGTTAAGAAAATAACGGTACTTGACCGTACCAAAGAACCCGGTGCCAACGGAGAACCTTTATATCTGGATGTTAAGGAGGTGTTCTACGGAAAAGCCAATGCTCCCTTGATCCTGGGAGGAAGATACGGACTCAGCTCAAAAGATACCACTCCCGTGCAGCTTGTCAGTGTTTTTGAAAACATGGCGTCAAAAGAACCAAAATTACACTTCACAGTCGGTATCGATGACGATGTGACCCATCTGTCCCTTCCTGTTAAGCCTGAAATCAGCATTTCTCATAAGGGCACATTTGAAGCCAAATTCTATGGCCTGGGCTCAGATGGTACAGTTGGTGCCAATAAGAATTCCATCAAGATCATCGGCGACTCAACCGATAAGTATGCGCAGGCTTACTTTGCCTATGATTCCAAAAAATCCGGAGGTATTACGGTTTCTCACCTGCGGTTTGGGGACAAACCCATTCGTTCGCCTTACCTTGTTAATACGCCTGATTTTGTTGCCTGTCATGTGCCTTCCTATCTTGATAAATATGACATGCTGAAGGGGATTAAAAAAGGCGGAACTTTCCTGCTGAACAGCATTTGGAGCGCGGAAGAAACCAAGAAGCGGTTACCGGACAACATTAAAAAGGCACTGGCTGAGAAAGAGATCAATTTCTACATTATCAATGCCACTTTGATTGCTGAGGAAATCGGACTGGGAAACCGTACCAACACCATTATGCAGTCGGCCTTTTTCAAGATTGCCAACGTTATCCCGTTCGAGGACTCCACGTCACAGATGAAGAAGGCTGTTATCAAGACTTTTAGCCGTAAAGGCGAAGAGATCGTTAATATGAACATTGCTTCCATTGATCGCGGTAGTGATGTCACCCGGGTTGAAGTGCCGAAAGAATGGGCAAATATTGAAATTAAGGCCAAAAAAGACACCCGCAATATTCCTGATTTTATCAAGCAGGTTGTTGAACCCATCAATGTTATGAGGGGAGATGATCTTAAAGTCAGCGCGTTTACAGGTCGCGAAGATGGTACATTTCCGGCAGGAACCACAGTTTATGAAAAACGCGGAATTGCCGTGAATGTTCCGGAATGGATACCGGCCAATTGCATACAGTGCAACCAGTGCGCATTTGTTTGTCCCCATGCTTCCATACGACCTTTCCTCCTTGATGAAAAAGAAGTAAAAGGTATGCCTTCCGATACAGTAACGCTGAAGGCTAACGGCAAGGGATTTGAAGCCCTTCAATACCGGATTCAGGTAAGTCCGCTTGATTGTACCGGTTGTGGGGTATGTGCCGATGTTTGCCCTTCAAAAGAGAAAGCACTGGTAATGAAGCACCTGGGTACTCAGAGCGCAGAAATCGGTCGCTGGGAATACATGGCTGACAAGGTTACCAATAAGGACCATCTGGTGGAAGTTGATAAATCAGTAAAGAACAGCCAGTTCGCACAGCCACTATTTCAATTCTCAGGCGCCTGTGGCGGCTGCGGTGAAACACCCTATATCAAGCTGGTAACGCAACTTTTCGGTGACCGGATGATGGTGGCCAATGCCACGGGTTGTTCTTCCATATACGGTGGTTCGGCTCCTTCGACTCCTTATTGTACCAACCAGGAAGGTAAGGGACCGGCCTGGGCTAATTCGCTTTTCGAGGATAATGCCGAATATGGACTTGGTATTGCCCTGGGCGCCGAAAAATTGAGATCCAGGATTGTACGCAAGATGAACGATTGTGTGCAATCCAATCCTGGATTGACCGATAAATCCATCGAGGCTTTCAAGGAATGGCTTGAATCCAGGAATGATGCCCGTGCTTCAAAGGTAGCGTCCCAAAAGGTTGTTGACGCATTGTCCGGAGAAAAGAATCCGGTTGCTAAGGAAATTCTTGATCTACAGCAATATCTGATCAAGAAATCAGTTTGGATTTTCGGTGGTGACGGATGGGCCTATGATATTGGTTACGGCGGATTGGATCATGTAATAGCGTCCGGCGAGAATGTCAATATTTTGGTTTTGGATACAGAAGTCTATTCCAATACAGGCGGACAGGCATCCAAATCCACACCGATTGGTGCCGTTGCGAAATTTGCTGCAGCAGGTAAACGGGTACGTAAGAAGGACCTCGGGGCGATGGCCATGACCTATGGTTACGTTTATGTAGCCCAGGTTGCTATGGGTGCAAGTCAGAATCAATATCTGAAAGCCCTTCGCGAAGCTGAAGCCTATCCGGGCCCATCACTGATCATTGCCTATGCGCCTTGCATCAATCACGGTTTGCGACTGGGCATGGATAAATCACAGGAAGAACAGAAACTGGCTGTTGAGGCTGGCTACTGGCATCTTTACAGGTATAATCCGCTTTTGGAAAAAGAAGGTAAGAATCCCTTTGAACTGGATTCCAAAGAACCTGACTGGAGCAAATTCCAGGAGTTCCTGAATGGCGAGGTTCGTTATACTTCTCTTAAAAAAGCATTTCCGAAAGATGCTGCCGAACTCTTCAAAGCCGCTGAAGAAAACGCTTTATGGCGTTACAACAGCTACAAGAGAATGGCGGCCATGGATTATTCGGGGCAGGTGAAATAATCATAATGCAAAATTAAACCATGTAGAGACGGGTTTGAAACCCGTCTCTACGCGTTAATATAATACCAAACCTGGATGGGAAGAATTGTTGCCATAGATTATGGCCGTAAACGAACAGGAATTGCTGCCACAGATCCGATGCAGATGATTGCCAACAGCATAACCACGGTTCCCTCATCGGAGGTAATCCCCTTTCTTTTAGCCTATTCGGTAAAAGAAAGGGTCGATTCTTTTGTTGTCGGATACCCGAAACAAATGAACAATTCTCCATCCGAAGCTGTTAAATACATTGATCCGTTTATCGCTGTGCTGAAAAAAACGTTTCCTGAAAAAGAAGTGTATCTTATGGACGAGCGGTTTACATCCAAAATTGCACAGCAGGCCATGATCTCAGGAGGTGTTAAAAAGAAAGACAGGCAAAACAAAGCGCTGATCGATGCAGTTAGCGCCACCATCATTCTTCAATCTTTCATGGAATACAGGGATAACAACATAAAACCTATAACTTCAAATTTCTAACGATCCATGATCTATCCAATTGTGGTATATGGTTCCCCAATCCTGCGGCAGGTTGCGAAAGAAATAGATGCGGATTATCCGAATCTGAAGTCGCTTATATCGGATATGTTTGATACCATGTATAAATCCGATGGGATGGGACTTGCGGCTCCGCAAATCGGCAAATCAATCAGGATTTTCGTGGTGGATGCCACTTCCCTGGCTGATGAAGATCCCGATTTAAAAGACTTTAAGAAAGCGTTTATCAATCCGAAACTTCAAATCCTTGGCGAAGAAACCCTTGTGATGAACGAAGGCTGTTTGAGTCTGCCTAAACTCAGGGAAGATGTTGATCGTCACAATAAGGTGAGAATCACGTATTATGATGAGCACTGGAATTACACGGAAGAAGAATATGAGGGACTGAAAGCACGCGTAATTCAACATGAATACGACCACCTGGATGGCATTTTGTTCGTAGACAGAATTAACCCACTCAGAAAGAAGTTGTTAAAAGGAAGATTGAATGATATTGCCAAACTTAAGGTGCAGGTACCTTATAAAACTAAAGTTTTAAAATAAAAGTGTTTATCAAAAGCCATAATTTTAGGCGGAGTTACAAACTCCGCCTAGCATAATATCTACATCATCGGATGCTTTTTGAATATCTGATCTGATTTGAGCAGCAGATCAATGTATTGCGCCCGTTTGTAAACAAAAGGATCATTGGTCTTTTTATTGGAGAGGTTGCCTTTGAAATCGGTCAGTTTATTGTAGTTCTTCGATTCCATCCAGGTTTGCAGATCTTTCAGCATGGTGGCAATGTATTCAACTTTATTTTTATACACAGTGCTGACAACCTGCACACAATCAGCGCCGGCAAGTATCATCTTGGCCACATCAGCACCACTGTATATTCCTGTGCTGCTGCAAATTGATCCGGAAATCGTGCCATAAAGCAGTCCAGCAAAACGCAGACTGAGCTTGTTGTCTTCCGGGTTACTTAAATTGAAGGGCGAAAAATGCTCCTCCTTGTTAATATCAATATCCGGTTGGAAAAGCCTGTTGAATAATACAAATCCGTTTACACCCAATTTATCCATCTGAGATACAACATTCAGAGGATTTGCATAAAATGGGCTCAGTTTCACGCTGATGGGAAGTTTAACCTTGGATTTAACGGCTTTGAGAATCTCCAGCTGCTGCTCCTTGACGTCGCGACCATCGGTCAGGGTATCCCTGGGAACAAAGTAAAAATTGAATTCAAGTGCATCCACACCCGTTTTTTCGAGTAAAACGGCGTATTCAATCCATGACTCGGTGTAAATGGCATTCAGACTTGCAATCACCGGTATCTTAACACTCTCTTTTACTTTGCGAAGGTTAAGCAAATGCTCTTCCGGTCCGGCATGTTCAATGGTTGGAAACAACTTGACCATCTCAGCATTGCGTTCATTGTATTCCTCCAGCTCATCATCCATCTGCGCGGACTCAAGCTGAATTTGCTCTTCAAAAAGAGATTTGTATACAACTGCGGCGGCTCCTGCCTGTTCAGCCCTCTTAATATTGTCAATTTTAGTGACAAGATTGCTCGCTCCGAGAATAACAGGGTTTTTTAATTCTATTCCAAGATACTTTGTTTTAAGATCAACCATATTAAATGTATTTAAGATATTTTATTTTTCATTTGTCTGACCACGATCGCAAATTTAGAAATTTAATTCGTTAAAAACCTTATCGGTTAATTATAATTAAACCCTTGTATGGTATAATAGTATTAAAAAATTAGCTAATTTTCGGTACGGTTTTGTTTGCAATTAATTACCTGTTGCATGCAGTTATTGCCAATATTTAGAAAAAGTCCCTTTGCCCGTCTTCTTTTCTTCCTTGCAGCCGGAATTCTTACTGCAAATTTCTTCCATGGATTCAGCATGATTTCATTCCCTTTACTGTTTATAGCGCTTGCAGTTCTGATTTCAATTCTTATGTTGCTGATTGGTTACGGCAAAAACCTGCAAACTGACTGGCTTTCTGGTTTGTTATCCGCCCTGATCTTATTCATCGCCGGCTACATAAATATGGATATCAGGAATCTCTACGCCGACCGGGAAGGCAGAAAAGCTGAAATCCGCGGAATATATATCCTTCAGATCGTCGATACACCTGAGATCAAGGTAAGGACCGTAAAAGCCACAGCCCGGATCAAATGGAACATACTCCATGAAAACTGGAATCCTGAAAACCAGAAAATCATGATTTACATGGAGAGAGATTCAGCTTCAACGGCACTTAAACCTGGCGACTGGTTGATGGCAAATATCCGCATCAGTAACATTCCACCACCGGGTAACCCGGGTGAATTTGATTATCGAAGATACATGGCCCTAAGAAATATTTACAGGCAAACCTACATGAAATCAGGTGACTGGAAATTATCAACGTATTCAGGTGGAAAATCAATAAAGTCACTTTCATGCCTCATACAGGGCAATCTGCTAAGAGCTTATCAGACTATTGGTTTGAATAACAGGCTTTACGGCATCCTGGCAGCATTGACCCTCGGTTACCGCAACGATCTGGAGGCCAGCACAAAACAAGCATTTTCCCGGGCCGGAGTCATGCATGTGATGGCTTTATCGGGATTTAATGTAGCCATTATTGCCATGGCCCTGGGATATGTGCTCCTGATTTTTGATCGCTCTGTTGCGGGAAAGGTATTCAAAACCGCCATCATCATTCTCTTTGTCTGGTTATTCGCATTTGTCACCGGTCTTTCTCCTTCAGTGACCAGGGCTGCGGTTATGATAAGTTTTGTTCTGACCGGGAACCTTCTTAAACGGCATATCAATACCTACAATATTCTTTTTGCTTCTGCCTTTTTCCTGCTGACATTCTCACCTGCATTGCTTGCAGATGTCAGTTTTCAATTGTCGTTCTCGGCCGTACTCGGGATACTGGTATATCATCCCATCCTTTACCGTTTCTTGTTTTTCAAGAATAAACTGGCCGACAAAATATGGCGTTTGTTCACGGTTTCCTGCGCGGCCCAGCTGTCTACGCTTCCATTTACACTGTATTACTTTCACCAGTTTCCGGTTTATTTCTGGCTGACAAATCTCTATGTAATTCCATGGGTATCCCTTATTATCATTTTTGCCGCTGTATTTCTGATTGTTTCAGCAATCCATCCTTTGGCGCTGATTGTGGGAAAAATCCTTGCTGTTTTACTGGGAGGTCTTTATGGTGCGGTTTCTTTCACGGAAATGCTTCCGGCCGCACTTATGGAAAACATTCATGTCAGTGTGAGTCAGTCCGCAGTTCTGTTTTTACTGACTCTTTTCTTTGCCCTTTTTCTTCTTTACAAGAATCATAGGCTGCTGTTGATATCTCTTTCGCTGATCCTGGTTTTTCAGGTATTAAGCATTTTCCATCAGATGGATAATGCTGATCAGAAGATCTTTCTTGTCAGCAATCTAAAAGGTATATCCTCTATGAGCTTTATATCGGGCACTTCAGGAGTATTCTGGAGCGATTCGGCAGTTTCACAGCAGAATAATGCCGTACAATATGCATTGTCTGATTTCTGGATTGAACATGGTGTGTCTGATCATCTGCTCTTCCTGTCAGATCCGGAAAAGGTCAGGGATAAAATTTCCGGTTCAGGACATTCATTTTGTAAATTTCCGTGGATGGGCAACAACCTGATACTGGAGTTCGACGGACAGCGAATTGCTTTCCTGTCGGATGACCGGTTAGCAGTATATCACTCAACGGCCAGGCTGAAAGTTGATTGGGTGATTGTATCGGGCAAGGTGAAACCTGACCTGGAATCCATTACGAAACTGTTTGATATGGATCTTCTTGTTCTTGATTCATCAGTAACCCGTTTTCAGGCTTTGCAATGGAAGAATTCAGGTGAGCAAATGGCTGTTCCGTGCTGGTATGTTACTGAACAGGGAGCTTTTTTACAGGAACATAAAAATAAAATGCGGGGTTCTAAAAGTTGACCTCGCCTATTCCCTGGCGGACGACATGGGGGACAGGACCGGTACAATCGATTACAGTTGAAGGTACATTGTGTCCATATCCGCCGTGGATTACAGCATCAACCTGGTTTTTATAATGATCATGTATCAATTCGGGATCCGTTGTATAGTCGAGCAATTCGTCCTCGTCATGAATGGACGTGGTCAATATCGCATTACCCAGGCTTCGTGTAATTTCGAGAATGATTTTATTATCCGGAATCCTGATGCCAATGGTCTTCTTTCGGGTCCGGAATATCCGGGGCACGTTGCTGCTCGCCTCAAGAATAAAGGTGTACGGACCAGGCAGATACTGTTTCAACAATTTGAAAGTGGGATTATTAACATGTTTGGCATAATCAGTTAACTGACTGAGGCTATGACATATAAATGAGAAGTTGGCCTTTTCCAGGTTGATACCTTTCAGCCTGGCCACACGTTCTACCGCCTTATGGCAAAAAACATCGCATCCCAGGCCATATACCGTATCCGTTGGAAAAATAATTACACCTTCATCCTGTAGTATCTCAACGGCTTTTTGAACTTGTCTAAGTCCCGGAGTTTCGGGATGTATTTTCAGCAGCATGCGGAAATGATATTCGATTGAAGGCGCAAAGGTAGTAAAAGTTGTAATGGTTGGAAGGGTTGTTTGTTGTATGTTGTAAGTTGTAGGTAAATTTCAAAAGTACTCGTAAGTATACTTGGTCAATACCCTGTATTTGGTTGCCGGATAATAGGTATCTGCCGATATGCACAATCCCCGCTCGTCATACTGGTAAGCAATACTGTTGAATTCCTCGGTACCCTTGCGTCGCCATTTGATCTCAAGCAGATTGCCTTTTGAATCATAGGCAAGACTCTTCTTGATATACCGGGGTACCCCGGGTGCTTCTTCCTGAATTTCGAGCAATGCACCGGAAGCATTGTAATTATAGGTTGTTTTAAGCGCAATCTTATCCAGTTTATACCTGGCCTCTTCCTTCAGATTTCTTTTGTCATCGTAATGGTAAGTTTTCTTCTCGAGTGCGCTTTGATTCATTCCATATACGGCTTCCTCCACCAGGTTTCCCTTGCTGTCGTATTTCAAAACCAATCTTGAAGTCAAAGCTCCTGTTGAATTGTAGACTGAGACCCGGGTGGAAGTATTGTCTTTCACAAACACCCTCTTTTCCTGCAGGACAGTTTTTTTCATATACCTGATCTCGGACATTTCACCTTTTTCGTTGTAGGTATATAAGTTCCTGAAATTCTCTACACCATCAAAACCGTTTTCTTCGATTAATTGATTCTTTTCGTTATAGATATATGTTTTGCGGTAGGAGTTTTCACCGGATGTCCGATTGTATGCAGTTTTATTCCCCTTCGAGTCGTAGGTATATTTTTCGGTGTGTAAAACTGCCCCCTTCGGATTTAAAGCGTTTACCTGCGATATATCACCGTTAACCGAATACAGGGTAACAGAAGTTTTCACTCCTGTTTTTTCGGGTTTATCTTTAACGTACTTATAATCCCAGTTGATCTGACTTTTCACCTTGTTGCGGGCAATAGCCTCCCTGATTTTTAAATCATCTGTGGTTTGGGAAAAGGCAGGCGGGATTACCAGCAACAGCGCCAGAATCAATGATGATTTCACGGAAATGGATAAATTCTTCACAAAAAAATTCACTTTTCTTATTATGTTTTTTCGTTTACGAGTGTATCCCTTCAAAGTTTCATGATGGGATACCAATTCGTTATTTACAAATACCATGCCGGTTGAATTTTTATTGTTTAATTTCGCAGTTTTAGAATAGGATGGATATTAAACAAATACCAAAGCCAAGGCTTTATCTCGCTTTGGTTCTTTTGCCGATAGTATTATTACTGGCGGTATCTTTTGCCATCAGGGGCTTCATTTTGCATAAAGCGATCGATTCGGTCAATGCCAGGGTGAGGAGTCACCAGTATTCTGCGCACTGGGACGGTGCAAGGTTCAGAGGTCTGAATACCGTTTATGTTAAAGGTATCTACATCCAGAGCAGGAAGGGGGGAAATGAACTTTTCATGGATTCTGTTTCTGTAAAAGTAAGGATTATACCCCTACTGGTAAAAAAAATCAGAATACGCGAATTTGCTTGCAGATTAGTGTCCATCCGTTATCATACAGAAAAGAAAAGTATTGAAAAAGCCAGGGCAAAAAAGGTAGATTCAGGAGGAAGGCTGGATCAAATAAAAAGCAAGGATCTTTCTGAGATCGCCAACAGGTACATTCGCAGATTATTCAGCTATACACCTGCCAGAACACGTATTAACAGGGTACAGGTGAGAATTTCTTCCAGTACCGATCCAACGCTGATCGGTATTCACGGACTGGTTTTAAATCATGGAAAACTAACCGCAAACCTCGTATTTGCAGGAGGCAATTCACGTGTGGAAGTTCCTGTCGATGGCCGATTTGATAAGGCATCATCGGTCATTGAATTTCATATGGTCAAAACGGACACCAGCCTGTTTCCCATACCTCTGTTGCAGGAAAAGTACGGCGTATCAACCGGTTTTGATTCCCTTGGCTTCATGATCAATCTGGATGATCGTCACCGGCATCTCATTAATTTCAAAGGGTCCTTCAGTTTTGCCGGGTTTGTATTGAACGGAGAACGGCTTGCTACGGAAGATATCAGGATTGACCATTTTACATCATCCTTTCTTGTTGGTTTAGGGCCTCATCATGTAGAACTCGACAGCGCAACCAGGGCTGACCTGAATACTTTAACTCTGTCACCTTATCTCAGCGTAGATCTTGAAAATGGTCCGACCATATCATTCCGACTTCTTCCCGAGATCTGGGAAGCGGATGATTTTTTCGGATCTTTGCCCCGGGGAATGTTCACCAGTCTCATTGGATTTCAGGCCAAAGGCCAACTTCACCATTTTCTGGATTTCAGGGTGAATCTTGCACAAACCGACAGTTTGTATTTTAATACGAAGCTGTGGTCAGACGATTTGCATATTGCAGGCTATGGTGTTGATGATTACAGAATGCTGAATTCCGGTTTCCGTCATCAGGTATACGAGCGTGGCCGGCTTGCTGCATCATTTTTCGTAGGTCCTGAGAATCCTGATTTCGTAACGCTGGAACAGATTTCTCCTTTCCTGCGGGCAGCGGTAATGACTTCCGAAGATGGCAGCTTCTTTTATCACCATGGATTTAATCCGAATGCATTCAGGGAATCCATCGCGATTAACATCAAAAAAGGAAGATTTGCCAGGGGAGGAAGCACCATTTCCATGCAACTGGTTAAGAATGTCTTTCTCACCCGCAATAAAACACTTGCCCGCAAGATTGAGGAAGCCATCATAGTCTGGCTTATCGAAAGCAAAAACCTGGTATCAAAACAGCGAATGTACGAAGTATATCTTAACATCATCGAGTGGGGCCCCGGTGTTTATGGGATCAACCAGGCCAGCCGGTTCTATTTTAATAAATCACCTGCCGAACTTAGCCTTCCTGAAAGTGTTTACCTGGCCAGCATTGTTCCTCAACCCAAGTGGTACAGGTATTCTTTTACAGCCAATGGTGTATTGAAGCCTTTTTTCGGGAATTACTTCGACCGGCTTAAAGTGCTGATGGTAAAGAAGGAATTTATTGCTCCGGAGGATACAACAGGAATAGTACCGGAGGTCCATTTATCCGGTCCGGCTGCCATGGTATTTACCGCACCTGATTCAACAGTCGTTGATTCGGTATTGCTGGATGAGTTAAAGATTTTACCATCCCTTTGATCATTTTAGTGAGAATTGTGTTAATTTGTAATCAGGGAAACTGTTAATTTGCATTATAAATAATATACATCATGGTATTTGATCAGGATTTGATTCAGCGTGTCTATGGAAATTTCGGTTCGAGGATTGAGTCTGCAAGAAAGCTCATCGGTCGTCCCCTTTCACTCACTGAAAAGATTCTTTACGCCCATCTTGAGGAAGGAACTGCGAAATCGGTTTATCAACGGGGTCGGGACTATGTCAATTTTCTCCCTGACCGGGTGGCCATGCAGGATGCAACAGCCCAGATGGCTTTGCTGCAGTTTATGCAGGCAGGTCGGAAAAAGGTTGCAGTACCTTCCACTGTGCATTGTGATCACCTGATTATGGCCAGGGACGGAGCATTAGCAGATCTGGCAGCTGCCCGGGTCAGCAATAGCGAAGTATACGATTTCCTGGCCTCAGTTTCAAATAAATACGGTATTGGATTCTGGAAACCGGGGGCAGGTATCATTCACCAGGTGATTCTTGAAAATTACGCTTTCCCCGGGGGCATGATGATCGGAACCGATTCCCATACCGTTAATGCAGGCGGACTTGGCATGATTGCCATCGGCGTCGGTGGTGCTGATGCCTGCGATGTCATGGCAGGACTTCCCTGGGAGCTCAGATTTCCCAGGTTAATTGGCGTAAAACTAACCGGAAAGTTGAGCGGATGGGCATCTGCCAAAGATGTGATACTAAAAGTTGCAGGTATACTTACAGTCAAGGGTGGAACCGGTTGCATGCTTGAATACTTTGGTGAAGGAGCAGAGAGTATCTCTTGTACCGGTAAAGGAACGATATGCAACATGGGCGCTGAGATTGGAGCGACAACTTCTGTTTTCGGATATGACGGAAAAATGGAAAGTTACCTGAGAGGAACCGGAAGAGCTGTGGTGGCTGACCTGGCAAACGGAATCAAAATGAATCTTGTGGCGGATGAAGAAGTATATCATGATCCCGGAAAGTTCTTCGATGATTTGATTGAAATTAACCTGTCCGAACTGGAACCCCATATCAACGGACCTTTTACACCGGATTTGGCAACGCCTGTTTCACGGTTTGCAACATTGGTAAAGGAAAATGGATGGCCTGAAAAGCTGGAGGTCGGATTGATCGGCTCTTGCACCAATTCTTCCTATGAGGATCTGACGAGAGCAGCATCGGTTGCAAAACAGGCCTTGAATAAAAACCTGAAAGCCAAATCGGCATTTACAATCACGCCGGGTTCAGAACAGGTTCGTTTTACCGCGGAACGGGATGGCCTGCTGGAAGTATTTACAAAAATCGGGGGAACAGTGCTTGCCAATGCCTGCGGTCCATGTATTGGTCAATGGGCGCGACAGGGCGCCGACAAGCAGGAAAAGAACTCCATCATGACATCCTTCAACAGGAACTTTGCCAAACGGTCAGACGGAAATCCCAATACCCATGGGTTTGTCGCTTCGCCTGAAATTGTCACGGCTTTTACGATCGCAGGTTCCCTGACATTCAATCCCCTTACGGACAGCCTGGTGAATGAAAACGGAAACCCGGTGAAACTCGATGAACCTCAGGGTATGGAAATGCCTCCCGATGGTTTTGAAGTTAAGGACAAGGGATTTCAAGCCCCGGCTGAAGACGGAAGCAGGATACAGGTGATCATTAAAGAGGGCAGCGATCGGCTGCAATTATTGGAACCCTTTGAACCCTGGGACGGCAATGATTACACATGTCTGCGATTGCTGATCAAGGCCCGTGGAAAATGCACAACCGACCATATTTCAATGGCTGGTCCCTGGCTCAAATACCGCGGACATCTGGATAACATATCCAACAATATGCTGATAGGCGCTGTGAATTATTTTAACGATAAAACCAATTCAGTTAAAAATCAGCTTTCCGGTGACTACGGCGAAGTCCCCAAGGTGGCCCGGTACTACAAATCAAATGGTATCGGAAGTATTGTAGTGGGTGATGAAAACTATGGAGAAGGTTCATCACGTGAGCATGCCGCCATGGAACCCAGGTATCTCGGGGTTAAAGTCATCCTGGTTCGTTCGTTTGCGCGTATTCATGAGGCAAACCTGAAAAAGCAGGGAATGCTGGCATTGACTTTCGCGGATAAGGCAGATTATGATAAGGTACAGGAGGATGACCTGATTGACCTTGTGGGTCTGAATGCTTTTGCAGCCAATCAACCCCTGGTCATCAAACTGCATCATAAAGACGGAACCATTGACGAGATAAAAGCCAACCATACTTACAATGATAATCAGATAGGATGGTTCAGGGCAGGATCGGCGCTGAATCTTATCAGAATGGCAAAAGATATCTGACCTTTCTGTAATTGTTAAAGTTTTATTATCTTAGTACAGGTATTGACATAACCACCACGCTGCTTTGAAAAGACTTTCCGACTTCCGGCCCATCCCCAAAGGTGACAAAAAAACCATCAGGGGATGGGTAATGTATGACTGGTCAAATTCTGTATACCAGTTAACCATCGGATCAACCATCTTTCCAATTTATTATAATGCAGTTACCCGAAATGGCGAAGATTTCACCATTAATTTTTTCGGGATCGAGGCCATCAATACAGTTCTTTATGCCTGGGCGATTGCCTTATCCTATTTTGTAGTGGCCCTATTTTCTCCCTTGTTTTCCTCAATAGCAGATTATACAGGTCGCAGAAAAGCATTTATGAAAGTGTTTACCTGGATTGGCGCCATATCCTGCGGGATGTTGTTTTTCTTTAATAAGAATACGGTTGAACTGGGCCTGATCGCCTTTGTTTTTGCTACTATCGGTTATGGGGGAAGCCTGGTGTTCTACAATTCATTTCTTCCTGTAATCGCGGAGCATGCTGACCAGGATAAGATCAGCGCACGGGGATATTCCATGGGATATTTGGGAGGTGTTGTTTTGCTGGTGTTTAATCTGGTATTCGTTATGTTCCCCGGCGTTTTCGGAATTACAGATGATAGTTTTGCGCCAAGACTGGCTTTTCTTACCGTATTTCTTTGGTGGATCGGATTTTCTCAGATCACCTTCAACCGGTTGCCCAAATACACATTTGGCAAAAGGGTAAAGGGGGAACGCGTTGTTATGCGGGGTTACCAGGAACTCCGGACTGTTTTTAACCAGGTCCGCAGGATGAACCACCTGAAGATTTATCTGATAGGATTCTTCTTTATGACCATGGGCGTGCTTACCGTAATGTCAATGGCTGCAACCTTTGCCACCAAGGAGCTTCAATTGAGTGACAGTATTCTGATCGCCACTATCTTACTGATCCAGCTTATCGGCATGTTCGGCGCCTGGCTTTTTGCCCGGTTGTCCGGGAGATTCGGAAATATCCAGAGTCTGATTATATCCATTGTGATCTGGATTTTTGTCATCATGGCTGTCTATTTTGTAAACTCAGCCACGGGTTTTATCATAGTAGCCTGTTTTGTCGGTGTTGTCATGGGCGGTACACAGGCACTGGCCCGATCAACGTATTCAAAAATGCTTCCGGAAACCCGTGATCATACTTCGTTTTTTAGTTTTTATGATGTTATGGAGAAATTTGCCATGGTTGGAGGGACCTTCAGCTTTGGCATCATTGAAGCCTTAACTGGCAGCATGCGATATTCTGTTCTTGCTATAACGGTTTTCTTTTTAATCGGACTGGTATTTATGGTGATCCTGCTGAGAAAGCAGCACCTGGCCGGTTAAAGATCCTGTCGACACGGTAGTGATACCATGAATTCCAAACACCTGATCATTATCGCCGGGCCTACAGCTGTAGGGAAAACGGATCTTGCCATTCATCTGGCAAGGCATTTTGGTACCGAGATTATCAATGCTGATTCGCGTCAGATCTATCGCGAGATGGTCATCGGCACGGCGGTTCCTTCCGCTGATCAGCTCGCAGTTGCAAAGCATCATTTTATTGGGCATAAATCCATTCACGACTATTACAACGCAAGTTTTTTTGAGAATGAAACGATTAGCCTGCTGGATCGCTTGTTTACGCAGTTCAATGCAGTGATAATGACAGGCGGCAGTGGTATGTATATCGATGCGGTATGCAGGGGCATTGATGATATCCCGACCGTCAGCCAGCAAATACGTGATAAGCTTCATACTGAATATCTGAAGATAGGACTGTCAGGCATACAGACAAGGCTCAGAGAATTGGATCCTGCTTATTTCCACACCGTAGATCAGAGTAATCCGAAACGTATTTTAAAAGCTCTGGAGATAGCTGAAATGACGGGCAGACCCTATTCTTCCTTCCTGAGTGGCAAAGCAAAACAACGAAACTTTTCAATCCTGAAGATCGGATTGAATATGCCCCGTCAGGACCTGTACAACAGGATTAACAACCGTGTGGATGCTATGATGGCAGATGGACTGTTGCGGGAAGCAGATGGCCTGCGAAAATTCAGGCATTTGAATGCATTGAATACGGTCGGTTATAAGGAGCTTTTCAGGTTTTTTGACGGGATAGGTTCCCTGGAAGAAGCGGTGGACCAGATTAAAGCACATTCCCGGCAATATGCCCGGAGGCAGATCACCTGGTTTCGAAGGGACAAAGAGTTGAGATGGTTCCAGCCTGATGAGAAAGAATCAATCGTAAAATATCTTCAATGCAAAATGAACGGGTGATGGATTTACCGGAAATAAGACGATTTAACATTCGGGTATACGGCCTGATCATGAATGAAAAGGCACAGATTTTGCTGAGTGATGAATTTGTGCTGGATCGGGAAATGACAAAATTTCCGGGAGGAGGTTTGCATTTCGGAGAAGGTCCGGAAGATTGTCTGAAACGTGAAGCCAGGGAGGAATTCGGACAGGAAATTGAGATCATTTCGCATTTTTACACCACCGGCTTCTTTCAGCGTGCATTGTTCTTTGAAGATAGCCAGTTGATAAGTATTTATTACAGGGCCAGATTGTTGGAACAGCCCTTGTTTAAAATATCGGGAAAACCATTTGATTTTCCGGCAGGAGTCAACGGAAGTCAATCTTTCCGCTGGGCTGATATTGCCGGATTAAGTGAGGAAGAGCTGAGTTTTCCAATTGACAGGCATGTACTGAACCTGCTAAAAACAAGCGTATAGGGTGGTAATGTGCCGTAAGGGTCATTAAACAAAAAGGGATTATTGCTGTTTTTCTTATCATATCAATCAAGAAATTTTTATATTTACGACCAATAGACAAAAGCCGATTGTATTAACCTTTAATATGAAAATTGTATGAAACCAATGTATAACAAAATGAAAATTGCCGGATTGACAGTATTGTTTGCGGGAATGTGCTTTGGCGTGTTTGCCCAGGAAAAGAACGATGCGATCAAGGTATTTAATGAGGGCGTTGAATTGATGAAGGCAAATGATTCCCGCGCAGTTGAGGCGTTTGAGAATTGTATCAGGATTTGTGAGCAGATAGGCGATTCAGCAGCCGATATCAAACTGAAGGCCATAAAAGTATTACCTGACCTTTATTATCAGAAAGCTTTTGATTTGCTGACAATCGAAAAGAATATCGACGGAGCACTGAATGCCTCTGTTAAAACTTTAGAAGTAGCCAACAAATACAATGATGTTCAAACCAAAGAAAACACGGAAACATTGATGATCCAGGCCTATTCAACCAAGGCTTCCTCTTTTGTGACCGCCAAGGAATATGACAAAGCCATTTTAACTTTCGACAGCGTACTGGCCATCAATCCCGAGCATACAGTTTCGATATATAATAAAGCTCTGATATACAGAGGAATGAGTAAAAACACTGAATTTGCCGAAACCATTGACCTGTATATTGAAAAGATGCAGGCAGCAGGAGCCCAAGATAAAGCTGAACAGGCCATGAAGATTGCGCGTGATTATTTCAGAATTGCCGGCGGTAAAGCTAACCAGGGCAATAAACTTGCTGATGCCGTTAGTCTGCTGGCTACTGCATCAAAATATGGCACTGACGAAAACGTTCATTATCAGTATGCAAGCGTTTACAATAAGCAGAAAAAGTATGATCTGGCCATTGAGAATGCAAAAAAGGGACTGGAACTGGAAACCGGAACTCCCGAAGAAAAAGCCAAGTTCTATTTTGAACTCGCCCAGGCCCAGTTTGGCAAGGGTCAAACAGCAGATGCCTGTGAAGCCTACAAAAATGCGATGTATGGTCCATTTCTGCAAGCCGCAAAAGCACAAAGAACGAATTTAAAATGCCAGTAAGCTGAATTTTCAGATAACAGATATTTTGAGAAAAAGCGTGAAGCATCGGCTTCACGCTTTTTTTATTGTTAATAATTCCTGTTTTTAATAAATATATTAAATAAAAAGCACGTTAAATATGATAAATCGTAAGTAATATACGAATAAATGTAAAAAATAAATATAATTATGACTGATTATATATATAAATTGATATTTACTTATAAATTTGCAGAATATTAATGAGAATACTATTAGATATAAATATAATTTATAAATTGTATAGAATATGTGTGGAATTGTCGGAGTTTTTGATTTGAAAGTGCCTTCTCAGGATCTCAGGTCGCAGGTCCTGGAGATGTCAAAAAAAGTCAGACATCGCGGACCGGATTGGTCAGGCATTTATTGCGGTGAGAGAGCCGTCATCGCGCATGAAAGACTCTCAATTGTTGATCCGCAATCCGGCGGTCAGCCCTTATTCAGCAGTGACAGGAAACTGGTGCTGGGGGTAAATGGAGAAATATACAATCACAGGGATATCCGGGACCAATACAAAAACAAATACAGGTTTATGACACAATCCGATTGTGAAGTAATTCTTGCTTTGTATCAGGATAAAGGAAAGGATTTCCTGGAAGATCTGAACGGCATTTTTGCATTTGTTCTTTATGACGAGACCAACAATTGCTACCTGGCGGCGCGTGATCATATCGGAATAATTCCTTTGTATATGGGATGGGATGCATACGGGAATTTTTACTTTTCCTCGGAGTTAAAAGCCCTGGAAGGTATTTGCAAAAAGATTGAGATTTTCCCTCCGGGGCATTATTATTACAGCAAGGAAGGGGAACTCAAAAAATGGTACACGCGGGATTGGTCGTCCTATGATGCCGTCAAAGATAATACCAGCAGCATTGATGAATTGCGCCAGGCCCTGGAGCAGGCTGTGCACCGTCAGTTAATGTCAGATGTTCCATACGGCGTTTTGTTGTCCGGTGGGCTTGACAGTTCCATTATTTCTGCGGTTGCCAAAAAATTCGCCCCCCATCGTATTGAAACCAATGATGAAAAAGAAGCCTGGTGGCCGCAATTGCATTCTTTTGCAATCGGACTGGATGGTTCGCCCGACCTGGCTGCCGCTCAGAAAGTGGCAAATCACATCGGTACCGTCCACCACGAAATAAATTTTACTGTACAGGAAGGTCTTGATGCCCTGCGAGATGTGATTTACTTCCTGGAGACCTATGATGTCACCACAATACGAGCTTCCACACCCATGTACCTCATGGCCAGGGTTATTAAATCGATGGGCGTAAAGATGGTCCTTTCGGGAGAAGGGGCGGATGAAGTGTTTGGTGGTTATCTCTATTTCCATAAAGCGCCCAACGCCAGGGAATTTCATGAAGAAACCATCCGGAAGCTGAGCAAACTGCATTTATATGATTGCTTAAGGGCCAACAAATCCCTGGCTGCATGGGGGGTTGAGGGTCGCGTTCCGTTCCTCGACAAGGAGTTCCTGGATGTTGCCATGCGGTTGAATCCAGAGGATAAAATGGCGAAAAACGGTAAAATGGAAAAATATATTCTGCGAAAGGCCTTCGAAGATTATTTGCCGGAGAGTGTGGCGTGGCGACAGAAAGAGCAGTTCTCCGACGGGGTGGGGTACAGCTGGATCGATACCCTTAAAGCGATTAGCTCCCGTGAAGTTACAGATGATATGCTCGCCAACGCAAAATACCGTTTCCCGGATAATACACCCAGGAACAAAGAGGAATACTATTACCGTACAATTTTCAGTGAGCAATTCCCCTCGGTAGCTGCCGCATTGTCTGTTCCATCGGTCCCTTCAGTGGCCTGCAGCACTTCCGAGGCATTGGCATGGGATGAGTCCTTCAGAAACAAGAATGATCCGTCGGGAAGGGCGGTGAAGAATATTCACGTAAAAGCTTATTGATTCCACCCCGACAAGTTGAGAGTACCCCGTCGTGGTGAAAATCCCCGTGCTTTGTTCCAGATGTCAAAATAATGGGTATTTTTGAATGCTTATAATGAGTTGAGAATATTCCGACTCAGGCAGACATTATGAAAATCTGGTAGTATGGAAGTAATTGGACTGATTCCTGCAGGTGGTGTGGCCAGCAGATTAGGTAAAATCCCATGCAGCAAGGAGGTTTTTCCGATATTCAGTGCTTCAGGTGAATTATCAGTTACTTCGGCTCATCTGGTCCGTTCTTACACGTCTGCAGGAATATGTGATATTCTTTTCATCATCAGAAAAGGCAAGTGGGATATCCCCGGATACTTTGGATGCGGGGAGGAGTTCGGCGCCCATATTGGCTATCTGATCATGAACCTGCCTTTTGGCACTCCGTTTACACTGAATGAGGCATTTCCGTTTGTCAAGGATAAGATCGTGGCTCTTGGCTTTCCGGATATCCTGTTTGAGCCCGAAAATGCTTTCGTTTTGTTGAAGGAACGCATGCAGGAGGGAAATGCAGATGTTATGCTGGGACTGGTTTCATCGGATCAGTACCTCCGGTCGGACATGATTGAGTTTGATGAACAAGGTAGAATACGTGAGATTGTCATCAAACAGGACCGGCCCGATCTGAAGTTAAGCTGGTTCATTGCCCTGTGGAAGCCCTCTTTTACAATCTTTATGAAGGGATACCTTGAAAATCTGATCCATGCTCATCCTGAAGGGAAAATTACCTGCCCGGATAACTCTACCCGTGAAGTTTATGTGGGCGACGTGATCCAGGCTGCCATTAATAAAGGTTTGCAGGTTGATTACCATATTTTCGAAAAAGGGAAGTACACTGATGTTGGAACGCCGGAAGAGCTCTGGAATACCGGCCATTTACCGGTGCAATGAAAGCAGTAATTCTGGCCGGTGGACGCGGTATACGACTGGGAGATCTCACCCGCGAGATTCCCAAACCCATGATAAACATCGGTGATAAGCCGCTTTTGCATCACCAGGTTGAACTCCTCACAAAATATGATATCAGGGATATTATCATCCTGGTCAATTACCTGAAAGACCCGATAATAGAATACTTTGGTGACGGGCATTCCCATAAAGCCAGGATCTCCTATTATGAAGAAACGGAGCCTCTCGGCACCACAGGTGGTATAAAAGCGATCGGGGAACAACTGACTGAAGATTTCCTGGTCCTGTATGGTGATGTCATGATCCATATGGACCTCGAAAGATTCATTCGTTACCACAGGATAAAAAACAGTCAGTGTTCGCTTGTCCTGCATCCCAATGATCATCCGTATGACAGTGACCTCGTTGAAATCGATCCAAACGGGCGCATAATCGCCTTTCACGCCAAGCCTCACAACAGAGCAACCTGGTACCACAACCTCGTAAATGCAGGTGCCTATATATTGTCACCGGTAATATTGCAGTCCCTTGAGAAAGGCAAAAAGGCTGACTTTGGCAGGGACATTTTCCCCCGTATCTATCGTGAGGTATCCATGTATGGATATCACACATCGGAATACCTGAAAGACATGGGTACCCCTGACAGACTGGAAAGGGTCAGGAAGGACCTGGAAAGCGGTAAGGTTTTCCAACTTCATTACGGGCATCCGCAAAGGGCGGTTTTTCTGGACCGCGATGGCGTTCTGAATAACGAACGCAGCTATATCAGCAGGCCCGAAGAGCTTGAACTATATGATTTCACGCCTGCGGCAATCCGGAAAATTAACCAGTCCGGATATTTGTCTGTTGTCGTGACCAATCAGAGCGCCGTTGCACGAAATCTTTGCACCGAGGAGGAGGTTCAAACCATTCATAAAAAAATGGAGACCCTGTTGGGTGAGCAGGGCGCCTGGCTCGATGCCATATATTATTGCCCGCATCATCCCGATAAAGGCTTTCCGGAGGAAAATCCCCTGTACAAGATTGATTGTGATTGCCGGAAACCCAAAACAGGCATGTTTCAGAAGGCCATTGAAAAGTTCAACATCAATGCCGGCGAATCCTTTATGATTGGTGATTCCGAGCGTGATATACAGGCTGGATCCAATGCAGGCTGCGTTACAATTGGGGTACGAACCGGCTATGGCATCCGGAAAACCAGATTATTACCCGATTATATGTTTGCCAACCTGGCCGAAGCAGTTGATTTTATTGTTCATGATCCGTACCGGAAAAATTTTGTGACAGTGTATGAAAAATTCCGGTCCTATACCGGCAAATTGCCGTGGATTATCATCATCGGAGGGAACACACGCACAGGTAAAAGCACATTGGCATCGTACCTGCGCATTGCTTTTGAAAAAGCCGGTCACAGAATTCTCCAGGTTTCCCTGGATAACTGGTTATTACCCGAAGACAAGAGGAAAAATACCATGAATGTTTATGGCCGGTTTCAGCTGGGATTAATGGAAGAGGACATTAAGAACCTGCTGTCGGGTAAAACGGTAATTCGCCCGGCTTACATAAATCATCCCGATCGACAAACTATGCCCGTGGTATACCATCCGAAGCATGCCGATATTATTATTCTTGAAGGGATTGTAGCCCTGAGTTCAGAAAGCATACGCCGGTCAGCCTGTCTGAAGATATTTACAACCCTGGATCCTTTGCAGTTCAGGAATCGCCTTGATGAATATTATCTCTGGCGCAGTAAATCACCGGAAGAAATAGACCGGCTTGTTAAAAAAAGAGAATTGGATGAATATCAATTAATAGAAAAAGAAAGTAATTTAGCTGACCTGATCATTAATTCATCCATTTCATGATAATTACCCGAACTCCTTTCAGAATCAGTTTTGTCGGCGGGGGCTCTGATATGGAAACGTTTTACACACGCCATCCGGGAGCCGTGCTGAGCACCAGCATCAACAAGTATATGTACATCTCATCGCACCGTTTCTTCTTCCCGGGACAAATCAGGGTGAAATATTCCGAAACCGAAACGGTAAATCATATCGATGAACTCAGGCATCCCCTGCTACGTGAAAGTATGAGAAAGACAGGCCTTACCAGTGGCATTGAGATCAGCTCGATTGCCGATATACCTTCCGGTACAGGCATGGGATCCTCCTCCTCTTTTACAGTTGGTCTCCTGCATTGTTTATATGCCAACAAAAGAGAATATATCACCAAAGAACAACTTGCCCGTGAAGCCTGTGAGATCGAAATCGACATTCTGGGTGAACCTATTGGCAAGCAGGATCAGTATGCGGCAGCTTTCGGCGGACTGAACATCATTCACTTTCACCCCAACGGGGATGTCCGTGTGGAGCCCCTGTATGTGAAAAACGAAGTATACAGGCAACTGCAGGAAAACCTGCTGATGTTCTATGTGGGCAATCAGCGGAAAGCATCGGATATTCTAGCAGAACAAAAGAAAAACGCCTCTCACGACGAGAAATTCAAAGTTTTGCAATCCATGGTATTGCTGGTTTCCGACCTGCGCAACTGTCTTTACACGGGTCACCTGCATGATTTCGGAAAAATTCTGCATGAGAACTGGATATTGAAACAGAAACTGGCCTCACAGATCACCAACCCTGAAATTGATGAGATTTACCTGACAGGAATTCATTCCGGAGCTGAAGGCGGTAAGTTGCTGGGAGCCGGGGGAGGCGGTTTCATGTTGTTTTATTGCGAGAAGGAAAACCAGCACAAACTCATGGATGCCCTTAAACCCCTTGTTAAATACGATTTTACGTTTGAGCGCGAAGGATCGAAACTTATTCATTTTGCGGATGAAGAAAACTGACTTGAATGATTATTTTGAGCGTGTATCCGAAACCCTGAAACATGTGGATACAGAGGCAGTTACCAGGCTGGTGGACAGAATTCTAAAGGCCAGGGAAAGTGAGAATACGATTTTCATTTTTGGTAATGGCGGAAGTGGCGCGACAGCCATGCATATCACCGGTGACTTTTTAAAAGGAATATCTTACGGGTTGGATAAGCGCTTCAGGGTACAATGCCTGAATGATAACATTCCCGGTATTATGGCAATTTCCAATGACCTGACCTATGAAGAAATCTTTATTGAGCAGCTGAAAACATTTCTTCACCGGGACGATGTTGTGATAGGCATCTCGGGGAGTGGCAATTCGGCGAATGTTGTGAAGGCCATGGAATATGCAAGATCGAAAGGGGCATATACCGTTGCCTTTTGTGGTTACAAGGGCGGTAAGATCAAGGATATTGCGGATCTTGTTATCCATGCACCCATCCACGATATGGAGGTCACCGAGGACATACACGTCATCATCTTCCATGCCATCAAGCAGGTCATGATGAAGGAACTGAAAGGGAATAATTGTTCGATGGGATCCACTTACGATGAAAGGGTGAGGTAGGGCGAGCAATAGCAGTAGCAGCGGCAGCGGCAGCGGCAGTAGCAGTAAAAGGTAAACAGTAAAAGGTAAACAGTAAAAAGTAAAAAGTAAACAGTAAAAAGTAAACGGTAAACGGTAATCGGTAATCAGTACCTGGTAATTTCCGGCTTTTCGCTTTCCTTCTTGCTTTGAAAGATAAATCTCATAAGGGCGGCCTTGATCATCCCGAGGCCATAGCCTGTCAACATTATGAAAGAAGCGTAAACACTGATCAGGCCAACCAGAATACTTCGGTTTTGCATCGTGGCATCAATCAGGATTGCCGATGCATAGAATACAAGAGATGCCAATCCTATCAGGAAAAGAGTTTTTGAAAACAAACTGATAACAATCCCTGTAACAAGGTATAACACAAACAGAGAAGGTAACGTATGCACTGGTTTCAGTGCATTTCCGTGTCGCAGTTGCAAGTCGATCCGACCACTTCCGAAGGAAAAAACCTGCCGGAAGAACTTATAGAAGGTTGACCTGCGCTTATGAAATACATAGGCCTGTTCAATGAGTCCAACCCGGTAACCATTCCTGTACAAACGCATGCTTAGGTCTATATCCTCCGATACCTTAAGACCACTGAATCCGCCCAGGGAAATGAAAATGTTCCTGCGAATTCCCATGTTAAAACTCCTGGGTTGGTACTGCCCGATATGACCTTTTCTGCCCCTTATGCCACCTGTGGTAAAAAACGAAGTCATGGCATAGCTTATCGCTTTCTGTTTAATGCTGAAATCTTCGCTTGCTTTATCAGGACCTCCATATGCGTCTAATGGTTCAACAGCCAGGTAGTCCTCGGCAACTTTAAAATACTGTGGTGGAATAACACAATCCGAATCGAAAAAGATAACATAGTCTCCAATGGCATGTTCAACTCCCCAGTTTCTTGACTCACTAATTCCCAGACCTTTTTTGTAAAGGTGTTTTAAGGAAAGCTTGTCCTGGTATTGATCTGTAACCCGCTTGACTGAATCATCAAGACTGCCGTCTGCGATAATCACTTCAAAATTTTTATTTTGCTGGGATTCGAGACTGGCAAGTAATTCTGCCACTTCATCACGACGCGAAAACGTTGGAACTACGACCGAATAGAACATATTTCTTTGAGCAATTAAGAAACACCGAACACCGAATACTGAACACCGAATACTGTTTACTTTTTACTGTTTACCGTTTACTGAATACTTTTTACCGTTAACCTCTAAATCTCTCTCTCAATCTGATATTCATTCCTGCTTGCTGATGATCGCGAAACCAGTTCACCCAGGAATCCTGCCAGGAAAAATTGTGCTCCAATGATCATGGCAGTAAGAGCAATAAAAAAATAGGGGCTTTGGGTCACCAGTTTGGCAGGAACGTGATGGGCAACGGCGATAAGTTTATCGATACCCAGGTACAGGGCCATACCAAAACCCAGGAGGAACATCAAAGAACCGAGAGTACCGAAGAAATGCATGGGCCGTCTTCCGAATCTCGAAATAAAGGAGATGGAAATCAGGTCGAGATAGCCGTTGATGAATCGTTCCATTCCGAATTTTGTCTTTCCGAACTGCCGTTTGCGATGCTGTACAATTTTTTCACCTATGTTCCTGAATCCGGCTTTTTTGGCAATAAGCGGAATATAGCGGTGCATTTCGCCATACACTTCGATGGTTTTAACCACATCACCCCGGTATGCTTTCAAACCGCAGTTAAAATCGTGTATCTTGATACCGCTGAATACCCTGGCGGTCCAGTTAAACAGCCTGCTGGGCAGGTTTTTGGTCAGCCTGTTATCGTACCGCTTCTTTTTCCATCCCGACACGAGGTCAAAGCCTTCACTGAAGATCATGTTATAAAGACCGGGTATTTCATCGGGGCTGTCCTGCAGGTCCGCATCCATGGTAATTACCACATTTCCGAGGGAGGCCTGGAAGCCGCAATGCAAAGCGGCTGATTTCCCGTAATTACGGCGAAACCTGATCCCCCTGATGTTTTTATTATTCCCGGAAAGTTTTTCGATGACCTGCCATGAACCGTCATTGCTGCCGTCATCAATCATTATTACTTCATAAGAAAACCGGTTCTCAGCCATTACACGGTTGATCCATGCTGCCAGTTCAGGAAGCGATTCAGCTTCATTGTAAAGAGGAACTATTATAGAGATATCGGGTGCCATCAGTATCATTTAGGCGGTTGGTTCGGAGAAAGGGTTGGGATTCTTTTTGATAAATGCTGAGGTGATCAGCGATACTATCAAACCAAAAATAGCCGATACGTAAAGTCCCTGGAAAAAGGATTTGATCGGACTGTTGTTGGCCACCTGTTTGTCAAGCTTATCCATCATGTCCTCAATCTGGTAATCCGGAGCACCAATCCTGTTTAGGTAATCAAACCACCAGTTTTTGGAAGCTTCTGTAACCTTGTTCACGTATTCGGGATCAATGTACAGGTTAAAAATAAGGGAGTAAAAGCTGGAGATGACCGCTGAAAAAACTACTATCAATAATCCTATCATAACCGCATTCCAGTAGGATATCGTGCCATTCAGAATCTTATCGCGGTATGTTTTTGTTCCGGTCACAATAAAAACAAGGGTAATAATCAGGCTGATCAGGCCGACAAGGATGGTTCTTTTGATGTTGTACGGCATAAATCCCGTCATGTATATGATCAGTGAAAAAATGACGGATACTATTCCCATGATGACACCATAGGTCATGGTAAACTGCAGGAGTGACTGTTTTTTTTCCATTGATACCGGGTTTAAGAGTTGAAAACAAAAATAGGGTTTTTAAACATTCCGGCACATCCGGATTTTATCTTTTGTAAATTTAATAAAAGTTCATAGTTTTGCACTGCCGGGTAAGTCTCATACGGTCAGCTCCTGCTGAATCCCCCCAGGTCCGGAAGGAAGCAAGGGTAGGCGGTTGTAGCGGCGCGATATGATAAGCTTACCCGGTTTTTTATTAGTAACGAGTAATGAGTGACGAGTAACAAGTGGGATTTGGGTTTTGGGAAGTGAGCATGCCCAAACTCTCGCCCAAGTCCCACTCATCACTCATCACTCATCACTCATCACTCATCACTTTTCTAACTTCCTCCGGCGCCTGCACCAGTTCCACCAGCACGCCCTCGCTGCAAACCGGGAATTCATCATTCCCTTTCGGGTGGATGAAACATACATCATAACCGGCCGCACCCTTTCGAATGCCACCCGGTGTGAACCTTACCCCTTTGGCCGTCAGCCATTCCACCGCTTTTGGAAGGTCGTCGATCCACAATCCAATATGATTCAGTTTGGGTTCATGAACTTTAGGTGATTTTTCGGCATCGATGGGTTGCATGATATCCACTTCCACAGCCAGCGGTCCTTTTCCAATCCTCAGAATATCTTCATCCACGTTTTCCCGCTCGCTCCTGAAGGTCCCCGTTTTTTCAAGTCCCATTACCTCCACCCAGAAATTTTGAAGGCGCGACTTGGATTCATTACCAATGGCAATTTGCTGAATGCCCAGAACTTTAAATGGTCTCATGATGTATTGATTTTTTTATTCAAAGCGCGAAATTAAATAATAAAAGGCTTAATTTTCCGGTTTTCGGGATTTTTCAAAATTTACTGCCTTGAAGAGAATCATCAGGTTATTGCTCAGCCATGTACCTCGACCGTGGCTCATACGGCTCAGCATGATCTTCATGAAATCTGCCGCACTGTTTTACAGGGGTAGCCGTGTAGAATGTCCGGTATGTGGCGGACACTTCAGGAAATTCCTTCCTTACGGATATAACCAGGTACGGGAAAATGTATTGTGTCCCGGTTGCTTATCCCTTGAACGTCACCGGCTGTTGTGGCTTTACCTGAAGAACCGGACCGACTTCTTTTCCGGTTCTCTGAAAGTACTGCATTTAGCCCCTGAACAATGTTTTTACAGGCGATTCAGGAAACTGAAGAACATTTCCTATGTAACTGCTGATTTGGAATCACCACTGGCAGATGTTAAACTGGATGTGCAGGAGATGCCTTTCAGGGACCAGGAATTTGATATCGTGATCTGCAACCATGTTCTGGAGCATGTTCCGGATGACCGGAAAGCCATTCGTGAAATATTCAGGGTGCTCCGCCACGGGGGATTCGCCATTTTGCAGGTGCCCACGGATTACAGCATGGAAGAAACGAATGAGGATCCTTCCGTTACTGATCCCCTGGAACGGGAGAAACGCTTCAGGCAAAAAGACCATTACCGGATGTACGGTCGGGATTACCTGAACCGGCTTACCGAAGCAGGTTTTGTGATTGAGGAGGAGAATTACCTGCTCACACTGAGCCGGGAGGACCGTGAGCATTTCAGGTTGCCTGCCATGGAGTATATGTATGGATATAAGAAACTGTAGTTACTAAAGGTTTGTATATCAATACAGTTAAACTTTATTTTATGAAAATATTTAGATTTTCAGTATATTTTTTTGAAAGAGTTTGACGATTGTTCATTTATTTATCTATATTTGCCCAAACGAAAAACATGAGAAATATCATCATTATCGTGAATCTGGTCATCCTCGTGGTCCTTGTGAGGCTGAGGTGAGAATGGTTTGCGATAGCAGATAATATATACGAGCCATTCTTACAACAGAGAATGGCTTTTTTAATTTGATGGTTTTATATATTAAATTGATTAACAACATTATGAAAATAAACCTTAGGAGCGATACCACCACCCAGGGGCGCCGGATGGCCGGCGCGCGAAGCTTATGGCGCGCCACGGGAATGCGTGAGGATCAGATAGGAAAACCAATCATAGCTGTAGTCAATTCCTTTACCCAGTTTGTGCCTGGTCATACACATCTTCACATGATCGGACAGGAAGTGAAAGCGATCATTGAAAAGGAAGGATGCTATGCCGCTGAATTCAACACCATTGCCATTGATGACGGAATAGCCATGGGACATGATGGCATGTTGTATTCACTTCCTTCACGCGACCTTATCGCGGACAGCGTGGAATACATGTGCAATGCGCATAAGGTGGATGGCATGATCTGCATCAGCAATTGCGATAAAATTACGCCAGGCATGCTCATGGCGGCCATGCGTCTGAATATTCCGGCTGTGTTTGTCTCTGGCGGACCCATGGAAGCAGGAACCATCGGAAGTAAAAAATACGACCTGGTGGATGCCATGGTGATGGCGGCTGATGACCAGGTGCCGGATGATGAACTGGCGGAAGTCGAGCAGCAAGCCTGTCCGACTTGCGGATCCTGTTCCGGCATGTTCACGGCCAATTCCATGAACTGCCTGAATGAGGCCATCGGACTGGCTCTTCCCGGTAACGGAACCATTGTGGCAACGCATAAAAACCGCAAGGCATTATTTGAAAAGGCAGCCCGGCAAATTGTCATCCTTACCCGGAAGTATTACGAAGAGGGAGATACATCTGTCCTGCCCAGGTCCATTGCCACCCGTCAGGCATTTATGAATGCCATGTCGCTTGACATAGCCATGGGCGGATCCACCAATACGGTCCTGCATCTTCTGGCCATTGCGGAAGAAGCAGGAGTCGATTTTACCATGCATGATATTGATAACCTTTCCCGGAAAATACCTGTTTTATGCAAAGTGGCACCCAGCTCGCAATACCATGTTGAGGATGTAAACCGTGCAGGTGGAATTCTCGGTATCATGGGCGAGCTCAATAATGCCGGACTGGTTGACACAACTGTCAAAAGAATTGATTTACTTACCCTGGGTGAAGCCATTGAACGGTTTGATCTTACCCGGCCATCGGTGACCGCAGAAGCCAGGGAAATATTTGCCAGTGCACCTGCGGGGATTAAAAACCTTAAACTGGGCAGTCAGGGTGTCATGTACAAGGAACCTGACCTTGACCGGGAGAAAGGTTGTATCCGTGATCTGGAGCACTGCTACTCCCGAGACGGTGGACTGGCAGTTTTGTATGGCAATATTGCCCGAAACGGCTGTGTGATAAAAACAGCCGGGGTTGATCCTTCCATCTTTCATTTCACGGGTGCCGCCAATGTTTTTGAATCGCAGGATGAGGCCTGTGATGGCATTCTTGATGGCAGGGTAAAGGCCGGAGATGTTGTTGTGATACGCTACGAAGGACCCAGGGGCGGACCGGGTATGCAGGAAATGTTATATCCGACCTCCTATATCAAATCAAAAGGACTTGGAAAAAGTTGCGCTTTGTTTACAGATGGCAGGTTTTCAGGCGGCACCAGCGGATTGTCCATCGGGCATGTTTCGCCTGAGGCAGCCTCTGGCGGAGAAATCGGACTTATTCAAGATGGTGATAAAATTGAAATAAACATACCTGGCAGATCTGTCAATGTGGTGCTCCCGCAGGGGGAGCTTGAACGACGCAAACAAAAAGAGGCCAACCGGGGTGATAAGGCGTTTACCCCGGTCAGCCGCACCCGGCAAATTTCAAAAGCCTTGCAGGCCTATGCCAGTATGGTGACTTCTGCCGACCGGGGTGCAATCCGGGAAGTAAAATGAATCCAGTATTTCACAATTCAGCAACCATGAAAACTAAACAAGATAAAAATGCAAAAATTTACCCGTCTGAAAAGGTACGGGTTACAGGGGCCGAAGCCATCATGCTCAGCCTGATCAACGAGGGAGTTGATACCATATTCGGGTATCCCGGCGGTGCTATCATGCCGGCTTACGATGCCCTGATGAATTATTCCGACAAACTTAAACACATTCTCACAAGGCATGAGCAGGGTGCTATACATGCAGCAGAGGGATATGCCAGGGTAACTGGCAGGGTAGGTGTGTGCATGGCCACTTCAGGTCCCGGTGCTACCAACCTTATTACCGGTATTACTAATGCCATGATGGATTCCACACCTCTGGTATGTATTACCGGACAGGTGGCTGCAGGACTGCTGGGTACCGATGCTTTTCAGGAAACCGATGTTATTGGTATTACCATGCCGGTGACCAAGTGGAATTTTTTAATTACCAAACCGGAGGAGATTCCCTCGATAATGGCCCAGGCATTTTATATTGCCAAAACCGGACGCCCGGGCCCGGTTGTTATTGATGTTGCCAAGAATGCCCAGTTCGGTATGCTCGATTATGAGTATCACAAATGCAAAAAGATGCGCAGCTATGCTCCCGAACCACGTATAAGCCTGGATAACCTTAAAGCAGCTTCTTCGCTTATTAACAAAGCAAAAAGACCCTATATACTTGCCGGACAGGGTATATTGCTCGGAAACGCCGAACAGGAGTTTCTTGACTTTGTAGAGAAATCAGGTGTTCCCGTAGGATGGACAATACTTGGATCCTGTGCTTTGCCGAAAGACCATCCACAGAATATCGGGATGCTTGGCATGCATGGCAATTATTCGGCAAACATACTTACCAACGAGTGTGATGTGCTGATTGCTGTTGGAATGCGCTTTGACGACAGGGTTACCGGAGACCTTAACCGTTATGCCAAACAGGCTAAGATTATTCATCTTGAAATTGATAAGGCGGAAATTAACAAAATTGTAAAGGTAGATGTTCCCCTCCTGGGTGATGTTAAATATACGTTGCCTTTGCTGACCAAATTAATTGAAAAGCGTTCGCATGCCAAATGGATAAATAGATTCAAGGAACTCGACAAGATTGAATATGAAAAAGTCATCAAGCGTGATTTTTTCCCTGATAAACCTGGTTTGACTATGGGTGAAGTTATTCACCGCATTAATGAAAAAACCCAAGGCGATGCCATTATTGTTACCGACGTTGGCCAGCATCAAATGTTTGCATCGCGGTACGCCAAATTGAATAGCACCCGTAGCTTTGTTACTTCCGGAGGTTTGGGAACCATGGGATTTGGTCTTCCTGCTGCCCATGGTGCCAAAATCGGAAAGCCCGAAAAACAGGTTATTCTTTTTGTCGGCGATGGCGGTTTTCAGATGACTATACAGGAATTGAGTACCATTAACCAAACAAGGGCTGCTGTCAAAATTGTTTTGTTAAATAACAAATACCTGGGCATGGTAAGGCAATGGCAACAACTATTCTTTGACAAGCGATACTCGGAAACCTACCTGCTGAATCCCGATTTTATTAAGGTTGCTGAAGGTTTTGGTATTAAGGGCAAAAAAGTAATTGAGAGACCCATGCTGGATGCCGCCATACAGGAAATGCTCGATTATGAAGGGCCTTACCTGCTTGAGGTATCCATTGAAAAGGAAGATAATGTTTTTCCGATGGTGCCCACAGGTGCTTCAGTTTCTGAAATAATTCTTGAACAACAAAAGTAACAGACATGGCAAAGAAAACAATAAATATCGAAAACGGAAATTGCACCGGAGGAAAGAAGACTTATACCATTTCGGCATTTTCTGAAAACCATATAGGATTACTTAACCGTATTACCATTATTTTTACCAGACGGCAGGTGAATATTGACAGTCTTACCGTGTCAGGTTCTGCCCTGCCTGGCATACACAAGTTTACCATTGTGGTGCACGACTGTCTCGAGAAAGTGCAAAAAGTGGTTGAACAAATTGAAAAGCTGGTTGAAGTGCTCAAAGCCTTTTATCATACCGAAGAGGAAGTTATCCATCAGGAGATTGCATTGTACAAGGTTCCTACCAAGGCTTTGCTTGTGAGCAACAAGGTTGAGGAAACCATTCGTAAGCACAGTGCCCGCATTCTCGAGGTCCGGCCTGAGTATACCGTTATTGAGCTAACCGGTCACAAGGAAGAAACCCAGGAGCTTTTTGACGAACTTAGTAAATACGGCCTGTTGCAGTTTACACGCTCGGGACGTATTGCAGTTACCCGTTCGAGCAAGGAGGTTTTTACAAATTACATGAAAGAAATCGGCAAAGAAACTGTTGAATACGAGAAGAATTAAATCAATCATTTAATATTTAACACATCATGGCAAAAATTAATTTTGGAGGAGTAGTTGAAGACGTTATAACCCGTGAAGAATTTCCGTTGAAAAAAGCACAGGAAATTCTGAAAAATGAAGTTGTTGCGGTGATCGGATACGGTGTTCAGGGACCTGCACAGGCACTGAATATGAAAGAAAACGGGATCCATGTGATCATCGGTCAGGCCCCGGAATTTAAGTCCGACTGGGACAAAGCCGTTAAAGATGGATGGGTACCGGGCAAAACCCTGTTTACTGTGGAAGAAGCAGCCACAAAAGGAACAATAATTCAGTACCTTGTTTCTGATGCAGCGCAGCGCACTATTTGGCCCAAACTCAAACCCTGTCTTAAAAAGGGTGATGCCCTGTATTTTTCACATGGGTTTTCCATCACCTATAAGGAACAAACCGGGGTTATACCTCCTGCTGATATCGATGTCATTCTGGTTGCCCCCAAGGGCTCAGGAACCAGTGTTCGACGTAATTTCCTGGCCGGTGCCGGAATCAACTCCAGCTATGCTGTTTTCCAGGATGCTACCGGTCGCGCAACGGAGCGTACCATGGCCATCGGTATTGCCATCGGATCAGGTTACCTGTTTCCTACAACTTTTGAGAATGAAGTATACAGCGATCTTACCGGTGAACGCGGTGTACTGATGGGTGCCCTGGCGGGTATCATGGATGCCCAGTACCAGGTTTTACGGCACCATGGGCACAGTCCAAGCGAAGCTTTCAACGAAACCGTTGAAGAGCTTACCCAGAGCCTGATTCGCCTCGTAGATGAGAACGGAATGGACTGGATGTACTCGAACTGCAGCGCAACCGCACAGCGCGGGGCGCTTGACTGGAGACCCAAGTTCAGGGAAGCTACCTTGCCGGTTTTCAATGATCTGTACAACAAAGTAAAGTCCGGTGCTGAAACCAAACGGGTGTTGGAATCTACGGGAAAGCCCAACTACCGGGAGCTGCTCGAGATTGAGCTCAAAGAGCTCCGGGAATCGGAAATGTGGCAGGCAGGACAACAGGTGAGGAACCTTCGTCCGAAGACCAAGTAACAAGTAATGAGTAACGAGTAACGAGTATTCAGTGAGATTTGTGGTTTGAGCGGCCCACTCATTACTCATCACTCGTCACTCATCACTTATCAGATTATTTAAGTGAAAGACGACAACATTGAATACAAGCGCTTTACCCTGAGCCTTGTCCCGCCAGCCATCATGATAATCGTTTTATGGCTGGTGAAGATTGTTGAAGTCGTTGATGCAAGGGATCTTTATTATTATGGGGTCTTTCCACGAAAGGTGGAAGGTATGATCGGTATTTTTACTTCTCCTTTCATCCATGCTAATTTTAACCACCTGATCAACAATTCAGTTCCCTTTTTTTTTCTATTGACTGCCATCTTTTATTTTTACCACAAAGTTGCCTGGCGGGTACTTTTGATTTCCTACCTGGTTTCAGGGGTGTTTGTATGGCTCATCGCCCGACCATCTTATCACATTGGCGCCAGCGGACTGGTTTACAGCTTTGCCTCCTTTTTATTCGTAAGCGGTATCGTCAGGCGGAACATCAATCTCCTGGCAATTTCCCTGCTGGTGATTTTTTTATACGGAAGCCTGGTCTGGGGCATATTTCCTTATCGCCCCGACATGTCGTGGGAATCACACCTTGTGGGGCTTACGATGGGCGTGCTGCTAGCTGTATATTACAGGCATGAAGGTCCGGGGCCTACGAAGTTTATCAGTGATATGGAGGAGGAGGAGGAGGAAGAGGGGGAGAGTGGGAGAATGGGAGAAGAGGAGGAGAGTAAGGAGTAGGGAGTAAGGAGTAGGGAGTAGGGAGTAGGGAGTAGGGAGAAGTGGCAGCAGCAGTGGCAGCGGCAGTAGGGACAGGTCATGGCCTGTCCGTTATAAACGAAAAAATTCTTTAATTTTACCTTTAATAAACACATACAAAACCTATGAAAACAAAACTGATGTTACCTGGTATCATCTTAATCATGATTGGCTTCATTGCTTGCAAACCCAAAGAGGAACGTGCCCCTCTGATTCCCATGGAGAACTTCTTTAAAGATCCTGAAAAAGCTGGTTACCGAATCTCTCCCAATGGTCAGCTGATCATCTACCGTGCGCCAAATATGGGGCGCATGAATGTCTTTGTCCAGAAACTGGGTGATACAACTGCTGTACCGATTACCCAAGAGACCGAACGGAGTATTTATGATGCATTCTGGGAAACAGATGACCGGATCATTTACACCAAAGACATTGGCGGGGATGAGAATATGCACGTTTTATCCGTCAAAACGGATGGCAGCGGACTCGTTGATCATACACCATTTGAAAAGGTGCGTTCCGAAGTTTTGGATGTTCTGGAGGACAGGCCGGATGAATTGCTTATCACAAGCAACAAACGCAATCCCGAGATTTTTGATGTTTACCTGCTGAACACGGCAACCGGAGCATTGAAAATGGTGGCTGAAAATCCGGGTAACATTACGGGTTGGGTGACCGATCATGAAGGTAAAATACGTGCAGCTATGACCAGTGACGGGGTGAATGCCAGTCTGCTTTACCGCGAAACCGAAAAAGAAAAGTTCAGAACTGTAATCACAACCAGTTTTAAAGAAACACTCAGTCCTGTGCTGTTTACTTTTGATAACAGGAATCTTTACTGTTTATCGAACCTGGGACGCGATATGACCGCTATTGTGGAATTTGATCCGAAAACTGCCAAAGAAGTAAATGTGATATATGAAAATGCAGACGCTGATGTGGTCGGACTGGATTATTCGAAGCTCCGCAAAGTCTTAACGGTAGCTTATTACGAAACCGATAAAACCCATAAGCATTTTCTGGATACCCTCATGCGGCAGACCGACAATAAAATAAAGTCGCAGATACCTGATTATGCATTCCAGGTCATTCGCAAAAGCAAGGATGAAACAAAACTGCTTGTAATTGCTAACAGCGACAGGTATTATGGAGGATATTACCTGTATGATTTGAGCACAGGGGAATTTACAAAACTTGGTGATTTCATGCCCTGGCTGAAAGAAGAAGACATGGCGGTTATGAAACCAGTGACCTATCAGTCGCGTGACGGTCTTACCATTCAGGGTTATTTAACGCTTCCCAAAGGGGTAAAAGCAGAAAATCTGCCGGTGGTGATCAATCCGCACGGGGGGCCCTGGTACCGCGACAGCTGGGGATTCAATCCCGAAGTACAGTTCCTTGCCAACCGGGGTTATGCAGTTCTTCAGATGAATTTCAGGGGTTCTACCGGATATGGAAGGAAGTTCTGGGAATCATCATTCAAACAGTGGGGGCGCACTATGCAGGATGACATCACCGATGGTGTAAAGTGGCTTATCAGCCAGGGCATTGCCGATTCCACACGGGTTGCCATTTATGGCGGAAGCTATGGCGGTTATGCCACGCTGGCTGGAATCACGCTAACACCCGAATTATATGCTTGTGCTGTAGACTATGTTGGGGTTGCCAATATGTTTACTTTTATGCAAACGATACCTCCCTACTGGGAACCTTTACGGGAAATGTTTTATGAAATGGTAGGCGATCCGGTCAAGGACAGCTTAATGCTGGCAGAAGTATCACCGGCATTCCACGTTGACCGTATCCGTTGTCCTTTGTTCGTTGCCCAGGGCGCCAACGATCCGCGGGTGAATATCAATGAATCCAACCAGATCGTGGATGCTCTGCGCAAAAGAGGAGTAACCGTCGAATACATGGTAAAAGACAACGAAGGTCACGGATTTTACAACCAGGAAAACCAGTTTGATTTTTACAGGGGAATGGAAAAATTCCTGGCTGAGCATCTGGGGAATAAAGGAGAAGCGAAATAAAAGAATCAGCCCTGTTTTTGAATTGTGACCAACAATCGTGTGCTGAAAAGTCCTGGAAAATGCTCCAGGACTTTTTCCATTTGTTTTACCAGGGCATAGCGCTTGGACGGAAATAATTGTGGCTTGCTGTATCCGCCGGACAGAACATAGGCTAAAGCAGAAAATTTCCTTCGGCATATTATCTTCCAGTTCTTGAATTCCCCCTTATAATTTCCGGAGTAGAAAATCCGTTCAGCATTGCCTTGAGCCGCATAATATGAAGAAGTCCATGGATTGAAACCGGCAGGCGCTTCCCACTGGATTTTTTTAAACCAGGCTACCGGCTCATGATGAAATAATCCATATACCAGGAAACCGGTCATACTCATCGCCGGTTCAAAAACGATAACCCTGCCACCTGGTTTCAATACCCTGTGGAATTCACTGAAAGCTGTTCCCGGGTATTGCATGTGGTGAAAAACATCAAAAAGGATCAGGTTGGAAACTTCTCCATCCTTAAAGCTCAGAGCATAAGCATTTTCTACCTGATCGATCCACGGATTCCTGAACAAGTCGGTGCAGATGGCTTGCGGGATCTCCATTTTAATATTCCCGATACCGGACCCCAATTCAACTATTTTTCCCTGCAGGGTATAATCGACCTGTTCATGGATGAGACGGTAAAAATCCTTGTAAATGGTATGAAGAATTGGCTTATTCTTCCAGAAATTCAGATTTTGCCTGATTTCTTTATCATGCTGGTCAAGGGTGCGATCACTCATGGCATTATCTGAACTTCAGTTTGACAGCTGCAAAAATGCTCATTTTCAGTAGTAGTAAACCATGTTTAAACCTGCTGATCTGCGTGGATCCATATTGTCGTTCTTTGTACCTAACGATCACCTCTATAATTCGCAGGTTCAGTTTGGCGGCGCCGAATAACAGATCGAAATCTCCAAAAGGATCAAAATTGCCGAAATAGGATCTGTTTGCCTTGATTTTTTCATAATCGTTTTTGAACAGAACCTTTGTTCCGCATAGGGTATCTTTTAACCGTTGTCCGAGCAGGTATGAAAAAAAAAGGCTGAAGAACTTGTTGCCCATGAGATTTAAAAAACGCATGGCTTCTTTTTCCATCGGGTAAACCAGCCGGCAACCATTTACAAATTCACCCTTGCCATTGGCAACGGCATCGTAAAACTTAGGCAGGTCCTCCGGTGGGGTGGTCAAATCTGCATCGAGTATCATCAATACTTCCCCCGTTGCCTTCTCAAAGCCTTCCCGAACAGCATCACCTTTACCAATCCCCTTTTGCTTCAGGAATCTGATATTCTTATTTGGGAACAATGAAGACACTCTTACAATCTCATCGTAGGTTCCATCGGATGAATGTCCTTCCACAAAAATAAATTCCTGGGATAGTCCGAATTCAGGTGTTCTGGTGATCGATTCAGGGATATTGCCTTTTTCATTGCGGGCAGGTATTATAACGGAAACTGAATATTCTTTTCGCTCTTTTCTTTCAATACCGGCAGTCATTATGGAAACAAGACCCAGATGTTTGATCACGGGAAGGTTGACCAGGATTTTGTTGAAAACAAAATTCAAAACTGGTATGTATTTCGGAATCAATAATTTTTGCGAATTGGAGATTACCCTGAAACCTTCTATTTCAAGAATATTGGCAATGTCGTTATCGGAAAGCCAGTTCGAATTGGGGGATTTTTGTTTCAGACTGATACGTTCACCCATTTTTAATAAAGGTTCCCATAGAAAGTTGTAATTGGAAATCACAATCCGGGTGGAGGGGTGACAGAATTTTCTGAGATGGATGAATGCTTTCTGAACATCCCAAAGAACATGCAACAGATCCGATAAAATGATATAATCAAATTTCTGACCGGTTTCATCCAACAGGTCAATCGTTTCAGGTTCCTCAATATCATGCTGCCTGAAAAGCAGATCGGGGTAACGTGAAGCCGCTGTTTCAATCATTCTGTCCGAAAAATCCACGCCCAGTCCATAGGCAGGTTTCACTGCTGCCAGCAAATCGCCTGTGCCGCAACCCACTTCGAGCACGCGGGAGCCGGGTGGAATAATAAATGAGAAATATTTTTCCAGCGATCTGTGGTAAAAACGGTTGCGTTTTTTCCACACCGGCCTGCGTTCGGCAATGCTGTTGAAATATTCTTTTATGGACTCTTTTGTATTCAATTTCTCAGGCTCCGGTAAACATTACTCCCAATTATTCTATATTTGCGAGTACTATGTTTATGGCCACAAACATACAAACTTTTGACAAACAGGTTACAGAAAAATATTAGCAATATGGCTCCCGCATCTAAAAAACCACACCAAAAACAATCATCTGTCAAGCCCAAACAGCAATCGCAGCAACCGGCAAAGCCGGAGAAAGCCAAAAAGGCCAACGCGCCTGCAACTTCAAGGACTTTCCTGCAGATCACGGATAACTGGTTAGGATCAAAAATGAACTTTGTTTTTTACTTTTCCCTGTTTCTTACGGTCCTTGTTGGCATTTTTCTTTTTGATGTAAAGATCAGCACCGGTGGAGATGATTCAAGTTACATTGAAATGGCCAATGATTTCATGCAGGGCAGATCATTCCCAACCTGGCACGGACCTCTTTATGCCATTTTTCTGAGTCTTCCGATGTTGATTTTTGGAGTGAATGTGATCGGGCTAAAACTGATATCTTTTTTGTTCATAATTGGTCACCTCGTTTTGTTCTACTATACTTTCAGAAAACGCATTTCACCTACAATTCTTGCCTTTGTGATGCTCATCATTTCGGTGAGTCCCAGCATCCTGTATTTTGCCAGTCAAACATACAGTGAAGCCATGTACATGTTCCTTCAATCCCTGATCGTTTTTCTTTTTATTACTATTTATCTGTCATTCGAAGATGAACATAAGCCTACCAACAAAGAACTGGCATTGCAATGGCTGATATTGGGCTTTTTTATTTTTATGGCCAGCCTGACCAGAAACATTGGAATTATTCCTCTTTTTGTCATGATCTTCATTCTTCTTCTTGATAAAAAGTTCTTACCCGCTATCATGCTGACCGGATCATACTTTATTTTCCTGATCCCTTTCAAAATATATAAATATCTGGTATGGAATTCGGAAATCGCAAAAGGTTCAAGGCCATTTCATGAAATTCTCCTGAAGAATTTTTATAATCCCTCTGCCGGATACGAGGATTTTTCAGGCATGGTAGTCCGGTTTTTTGAGAATGCCCGTTTGTACCTTTCCAAACATTTTATGATCGGTATCGGATTGCATGATCCTGCCTCCACGGAGAAAAGCTGGTTTGTTACGGCAATAGTTGTGTTTCTCCTTTTAATGGCACTATATTATGCTTTTAAGCGCAGCAAGGTGATGCTCTTTGTCACGCTTACCGTGGCAGGTTCTATGGCAGCTACCTTCATTGCCTTGCAGCAATCGTGGGATCAAATGAGAATGGTTGTCATCTATATTCCGATGTTGCTGATCATTTTGGCCTGGGGCATTCAGCAACTGGCCGGAAAAAAGGGCTATGGCTTATTGTTTGTTTTGCTTCCGGTTCTCCTGGCCTTGATTTTCTTTAAAACCCTCGGTTATTCAATCGACAAAATGAAGGCCAACCAAAAGGTGCTGGCTAAAAATATCAGCGGAAACCGGTACTACGGTTTCACGCCCGACTGGCAGAATTTCCTTCGGATGAGTGAATGGGTTGGTGAGAATATTCCCGACACCGTCCTTGTGGCATCACGCAAGCCTTCCATGTCGTTTATTTACAGCGGGGGTCGTGATTTCTATGGTATTTACAGGTTTCCGTCGGTGGCTCCCGAAAAACTCCTGGGCCAACTGGTGCCCCGCACCGGCGAATTAAAAGTGATCCCGCTAAAAGCAATTGCCAACAACTGGCCGGTAGATCTCCAGCTTGCCCTTAAACAGTCAAACGTTGCCTTTGTGGCTGAAGGAAGTGATATATACGGTGTATATGATCTCAAGGGGGGTACCGGCACTGCAATATCCCAGGCTCTTGAGCAATACCAGGTTATTCCTTTTACCACGGATTCCATCCTGAGCAGGGTAAGGATCTCGTCGCAATCCTGTTTTGCGGTGTCCCCCGATACACTTATCCATAACCTGCGGAAAAACAAGGTGGATTACGTGATTGTTGCCAGCCTGCGGGCAAATCCAAATATCAATACAGGGAATATCATCAACAACATCCAGCGATACCTTTATTTTGTTGAGCAGAAATATCCGGGTATACTCACCGTGGTGCATCAGATAGGAACCCATGAGCAGGAAGAACCTGCCTGGCTTTATAAAATTAATTACAGCAATTTCGGTCTTTAAACATTTGAAAAGTGAAGCATTTCCCTGAGATCCGGTCGGTTGTCATCATGGGAGCCGGGAACGTCGCCTGGCACCTGGGGCATCGTTTTACCGAAACCGGAATTCAGGTGAAGCAGGTCTTCAGCCGCACACCGGAAATGGGCAAGCTCCTGGCGGATGAGCTGGGAACCGGTTTTACCAATCGCCTGGACCTGGTAGCGGAGGATGCTGATTTATACCTTCTTGCCGTTACCGATGACGCAATCCCTTCGCTTTTGCGGCAAATGCCTTTTGGGAAGCGATTGGTGGCGCACGTGGCAGGCAGTGTCCCTATGGCGATCTTTGAAGGCAAAGCAAAGAATTACGGCGTTTTGTATCCCCTGCAAACCTTTACAAGGGGGAAACCGGTGGACTTCAGCAACATTCCCCTTTTTATTGAGGCGAGTAATGAAAGAAACCTTGAAATGCTCAAAACACTGGCGGGTAAACTGTCCAAAAGCGTTTTTGTGGTAGATTCGGAAAAACGCGCGTATTTACACCTGGCGGCGGTCATAGCCTCCAACTTTACGAACCATATGTTTGCGGTTACTGAAAAGTTACTGGAGGAGAGAAACCTGTCATTTGATTTGTTAAAACCTCTCATTGAGGAAACCATTGCCAAAGCGCTTTTCATGTCGCCCCTTGCCGCGCAAACCGGTCCTGCAGCCCGTGGCAACAAAGAGATCATTGAGAAGCACCGGGCCATGCTTGATAAACATCCGGAGATCAAGGAGTTGTACAGGGTGGTTTCGGAGAGTATTGCGGCATTTAGAAGTAATGAGTAATGAGTGAAGAGTGATGAGTGAAGAGTGATGAGTGATGAGTGAAGAGTGATGAGTGAAGAGTAATGAGTGTGCAAGGGCATGGGTTGGTGTGTGGCACACTCGCTACCCAAGACTCTTCACCCACTCATCACTCATTACTCTTCACTATTCCAAGAATTCATTATTTTTGTTTTTTTATTCCTGAAAAATGCCAGAAATCAAAAAGTTACTGCAGGATGTCAAAGCCTTTGCATTTGATGTGGATGGCGTATTTACCAATGGAGCGGTCATGTTGCATCCCGGTGGTGAATTCATCAGGATGATGAACATCAAAGATGGTTTTGCCGTTCAGCATGCGGTCAAGATGGGTTATCCCATTGCCATAATCACCGGCGGCACTTCAAGAATGGTGCGTAAAAGGTTCACCAGTCTCGGGGTTAAAGATATTTACATGAAAAGTGCCAATAAGATAGAAGCTTTTGATGTATTTTTATCAAAACACCGGCTTCAGCCGGCGGATATTTTGTACATGGGTGATGATCTGCCTGATTTCGAAGTCATGAAAAAGTCAGGTTTTCCGGCATGTCCCGCCGACGCTGCCGAAGAAATCAAGAACTTGTCATTGTACACTTCTCACAGGAATGGCGGAGAGGGATGTGTGCGTGATATAATTGAACAGGTCCTCCGTCTTCATGGAAAATGGATGAATGATTTTTCATTTACATGGTAAGTATGCTGAATCATACCATGGCTTTACTGAGGTTGCTCCGGTGGCCTAACCTGCTGATAGTGGCTGCCAGCCAGGTGCTGGTAAGGCAATGCATTTTGGTTCCGCTGCTTAAAAAGGCACATATGGAACCGCAGCTTCCCACAGGACTTTTCATACTTTTGGTTTTGGCGACAGTACTTATCACTGCAGGCGGGTACGCCATTAACGATTATTTCGACCGTAAGCTGGATCGTGTGAATAAGCCGCAATCACTGATCGTAGGCAGGTTGATATATCCGCGGCATGCCATGGCTTACCATCTTTTTTTCAGCATTATGGGTGTGATTTTAGGAAGCTGGGTGGCATTCAGATCAGGCCAGCTATACCTTAGCCTGGTTTTCTTTATGGTCAGCGGCATGCTCTGGTTCTATTCCACTACTTATAAGCGTGAGCTGCTTCTCGGAAATGTTATCGTGGCTTTAATGACGGCCCTTGTGCCCTTCCTGGTGCTTCTTTTTGAATTGCCATTACTGGCAAGGCACTACGGATCAGATGTCAATCCTTTGACAAAGTATTTGCTGATTTGGGTTCTCGGTTTCTCCCTGTTTGCCTTCCTGCTGAATCTGCCCCGGGAAATAGTCAAGGATGCCGAAGACTTCGAAGGTGATGAGGCTTACGGTAAGAGGACCATTCCGGTTGCCTGGGGTATGCCCGCTGCCCGGTGGATAACCGCAGCCTTCATTGTACTGACCATCGTATTGCTTTTGCTAGCCTGGATTCTGTTCATCCCCGATAGCATTACCCTGTTGTACTTTCTGTTTGGACTTATCATTCCGTTATTGTATGTTTTATTCGTGCTGTTCAGGTATCGAGACAAAAATTCGTGGCATCGCGCCAGCTCAGTTTTGAAGCTTGTCATGCTGGCCGGATTGGGCTATATGGTGGTTGTGAACCTTGTCATCCGTTCCATGTCATGACTACCCCGGAAGCCCTGAACAAACTGAACGCCTGTGATATCATCCTGGCCTCAAAATCACCGCGAAGGCAGCAACTGCTGAAAGAAATCGGATTGAATTTCAGGATTGTCAACCATCTTGAAATGGATGAAGTTTATCCCGCGGTATTAAAGGCAGAAGAGATTCCGGTTTACCTTGCAAAAGCCAAGGCAGCCTTCTATGAATCCCTGATCGGTCCCGAAACCATCCTGATCACTGCGGATACCATTGTATGGCTTGAGAATGAAGTTATCGGCAAGCCTGTTGATTACGAAGATGCTGTGAACATGCTGATGAAGCTTTCAGGAAAAATGCATGAAGTTTTTACAGGTGTCTGCATTAAAAGCATTGACCGGGAAACCGTATTCCATGCCAGTTCAAAGGTCTTTTTCCGAAAGCTGGGAGAGGAAGAGATCCGGTTTTATGTTGATACGTACAAACCTTATGACAAAGCCGGCGCATATGGCGTGCAGGAGTGGATAGGATATGTCGGCATGGAAAGAATCGAAGGATCCTATTTTAATGTGATGGGACTGCCGGTGCAAAAATTGTATTGTGAACTGGTTAAAATGATGGAAGACAGAAGATGGAAGATCACTGGTGATGTGTTGCCTTTTTAAAAATACTTGTAGAGTATTGATGTTAAATATAATATAAGCGATCTTTGATTTTTTGACTTGTTTTGGACCCCGAAGGGGTTATATCTGAATAACCGTGGGTGAAACCCACGGATAAGTGGATAGAAAACATTTTCAGCCCCGAAGGGGTTGAATAAAACAGCATTCCGGTTTGTTATTCAGCCCCTTCAGGGCTGTGTTATTACACAGCTCATTTCCGTGGGTTACCACCCACGGTTATTCAGATTATGCCACTTCGTGGCCCAAAACCGAAAAACCAAGGATACATCAACTTACAAAATTTATGCATCAGTTTTAATCTGAGATTTAAGATGCAAAGAATAAGATTAAAGAAACTAAACCATATAATTTATGAAGTATTTGCTGGGTTTGCTGATGTGTGCCAATGTACTGGTTGATATTCGTGCTGGTGAAGGAATGTGGAATCTTCTGCTGCTCGATAGTCTGAATTACAAAGATATGCAGGAAAAGGGCCTACGGCTGAGCCCCGAAGAAATTTACAGCATCAACCAGGCAAGCCTCAAGGATGCGGTTGTCATTTTTGGCGGAGGATGCACAGGAGAAGTGATATCGCCTGATGGACTGTTAATTACAAATCATCACTGCGGTTATAGCAGAATACAATCGCACAGCACGGTGGAGAAAAATCACCTGGCCGATGGGTTCTGGGCCGGATCGAAAGCTGAAGAACTTGCCAATCCTGGATTGTCAGTCACTTTCCTGGTGCGCATCGAGGACGTGACCACAAAGGTTTTGTCCGGCATACCCGATACCCTTTCAGAAGAGGATAGAAGCGTACAGTTGGTTGCCAGGCTTTCCCGATTGCAGAAGGAAGCCATTGCCGGCACGCATTATGAATCGGAAATCAAATCATTTTATTTTGGCCGGGAGTATTACCTTTTTGTTTACGAGGTATTTCATGATGTGCGTCTTGTAGGGGCTCCGCCCGAAGCCATCGGAAGATTCGGGGGTGATACCGATAACTGGATGTGGCCCCGCCACACCGGTGATTTTTCCCTGTTTCGTATTTATGCCGGCAAGGATAATAATCCGGCGCCCTATTCACCCGATAACGTACCCTATAAACCCAAAAAACACCTTACAATTTCTGTCAGCGGAGTAAAGGAAGGAGATTTCACCATGGTTTTGGGCTATCCCGGCAGGACCGATGAATATTTGACTTCAGATGCTTTACGGATGATTTCCCAAAAATCATTGCCTGCCAAAATTGAAATGAGAACGATGCGCCTGAATGCCCTGGAAGATGAAATGGCCAAAGGTCCCGAGGAGCGTCTCAGGTACTCAGGTCGTTATGTGGGGACCAGCAATGCCTGGAAAAAGTGGATAGGCGTTACCAAAGGGGTAGAACGTACAGATGCAGTCAGAAAAAAAGAGCTTTTTGAAGACAGTTTTGATGCCTGGGCAGATGATCTTCTGCAGGATGACGCCGGGTATTCTGTGCTGATGGATGAATTTGAGAAAATTTATGCCCTGTATGAGCCTTTGTATGTCACGAATGATCTGGGAAATGAATTTTTGAATTCTGTCGAGGTTTTCAGTTTGGTTAACCATGCACAGACCGATTTTTATTCCATGCTCGATTCATCTGAACAGTATAAAAAAGAAGCCCTGCAAAAAATGAAGCAAAGGGGAGCAGATTTTTTCAGGTCCGGGGCTTTGACAATTGATCAGCGCATATTACCATCCCTGATGGCCATTTATGCCGGGAATACGCTGCCTCAATACCATCCTGAGTTTTTTGACCGTATCATCCCGGACTTTGGCGGGAATTACCAGGCATTTATCGAAAATGTCTTTAATCAGAGTGTTTTCACCGATAGTGTAAAGTACCTGAGGCTTCTTGATAAGTCTCCTCAGTATATTCGTAAAAAGATAATTACGGATCCGCTGGTCATTATGCACCGTGATTTCAGCAGGACCATGGCGTTTGATGTTTACAGAAAAACAGACAGTCTGAACCGGGAACTGAACCGTTTGTACGGTAAGTATTTGTCCGGCATGATGGCCATGAATCCCACACGAATCCTGTATCCGGATGCCAATTTTACCATGCGCCTGGCCTATGGGAGAGTAGAGGGATACGAACCATCGGATGCCGTTAATTTTATGCATTACACTACACTTGATGGAATCATTGAAAAGGAGGACCCCCAGGTTGCCGACTACCTGGTACCGGAGAAATTAAAGGAGGTATACAGCAACCGGGATTTTGGCGCCTATGTTATGGGTGATAAGGTCCCGGTATGTTTCATCGCATCCAACCACACTTCCGGTGGTAACTCAGGAAGCCCGGTGTTCAACGCTGAGGGAAATCTGATAGGCATCAATTTCGACCGCAACTGGGAAGGCACGGTGAGTGATTATGCTTATGATCCTTCCATTTGTCGCAACATTTCGCTGGATATCCGGTATGTGCTTTTTGTCATCGATAAAGTGGCGGATGCTGACTGGATATTGGATGAATTAACCCTGAAAAAAAAATAGCCCATGATCGTAACCTTGGTTCATGTTTGGGTCAAAGAACCCTTTGTTGAAGCATTTGTGGCAGCAACGATGGAGAACCAGAAGAATTCGGTGAAAGAACCGGGAAACCTCCGGTTCGACATACTTCGCGATGCCGGGAATCCGGCCAAGTTCGTTTTTTATGAAGCTTTTGAATCGGAGGAAGCCGTTGCAGCGCATAAAGAAACCGCACATTATCACAAGTGGCGTGATACGGTTGCTGATTGGATGGCTCAGCCCAGGCGCGGTGAAAAACATATCGTTGTTTGTCCGGTTGAAAAATCCCAATGGTAAGTAAATTCAACCTGATACGTACACCCAGGATCCTTTTTGGCAAGGGACAAACAGAAGGACTTCCCGGCTTGCTTAAAACGCTGGGCCGGCATATCCTGGTTATTACCGGGGGACATTCACATAAGCTGTATCCTGTTCTGGGCAGGACGTATCTTCTACTTGAGAATGAAGGGTTTTCGTTGCATTTCGACAGGATTGAAAAAGAGCCCTCACCTTCTGACATTGACCGGATTGTGAAGCGGTACCGGTCCATCAACCTGGATATGGTCATTGCGATTGGCGGAGGCAGTGTGGTGGATGCCGGAAAGGCTGTTTCGGCCATGCTGCCGATTGAAGGAACCGTCAGGAATTACCTGGAAGGAGTGGGAACCCAGGCGCATCCCGGAATAAAAAAGTTTTTTGTTGCCCTGCCTACCACCTCCGGAACAGGGAGTGAAGCCACTGCCAATGCAGTGCTTTCAGAAACCGGCGCGCAGGGATACAAGCGTTCGCTTCGTCACGAAAACCTGGTTCCCGATATAGCCCTTGTTGATCCTGAGCTTACCCTGGCCTGCCCTCCCGGCATAACCGCCTCCAGCGGAATGGATGCCTTCACCCAGCTGATGGAATCCTACCTGTCGGTTAAATCCGGTCCGGTAACCGATGCGCTGGCCCTGGAAGGGATCAGGATGGTCCATTCAAATCTGCTAAAAGCCGTGACGAGCGGCGACGATATCAGGGCCAGAACAGGCATGGCTTATGCATCCCTGTTGTCTGGCATAACCCTGGCAAACGCCGGATTAGGGCTGATACATGGGTTTGCTTCTTCCGTGGGTGGTTTTTTTCAGGTTCCCCATGGTGTAATTTGCGGAACCATGATGGGTGTGGTGAACCGTCACAATATCAAAGCTCTTCTCCGACAGGATGAGATCACTCAGGCGCACGAAAAGTACGGTTCACTGGGTAAACTGTTATCCGGCAGGCATGATAGGAATCTTCGGTGGCATATGAAATTTGTTGCTGATTATATTGATGAACTTACAGAAAGCCTGCATATCCGGCGTCTGGGTGAGTTTGGAATTATTCCTGCCGACCTGCAAAAAATCGCAGGAAATACGGATCATAAGGCCAACCCGGTGATATTTGAAAAGGAGGAGTTGGTGGAGATGTTGAGGGAGAGACTGTAGCAGCAGCAGTGGCAGCGGCAGCGGCAGCAGCAGTAAAAGTAACGGCAGTAGTTAAATAGAGGCCTGTAAGGCCGTAATGTAATAGCGCAGGGTGCAACCCTGCGTTAATGAATGAATCCGAATCATCAGAGCCCTGAAAGGGTGAAACTTTATTAAATCCACCCCCTGCACCCCCGCCAGCGGGGGACAACGCTACTCGGATAAATAAATGTTTTTAAGGTCCCGCTCAAAAATCGTAAAAGTATCCCGCTCAAACGCGATAAAATCCGCTGCGCTTTTTTGGCCGGGGAACGGTGTGTAGTAATGTTTCCGGTTACTGTTGCGCCACACCATGAGATAAGAAATATTTCGTGCTAATGAATCTTCCCGGATAGGCTTGAGTAAAAACTGCGTCCACCAGTTCCTAACCGGGATACCTTCAAATCCGCATTCCGTGAGCGCAGCCAGTTTCTTTCTCTGGTTGGCCATGGTGACAAGCATTCTGAGCTGATTAATCCCATTCGCTATGGATATTCCTGTCTGAAAATCCCAGTAATTCTCACATCCGAGGATATCCACCCAGGCATTTCCGGGATACCTTTCAAGGTATTGTTCCTGTGAATCAAACATGTCGGCTGAATACGTATACAAAAGGTTATGCACATGCAGCGAGTCTCGCAGGTAAGTCACCGTAAAACGCCACAATTGTATGTATTCATCTGCTGTGCAATGTCCCTTTCCCCACCAGAACCAGTTGCCGTTGCTTTCCTGGAAAGGCCTGAATATGACAGGCACCAGGATACCCTGTGCGTTTCTCAGTTGGCTGAAGAAAGTTGCAATTCTTTGTAATTCAAACTTATATTGCATATGCAAATTACTGTCGGGCAAGATATGCCTGACGGCCTGGGTCACATCCCAGGCTGTTCCGCCGGTCAACGGGTTGTTCAGGTGCCAGGTGACTGTGTTAACCGCACCCCGGTCAAAAGCCCCGATCATTCTTTGATGAATGCTGTCCAGGGATATGCTGTCGATGTTTGCACCTGCGTTTCCTGCAATTTCCCAGCCGTAAAGGGCAGGGTGGGTGCCTGTGATTTCCTTCACATCGGACTTTCCTGCCTGATTTTTCCAATCGACGCCTGATAGGGTGGCATCCTGCTGACCGAATAAAATTCCCCCGCCCTGAAGTCTCTTCAGATTGATCCAGAGGGCCTTGGTTTCTTCAGTCAATAAAGAATCAACCGGCTTTTCCTTCGGGGCAATAAGGGTAACGATATCAGCAGGCACAGCATTGGTTTCCCGATGATTTGACCGGCATGAAAAGAAGAGCAGGAAAGCAATTGCCGGGTAGCAAAACAACCGGAAGCAATACCCCTTGATTATTTTATGCATGATGTCTTTCCTTTAACACTTCTATCACATCCTCAATCCGGCTGTCTTTGGCTGTCAGCAATACCAGTAAGTGATACAGAAGGTCCGCCGATTCATTCAGGAAGAGAACCCTGTTATCATCCTTGGCTTCGATGATCAATTCAACAGCTTCTTCCCCGACTTTTTGGGCAATTTTATTGATGCCTTTTTGAAATAAACTGGTGGTGTATGAATTCCCGGGCATTTCAGTCCTGCGACTGTCAATAAGATTCTGTAGTTCAATCAGAAAATTGATGTTATTTTCAGACATAGAATAGATGTTTAGCGGTTTAGGGGATTGGCAAATTTAATTATAAACGGACCGGTATGTTGCGATCCCTTAAGTAATGTTTTAGCTGGGGCACGGTTATTTCATTAAAATGAAAGATACTTGCTGCCAGTCCGGCATCTGCTTTCCCCGTGGTGAACACCTCGGCAAAGTGCTCCATATTGCCGGCGCCACCTGATGCAATCACCGGAATGGTCAGGATATCTGATAACTTTGCCAGTGCCTCGCATGCAAAGCCGTTTTTGGTTCCGTCATGATTCATGGATGTAAACAGGATCTCTCCTGCGCCGCGATCTTCACACTCCCTGGCCCAGGAAAACAATTCCTTTTCAGTGGGTATCCTGCCCCCATTGATATAGGCTGTCCATTTGCCGCCTTCTTCCCTGGCATCAATGGCCACCACTACAAACTGGCTTCCAAAGTTCAGTGCCATCTGATCAACAAGCTCCGGTGTGCGGATAGCTGCGGTGTTGAGCGATACCTTATCGGCACCTGCGGCAAGCAGTGCTTCGATATCGGTGAGCGCACCAATTCCACCTCCCACTGTGAACGGGATGTTTAAATGAACGGCAATGCGTTTAACGAGCTGCACGAAAGTTTTGCGGCCTTCATGACTGGCTGTAATATCGAGGAATACAAGTTCATCGGCGCCCTGTTCGGCATAAGCAGCGCCCATTTCCACGGGATCACCCACTTCACGGATGTTAACAAAATTGACCCCTTTGACAGTCTGCCCGTTACGGACATCAAGGCAGGGAATGATTCGTTTGGCAAGCATTTAGCAATGTATATTGTTAATTGATATGTTGTATGTTGTATGTTGTATGTTGTATGTTGTAAGTTGTATGTTGTATGTTAACCTACAACCTACAACTTACAACTTACAACTTATAACCACTCCCTCAACTCTTCCAATTTAATTTTACCCTCATATATTGCCTTTCCGATTATCGCCCCGGATACGCTGGCGTCGTTCAGCTGGTGCAATTCATCAACGGATGATATGCCTCCGCTGGCAATGATCCGCATTGTTGGGAAATCAATGACCATTTTTTTATAGAGTTCTACGGAAGAGCCTTTCATCATGCCATCCCGGGCAATGTCGGTGCATAACACCTGATTTACGCCGAAAGCCTTGTAATAGGTCAGGAAATCCACCAGGCCGATTTCGGTAATGTCGGTCCAGCCCGATACGGCAATCTTGCCTTCCTTGACATCAGCTCCGAGAATGATTTTCTCCGGTCCGTAAGCAAACAACCAGTCCTGAAAAAGATCCCGGTCGGTTACGGCAATACTGCCGATTACGGCCATGGCTGCACCGCTGTCAAATGCGATATGCAAATCACTGCTGGATTTGATGCCGCCACCAAAATCCACAACCAGTTTGGTCTTTGATGCAATCCTTTCAAGCGTGCCGTAGTTCACGATGTGAGAAGCCCTTGCTCCGTCGAGGTCAACCACGTGGATCCTTTTTATTCCCTGATCTTCAAATCGCAAGGCCACAGAAAGGGGATCCTCTTCATATACCTTTTTCAACCGGTAATCGCCCTGTTCAAGGCGAACGCACTTTCCTCCGATGATATCAACTGCGGGTATAATTGTAATCATAGTTCCAAAAAGTTTTTCAGGATTTGATAACCCGGTTTCCCGCTTTTTTCGGGATGGAACTGGGTGGCATAAAAGTTATCACGCTGCAATGCAGCACTGAAAGGCACTGTGTAATCACACAGGGCAACGGTGTCAGGTCCGACTGCAGCATAATAACTGTGAATAAAATATACATACCGGTTACTGAGATCCTCTCCCAGCAAAGGAGTTTTAAGGTCATAAATCGTATTCCAGCCCATGTGCGGAACCTTCCACCTTTCTGCCCCGTTGGCCGGAGGATCAAATTTCCTGACCTCTTCTTCAAAGATGCCGATGCATTTTGTGTTGCCTTCCTCAGAAAGGCGGCACATGAGCTGAAGGCCCAGGCAGATTCCAAGCACGGGTTGTTTCAATTCAGGCAGTAAAAGGTCCAGTTTCCTGTTTTTCAAATATTGCATGGTAGTGCTGGCTTCACCGACACCCGGGAAGATCACACGATCTGCGCTCCGGATAAACCCGTGATCATCGGTGACAAGGGGATTTACGCCCAGCCTTTGCAGGGCATAATCGACTGACATAATATTGCCGGCGTTGTATTTGATGATGGCTACATTCATTTTACCTGAACCAGGATAATTAGTTAAAGACAACTGTTCTGTTGTTGTATACCAGGGTTCGTCTTTGCAAATGCATGAGAATGGCGCGCGAAAGCACCAGCTTTTCAACATCCTTTCCTTTCAGAATGAGTCTGTCAATCGAATCACGATGAGAAACACGCACGATATCCTGGTCGATAATGGGGCCCGCATCGAGTTCCGAAGTGACATAATGACTGGTTGCCCCGATGATTTTCACGCCCCGTTCATACGCGGAATGATATGGCTTTGCGCCGGGAAAGGCCGGAAGAAATGAATGATGAATATTGATGATCTCATTCGGATACTGGCTGATGAAATGGCTGCTGAGGATCTGCATGTAACGGGCCAGCACCACAAAAGTCACCTGGTGCTGTTTCAGCAATTCAAGTTCCCGGACTTCCTGTTGCAGCCTGTTATCCTCATTCTTCTCGGAATAGTAAAAGGGGATGCTGAATTGCCGTGCAACCGGTTCCAGGTCATGGTGGTTGCCAATGATCAACGGAATATCAGCGCCAAACTCACCGGCATGAACACGTGAAAGGATATCATACAGGCAGTGTGAAAGCTTGGATACAAAGATGGCCATCCGGGGTCGCCTGTCGCTGAAATAAATATTCCAGGTCATGTTATACCGGGCTGCGATCAGGGTACTGAAAAAATCTGCAATTTTTTCCTGCGGGATCAGGAATCCGTCCAGTTCCCATTCAATACGCATGTAAAATACTTTATCCAGCCTGTCCACGTGTTCATCCAGTGCAATGATGTTACCGTTGTTGTCATTGATAAATCCTGTAACCTGGGCCACGATCCCTTTATTATCGGGACAGTGGATGAGCAGAATGGCTGAGTTTCGGTTTCTTTTCGGCATGTTTTATAAAACTCCTTTTGTGGTTGGTAAATTCGGATCAAGGGCATCTCGCCGGACTGCCATCTTGATAGCCCTGGCCAGGGCTTTAAAAATGGCTTCAATTTTATGGTGCTCATTGGCCCCTTCTGCCTTGATATTCAAATTGCAGCGGGCAGCATCGGAAAACGACTTGAAAAAGTGCAGGAACATTTCGGTGGGCATCTCGCCGATTTTTTCACGGTGGAATTCAGCGTTCCAAACCAGCCAGGGCCTTCCTCCGAAGTCAATGAGCACCTGCGCCATGCAATCATCCATGGGCAGCGCAAATCCGTACCTTTCCATTCCGCGTTTGTCCCCCAGGGCGAGAAAGAAAGCTTCGCCGATCGCAAGCGCGGTATCTTCGATGGTATGATGCTCATCCACGATGAGATCACCGTTGACCTGCACCTTCAGGTCACAACCTGAATGACGTGCCAGTTGGCTGATCATGTGATCGAAGAACCCCAAACCTGTAGCGATTTCATGGTTCCCGGTGCCGTCAATTTGCAGATCCACCCGGATGCTGGTCTCTGTAGTTTTCCGCACCACCACTGAGGAACGGACGCCCATCGCGATCAGCTGGTAAATTTCATCCCATGTGCCCACGATCCAGGTTGATCTGTTGTCTGCAACCTCCTGATGGTCCGAGGGGGCATCCGGTGATAACCATATGGCTTTGCAACCAAGGTTGCGTGCCAGTTCCACATCGGTTTGCCGGTCGCCGACAACAAAAGAATTTTCGAGGTCATAGTCACCCTGCATATACCTGGTAAGCATTCCCGTTCGTGGTTTGCGGGTGGGCGCATGATCTGATGGCAAAGACTTATCAATCAACACATCATCAAATGTAATACCTTCGTTCTCAAAAGCTTTCAGCATCTTTTCCTGGACTATCCTGTAAGCCTTTTCCGGATACGCGGTCGTGCCAAGGCCATCCTGGTTTGACACAATGACCAGTTCATAATCCAGGTTTTTACGGATGTTGTAAAGGTTCCGGAATACGCCCGGAATGAACTCGAGCTTTTCAAGTGTATCTACCTGAAAATCATCCTCAGGTTCCCGGATCAGGGTTCCGTCGCGGTCTATAAATAGCGCTTTCTTCATGGTTTTGCGTTATTCAGGTTCTTAAGATAATAAATCCTGCAAGGTGTTGATTAACCGTTGATTTTCCCCGGGACTTCCAACAGTGATCCTCAAATAGCCTTCGCACAAGGGCACTTTGGAACGATCGCGCACGATGATCTTTTTCCCGATAAGGTATTCAAAGACCTTCCCCGGATCGTCAAACTTCACCATCAGAAAGTTGGCATCACTGGGAAGTATATTCCTGACCATGGCGAGCTGCTCCAGTTCTTTTTGCAACCATCCTCTTTGATCAAGGATCATATTTACCCAGGCGTCTTTTCCTGCACTTTCCTGCAGGTGATCCAAAGCGGCGCGCTGGGTAAGCACATTCACATTGTAAGGGTACTTGATTCGATTCAGGAGGGTGATGATATCCCGGGAGGCGAAAGCCATTCCCAGCCTGATGCCCGCCATTCCCCATGCCTTGCTGAAGGTCTGGAGAATCACCAGATTGGGGAAGCTGCTTAATTCACTGATCAGGGAACGGTTTGCTGAGAAATCAAGATAGGCCTCATCCAGAATCACCAGACCGGAGAATTTGCGGATCAGTAGAAGTATATCATTACGGTGCAGGCTGTTGGAAGTTGGATTGTTCGGTGAACACAGGAACATAAGCTTGCTGCGGTTATCGGCCAGGCTTAGCAATAACTGTATATCAGCCTGGTAATCTTTATTCAGCAGAGCTTCCCGGAACTCCACCTGGTTGATGTCGGCACAAACCTTGTACATGCCATAGGTGGGTTTAATACTGATCACATTATCCGTTCCCGGATCGCAAAACACCCTGATAAGCAAGTCGATCGCCTCATCGCTGCCGTTTCCGAGAAAAATATTTTCAACCGGTAATCCCTTGATCTCAGCGATTCGTTTTTTCAGCTTCGTTTGTTGAGGGTCGGGGTAACGGTTCAACGGAGTGTTGAAAGGATTCTCATTGGCATCGAGGAATATGGCTTCCTCACCCTTGTATTCATCCCGGGCAGATGAATAGGGTACGAGTGACAGTATGTTTTTTCTTACTAATGTGTTGATATCGAACATAACTAAAATAATCGAATTATTTTAATCGGATGGCTACGGCATTTTTATGCGCTGTAAGGGTTTCAGTTTCGGCCATTTTCATGACGGCAGGGCCGATCATTTTTAGACCTTCATGCGTGATCTGCTGAAAAGTGATTTTTTTCACAAAATCATCCAGGTTGACTCCGTTGTAAGCCCTGGCATACCCGCTGGTTGGAAGGGTATGGTTGGTACCTGAAGCATAGTCACCTGCACTTTCCGGCGTGTAATGACCCAGAAACACCGAACCTGCGTTGATGATACTGTCAGCTAATTCTGCAGCATTATCTGACGCAATGATAAGATGCTCCGGAGCATATTCATTGACCATGTCAATGGCTTCGGCCATGCTTTTCAAAACGATGATCCTGCTGTGCATCAATGATTTTTCAGCGATTTCCTTTCTTGAGAGCTCCTGCAACTGCTTTTTCAGTTCCCGGATGGTTGCTTCCGCTTCGTTGACACTGGTAGTAATGAACACGACCTGGCTGTCGGGGCCGTGTTCAGCCTGTGATAAAAGATCCGATGCAACAAAGGCCGGATTGGCTGAATTGTCAGCTATTACGGCAAGTTCAGAGGGACCGGCAGGCATTTCGATGGCAACGTCATTACGGGATACAAGCTGCTTGGCTGCAGTTACATATTGATTTCCGGGGCCGAATATCTTATACACCCTGGGAACCGATTCTGTGCCAAATGCCATGGCAGCTATGGCTTGTGCACCGCCAACCTTGAAAATCCGCGTCACACCCGTAATTCTTGCTGCATACAGCAGGGCAGGATGCAGGTTCCCCTGGCTGTCGGGTGGGGAACAAAGTATGATCTCAGAGCAGCCGGCAATACGGGCGGGAATGGCAAGCATCAGCACGGTGGAAAACAAGGGGGCAGTTCCCCCGGGGATATACAATCCTACTTTTTGAATGGCAATGGCTTTTTGCCAGCATTCAACACCGGCAGATGTTACAATGCGCGCAGGAGCGATCTGCTGAGACTGGTGAAAGGTTTCAATATTTCTGATGGCAACGGCAATGGCATCCTTCAGCTCGCTGTCAACCATTTTGTCTGCTGCATCGATTTCCTCCTTGCTGACAGCGAGTCTTTGGAGATTAGCCTTGTCGAACTTTTTAGTGTACTCCCGCAGAGCCTCATCGCCCCTTTTTCGTACTTCAAGTAAAATGGGCATCACCAGGGTATCGACTTCCCGGCTGTCCAGAACAGGTCGTTTTAACAGGCCGGACCAGGTTGATTTATCGGGATAACGGATGATTTCCATGGTAAAACAGACTAAAGGATCATTTTCTCAATGGGAATGACCAGAATTCCTTCGGCGCCGAATTTTTTCAGTTTATCAATGATTTCCCAGAATTCATTCTCATTTACAACAGAATGCACTGAGCTCCATCCCTTTTCATACAAAGGAAGGACGGTAGGACTTTTCATACCCGGCAACAACTTTACAATCTGATCCAGTTTCTCATTGGGAGCATTCAGCAGGATGTATTTGTTGTTTTTGGATTTGCGAACGGCGTTGAATCTGAATAACAGGTCGTTCAGTATTTTTTTCTTGTTTTCACCGACTCCGGGTGATACAATGACAACGGCTTCCGATTCGGCAACAATTTCCACCTCCTTGAGCCGGTTGCTGATGAGGGTGCTGCCGGTGCTTACAATGTCGAATATGGCATCGGCCAGACCAATGCCGGGGGCAATCTCAACCGAACCACTGATCTCATGAATTTCAGCATGGATGTTGTTTTTCTCGAGGTACCTGCCGAGGATATGGGGATAGGAAGTGGCAATTCTTTTGCCGCTGAAGTAAACAGGGCCTGAGTATTCATCGGATTGCGGAATGGCCAGTGAAAGCCTGCAACGGGCAAAACCAAGTCTTTCAACCACCTCCACGTTACGGTTCTTTTCCATGACCTCATTCTCACCCACAATGCCGATATCAGCCACAGCATCAGCCACGTATTGCGGTATGTCATCATCCCGCAGATACAGGATCTCAACCGGGAAATTCTCACCAATGGAGATCAGTTTTCTTTTGCTGTCCTGGTTGTGACGGATACCTGATTCCCGGATGAGCTCCAGTGATTTTTCACTTAAACGGCCGTCTTTCTGTATGGCTATCTTCAGTTTTTCCATGTTTTATAACGAATTAGCAATGATACTACAAAAAAAAAGGTTTGCAGTATTGCAAACCCTGAAAATATCTTCATGAGACACATACTGCCATTGTCCGTTTTACGGCTGATGATGGTGGTGATGTGTCTTATTGCATTTCATATTTATGATATTTGAATGCAAATATACAACATTATTTTGGAAAAGCAAGAATATGAATTGTGATTGTTGTGGTGGTTGTGATTGTTGTGGTGGTTGTGATTATTGTGGTTGCAGGTTGCTTTACTTCTTCTCGAGTAAAACAAGCGTTTCAAGATGGTGTGTATGCGGAAGCATATCGAAAGGCTGAATTCGGGTTACCTGGTATACTTCAGAAAGTTGTTTCAGATCATACGCCAGCGAAACCGGGTTACAGCTCAGGTAAAGTACTTTACCGGCGCCGGACGTATTGATTGTTTTCTTGATCTCAATCAGGGTTCCGGCCCGCGGAGGATCCAGAACAATAAGATCGGGCTTGCCAAGCTCCGATAATAAACCGGGTTTGAAAGTGAGAAGTACATCACCGGTAATGAATTCCACGTTGCTGATTCCG
>JAFGGU010000081.1 GCA_016930375.1 Bacteroidales bacterium | reverse complement strand
GCAGTGTGGAATGGGAAACAGGGGTAAATCCCATGTTTACTGATTTTGATGGACTGGGCCATGGCATTCAGTGGGATGCCGCAAGCCATCTTGATCTGCTGACCTGGGCATATTCAAAAATCAACGACGGGAATATTTATCCTGTGGTATATTTTATTTCGCCTAGATATAAGCAGGAATACCAGGCAGGTGATAAACCTTCGGTAAAAATTTATGCCAGTGATCCGGATGGGAAGATCATTCGTATTGAACTGTTTATCAATCATTTCCTGGTTCAAACACTGCAAAAGGAACCTTATGAAACAAGCATTTCAATCAGCAATGGGAATAACCTGCTGGAAGCAGTCGCATATGATGATGGAGGAAAAAGCAGCAGGGCAGAAATAATAATTAAAACAGATATCAATCCTGTTATTACCACACTGACTTTACCGGAAGGCAGACAGGGAGACCTCTATGAATATCAGCTTACAGCATCGGGTAATGATCCGGTGGTATTCGTAACAGAAGATCCTTCTGCATTACCTGAAGGATTATCTCTATCTCCATCAGGACTGATCAAGGGGGTGCCTGTTCATGAAGGAAATTTTCACGTTTTGGTAAAAGTGATCGATGAAGAGGGTGATGTCACATCGGGTAGGTTCGTACTGAAAATCCTGCCGAAACAAGCAGATGAGGTGGTTGTAAGTAACGTATTTTCCTTACATGACAGCCTTATTAATATGGTTTCAAAAATGGATATCGGTGAATTGCCAAATACACAGGCAGGTACAGAGGTTTCATTCAGTAAAGTCGGACCATATGCCGGATTGACTTATATTTCAACAAGTTCGGAAGCAGCTGATTTTGCGGGAGATTCTATACTATCATTTACCGTTGATGAAAATGTGAAAGTCTATATCGCCTATGAAAAGCTTGATCTGTTATATACTTCAACGATTCCGCAGTGGCTGACTGCTTTTGCAAGGGAAAATGGCCCCCAGATTGAGGCTCAGTATCACTACTTCGATGTATATTCAAAATCTTACCCTGCCGGTAAAATTTCTCTGCCTGGTGCGGATGCCCGGAATAATAACGTGATCAGGAATTATTTTGTGATGATCCGTAAAAATAATTGACCCTATGAATCATTTTAAAACATTTCTGATTGTTGCATTTCCACTTTTGACAGGGATTTCCTGTAATACTTCTGATAAATCTTCTAAAATGGCAAACTCTGCCTTCTGTCCGGGTGAGATCTGGTATGATACGGACAGTGTTCCCATTAATGCCCATGGGGGTGGTATTCTGTATCATGAGGGCAGATATTACTGGTTCGGGGAGCATAAGACTGAAGGAACGGCTGGCAATGTGGCGCAGGCAGGTGTTCATTGTTATTCATCCGCGGATCTGTATAACTGGAAAAACGAAGGAATTGCCCTGGCAGTGGTTGAAGACGATCCGGATCATGAAATCGCAAAGGGCTGCATACTTGAAAGGCCCAAGGTGATCTATAATGCAAAAACCCAGAAATTTGTTATGTGGTTTCACCTGGAGCTGAAAGATCAGGGCTACAGGGCAGCCCGGAGTGGTGTTGCGGTTGCTGATGATGTTACCGGGCCTTACCAGTTTGTGGAAAGTTTCCGGCCAAATGCCGGAGTTTGGCCCGTGAATGTGACGGATAAAGATAAAGAGCCGGCCGATCCATCCCTTTCCAATCAGACCTTTACGGGAGGTTTTAATCCGGAAGAACCGCAGGATGCAAACATTCTTGGAAGGGATTTCGCCACCGGACAGATGGCCCGGGACATGACACTTTTTGTGGATGATGACGGCACTGCGTATCACATTTATGCATCAGAAGAGAACAGAACACTTCATATTTCCCAACTCACGGATGATTATCTGAAACCGGCAGGTAAGTTTATAAGGATCTTTGAGGGCAGGTATATGGAAGCCCCGGCAATCTTTAAATACAAAGGAAAATATTATTTCATTGGATCGGGTTGTACCGGATGGGCACCGAATGCTGCCCGTTCTGCGGTAGCTGAGTCAATCTGGGGGCCCTGGACAGAATTGGGTAATCCATGCATTGGCCCGGATGCGGAACTGACTTTTCATTCACAGAGCACATTTGTACTTCCGGTCCATGGAAAAGAAGAAGCATTCATCTTCATGGCCGACCGATGGAATCCTGAAAATGCGATCGACGGAAGATATGTCTGGCTGCCTGTAAATTTTTATGACAATAAATTAATCATTAAATGGATGAATGAATGGGATCTTTCATATTTCAATGCATCACATAACAGCTCCGGCCGGGCGGGTATTGTAGCAGCCGGCGAAAAACCATCTGTACTGTCCGGACTTAAGATGTTAGAAAAAGGAGGTACTGCTGCAGATGCAGCAGCTGCTTCTATTCTTGCACTCGCCATCACCGATTTTCCGGATTATTGTATCGGCGGGGAAGTGCCATTAATATATTATGACGCAGTTAAAAAAGAGGTTAAAGTATTTTGCGGACTGGGCAGGGCTCCCTTAGATCCGGAATCCATACAATGGTATATGGAACATGGTATCACCGGAATGGGTATCAGAACAGCAGCTGTCCCAGCCGTCATTGATCTTTGTGTCACCGTCATGAAAGAATATGGCCGGCTGAGTTTTGAAGATGTTTTAGCGCCCACTTTGTCACTTCTTCACAAAGGAGGAAAAGAATGGTACCCTGATCTTGAAAAGACTCTTACTTTGCTGGCAGAAGCTGAGAAAAACCAGCAGGGCAGCCGCGTTGAAAAACTTCAGGCGGTATCAGACCGTTTCTACAGGGGTGATATCACCGATTCACTCGACAGATGGTATCGGTCGGAAGGAGGATTTCTTACGAAACATGATCTGGCCGCCCACCGGACAACCATCGAAGAACCTGTTGTCATACAATACAAGGACTACACCATTTTCAAATGCAATACATGGACACAGGGACCCTTTCTGCTGCAATCACTGAAAATGCTGGAACTATATAACATGGATCAGTACCCTCACCTTTCAGCAGATTATATTCACCTGGTCACCGAAATCATGAAACTGGGCTTTGCCGACCGCGATCACTGGTATGGAGATCCTGAATTTGAGAACGTACCCCTGCAAAACCTGCTTTCGGATGAATATGCAGTCCTGCGTGCTAAACTTGTCGACATGTCCGCAGCATCCGGTCACCCCAGGCCCGGGGATCCGTTAAATATGCAAGCGGAACTCGATGAAGGCGGTTTTGTCCAATGGGATGGTGGTACCACTACCTGTTGCATTGCCGATCAATGGGGCAATGTGGTAGCTGCAACACCCAGCGGATTTGGGAGTACGGCAGGATCGGGAGGAAGCACCGGTATAGTGCATGGAACACGTTTGATCAGTCTCAACACCACACCGGGCCATCCCAATTGTATCAAACCCGGTAAACGGCCCAGGATAACGCTTACCCCCACCCTGGTGCTTAAAAACAATGTGCCCGTGATGGCCGTCAGTGTGCAGGGAGGCGACCATCAGGATCAGGCTACCCTGAACCTGATCCTGGACATCCTGGAATTTGGAATGACACCGGAACAGTCGGTCTCCGCACCGAGATTTGCCACCAATCTCCATGAGGATTCATTTAATCCGACGTCTGAAAGAAAGTCCGCCATCGCAAAGGAAAGAGTATTGAGCCTGAATCCGGGAATTGACCCGGCAGTCATTAGGGAACTTGAAAAGCGCGGACATAAAATTGTTATTACAGATGATGTGATAGGCTCACCGGTAATGTTATTCTTTGATGAAACAACAGGGAATTGGATCGGTGCCACTGATCCCAGAATTCCTCATTATACAGGAGCTTTGAAATGATGGCTTTTTGATTCTCCAGCTGGCAGGGCAGTGTCACAACGACATTCAAATGTGGAAATACCATATCAAAACAATTCGAAGCATTCGTCACCTCCTTATTGACAGTCCTTGGAACGAATAATATACGGCGGCCTGCATTTGAATGGAGTTGTAATACTGCCCTGCATAATAAGCAGGAGAATCAAAAAGTACTTCATTTTTTCATAGTTTAATTGTAAATTAACTCCAGAAAACAAAGCACATTTCAGATATGAAAATTCAAAATCAATTCCTGGTTAATTTTTCTGTTTTCCTTTTACTCGCCTGTTTCTCATCATGCCGGCACAATCATCCGGCGGGTGCAGGCAAGGTAAAGATGCGGGAAGGTACCATTACAATACCGACCTATCTTACTGAAGCGCCCGAGATCAATCCCATCTTCTATACCCCTGCCAATTACCAGGGTGCTCAGCGCCGTGTCTACCCCTACCCTAACATTGATAAACTCACCGACGAAAAGGCGGATAAAACATACACCGGCTTATTTCTCGAAAACGAATTCATCAGGCTTTGTGTGCTTCCCGAAATCGGCGGCAGGCTCTATATTGCACAGGACAAGACCAACGGGTATAATTTCATTTATCATAACCAGGTCATTAAACCCGCCCT
>JAFGGU010000080.1 GCA_016930375.1 Bacteroidales bacterium | reverse complement strand
TAATCCTATGGCTGGTCTTGACAGTGACCGGTATTTTCGCACAGAAACAGCCGGTCTGGCTCGATGCCGATACCGGGAATGAAATGGGTGCCGGGGCAGGCAATCCAAGTGCACCGGGCAGTGAGAAGATCAAACTGATGCATTCGGCCTTCCGAATCGATTGATTTTTTATGAACCAAAAAAGTCATATATGATGAGGTCAACAATTGTTTCTCTGATCCTTATATCAGTATTTCTAAGTGGTTGTTCCCGACACCGGGCAGTTATAAACGAGGTTGTCGCAAGTGACTGGAAATTCCGGAAGGCGGGGGATACAGCCTGGTTGCCTGCCACTGTGCCGGGATGTGTGCATACTGATCTGATTGACAATAAGATCATACCAGATCCTTTTTTCAGGAAGAACGAAAAGGAATTGAAGTGGGTCGAGGAATGCGATTGGGAGTACGGCACGACTTTAAATATCAGTAACGAGCTGGCTGCTTATGATCATATCGAATTGCAGTTCGATGGAATTGATACCTACGCTGATGTATTCCTGAACGATTCCCTCCTGTTCAGGGCAGATAATATGTTTATAGGCTGGACAGTACCTGTGAAGGATTTCATTAGAAAAGGAGAAAATTCACTGCGTATCTATTTCCATTCCGCAGTAATGGTGGGATTGGAAAAATTGCGAAAGGTCCCCTACACGCTCATGGCAGCTAACGAACTTGCTCCGGAAAATGAAAGAACCAGTGTTTACACCCGTAAGGCGCCTTTTCATTACGGATGGGACTGGGGACCGCGCCTGGTCACATGCGGGGTCTGGAAACCCATTAAAATAGAGGCCTGGAATACGATCAAAATAGATGATCTGTATGTAAAACCTGTTAAGATAAACTCAGAAAATGCTTTTTACAAGGCTGTTATTGAACTTGTTTCCGATGAAGTATCACAAGTTGGCTTCGAGGTTTGGGTGGATAGCAAAAAGCTTGATTCCAGGACAGATACAACGATTCAACGAGGAAAAACCATTTACGGAATTGATTTTGCCATTGAAAAGCCGGAATTCTGGTGGACCAACGGACTTGGGGGTCAAAAGCTGTATCAGGTAGAGGTTCGGATGTTACTTGGAAATAAAATAGTCCAGACCGTTTCGAAGCGCATCGGGGTTCGAACCCTGGAACTGATACAGGAAAAGGACTCTGTGGGGAGGAGTTTTATGTTCAGATTAAATGGTATTCCTGTTTTTATGAAAGGAGCCAATTACATTCCTTCCGATATCTTCACCACACGAAATACGCTGGACAATTACAAACGGGTTGTCAGGGATGCGGCGGATGCCAATATGAATATGCTTCGCGTTTGGGGTGGGGGTGTTTATGAAAACAATGAATTGTATGATCTTTTTGATGCGCATGGGATCCTTGCCTGGAACGATTTCATGTTCGCCTGCAATGTGCAACCTGTTGATTCGTTGCATCTGAATAATATCCGGAAGGAAGCGGAATACAATGTAAAGCGACTCAGAAACCATCCTTCGGTTGCCTTGTGGTGCGGCAACAATGAAAACCTTACGGCCTGGTACTCCTGGAACTGGAAAGACAGGTATCCCAAAGAATTTTCCGATTCATTGTGGCAGGGATACGAAAAGATCTATTATGAAATCTTACCAGGGGCTGTAAGCCGGTACCATCCGGAAGTCAGCTACTGGCCTTCATCACCCCAGTCTGTGGGTAATATGCTGGCCGACAGGAAATCCGGTGATGAACACGACTGGACGGTGTGGTTCGCCGATGCACCGTTTTCCCGGTATGCTGAAAATTTACCCCGATTTGCAAGCGAATACGGCATGCAGTCGTTTCCCGAGATGAATACCATCCGTGCATTTGCGAATGACAGCGATCTGACTTACCGTTCATCGTTGATGGAGTATCGTCAGCGAAGTAATCTCAACTGGTTCGGACCCGGAGTGAACGGAAATGAAATGATACTGCGCTATATTAAGAAGTATTACAGGGAACCAAAAGATTTCAGTTCCTTTGTTTATCTCAGCCAGGTCATGCAGGCTGAGGCATTTCGTTCCGCCATCGAAGCCCATCGTCGAAACATGCCCTGGTGCATGGGTTCGCTTTACTGGCAGATCAATGACTGCTGGCCAACCATGTCGTGGGCCAGCGTGGACTATTTTGGCCGGTGGAAAGCATCACATTACTTTGTTAAGAATGCCTATAAGCCAATTGTGGTTGTACCATATGTCAACGGAAAGAATGTAGTTGTTGCCATCGTGTGTGACAAGTTGAAGGATGATGAGGGTTCGCTGATATTGACACTGCATGATTTTGCGGGCAGGGAAATGTGGAAAAAGGAGACACCAATAATTGTGAAAGCCAATCAAAGTGTGGTGGGTTTTTCAATACCACAAGCTGAATTGACAAACCGTGGTAATCCGGGGAAAATGGTGCTTGAAGTAATCCTGAACATCAACGGGCAGCCGGTAGCAGATAATCTGTTTTATTTCCGGGAAGCGAAGGAGCTGGAACTTGAGAAACCGGTAATAAAGCGATCTGTTGAGCAGAAAAGTCCTACCGAATATGAAATAACCCTGCACACTGACAAGCTGGCGAAAAATGTTGGAATTACGACCGAGGCAGAAGGAACCTTTTCGGACAATTATTTTGATATGCTCCCCGGCAGAGATTATAAAGTAGTTTTTACCGGTAATGTTGAGCTATCGGAAGACCAATTGATTGTCCAATGTGTGAATGAATCATTCTAAAACCTTCGATGAACGTAGATTTTATAAATATTTTCCATGAAGGCTTCCATTTTTCTGATGGCGCTGAGCACCTTCCTGCTGAGTAACCAACCTGTCTCAGTAGCGCAAAACCATGCGAAGAAATATGATGTTGTTGTTGATACCGATCTGGGAGGTGATCCTGACGATATCCAATCGTTGTTCCGGCTTCTGCATTATTCGGACATTTTAAGGATCAGGGGAATAATATCCACTCCCTGTTCTGACAGGGAAGGGCATCCCTGGGATACTGTTCCGCAAACAAGATTAATTAAGGAATGGATCATGCGAATTGACCCGGATCATCTCAGGAACAATGGTTATGATGAGCTGATGCGGGAAAGCGATTTAATCCGGGCTGTTTATGCCGGCACACCGACACCAGGATTGCCTTCTGCGGAAAGGACTTCGGAAGGCTCACAACATCTGGTTAACGTCGCGAAAAACTATTCCATTGAAGATCCTTTATGGATTTTGGTTTGGGGAAGTCTTACCACTGTTGCTCAGGCACTCTTTGACTGTCCTTCCATTGCACCCAATATCCGGATTTATTATATCGGGTCTACCAATACGCAACACGACAGGTTAAGCCGCGATTTTGTGCATGCATTCATGGCTAATAAGTATGATAATCTATGGTGGATTGAGAACGGCGTGATGCCGAAGGGGAGCCGTGAGACTTTCAGGGGGATTTATCAGGGGGGTGAGCAAACTGGTGAATGGAACAGCATCACATTTGTTGAGCAGCATATCCGACATCATGGGTCAACCCACCAGGGGCTGTTTAACGAAAGATGCGGCGACGCTTTTCCGGGATCAATCTGGCCACGGGGAGGCCTTAAGGAAGGCGATTCCCCGTCTTTGTTGTTTTTAATTAGTCCCGTAATCGGAAACATTGGAAATGTAAACGATCCCACCAGCGATAGCTGGGGAGGCACGTTCCGCAGACCCGAACCGGTTGCCTTCCCAAACTACTATACTGACTTGGATGCAACCCCTGAAGCCTGCCAGGCAACGATCAGCAAATGGCGCGTAAACTTCCTTTCGGATTGGAAAACAAGATGGGACAGGTATACGTTCAGGAAACCTTAATATTAATCTTACAAAAATACCATCATCATGAAAATTACTTTGAGCATACTTGCGTTCCTGGCGATGATTACAATCAGTAGTCAGGCGGTCACCGTTGAACAATATGCCGTATTTGAACTGACAATGAAAGGCCCTTCCACAGGCAATCCCTTTCAGGATGTACAATTAAGTGCCGAATTCTCATTCAGGAACCGAACCCTTTTTTGTACGGGATTTTACGACGGCGAGGGTGTTTACAAACTACGTTTTATGCCTGATGCCGTGGGTGAATGGCGCTATACTACCCACAGCAACTTTCCGGAGCTTGACGGAAAGGCCGGCCGGTTCACCTGCTGGGAGGCATCGGATGGAAATCATGGCACTGTGAAGGTGCGTAATACTTATGATTTCGGCTATGCCGACGGAACGCCTTTTTACCCGGTAGGTACAACCTGTTATGCCTGGGTGCATCAGCCTGATGAACTGGTGCAGCAGACACTTGCTTCGCTGGCAGCAACGAAATTCAATAAGATCCGCATGACCGTAATGCCCAAAAATTACGACGTATACATCAACAATGAGCCTCCCTTTTATCCATTTGAAGGATCGAAAGAAACGGGGTGGGATTTTTCAAGGCCCAACCCGGCTTTTTTCAGGAATTTCGAGAATAAAATAATTGACTTGCAGAAACTTGGAATTGAGGCAGATGTCATTCTTTTTCATCCCTATGACTGGGGTAAATGGAACCTGGATAAAATGAATACCGATCAGTCGGTCTTTTACCTGCGTTATCTGATGGCACGCATTGCAGCCTATCGCAATGTATGGTGGTCGATGGCCAATGAATACGATATCATGCGAAAAACCGATGAAGAATGGGAAACTTATTTCCTGGTTATTCAAACCTATGATCCTTACGCTCATTTATGCAGTATCCATAATGGAATGGCCTGGTATAACCATTCCAAACCATGGATCAGTCATTTAAGCATTCAAACTGCCTATTTGCAGGATATTCAGGATTGGCGGGAATTGTATAAAAAGCCGGTAATCATTGATGAATGCGTGTATGAGGGCAATATCCCCAACGACTGGGGAAATCTTACCCCGGAGGAGATGGTCAACCGTTTCTGGATATCCTGGTGCCGGGGGGCCTATTGTACCCATGGTGAAACCTATCTGCATTCGGAAAATGTACTCTGGTGGTCAAAGGGAGGGAGACTTTATGGAAAAAGTCCCGAAAGGATTGCCTTTCTGCATCAAATCATGACCGAAACACCCACCGAAGGTGTCTACCCGCATCACAGTATTTGGAACAAGGAAACCTACCTGATCAAGGACAATGAGTTCTATCTCCATTACTATGGAAATAGCCAGCAGGCAAAAGCCAGACTTCAACTGCCGGAAAAGGTGAAATTTACATTAGAGGTCATCGATGCCTGGAACATGACAATTACCCCGGTACCGGGGGAGTTCAGCGGATTAACCGAAATACCGCTGCCCGGGAGGCCCTATATGGCTGTAAGGGCCCGGTCAATCACGAAGTGAAACCAGGATATATGGGCAAGCAATAAAAAACGTCGACTAAAAGAACAGGGCGATCGTTGTTGTCACATTAATTTTCATCAGAATGGTCAATCAAAAACAACTTCCCATCGAAAAGATC
>JAFGGU010000079.1 GCA_016930375.1 Bacteroidales bacterium | reverse complement strand
ACTGGTGATCTGCCGGGTCGATTTCACCGAATTCAGCCGAATCCGTATTTCTTTCAGGTTAGCCATATAGCATTACACAAAATACAACATCCAAAAACCTATTACTTCAACCGGTCTACGATCTCAGCGGCTATGTCGGTGAGCTGTTTCTCGGTTTCCTCTTTCAGCTTGCCTTCCTTCAGCAAGTTGAGGATACCTTTATGTTTGATTTCAAGAAGATTCAGGAATTCCTCCTCAAAAGTCTTTACTTTATCAACCGGCACGTCAGTCAGCAGACCCCGGGTACCGCAAAAGATGACGGCGATCTGTTTCTCAACGGGCATGGGGCTGTGCAAAGGCTGTTTCAGGATCTCCACGTTCTTGATTCCCTTATCGAGAACTGCCAGTGTGGCGGCATCGAGGTCAGAGCCGAATTTGGAGAATGCCTCCAGTTCCCGGAACTGTGCCTGGTCCAGTTTCAGAGTACCGGCGACACGTTTCATGGATTTGATCTGTGCCGAACCGCCCACGCGGGAGACGGATATGCCCACGTTGATGGCGGGCCTGATCCCTGCGTTGAAGAGGTTGGTCTCCAGGAAGATCTGTCCGTCTGTAATCGAAATCACGTTGGTCGGGATATAGGCAGAAACGTCACCGGCCTGGGTTTCGATGATGGGCAGGGCAGTCAGAGAACCGCCACCTTTTACGATGGGTTTCATGGTATCCGGCAGGTCATTCATTTTGGCTGCAATTTCATCGTTGTTGATAATTTTGGCAGCACGTTCCAGCAGGCGGGAATGCAGGTAGAACACATCACCGGGATAAGCTTCACGTCCCGGAGGGCGGCGCAGAAGCAGGGATACTTCGCGGTAAGAAACGGCCTGTTTGGAAAGATCGTCATAAATGATCAGCGCTGAACGGCCGCTGTCCCTGAAGTATTCACCAATGGCGCAACCTGCAAAGGGCGCATAAAACTGCAAGGCAGCCGGGTCCGAAGCTGTTGCCATAAGTATCACCGTATAAGGCATGGCGCCGTATGCTTCCAGTGTTTTGGCCAGGTTGGCCACGGTGGAACCTTTTTGTCCGATGGCCACATAAATGCAATACACAGGTTCGCCCCTGTCGTAAAACTCTTTCTGGTTGATGATGGTATCCACCGCAATGGAAGACTTACCGGTCTGGCGGTCACCAATGATGAGCTCACGCTGTCCTCTTCCGATGGGGATCATGGCATCGATGGCCTTGATACCGGTCTGCAGCGGTTCATTCACCGGGCGGCGGTAGATAACGCCGGGAGCTTTGCGTTCGAATGGCATTTCGTAGGTTTTTCCTACAATAGGGCCCTTGCCGTCGACGGGTTCGCCGAGGGTATTGATGATGCGGCCGAGCATACCTTCGGTGACATGGATGGATGCGATCCTGCCGGTACGTTTAACCGTATCTCCCTCTTTGATAAGGTCGGATGCTCCAAGCAAAACGGCACCGACATTGTCTTCCTCAAGGTTAAGCACGATTCCGCGAACACCGCTTTCAAATTCGATCAGTTCGTTCGAACAAACATTGGACATGCCATAGATCCTGGCAATGCCATCGCCCACCTGTAAAACTGTTCCGATCTCATCAAGCTGGGCCCTTGTATCAATTCCCTGCAATTGTTGTTTTAAAACCTTTGATACTTCTGATGGTTTAAGCGCCGACATTTTATCTGTATTTATTGAATATTATCAGGATTGTGAAATCATTAATTCATTTTGAATGTGTTTAAGCTTGCTGGCGATACTGGCATCGATCTGCTGATCCCCGACACGCAGTATAAATCCACCGATCAGCTTCTCATCCACCACCTCATTCAGCTCAACACGGGCGTTGAATTTTTTGGCGATCAGTCTGAGAATCGACTGCCGCAGATTTTCATCCAGGGGAACGGCCGTAACCACCTCAGCAGCCTGCACACCCTGTTCAGCCTTCATCAGTGTCAGAAAGTGCCTGGATATGCCGGCAAGGTACTCCTCCCGATGCCGTTCGAGCACCAGGTGGATGAAGGTAATGGTATCCGGATGAAAGGAGGTCCGGAACATTTCCTCAAACAGCGTTGTTTTCTCACGGGATTTGATGACCGGACTCTGAATTACGTACTGCAGTTCAGGGATTTCCTGAATGCACTGGTAAAGCAGTTCAATGTCCTTTTTAAGGGCATCGAAGGAACCGGTTTCTTTGGCCAGTACAAAAAGCGCCTTTGCGTACCGTACGGATATTTTGCTTTCGTTCATGGGTTAGCTGACAGTCATGGTTCAACTGAATTTGACATCCACCAGGGATTTCTCAATAAGCTCCTTTTGCTTGGCCGGATCCGACAATTCATGCAGCAGTATTTTTTCCGAAATGGCAACGGAAAGCTCGGAGACCTGGTTTTTGATATCCTGGATGGCCGCTGTGCGTTCGGTCTTGATGGCCTGCCTGGCATCTTCGATCATTTTCAGCCCTTCCTTTTTGGCCTGTTCACGGGCATCATGCATCAGTGATTCCTTAAGCTCGCGGGCTTCCTGAAGCATTTTATCGCGTTCGACCTTGGCCTGAGCCATCAATTTTTCACTTTCCAACTGCAGCTGGCCCACTTCTCTTTTTGCCTTCTCTGCCGCCTGCAATGATTCGGCGATTGTAAGATCACGCTGTTTCAGGGCTTTCAGCATGGGTTTCCAGGCATATTTGCCCAGGATTAACACCACAATGGAAAACACGATCAACGTCCAAATGATCGTTCCAAATTCGGGAATAAGCAGATCCATATACTTGTGTTTTAAAATTCGGATAAAACCGGGACATGCACCAACCGTGCAGGTCCCGGGTTAAACTAAGAAACTACGGCCAGAAGACCGACAATTACTGCAAAAAGAGCAACGGCTTCAGGGAGAGCTGCAATAATGATCATATTGGCGCGAATGTCCCCTGCTGCCTCCGGCTGGCGTGCAATAGCTTCCATAGCGCTGCTGCCGATCTTGCCAATTCCGAAACCGGCACCCATGGCTGCAATGCCGGCGCCAAGAGCACCGCCAAGTTTGGCCAGACCAGCTCCTGCTACAGCTTGTAAAATAATTGATAACATAGTGTATATATTAAATTAATAAACCAAAAACTCATGCGTGTTCTTTCTCATGTGCCTCGTGATGTTCAGCCAGGGCGAGGCCAAAGTAAATGGAGGAAAGAAATGTGAAAATGAATGCCTGGATGAAGGCCACCAGCAATTCCAGGAAAGTCATGAAAACATTGAAAAGGATTGAAATCACGGATATTCCGTAGGCCAGGCCCGTCGACATTTCAGCAAAAATATAGATGAGCATAATGAAGGCCATTACGATGATGTGACCTGCCGTGATATTGGCAAAAAGCCGGATCATCAGCACAATGGGCTTTGTGAATATTCCCAGTGCTTCAACGACAGGCATAATGGGAATGGGCAGCTTCAGCCACCAGGGTACGCCGGGCGTATTGAAAATATGCTTCCAGTAATCCTTTGTGCCGCTGAAGGTGGTTATAACAAAGGTAAATGTTGCCAGAACCAGGGTTACAGCAATGTTACCCGTGAGGTTGGCCCCGGCCGGTGGTATGGGGATCAGTCCCAGTGAATTGTTGATCCATATAAAAAAGAACAGGGTCAGGAGATAGGGGGCATACCGCTCATATTTAGGTCCTACCGAAGGTTTGATGATATCGTCATGCACGAAGAGGACAATGGGTTCAAACCAGGTCTGCAATCCGCTTGGCGCGCTGACCGGATTTTTCCGGTAGGTTCTGCCCATGGATAAAAATATCCATAGCAGGATAAAAACGCCAAAGAACATGGAAGCGATATTCTTGGTAATTGACATATCAAACGGTTTGGAACCATCTTCCCCGAAGATTTTATTCTTGTTCTCCCCGGTCGTTTCCATCCGGAATCCTTTGTATGCGGCGTGTCCGTGCTTGAATTTTGAAGACATGAAAATATGCAGCCCGCTGGATTTGCTGTAAAGAATGACCGGAAGAGGTATGCTGACATGTGTGTGCCCGATTGTCATGATGTGCCACTCATGAGCGTCCTTAATGTGGTCAAAAATGAAATCGCCGGGATTCAGCTTTTCAACCTCTTCACCGTGGATCTCAGCCTCATGTCCGGGTGTGATCCCTTCCACACTATGCGCCTCCTGCTCCTCCGCAGCAGCAAAACTGCTGTTTACCCACGGAAGCAATAACGCTGCAGCGAGTAAAACCTTACAAATTGTTTTGTGCATATCCGATAAATGTGGCCATAAATATAAACAACTAATTTGAAAATTGATTTGGTGCAGTGTGATTTTCTTTTTTTCGCTTTACCTTGCTGGTCATAATATACAGATCATATGCCGTAAATGCAATATACAGCAATCCGAGGGTAACGGCAAAGGGAATGGCTGATTCACGGCAAACAAGAACATATACTAGCACCAGCAACAGGTAGATGACGAGTTTAATGACTGTTGCCAGCATATAGGTCCGGATAAACTGACTGGTGGATTTTTGCAGCGAGCGATAGAAGAACAGAAGAAAAAAGGCATTTACAGCAAAAAACAGGAGGACAAGAAAGGGGAAAAATCCAAAATACCACGACGGTATAAGGGATTTGAACACATAGAGGCCTGCGGTGAAAAGAATCACTGACAGGATGAAAAGGCCAAGAATGGTTTTCTTCAATCCGGAATCCATACCATCATTTTTTCAATCGGATAAAATCCTTTAAACTATAATAAAGCGCCAGCATGACAGCAACAAAAGACAATACAACTGTAAAAACCGGGAACCTGGTTTCAAGCCATTTATCAAGCTTCATGCCGCCAAAAACACCAACCAGGATGATGGCGATCATCTGAAAAGCCATGCTTGAATACTTGGCGTAATCACTTAGGCTTTTTGCTGTCTTCTGCCGATTTTTCAGGTTCTTTTCCAGCATAGGCAGTTGAAGTTTCTGCGGACATGTTGCAATTACCGCTGAATTTAGCCCCGGGTTCAATGGCGAGCCTTCGGGTAACAATATCCCCGGTGAGGGTAGAGGTGGCTTTCAGGGTAAGCAATTCCGCAACGGAGATCTTTCCCTCCACCTTGCCTTCCACCACTGAATTTTTACAGTTGATCTCTCCCTTAACGGCTCCGGTTTCTCCGATAACCACTTTGCCCCTGGTTTTCAGGTTACCTGTAAGGATCCCGTCAAAGCGGATATCACTGTTGGTGGATACATCGCCGGTAATTTCAGTACCAACACCGATCTGGTTGATAACGTTATTTTCAGCCTCCATTATTTTTGCCATTCGTATAATGTTTTAAAATGATAAACCGATGGATATGCAATGCATTTCCACAAATATATAAACAATAACGCATCAATCAAACAATTATTTCGGATCGAAGGCCCATTTGAGGTATATGGAGCCCCATGTGAATCCGGCCCCGAAGGAAGCCAGTATGAGGTTATCCCCTTTTTTGAGTTTTTTCTCGTAATCCCAGAGGCACAGCGGTATGGTTGCAGCCGTGGTATTCCCGTATTTCTCTATGTTGATCATTACCTGTTCCCTGCTGATCTCCATGCGGCGGGCTGTGGCCTCGATGATCCTCATGTTGGCCTGATGGGGGACAAGGAATTTGATATCATCGTGGGTAAGGTTGTTACGATGCATGATATCCACCGATACATCGGCCATTTTGGATACAGCCATTTTAAAAACCGGCTGACCTTCCTGGAAGATGAAATGCTGCCTTGCATCAATGGTTTCGTGGGTGGCCGGATGCAATGAACCGCCTGCATACATGTGCAGGTGTTTTGCCCCCGAACCGTCCACTTCCAGGATGGAATCGATGATTCCCAGTCCGTTTTCCATGGGTTCAAGCAACACAGCCCCGGCACCGTCACCGAATAGCGGGCAGGTGGTCCGGTCTTCATAATCTGTTATGGAGGACATCATATCAGCGCCAACAACGATCACCTTATCATAAGCACCTGATTCAATATATCTTCTGCCGGTTTCCAGCGCGAAGATAAAGCCGGAACAGGCAGCATTCACGTCAAAACTGAAAGCATGGGACAGTCCGGTCTTATCGGAAATCAGGTTGCCCGTTGCCGGGAAATGCATATCGGGCGTAACGGTGGCACAAATAAGCAGCTGAATATCGAGCGGATCAGTTCCTGTCTTTGCCAGCAATTCCTTTACAGCCTTGGCGCCCATATAGGAAGTGGCTTTCCCTTTTTCTCTCAGGATCCTTCTTTCCTTAATGCCGATGCGCTGCATGATCCATTCGTCGCTGGTATCCACCATCCTGCTCAGTTCATCATTGTTGAGCACGTAAGACGGTACGTAACCACCGACACCAGTAATTGCTGCTAATCTTCGGGACATTCTTTAAAAGCTTCTTTAATTTTTTCGCACAAATTTCCTTTAATGACCTCAACGGTATGCAGGATCAGATTCTTAATGGCGATGTCATTGGATATTCCATGTGCAATCATCACCGGTGCATTGATGCCCAGAACAGGGGTACCTCCGTAATTCACAAAATTGAATTTTTCAAAGAAATCATCGGTGATCTTACGCTTTCTGACCATGGCATAAAAAGCTTCGGCCTCTTTCAGCATAACATTACCGACAAATCCATCACAAACCATAACATCAGCCTTGTCGCTGAACAGGTCACTGCCTTCGAGATTACCGATGAAATTGAACAGCGGTGAATCCTTCATCAATTGATAAGCGGCCTTGGTAACCAGGTTCCCCTTTCCTTCTTCCTCGCCGATGTTAAGCAGACCAATGCGGGGGGAGGACAGATTCAGCACCTGCCGTGCGTAAATATCTCCAAGGATGGCGTATTGATTGAGCTCTTCTGCACTGCAGTCGGGATTGATGCCAATATCAAGCAGCAGCATGGGCGTGTCTCCCTGTCTTGGCATGGTGGCGGCGATGCAGGGGCGAATGACGCCGGGAATGGATTTGATGATCTGCATGGCGCCAACCATCATGGCACCCGTATTGCCGGCGCTGGCAAATCCATCGATTTCCCCGTGCTCGAGGAGTCTGAAACCCTTCACAACGCTGGCATTGTGTTTTTGCGTAAATGCCCTTGCCGGGTGTTCCCACATTTCAATGCGTTCAGTGGTATGCAGAATTTCAAAAGCCGACGGATCAAATTGTTCAAGCCGGCATATGGAAACAATGGTGTTTTCGTCACCGATTAACACCAAACGTGCGTCGGGAGGAAGGATCTTTGCTGCCAGAATGGAACCACCTACAGTGGCCTCCGGGGCAAAGTCACCCCCTAAAATATCAACTCCGATTCTCATGATCAATGTGGATCATTCGGTCATTGGCCGGCCAATCAGGCGGCTACTTCTTTCTTAACAGCGGGTTTTCCTTTGTAATAACCACATTCGGGACAAACCCGGTGATATTGAATGGCAGCGCCGCAGTTCTGGCATGTACTCAGTGTAGGCACAACGGCCTTGTCATGCGTTCTTCTCTTATCTCTCCGTTGCTTCGAATGTCTACGTTTCGGATTAGGCATAATTTCTTAATTATGAATTATGAAAAAGGTTGTATGTTGTATGTTGTATGTTGTATGTTGTATGTTGTATGTTGTATGTTGTATGTTGTATGTTGTATGTTGTATGTT
>JAFGGU010000078.1 GCA_016930375.1 Bacteroidales bacterium | reverse complement strand
TTCCCTTAGGATGGAGATCCCGTGTTCCGTAATAAAGCCTGTTATTAAGTCATGTCACCTGTATAACGGTGGGCACGCAGCCAGTAAATCAGGTGTCTGCTGTGCTTATCACTACATCCTTTGCACAATGTGTTTTTGCCCTACAACTTATGCGTTTCGTTATTTTATCAGTGATTCATTTTCATTCATCTCTTAGTAACTTACCTGACTCCTTTGGAGCCTTTTCTCTATCCGTTCACCACAGCAACCTTACAGCTTTTGCAGCGTAGAGTGGTTTGGTAATCCTGCCTGCACAGCATTACCGATACTTCATCGAGGTTAGCACTCCCTCAATTGTATCATCTTTATTACAGCATGTTAAAGAACTTCAATAACTTCCTTAACTTCACGGCACAAGCAAAGCCGCAAAGCCGCTAATTTAAAACCTTTGCGACTTTGCGTCTTTGCGAGATATCAAACCCAAAACTCAATTCCCGCTTCGTCATTCATCACTCTTCACTCTTCACTCTTCAAAAGATCCGGCCGTAGCCTCATCGTCCTCTCTTCCGCTTGCTGATGCCTCCATTCGTCAATTTTCTGCTGGTGGCCCGACTGAAGGATTTCCGGTACTTTCCATCCTTTGTACTCGGCCGGCCTTGTATAAACCGGCGGCGCAAGAAGATTATCCTGGAAAGAATCCGTCAGCGCTGATGTTTCATCTGAAATACCACCCGGCAAAAGCCGCACTATGCAGTCTGCAATAATCGCCGCTGCCAGTTCACCGCCCGATAACACATAATCACCCACAGATATCTCCCTGGTGATCAAATGATCTCTTACCCGCTGATCCACCCCTTTATAATGACCGCAGAGCAAAATGATGTTGTTTTGCATAGCCAGGTAATTGGCAGTTTTCTGGGTGAACCTCTCTCCGTCGGGGCTCAGGTATATGATCTCATCGTAATGTCGTTCGCCGGTGAGCCTGGAAATCAACCGGTCAATGGGCTCAATGCACATTACCATGCCGGCGCCTCCGCCAAAGGCATAGTCATCCACCTGTTTCTGCCTGTTGAGGGAATAGTCGCGGATATTGTGCAGGTTGATTTCCACTATTCCTTTTTCCCTGGCCCTTTTGATGATGGAATGACCAAGGGGTCCCTCAATCAGTTCCGGTAAAATCGTAAGTATATCTAATCGCATATCGAAAGTCTTTGATCCTAATTCAGGTTAAAAATAGCAATTCAGGGCTAAAGCCCGGTTTTATCAGTATTTACTAACCCCAGGCTTAAGCCTGGGGCTATTGATGAATATCCACCCAAAGGGCTTTAGCCCTGAAACAATTCTTCATCTCCTGCAAATCGCCGCATACGCGCAATACCCGCATACCTTCAGGTTTTGCGTCTGGGTAAAGGGTTCTCCGGAGCTGAACATCCGGATCAGGTTCTGCCGCAAAAGCGGCTCAAATTCCTGCTTTACGGATGCATAGCTGTTAAGGGTCTCTTTCCTGGCCGTATGTTTGATCAGGCAGGAAAAATCACCGGAATGGCTGGCCCGTATGAAATAAAGTCCGGGAACGATATTATTGCCCGGATACAGCTCATCATACATGTGAGCATACAGGAGCACCTGGAAAACAGCGTCATTTCGCAACCTGTCCTCCGAATTGAACAGCGATTCGATGGTGGTAAATGAATTCTTTACTGTTCCCGTTTTGTAATCAATAATGAACGTGCTCCCCTGCCGGAGATCAATCCTGTCAATAATTCCGCCGATCTGCAATTCAACCGGACTTCCGTCAACCGACAGATGGAATGCTGTCTTGTACCTTTCCTCAAGGCCAATTATACTGAACGGCTCCGATTCCATTTCAGCGCGGACCAGCTGATGAATATAAGTCCGGATGACCTGGCGGATGATCAGATTATAGCCCTCGACTTTCCGAAGTCCCGTCCCCTCTGAAATGCCAAAAAGCTCTTCCTGGAAAGCTTTATCCAATGCCATATCAATAGAACGTTCTTCCTTCAGCGAGGCTTCGAGCAGTTCCCGCGTGACCGGTTTTGTGCCAAATCCCGAATACAGGATCTTCATGGCCTTGTGGAGAAGATTTCCCAGCAGCCGTGCATCAACTTCCTCGGCAACCTCCGTGGGCTGAGGTAAATCAAGAAGATGATGAAAGCAGAACTTGAGCGGACAATTTAGAAATTCATTGATTGCACTGGGCGACAATAACTTCCCGTCTTTTCCCAGGTAACCCTGCAGGGCAGCCGCCACAGCACCCGTCTTGTGCATGACAATGGGTTTGACCGGAATCCTGGCGATTGTGGCCTGAGGAAAGATCTCGGTGACCTTCAGCGTCATTTCATAAGCGATCTGATGCAGAAACCTGCTGCGTTCCCCGGTGTGGAGACCTCCCGAACTGCTGTCATAGACAAGGGCTATATTTTTTGCCCGCTGAATGAGCCTGTAAAAGTGATAGGCCGAAATGGCATCATAATGCTCCGGGGTTGGCATACTAAATCCTGCCCGGATATTATAAGGAATAAAAGAGGATGCATTGGAAATCCGCGGCAATATTCCTTCATTGGCAGAAAGCAAAATAACATTGTCAAAGTCAAGGGTCCGGGTTTCCAGTAAACCCAGTACCTGTAAACCGGCAAGCGGTTCACCGCTGAAAGGCAGATGCATCGTTCGCATCATTTTACGGATTAATCTGAACAAGGTATCCATGCCCGGATGAATATCGTGAGAGGTTAACAGATCATCGAGCCTGGTGAGGAAAGTGTAAACCTGAAAAAGTATTTCCAACTGAACCGGGTCAGCAGATCCCTGATCTTTATCTTGAGATGCCATCTGACGCATGACGGAGGCAATAACTTCAGTCAGATAACTTTCAACGCCTGCAGAGGATAACAGACCTGAGAAAATGATATCATGATCCGTGTCGGGGAACAGGTCTTTTTTCTGCAGATAAACCAGATTGTGATCAAGCACCTTCTGCCGGATTGATTCAGCAAGCTCATTGTAACCGGATTTCAGAAGCGGATTATTCAGAACTGCCAGCACATCCTTATAATACCACAAAGTGTCACCCTGCTGATCAGTTTTGGAGTTCCTCACCAGTTCATACAGCGAATCTACCAGGTTGAAAACCAGGGAACCGGCCAGGGGATAACCCATGGTGACATTGACATCTTTTACATAACCGGGTATGGCATACAAAACAGGAAGCAGAAGATTCTCGTCAGCCAGCACCAGGGCAGTGTCTTTATCCTTTTCACCTGCAATTCCCAGAGTGTCGAATATCCGCGGCAGCATGGCTGCCTGACCTGTGTTTGAGGAAACCGGGACAAAAAATACTCTTTTATCGCTGTCGAGGAGATTTTCAGGGTTAATCGACCTGGGTGACGGAAAATTCTTCAGGTTATTCCTGATAAAGAAACCGGCTTCATGTATATCATTGTTGGTATACCACGAATCATAATCCCAGAAAAACTCAGCCAGTCCGAGGTTCTTCAAATGACGGAACAATTTTTCCTCGCAGGTATTGAGTGCATTAAAACCCACAAACAGGTATTTCCGGTAGTCAAAGCCTGTTGTATTGACAAAATCAGAAATACTTTCTACTGCCTTTCTGTAAGCCATGCCTTCGTAAGCAAGCTTCTCACCGTGTAACCGGTTTCGCAATCCCTGGTATACATCCGGAAGCAATTCCCAAAGCGAAAGGAAGGTTTTTTGTCCATCCGAAATATTTTCAGGATCAAAGGTATTCCAAAACTTCCGGATCAGCTCTATTTGTTCAGGTGTCAGATAGTTGAAACGACCTTCGATGGATTTGAGTCCCGCGAGGTTACCAAACAGATCTGCAGCATCAACGAGATATTTGTCAATTTCATCGAAATCAGCAAGAAGCGTTTCACTGTAGGGATAAAAAGTATCAAAACTTTCTCCTGAACCGGAAACTTCAATGTAAACCCGATACAGCTCGAACAAAAGCGTAAGCCTGTCAGCATAAAGATATCCGGATGCTTTTTCCATCAGTTCGCTGATTGTAAGGTATTGCGGTGCCCATACCGGTTTATCCGTGAGTTCACCGATATACTTGCCCAGGTAAAGGCGTGCCCGTTTGTTTGGAAAAACAACGCACGTTTCCTGCAGGTTGTAAACTTCCGGTTGCAATAGAAGAGCGGCGATTTCTTTCAGAAAAGGAACTGATTTCATGGAAAAATGAAATATTTTACAAAAGTAGGATAATCAGGGGGATATTATACCTGCGTTTATAAAATGTACAGACAGAAAAACCGATGTGATTCATGAAAAATTCATAATCCTTTATATCTTTATGACAGGAAGAATCCGAAAATATATAATTGACTCAACCATGTTACATGAAAATGAAGTTGTAATGCTCCTGCTTGGTGTTGGCATCTTCCTCTTTTTGCTGTTGAACCTTTCTCACATCAGGCATATAAGTTTCTGGAAAATTCTGATTGTCAGCTATTCCTTACTTCTTGCCGGGTGGATTCTTACAGTTCTCGAAGGATACTTTCTGGAATCCTTGCTGAACTTTCTGGAGCACTTGAGTTATGTAACGAGCTCTTTGGTGCTGGCTGTATGGTGTTTTAAGGTATTCGGCAACAGCCGGAAGGAGGGACAGGCATGAGCATCATTGCAGTTCTTGATTCACTGGCGTTGCTGGCTACTTTTTCAGGTTTGGTGTATGGGTTATTGAAAAGGAGGCAAACCGTCCCCACCGATATCAAAATGGTTATCGCAGGTCTCCTGATCGTGACATCCGTTTATTATGGGTTCCTTCTTGTTGAATGGCTTGGGATCACCCATACCCTTGACTCATTTGAAGACATGAGCGGTGCCATGTTGCCTATATTGTGGATATTCCTGTTCTATTCCTTCATCCAGCACGGGATTTCCCAGGATCTGCACAATCACAAAGAAAATCTGCGCGTTACCCTCCATTCCATCGGTGATGCAGTAATTGCGACTGATATCAGCGGCAGGATAACCCGGATGAATCCGGTTGCAGAATACCTCTCCGGGTGGAAATTCAATGAGGCAAAGGGAAAGCGCCTGGAAGAGGTTCTGAATCTGATTCATGCAAATACCCGCAAAAAGATCATAAATCCTGTTGAACATGTTCTTGAAACAGGAAAGAAGGTAAGTCTGGGTAACCATACCGTCCTGATCTCCAGGAATGGCATGGAATATCATATTACTGACAGCGCTGCACCTATCTTTTCGGATGATGAAGAAATGCTGGGCGTTGTGCTTGTATTCAGCGACTTATCAGCCAGTTTTACGCAGGCTGAAAGGCTGCAAAAAAGCGAGGAAAGATTAAACCTGGCCCTGATTGGAACCAAGGCGGGCCTTTACGATTGGAATCTGCAAACCGGAAAAATATTCGTTAACAAACAATGGGCTGAGCTCCTGGGTTTTACTACCCAAGAGCTTGAATTATTTGACATGTCTGCCTGGGAAAAGCTTAAGCATCACGAAGATGTTCTGAAATCCAATGAAATGCTTGAAATGCATCTGAAAGCCAGGATCGATTTTTACGAATGCGAATACAGGCTACGGCATAAATCAGGACACTGGATATGGGTGCTCGACAGGGGAATGGTCGTTGAAAGAAACGATCCGGGAAATCCGATACGGATGATCGGAACCGTGATTGATATCAGTACACTGAAAAATATTGAGCTGGCACTTAAAGCACAGATGGATGAAAATCAGGCGCTGGTGGAAGAGTACTTATCGCAAAACGAAGAACTCACAAGCAGCATTGCACGAATTCAGGCCATCAACGAAGAACTGACAGAAGCCAAAATCAACGCTGAAGAAAGCTATCGCCTGAAATCAGCTTTTCTGGCAAATATGAGCCATGAAATCAGGACACCCATGAACGGTATTATCGGATTCTCTGAATTACTGGCTGATTCTGAGTTGGATACGGAAAAAAGAAAGTACTATGCGAAAATAATCATCGAAAGCAGCAAGCAATTGCTCACCCTGGTGAATGATATTCTGGATCTGTCGCGCATTGAAACCGGGAAGGTGCCTTTATTTTACGAGGAAGTAGTGGTAAATGACCTGATCAATGTGCTTTATGCATTTTTCGAACCACAGACAGGCAGCAAGAATATCACCCTGCATGCGGTGAAATCATTGAGCAATGCACAAAGTACGATTAAAACCGACAAAACAAGGTTGAGGCAGGTGTTCACCAACCTGCTGAATAACGCGCTTAAGTTTACCAGTGACGGGTATATCAAATTCGGCTATACAAAAACCGATGATTTCCTTCAATTCTTTGTCGAAGATACCGGTATAGGAATCCCCGAGGACCTTCATGAAAAAATATTTGAGCCTTTCCGACAGGTGCAGCTCGAGGTTACGCGGCAATACGGGGGAACCGGACTCGGACTTTCCATTTCAACCAGGTTAATCGAGTTGCTGGGCGGAAAGATATGGCTGGATTCAAAACCCGGTCAGGGCTCCATATTTTATTTCACAATTCCTTATAAAGCAACTTCAGGCCAGGTGAGGGAAAAGGACAAGAAGGAAAAGCAAACGGCACTTCAGGCGCCGGGAATGGTTGTTCTGATTGCCGAAGATGACGATGTCAATTACTTATACCTTGAAACCGTTCTGTCTAAAAGCAGAGTGAAGCTAATCCGTGCCAACAACGGTATTGAAGCCTATGAGCAGTGTATGAAGTATCCGGAAATACAACTGGTTTTGATGGATATCAAGATGCCGTTCATGAATGGATTCGATGCCACCCGGAAAATTAAGCAACGATTCCCGGATTTGCCTGTCATTGCCCAAACTGCTTATGCCATGAATGAGGACAGGATAAAAGCAGCGGAAGCAGGATGCGATGATTATATTGCCAAACCCATAAAAAAGGCTGAATTACTTGCAATGATTGACAAATACAGCAATCGTGACAGGATCACTGCAAAGTGAGCGTCATCCAGACCATGAGGATGCTCTGCTCAAGCATAAATTTGAAATACTGTTCCGGGAACATTTTACCGGGTTATGTTACTTTGCCCGGAAATATACCGGTGATCTGGATTCCGCCAAAGAGATCGTGCACAATGTCTTTTTGAGGATCTGGGAAAACCGTTCGGATTTCGAATGGGAAAAACCCGCCAAATCCTATCTATTCACTTCGGTTTATAACCGGAGTCTGAATCACATCCGTGATAACAGAAAGCTCATCCGTGAGGAAGACTTTCAGACTCTCCATTTGATTGCTGATGAATCGGCGTATTCCGAAAATCTTAAAACCGCCGAGCTCGAAAACCGGATAAAACAAACCCTGCAGCGACTGCCTGAGAAATGCAGGCAGGTATTTGAACTTAGCCGGTTTGAGCAGAAAAAATATTCAGAAATAGCCATGCAGTTGAATATCTCGGTCAAGACTGTTGAAACGCAAATGTCAAAGGCGCTTCACGTGCTGCGGGAAGAGTTGAAGGATTACCTGACAATACTTATTCTAATGCTGATAAAAAACATGCAAAACTGGTAAGGGTGAAACACACCTTGTGTGTGATAATGATACCAAAGCAATGGATACGAATGACAAACATATTGACCCCGTAGGATTGCTCCCCAAGGTATTCTCAGGAGAGGCAAGTTCCGATGAGAAACGGCTGGTAGATGATTGGCTTCTGGCCGATCCCGCTAACCGCGAGGAGTATACTGCTTTTGCCAGATTGTGGAATATCACTTCTACTGCATCCCATGAGGATCCTATTGATATTGATTCGGAATGGCAGAAAATGAATTCCACAATTTCAGTGGCTCCCGCCAAAACTATTTCCATGGCGAGGGTACTGCAGATTGCTGCTGCAATCATCCTGGTCTCGCTGCTGGGATATACCGGTTATAAAATATCGGGCCCCCGCTGGAAATCACCGATGGACAAAACCACTGCTTTGCAGCTACCCGATGGCACAGCTCTTACCCTGAATGCGGGTTCGAAAATCACCTATAAAAAGGGATTTGGCACTTCTCACCGTAACCTCACGCTGAAGGGTGAGGCATTTTTCGAAGTTGAAAAAGGCATAATACCGTTCATCATTTCTGCCAACGAAGCGTCTGTAAGAGTCACCGGAACCAGTTTCAATGTAAAAGCCTATGAAGACAGGTCCATCCTGAAAATCACCGTTACCGAAGGCACAGTAAGCCTTTATAAGACCAGCGAACCGCAAAAAGAAACCTTGCTTTTAGCCGGAGAAACAGGCGTTTATGACAAATCGGTCAAAACAATCACGAAACTGGCCGCTTCCAATCCCAATGACCTGTCCTGGAAAACACGGGTAATTGATTTTCGCAGCACTCCGCTTTCAGAAGTTGCGGAAACACTTTCAGATACATACCATGTGACTTTTAACATTGCACCGGCTCTTGAAAACTGCACCGTGACTGTTCAATTTGACAATCGAGATCTCGGATCGGTCATTGAAGTGCTTAAAACTACCCTTGATCTTACCATTATTCAGAAGGACAATCTGATCTCAATAACCGGAAAAGGATGCTGAGAAGCATATATAAAAGGTTAGGAGTTCGCAAATGGATAATTCCGGGCATTTTGCTACTTTCTTCCGGACCAATATCTGTTGCGCAACAGCCGGATCTTAGTCAGAAGGTCGGGGTAAATTATTCCGGCATTCCGCTCGAGGAGGTGCTGAATGACCTGTCCCGTTCGTTTCAGATCCGGTTCTCCTATAGTCCCGAACTGGTTGCCATAAACCAAACCATCCATTACGCCACGGAAAACACAAGCCTGGGTCGGGTATTGGATGAGATATTGCAATCCTGCAGCATTCAGTATACGCTCGTGGATGGATATATAGTACTGAAATCCGTTAGAAAGCAGGAAACTGACAAAACACGGGGACCGGTATTATTCACCGTATGCGGAGTCATCACCGATTCTGCTTCCCGTGAAGTCATGATCGGCGCTGCTGTATACATCAGGGAGACAGGCACAGGGATTTTCACCAACAATTACGGTTTCTATTCCCTCACCCTGCCTGCCGGGAAATATAGCATACAAACCTCTTATGTTGGGTATATGATTCAAAACAAAACCATTGATTTATCAGGAGATATCCGGCTGAACATGCATCTGAACCCATCACCCTTTACTTTGAAAGAGATCATTATCAACCCGGTAAGCCAGGAGCAGCTGGTTTTCAGTTCTCTGGCCGCCCAGACCCATGTGGATCCTTCGGTAGTGCAACGGCAATCGGCTGCGCTCGGCGAAACCGATATGCTCAAGTCACTCGACAACCTTCCCGGGGTGAGTTTTCAGAGCGATGGATCCAGTTATTTTTCAGTGCGCGGAGGCAGCCGTGACCAGAATCTGATACTTCTGGATGAAGCGCCAATATACAATCCTTCTCATTTGCTGGGACTCTTTACGCCCATTATTCCCGAAGCCATTAAAAATGTCGAACTGTACCGGGCCGATTTTCCGGTTCAATACGGGGGAAGGTTGTCCTCTGTCATTGACATCCGGGCAAAGGACGGCAACATGAACAAGTTCTCGGGGAGCGCCAGTATCAGCCCTGTTTCAACAAGATTCAATATTGAAGGGCCATTCAGGAAAGAGGCCAGTTCCTATTTTGTCTCTTTTCGCATTTCAACTTTCGGCCTGCTTGTCAAGGGTGCCAATCCCTCGGTGGAAAGCTTCTATTTCGCTGATTTCACTTCCAAGTTCAATTTCAGGCTGGGAAAACGCGACAGGCTTTACCTGACCTTGTTTGCCGGCAAGGATGCCTTTATCAACAAACCCGGGGATACCAGGAACGGACTTGAATGGGGCAATTCTGCCATCACCTTGCGCTGGTCTCATGTCTATGGCACCAGGTTGTTTTCAAATACTACCTTTTATGCCAGCAAGTTCGATTATTCCCTTTATACAGATTATGACCGAAAAATTTACTGGAATTCAGACATAACGGGAACGAACCTGAAATCTGAATTCTCCTGGTACATCAGTCCCCGGAATAACCTCAGGTTCGGATTTAACCTCGGCGGGTATTTCTTTAATCCGGGCAATTACACATCTCCGGATGCCTCATTGGATACGATGCGCGTATCGCAGGTAAATTCCGGGGAACTTGTATTGTACGCAGGTGATGAGCTTGAGCCGCTGAAATGGCTCCGCGTGAATTACGGTTTTCGTTTCTCCAACTGGAGCAATTACGGCGAGGCTTTCAGCATTATTTATGACGATGATTATCAACCGGTGTCCTATGTGGAATATGCAAGGGGAGCCAGGTACTATTCCAGAAATCTTCTTGAACCCCGGATCTCGGTTTCATTCAGGACCGGCAAATATGCCTCTGTAAAAGCATCCTATAACCGGACCATCCAGCATATCAACCAGATCAACAACAGCATCAGTCCGTTTAATTCCCTGGAGGTATGGCTACCTTCCGGACCGAATATAAGGCCGCAGTACGCCGATATTTTTAACCTGGGATTTGTTAAATCCTGGCCGGGTAAATCGGTTGACCTGAACCTGGATGTATATTACAAGAACCTGTTCAACCAGGTGGGATACAGTTATCATGCCGAAATGTTTCTGAATCCTTATCTTGAAGGAGAATTGAGGCAAGGAAAAGGATATGCCGGCGGTTTCGAGGTGATGATCCGGAAAACCCAGGGCAGGCTGACCGGTCAATTGGGGTATGGATTTACGCGGAGTTATCTGAAAATTAATGACCTGAATGCCGACCGATGGTATCCGTCACACCAGGACAGACCTGTTGATATTTCGCTGTCCCTCAATTTTAAGGTAAGGCCACGTTGGACGCTCAATCTGAATGGGGTTTATACATCGGGAATGACCATTTCCACACCAACGGGTTTTTATTACTACCGGGGAAGCCAGGTACCGGAATATACCCAACAAAACAACGACAGGTTGCCGGATTACAGGCGTATTGACATAGGTTCGGCCTGGCGGCTGAACAGAATCGGGAAGCCGTTTGAGCATTATTTCACCCTTACACTTTACAATTTTTTCAATTCCCGCAATTATGTCTTTTTAAATTTCAATAAAATCAAGGGAGCCGATGACAAGTTCTATATTCCTGCCGATAAGATGAACCGGCAGGAACAGTTGCCAACCTACAAATACGTTTACTCTATCGTTCCATCATTTACCTATAGTCTTAAATTCTGATCATGAAGCCGCGATTTATCGTTTTGATGATTGCCATTTTTCTTTTGTCCTGTGAGCAGAAAACAGAATGGGATTTGCAGCATGCCGAAAAATTTCTTGTCGCCGACTGTATCATTACCAATGAAATGAAACATCATGACCTCAGGCTTTACTGGTCGTCCGATGAATTGAACCAACTGCCGGAAGGCTTTTCGGGAGCAGTCATACAGTTGAGTGATGGCTTGACTTCCATAGGATTCACTGAAGATTTGGAAAATCCGGGCAGCTATTTTTCAGACATTCCTTTTAGGGCAACAGCCGGGAAAATATACCTGTTGACCTTATCCTATGAAGGTCATTCCGACACTGCGTATGCATCCATGACCGGTGTATCGCCCTTGGAAGTTGCTGATATCATTGCCAGCGACGGCTACTTTCGCCTGGTTTATCAGGAAGGACAGGCATCCATGACTGAAGTTTACTATGACTGGTCGGCTGATGCCCAATATAGTGAGGTGTATGGCGCCGGCAGGGCCACAGAAATATTTTACAGCCTGGACAATATTGATCTAGGAAAAGAATTCGCGCCGGCCAGGCAGGTCATCCTGTTTCCACATCAGACCGAAATTATCCGCAGGAAATATTCTCTGAGTGAGGATCACCAGCGATTTGTCCGGTCCCTTATGCTGGAGACCGAATGGCGTGGTGGCAATTTTGACGCAGAACCGGGTAACGTGCCTACAAACTTCCATCATGGTGTGCGCGGGTGGTTCGCAGCGTGCACGGTTGTGACAGACACAACGTTTTTCGAATGATTTCAGACAAATAATTCATCCCCTACAGGAATGTGGCGGGGTAACATGACATGTTTTGCTACAATAATTGAACCTCTACGAGGTTCGGGGAATAATCTATTGCAGAATCATTTGCAATCCCAACATCCTCGTAGAGGATGAATTATTGTAGAAGATTTCATCGAAACACCCACAACATTCCTCGTAGAGGATGAATTATTTTAGAATCAATATCAATATATTCCCACAACATCCTCGTAGAGGATGAATTATTGTAGCAAAAGAATTTCAAAAAAATAGAATTTATATCAGGGTAAAGTCAATCTCTTGTGTGGTATTCATGAAACCAGTTAATCAATTAAAAACTTAATCTCATGAACACAAGAAGTTTTCTTATCGGAATGGTGGCCATTGCAGCCGTCATGTTATCCACATCGTGTGAAGATGCCCTTTTGGATCAAACAGATAAAAACTATGGCATTCTTCCCGAACATTTTAAGGTTGATGTTCCCACCTCGATGAGTAACAACCTGAAATCAACCTCACTGAAAAGTACTGCGATCGACACGATCAGCGGCAATCACATTTACTGGTACCTGAATGCCTGGATTGCCGTGGGTGAAGGTGCTGCGGATATAGTAGAAGCCGCTATGTGGTCGATCAGCGCCTTTCATATAGAAAATGTGATAAGCCTGAGTTACACGAGTGAGGACGATGATCGTGTGAAGAATCTTGATGTCATTTCTGACGTGGAATTCCGGGGTCGTCGCTGGGAATATCAGCTTACCATCACCGATGCCGAATCAGAAGGCAATGCCGATGGCGGAATTGGTATGCAGGTATTCTGGAATAAAAGTCCCATTGAAGGTATTGCCATCTTCAAGCCTTACAATCTGGATCGGAATAAAAATGTTTATGCGTCCAATGCCATGGGAAGCATTGAATACTATGAAAACGGGATGAATGGTTATGATGCCTGCATGATCGTTGAAATGGCCGGTTTACCTGTCAAAACCTCACAAACCTATGCAGTGGAAACCATGAGAATGTTTGTTGGCAAAAAAGGTCATGTTATCGATGTGATCGGAAATTCCAATCATCCGAATGCCTTATTCAATATTTATGACACTGACAATAAAGGCTTTAACTGGGCATTTGTAGCTTCCGGAAACGAAAACACGGATGTTGCCGTCGCCGAAGTTGGCCTTCCCAGGAATTCGGCTGACATAAACGAAAGGGCTGCCCTTCTCGAGGAGAATTCTATTAAGAATGTCCTTACCCGTGAATTGACTAATTTTGTGGTTACTGCTTATGCCAATGCAGGAATAACACTACGGCCTGATGAGATCGCCGGATTCATTTCACCTTACCTGAAGAATGCAGATGCCCCCGGGTATTTCAATTCCAATGGATTTGTTAAAGGCGGTACGGCACCTGACGGCAATTATAGCGAACTCGAAACGAGGGTTGAAACGCTGGTACCTTATAATCCTGTTGAAATAGTTGATCTGAAGATTGATTTTAGTTATTAGAACAGGCTGTAGATTATACTGTTGCAAAAGCGTAGTTGGAAACTACGCTTAGCCTCCCTGCTCGGCGGAGTTTAAAACTCCGCCGAATTTATTTTGATATTTTGCCGTAAATTAGTAGGGCCAAAGTCTCATTCCTACCATGAAAAACTACTTTGAGATCCTGCAAATACCTGAAAACGCTTCTTCCGATGACATCCGGAAATCATACCGCCGGCTGGCCAAGCAATACCATCCCGATGTCAACAAATCACCCGATGCCCACGAAAGGTTTTGCGAGATAACCGAAGCCTATGAGTTTTTAATGAATCATTGGCCCCGTTACGCTGATTACAAAAACACCGAAGACTACAGGAATACGGAAGCGTATGAAAAATTCCGGCAGGAAGCAAGAGAAAAGGCTCATCGGCAGGCAAAAATGCGATATGAGAAATTTCAAAAGCAACATGAGGCATTCCAGGAGAGTGGCATCAATGATATAGCATTGCTGTTGACGATAATGATGCGTCTTGTAAGCATCATCCTCTTTCTTTTTCTACTGGTGGTCCCTGTTGTATTGACCTTTACACAGCACTGGACCTTTATTTTCATGGCCCTTTTCATGTGGCCGTTTGCGGCCATCATCGGTTGGTATATCCATGACAATTTCAGGCATTACCTGATGCCGCGTTCCTTATATTATACACCTCAGCGGATCAGGGCATTGTTTCAGGAAATACATCCCACGGAACTTTCCTGTTATTACTGTTCCGGTAAAACAGCTGATTCAAGGCCTTATAAAATGGATCTCCTCAAATTAAAGGATGTGAAATTCAAATCCGGAGGATACCGCCAGCACAATGTCAACTATGTGAACCAGAGCGTTTCGATAGCCGTGCCAAGGTCCCGGAAGGCATTCATCATACACACGGTGTGCGCGTTAATCAAAGTACTCTCCATCTTAGGCTGCATGCTGTTCCTTAACATTTCGAGCGTGGTGTGGAGGTTTATCATCGGGATGATCTTTGGCGGACTTTTAAGCAGGGCAGTTCTTTTGATCACCCTTACAAAATCAAACACAACCTACCTGGTCAGTGTCGGGTTTATGGTCAGAATTGCAGTATGGATCACGGGCATTGCCCTGGCATCCAGATTCTACCTGGATCCTTTCAATATCAGGACCACCGATTCCATTTACTTTGTGGTGACTTCCATCATCATCTTCGATAGTTTCCTGATGCAGCTGCTGAGTCTAATTCTTGGAAGATTTACCGCACTGCCTGTGATCAGACAATTTCCCGAGGCAGACTGTATGTTCAGGCAGGGATATGTAGTATACAATGATGTTCCTGTATTATCGGTAATCTACCCTTTGTTCAGGTGGGTTGCCGGTTGATCTGAACCATACCGCCATCTCGCCTTTTCCCCGGTTTGCCCAGGCAAAATAGGGGATGGCTGTGAAATCAGCCTCATCGGTGATCACAGTCACACCCGATAAAAGATCAGGCCGGAATTCCGCTGTTAGATTTGTGTCATCACCCAGTACCAAATTCAGTACTTTTCCATCGGAAAACTCAGGCCATTCGGCACAATATACCAAAGGCCCACGCTGCAGGGCAACCCTGCCCTGATTGGCCGTTACCTTTTCATGTGCCATTACGCGACGCACCGGCATAGGAAGATCAAGGCTCACTGCATCGCCTTTCTTCCATTTCCTGCTGATAACTGCATAACCATTTTCCATAGTATATGCTGCCTGTTCCCCATTTACAAGCAGGACAAATCCTGATGAATCTGTGGACTGGTAAGCATATAAATTGCCCGGAACCGGCTGATTTTTTGCCCAGCCCGGAATACGGACCGCCAACTCAAAACTCTGGCTCTTTGCAGGGGTAAGGACTATTTCAATTTTTCCATGCCATGGATAGTTTGTCTTCTGCTCAACTTCCACTGCGTTTCCATTGAAGTCGATATCGGCCTTGCTGCCAATGAAAAGATTGATGTACAGCTTTTCTTTGTCAAGGGCGTACATGTAGCCGGGAACCGAAGGAATGAACCTGCATATGTTGCTGGGACAGCAGGCACAACCGAACCATTCGCTGCGGGCGTGCTGACCTTCCGATTCCAGGGGATTGGGATAGAAGAAATGATCCCCGCTGAGTGAAACCCCGGAAATCAGGCCATTGTATAGAACGCGTTCAAGAACATCATAATAGGATGATTCACCGCGCAGCAGAAAAAACCGGTAATTCCAGTATACCTCGCCGATGGAGGCACAGGTTTCATTATAGGCAGTCAGATTGGGCAAATCATAAGCAGGGCCGAAACCCTCGTGACCTGCGGCTGCGCCGATACCCCCGGTTATATAGAACTTGCTGCTGATCAGGTCATTCCATATCTTATCAAGGGCCTGTACATATGCCTGTTCACCGGTAATGGCAGCCACATCGGCCATACCCGAGTACATGTACATGGCTCGCACAGCGTGACCAACGGCCTCGGTTTGTTCGGTGACTTTCATATGATCCTGGCTGTATTCGCTTCCCTTGCCGCGAATGTCCAGGAAAAACTTTGCCAGATCCAGGTATTCCTTTTTACCGGTAATCCGGTACATTTTAACAAGGCCCATTTCCACAACCTGGTGGCCGGGTTCATAGGCCAGTTTCCCCGGGCCGAAGTCCCTTACCAGCAGGTCGGCATTTTTTATGGCTATATCCAACAGGGATCTTTTGCCGGTTGCCTGGAAATGCGCGACCGCTGCTTCATACAAATGTCCGCAGTTATACAGTTCATGACTCAGTTCGGGATCCTTTTCCCATCTTTTTTTGCCTGCCCAGGGATGAAGATTCGTTGAATCGATGGTGCGGTTTGTATACAGATACCCATCAGGTTCCTGCGCTTTGCCAATGTAATAGATCAGGGTATCGATCCTTGCCTCCAGCAATGCATCGGGGAAGGTTTGCAGGGAATAGCTGGCGCCTTCAATTATCTTGTAAATATCCGTATCATCAAAGGGATATTCCGTGCAGAAACTGCCGCTTTTAAGCTTTCCAGCAAACAGGAAATTGTCCACGCGACCGGTCTTATAGCACTGATCAAGCGCTATGGGTATGGTCACATCGTGATTACGCCGGATGCGTGGTGCCCAGAATTCATCATTTACCTGTATGGCTGTAAACGGCACCGGGCGGATCGGATAATCCGGTGGTGCGGTTTTCTCAGATCCGCAGGAACTGAGAAGCAGCGCCAGGCATGCGCCTGCTGATACCAGTCTGAAAATTTTTCTCATTTGAACGGGATTGTAAATAAAAAGCATATCACTATACTATAAAACTTCATGTTCCGTACGCCGGATGATCTCATCCTGCAGGTCCCCGCCAAGATCATTGAAGTAATCGCTGTAACCTGCCACACGCACGATAAGATCACGGTGTTTTTCGGGGTGTTTCTGGGCGTCCCGCAGTGTATCGGCCGAAACAACGTTGAATTGAATGTGATGTCCGTCGAGCCTGAAATAACTGCGAATGAGCTGGCCCAATTTCTGTATGCTGTCATCATCCTTAAAAAAAGAAGGTGCGAATTTCTGATTCAGCAAGGTACCGCCTGTTCGAATGTGATCTATTTTAGCCACCGATTTGATCACCGACGTAGGTCCCTGGTGGTCAGATCCCTGCACAGGCGAAACTCCCTCGCTTACAGGTTCTTTGGCCTTGCGCCCGTCAGGCAGCGCCCTTATCTTGCTTCCAAAATAAACATGGCAGGTGGTAGGCAGAAGGTTGATCCTGTAGGTTCCGCCCCTGGGAGACGGCATTCCGTCCACAGCATCATAGTACATTTCAAACACCCTTACCAGATTCTCATCGGCATAAGCATCATCATTCCCGTATTTGGGGGTATTGTAAACAAGTTCGTAATGAAGATCTTCATAACCCTCGAAATTTTTTTCAAGAGCGTCAAGCATTTTTTTAAGGGAGATTGTTTTCCTGTCGAAAACATGATATTGCAGTGCAGTCAGGCTGTCGGTAATTGTACCCATGCCTACTCCCTGAATATAACTAGTATTGTAACGTGTACCGCCGGCATTGTAATCTTTCCCGTTGGAAACGCAATCATCAATGAGCAGGGACAGGAAGGGCGCAGGCATATACAGGGCAAAGATCTTTTCGATGATATTGCTGCCCTTTATTTTGATGTTGATGAAATGACGAAGTTGCCTGTTAAATGCATCCAGTAATTCCTCAAAACTGCTGAAATCTGCAGGATCTCCCGTAATCATGCCAATCCGTTTTCCGGTCAAAGGATCTTTGCCATTGTGCAAAGTGATCTCGAGCACTTTGGGAATATTAAAATAGCCGGTAAGTATATAGGATTCCGTGCCAAAGGCACCGCTTTCAACGCAACCGCTGGCACCGCCCCTGCGGGCATCTTCAATGCTTTTTCCCTGGCGCACCAGCTCCTGCACAATGGCATCGGTATTAAATACAGAAGGCTGGCCAAAGCCCGTTTTAATAATCCTGATCGCCCGGTGCAGGAAGCTGTCGGGATTCTTCTTGCTGACTTGCACCATTGAACTGGGCTGAAGCAACCGCATTTCCTCAATAACGTCCAGGATGATATAGGTAAGTTCATTCACCGCATCTGACCCGTCGGCCTTTACACCGCCCAGGTTGATCAGGGAGAAGTCGGTATAGGTATTGCTTTCCTGGGCCGTAATCCCAACCTTGGGAGGCGCAGGATGATTGTTAAACTTGATCCAGAATGCCTGCAGGAGTTCAATGGCTCTATCTGCGGTAAGGGTACCCTCCTCCAATTCCTTTTTATAAAAAGGATACAAATGCTGATCAAGCCTTCCCGGATTGAAAGAATCCCAGGGATTGAGTTCGGTGATTACGCCAAGGTGGACGAACCAGTAATACTGAAGCGCCTCGTGAAAGGTTCGTGGTGCATAAGCCGGAACCCATCGACAGATGGATGCTATTTCTTCGAGTTCCCTTTTCCGGTCAGGATCACCCTCACCGGAAGCCATTTCAAGGAGTTTGTCAGCATGTCGTAAAGCGTATAGAATGATTGCACCTGCCGATATTTCCATGGCCTTTAGCTCTTCCTGCTTTTCAAATGCCTGGGGATCATTCATAAAGTCGAGCTTTTCCATGGCTCTGTGGATATCCGTTATAATATCCTGCATTCCTTTATGATAGATCTTATCTCCCAGCACGGTATGGCCGGGCGCCCTTTGTTCCATGAATTCAGTGAAAATACCTGCCTCATAAGCCTGATGCCATTCCAGGGGAAGCAAACGCATCATCCTGTCCCGGTTTGTCATTCCCTTCCAAAATGGAATGACTTCTTCCGCAAAGGCCTTGCGGGTATCCTCATCACTCTGAAAATGAACTTTTTCCCGATTGTGCAATACCTCAAGATCCTGGAGCGAATGCAGGTTGATTTCGGGATAGGTGGGAGTTGCCTTGGGCGACGGTCCTCTTTCCCCCACGATCAATTCATTCGGAAGAATGCAAATGGATTTATGCTTCAAAATATAATCAAAGCAAAGTGCCCGTTGAACAGGAACAGTGACTTCATGCGCAACTGCAGAACGGTAAAACCGTGTGACCAGCAAAGCTCTTTCTGCCGAGATGCGATTTACTGCTTTCAGGCTTTCCTCTCTCAGTTTACGTATTCTTTCATTCATGTCGGAGATAATTAACCACCAGTTTTGACTTTGCAACCAGCTTGTTCAAATTCAATCACAAATTTATGAAGTTCTGATTCATTTATCCTTATGGATTTGTCCATTTTATCCGTCCTCCCCAGATTCTCCAGTTTATGGAAGGCCAAAGGATGGTAGGGTAAAAAATGGACCTCCTTCACGGGGTTTCCCAGAGAACCGGTAAAAGTCAGAAGACTGTTCATGCTTTCCGCATCATCATTCACCCCGGGAATTACAGGTACCCTGATGATGTATGGGACCCCGGTTTTGTCCAACTGTCGAAGGTTAGCCAGAATCTCATCATTCGGATACCCTGTGTATTGAATATGCTGATCACGGTCAAAGATTTTGATATCATAGAGAAACAAATCAAACAGGGGTATGAGCCGGCTGAAAAGACACGGATCGCAATAACCGCTGGTATCGAGACAGGTATGGATGTTCCTTGTGCGACAGGCCCGGGCAAGATCTGCAAGGAATTCAGGCTGAAACAAAGGTTCCCCACCCGAAAAAGTGACACCTCCACCCGAAGTCTCATGAAAAATATTTTCTTTCAGAAGCTCGGCCATTACTTCCTCAACCGTCATATACTTCCCCACAGTTTCCTGATGTTGATATTCCTTCCCGTTCAGTCTCCGGGTCACGCTTATGGGTTCCGGCTCACACGACTGGCTTTCGGGGTTATGACACCAACGGCAGTCCAGGGGACAACCCTTGAAAAACACCGTGGTGCGGATACCCGGACCGTCATTCACCGAAAATCGCTTGATATCAAAAATCAATCCTTTGGCCGCCATTCAGTCGCCGGTATAATAGTTCATGGTTTCAATGATAGCCCGCTCATTAACAATATCATAAGATAATCTGTCCTCTTCAAATTTATGCATAAGCGACATGAGGGTGGGACGGTACATGCCTTTTGACATGTAATTGGCGCCCTCAAATACCCCTACCTTGTCCCTGAGCGGGTGATTCCTGAAAAAATCATCTATTTGCTTATTCAACCTGGTCCTTTCACTTTCCTCCTGAATTGTCGGAATGCGGTTCATCAGGCTGTCATAGGTTGCCTTGCCCCATTCGGTAGGGACTTTGATACCGGGTGAAAGGTATTGTTCCCATTTCACATGAGCAGTATCAATCAGCGCTGTAATGTTGGGTTCAAGCGGTTCCACCCCCGTGGTATAAAAGTCGACATAGGCCACCGGCGAAGAGAAATATTCGTCAGCCAACCCGGCAAAGGCATGGCCGAATTCATGCAGGAAAACGTAATCACGCCAGGGAGAGCCGGTATTAAATACGGTCTGCCAGTTGTAAATCCCGCCACCGCCGTAGCGATCCCTGTTCACCATGATCAGGATGGCATCATAAGGCGCGTTGGCAGCCACGTCACGGATACTTTTGTTATCCTCGGCAAGGCAATAGCGGTCCAGGTCAAAGGCATTGAACGAACTGCCCAGCCTGGTATTTCTGTAAATGCCCTGCCGCGGTTCATCGGTTCCGCTTTCTTCGGAAGCACTGAAAATGCCGCTGATATTGAATTGTTTTGCCCTGCTCTTGTAGGGCTCCACCTTGAAAAACAAATCGGTGTAATATTTCAGATCACTTTTAAATTTATCCAGCTCATCAGCCTGATACCCTTCGGCCAGAATGACCAGGTCGACTTTCTGGTGCGGATTCCCGTTTTGAATTACCGGAATGACCACATCGTGCCGGAGGCTGAATTTCTCGGTTATGATATGATAGTCAGCGGGATCAATGGTTTTTGTAAAAACCGGGGAAAGCAAATTATACCGGTCGCGTTTTTCTATAATAAGTATGAAAGGCTTTTGGGGACAGGGGATCAGCACCGATTCGTGATAGGTGCGTTTAATACCCCTGATGGCAGGCTCGATGGTCTGGTATTCCGCGAAAATGCTGTTGTATCCTTTTGAAAAGATCAACCGGTTTGTGGCAATATCAAAAACATTCACTTTATAAAGGCCCATTTCGAACGGTTGAATGCAATTACCGGGATTACCCGCCCAGGTACCCTGCTTGTAAATCCTGTCCATGCTGAATATTTCGCTTTTGGCATCGCCGGTGTGATAATAATCGATCCGCAATGTCTGATCCTCAAAATAGCGATCGAAATCAGCGTTGCTTTGGGCTTGCATGCTTACGGGCAGAAAACACAGTGCAATAAAAAGTAATTTCCTCATGGTTAAATGCTGTTAGTATTTCATTTACAGAATCATTGGATACTTATCCCGGATAAAATTACCAGTTATTTGCAAATAAAATGCAGAAATGAATTAAATATCTTATCTTTGCCGCATGTTAAGCTCAAAACTTTTCACCGCCTGATGCATTCAGGTTAAAATCACTACAAATTTTATTTAAATTAATTTATGTCTTTTCAATCATTAAACATTATTCAACCCGTTCTCGATTCATTAAAAGAAGAAGGTTACACATCACCAACACCCATACAGGAACAAGCGATCCCCATAGTATTAAAAGGAAATGACTTGCTGGGTTGCGCACAGACCGGCACAGGAAAAACAGCTGCTTTTGCCATCCCGATCCTGCAGCTCTTAAGCACCAATAAATCAAACGATCACAGAAAGCGGATCAGGAGTCTGATCCTGACCCCGACAAGGGAACTGGCCATACAGATCGGCGAAAGTTTTCAATCCTACGGGCGTCACGTCCGGTTAAACAACACCGTCATATTTGGCGGAGTGAGCCAGTATCATCAAACCAGGGCTCTGCAGAGAGGCGTAGATATTCTGATCGCCACCCCCGGCAGGCTGCTCGATCTCATAAACCAGGGCTTTGTTTCCCTCAGGGATGTCGAGATTTTTGTGCTGGATGAGGCCGATCGCATGCTGGACATGGGTTTTATTATCGATGTAAAGAAGATCCTTTCCCATCTCCCCCAAAAACGGCAGACGCTGTTCTTTTCCGCCACGCTGCAGCCCGATATTATGAAGCTTGCGGGCTCGATACTGAATAATCCCAAAAGGGTCGAAGTCACTCCCTCTGCCTCTACGGTAGAAACCATCGATCAGTATGTATATTACGTTGATAAAGGGAATAAAAATGCCCTGCTGATGGATATATTAAAAGACAAGACCATTAAATCAGCGCTGGTATTTACACGTACGAAATATGGCGCAGATAGAGTCATGCGTGTTCTCCTCAGTAACAATATCAAGGCAGAGGCCATTCATGGTGATAAGGCACAGAACGCCCGGCAAAGAGCACTTGCCAATTTCAAGGCGCAGACCACACGTGTACTGGTAGCCACAGATATAGCTTCCCGGGGCATTGATGTTGACGACCTGGGTCATGTTATCAACTATGAAATACCCAATGTGGCAGAAACATATGTCCATCGTATCGGGCGCACCGGAAGAGCAGGTGCGGCAGGCACAGCCTATTCACTTTGCGATGCGGAAGAAAAAGCCTACATCCGGGATATTGAAAAACTGATTAACAAAAGGATCCCGGTAGTGGATGACCATTCTTTTCCCTTGAAAAACGCCCATCCTGTTAAAGTAACAAAACCGGCACCTTCAAGACCTCACAATACCAGCAATACAAGAAAATGGTATGCCAGGACCGGCAGATAATCACTTTAGGAGAAAACAGGAAAACACTTTCCTAATCTGAGTGATCGTTGCAGAATTCTTAATATCTTTAGATGTAATATTAAAAAACATTTATGGAAAGAAGATCATTTCTGAAGAATTCAGCATTGGCTGCAGGCACATTATCCCTTTCCATGCCCCTATTAGGGAGTCAGGCATTTGGCGGTCATGAGAAAGGCCTTTTTGAATTAAGGATCTATCATATATCGCGTGCTGCAAATGCAAAGGGACTTCTGGAACAATATTTCAAAGATGCCCTGATTCCGTTCCTGAACAAACGCAAGGTGCAGTTTGCCGCGTTCAATGATTACAGCCTGGAGGAACCTGTAAAACTTTATGTGATGTTAGCTTATCCGAATGCATCGGCTTATTTCACAGTACAGTCGGAGTGGTTCACTGATCCTGATTTCCTGAAGGCATCAGGTAATTACAATAACCTGCCCGCTTCAGGCGCCGTTTATACCAGGTTTGAGACTTTCCTGCTGGAGGCTTTCGATGAATTCCCTGCGCTGAGCATACCCGCTGAAAAGAAAAGTCTGTTCGAACTGCGTATATACGAAAGTGCGAGTGAAGATGCAGGAAGAAGAAAGATTATGATGTTCAACCGGGAAGAAATTGGACTTTTTCTCAGAGTTGGGCTTATTCCGGTATTCTTCGGCAGGATTTTGGCTGGAAATTACATGCCTGGCCTGATCTATATGATCGGATTCAAGGATATGGCAGATCGCGATGCTGCCTGGAACAAATTTACCTCGCATGAAGATTGGAATGAAATGCGTGTCAGGCCCGAATACGCCGATACAGTCAGCAATATCCGCAGAATCTTCCTGACGCCGGCGAACAGTTCACAGATCTGACTTTTAATTATTCGGTAACGACCCGGCAGCCAAAAATTCTTCCGGCAGTGCGGCCATGATTGGCCAGGATTTTCACGGTAATCCGGGTCTTTCCCTGGATGAGTTCTGCCCGAAGAGGATATTCCACATCATAAAACCGTCCTGTTTTACCACCGTTCCATTCCACAGTCGAGAGTATTGCACCATCTACCACGATATCAAACTTACGGTTGGTGTCATCACCGATATATGTTAAAAGCAAATGATTGGTGATCCCGGGGTTGACTGCCATGGTGAACGAGAAATAATGGTCTGCCCTGGCTTCTCTTCCCATGCGTCCCAAAGCTGCATCCACATAAGACTTTTCACTGGCTTCCAGCTGATGGTCGCGTTCCGGCTGCATTTCGCCAATCCTGAAATTGTCAATGGTCCTGTTTTCAATCGCCTGCTGCCTCCTTTTCTCCCCTTCATATTCCGCTTTCCTTTCCTCCCATGCCGCCGGGGTGAAAAAATCGAAGTATACACTGTAATACTGGTCATTTGTTCTGAAAAACGGTTTCAGTAAAAAGTCGAAAGGTTGTCCGGCTTTGTCGGTCCGGAAAAACACGGAAGAATCGGGCACGGGTTTCATCCACTTCCCCGGGTCCCTCTGATCCGTGAGTAAAACCGGTGTTCCATATACCGGGTCGGGTTGCTCGCTTCCCAGCTGTCCCGCCAGCACAACCGGGCCATATAAAAATGCCACCCTGTCGGCATTATCAGGCATACTTTCGGAATACAGCTCCATGGGGAAAATGATTTCCACCTTATCCCCCTCCTGCCATACCCGGTCGATCACCCCGAATCCGGATGCATTTCTGCTTACCACAACCGGCGTATCGTTCACCTTAATGGTAATTCCCTGCCTGGCCCACCCGGGATTCCTCAGATACAAAGGAAACCTTACTTTCTGATCCATTGAAAAGCGCAGGGTGGTTTTATCTCCCCAGGGAAAGGTGGTTTCCTGAGAGATCCTGACTCCCCTGCTTTTCCAGTTCAGTTCGGAGGGTATAAACAGGTTCACATACAATCCTCCGTCATCCGACCTGTAATATATGCTCTCGGCATATTTTACATGGTTTTCCATACCGGTTCCGACACAGCATGTGAAAGTATTGAACGGATCGCTGAATGTTTTGTGAGTACCCATGCGCAGGGGAACGAAATAGCAAACCATGCCGTCGACTGGATTCTGTGAAGCCAGTATATGGTTATAAAGCGCCCTTTCGTAAAAATCAGCCAGTTCCTGGTCAGGTTGCATGCAAAACAAATGCCGGGTAAGCTTGAGTATGTTGTAGGTATTGCATGTTTCACAGGTGTTATCACTCAGCCTGTCACTCAGTTTGTCGGGTTCTCCGCAATACTCATAACTGCTGTTGCCTCCGATAACATAGGAATGATGGTGCACCATGGTTTCCCAGAAGAAAGCCGCTATGGTCCTGTCTTCTTCCTTACCTGTCAGTTCATAGCGGCGTGCTGCTCCTACAGCTTTTGGCACGTTGGTATTGGAGTGTTTTCCGGGCATAGGATCGATACGCTTTGCCAACTGACCCATCACAAATTCGTCGTGAAATTTACGGGACAGCTCCAGGTATTTTTTATTGCCTGTTATGGCATAAATATTAACCAGCACCTCATTCATGCCGCCATATTCACAATTGAGCATTTCCAGACACTGTTCCCGGGTAAGCGGATCGACGATGCCGGCTGTCCAGTCGGCCATACCCAGCACAACCTGCAGGGCCTTTTCATTTCCTCCGTAAAGATAAGCGTCAACCAGGCCTGCCATTACCTTATGCACCGTATACCAGGGCGACCAGCCACCGTTCAGATCGAAACCGCGTGAACGGATCTCACCCCGGGCAACCTGGTTGAAAATGGAATCTTCATGGGGAATGGCACCTACATAACCTGTTTTTCTGGCCTGCTGGCAAAGCTCCAATTCATCCGTGATGTAATCCAGTCGTTTCCTGAATTCGGGATTGCCGGTGCCGGCATATACCATGGCACAGGCTGATAAATAATGTCCCAGGGTATGACCCGACAATCCTTCACTCTCCCAGCCGCCATATATCTCACCTTTAACGGGTAATCCGGCATGCAAATGAAACCTGTGCAGCAACCGGTCGGGCTCCAGGAGCAAAAGATAGGCGATGTCCTTCTCCATGGCCGTTTTAAAGACGCCTTCGGTTATCCTTACCTCATCCAGGTTAAAAGCATAAGCTTTCAGGGGAACAGCAGTTTCCACCTTCATTTTGGGTTCATGCTGACCGGGATACTGGGAAAACACAGCAGTAATGGCAACTGCCGTAATCAGCAACATGCCTGTAAGTTTCCTTTTCATTTGATGAAATGATTTTATGAAACAGCCTGCAAAAGTTATAAAAATTATCAGGCAATTGGCATGCGTTTTGAATTAATACCTGTAAGTATGTATAAATGACTGAAACCATGAAAAAAAATATACTCATACTGTCTGCGCTGATCCTTGTATTAGCCTCCTGCGAACGCGAACCCTATGCTGATTTTTATGTCTCATCGCAGCGGGTTGAGGTCTTTGAAACGGTCTATTTTACGAACACTTCTTCGGATTTCGCCGATTACTTTGAATGGGATTTTGGTGACGGCACATGGTCAGATGCGATAAACGCCTCGCATTATTATGATCGTACCGGAATATATGAGGTCACTCTTACAGCTTTCGTTGGTCAACGTGTGGTAGACAGAAGATACATGACCATCGAAGTGCTTACCACAGCTCTCAATGTTATTGTGGAAGAGTATTACGATCATTACCGTGTATCCGATGCAAGTGTAATTCTTTATCCTACGGTAACGGACTGGGATTATCAGACCAACCCGGTTATTGAAGGATTTACGGATGCCAACGGTGTTGCCAGGTTTGAGAATCTCAATCCGGTGGTTTATTTTGTGGATGTCTGGCATGAGCAGTACAACAATTATCAGCTGGCTTCGGAAGATATCAGCTGGATAAGAACCGATCAGCTGTACAGGAACGAGGTGAATGAGTTTGTTGCCTATGTGGATTATATCGGTACTGTTAGCCGGGCAGATGGGAAAAAAATAGCAAAATATAAATTGTTAAAAATCGAACCCAGAATAAAAAAATACGTAGAATAGGTAAAGATATTGCTCAGATATGAGCGTTCAGGCGATCAAACCATGAGTACAAAAGGCCGGTAATTCCGGCCTTTTTGTTTTCGTGATTTTATGACAATTATTCGTATTAATTTATATATTTGCACTCCGATTTTCAAAATGCCTGGATGGCGGAATTGGTAGACGCGCTAGTTTCAGGGACTAGTATTCGCAAGGATGTGCAGGTTCGAGTCCTGTTCCAGGCACG
>JAFGGU010000077.1 GCA_016930375.1 Bacteroidales bacterium | reverse complement strand
TAACACGAGCCGTATGACGGGAGACTGTCACGTACGGTTCTGTGAGAGGCTTAGGGGTGAAACTCCCCTTTGCCTACTCGGCGAGAGTTTAACATGCTCCGCACCCAAACCCCAAATCCCGCTCATCACTCATCACTATTCACTCATCACTATTCACTCATCACTAATAACAGTCGGTGCCCATATTCTGATGTTATCAACCTGTCCTGCGCCGGAAAAGGAGCCGAAACCTACTGAGCCCATGACCAGCGCGAAGTCTTTCGCCTGAAGCAGGGGTTTCTCCATATTCCCGACATAGATCAGGATCGTACGTGCGACAATATCACGCACCAAACGGACTTTCTGCCATTTGTCCTTTTTCCACACAACGGGGAGTACATCCGAAGGGGTTAGCTTTTTAAGGGTGGAATCCCTTACCACATATATCCCATGGGTGAGACTGTCACACCGGCTTGCCAGCTGAATGCAATAATACGTGCCCTGATCCCTGATGCCCAGAAAAAGGCAGATCTCACCGAAACCCAGGGTATCGACCTCTGGCATGACATCGGCTTCGAGTATAAAATCGCCAAAGATGCGGTTGTTCAAAATGGCCATGTTCTGCGGAAGGATGGGCCGGACAGCAGAGCCAGGTGTTCCTGCATACTGAAGGTAGAAATTGGACCCGGACTTGTGGATTCCCCAGTGTTGCGGATTTCCAACCCTGAAATCGGCAAGAGCCTTGGTATTGCTGAAAGTTTGCTGGTACTGCAGAAGATAACCCCCTGGAAGATTTTGGGCCAGGGAAACCGGGGCCATAAGAATGGCAAGCAGGATAATGGCCAAACTGTTTTTCATGGGTAAATGCATCAGGTCTATTGTTAAGTGGATAGATGGGTTAAGGGTTCCATTGTTTCTGTCGGACATCCGCTTCTTCGTTCCATTTGGGAACAATAGTACGCAAAAATTCTGACTTGTCGGATTTAAGCCGGGCCATTTCAAGTCCGATCAATTGCTGCGCTTTGGCTTTGGATGAAATATCGGGGTAGGGGATTTCCTGGTTATGACCCAGTCCGGCCAGTACCCTGGCAAGCTCAATTCTGGCATCCTGGGCTTTGGCTATACCCGATGCGATAATCCGCGAGATCTCCACCGGAGCATGGAATGAATTTCCGTGACCGGCTGCTGAAAAGTCCCAGCGCCATTGCGCCTGCCGTATCAGGTGCAGGGCTTGCTTCATCTGAGGTTCTGCAGCGCCGTTATCCCAGGCGGCCTTAGCCTCCATATGCGCCCTCACCAGCAATTCCTCGAGCTTATCACGGTTCTCGATGATTTTGTCCTGCCTGTCGTAAACGTTCTTCACCAGCTTTTCCGTCTCTTCGCGGTGGCAAACCTGGCAGGAAATGCTTACATTGCTCAATGGGCTGCTGATATGATGGTTGGTATATTTTATGCCGCCTTCACTGATATACGGCATATGGCAATCGGCGCAGGAAACCCCTCTTTCAGCATGGATTCCCGTCGAGAAAAGTTCATAGTCGGGGTGCTGGGCTTTCAGCATGGGTGCTTTGCTGAAGCTATGGGTCCAATCCGAAAAATCCATTTCATCGTAGTACTGTTCAATGGTTTCAGCAGTCATTCCCTTGTCCCAGGGAAACATGAGATAAGAAACCCCTTCGACCTTGTTTTTGTTGAAGTAATATTCAACATGACATTGCGCACAAACGAGGGAGCGCATCTCCTGGTGGGTGGAAAGGGAAATGTCCTTTCCCGATCGCTCAAAGGCTTCTTTCAGTGCAGGCCGGGAAATCCGGAGGTTCATGGTTTTCGAATCATGGCAATCGGCGCATCCGATCGGATTTACAACTTCGGCTCCCTTTGATTCCCAGCTTCCCTTGTAGAATTCCGCAGGTCCCATGGTTTGCATCAGCCGTGGCACATCGGGACTTTTACAGGTCCAGCAGGTATTGGGTTGGGGACTGACTTCACCGGCAAGCGGAGCCCCGGTCCGCAGGGTATTTAGGATGTCCGTGATGGCATAGTAATGGCCGCGCGACTGGCTGTAATCTTTAGAGAAAGAATAACCTGCCCACAAAACGACCATGCGGGGATCTACTTCGAGCATATCGATCATGGCGCTACCGTTGTACTTGCTCCTGAAAAGGGTATCCGAAGTCAGCAGGTAGGACTGGTATTCCCGTGGAAAAACCTTTCCCCATTCTGCATTGCGGGGCTCCCAATCGGGGTAATTCACCTGCGGCGTATAAGCGAAAACCGCTTCGGTCCTTCGCTGGATGATAGAGGCAGCCAGCAGCCCCAGCAGGAAAACGACCAGGATAGTTACACCAAATAATACCCAACCGATCCAGGGTTTTGTGGCAATGGTCTCACGGAGGTTTTTCATTGTTTTAAGTTTTTGTTTTATATTCACCCTTCAAGGGTCTATGGACCGCTTGAAGGGTTCCTTACTCCTACCATCCACTCCGGTACCGGGCTCTCTAACATCGGCACACGGGCATAGGGCACACTGCTCAAACTGTGAACCCTGCCATGTGGCACTTCCCGGTGACATTCCCAGCATTGGCGGTCTGTACGCATAGCTGTAAATGCGCCGTTCACGGAACTCATCCGGTTGTCCTCCAGCACTTTTTCGTGGCAACGGATGCAATTCTGTTTCACCACCCTTTGGCCGGCCTCTTTGATAAAGATCACCTGGGGCTCGGCGCGCAGGGTAAAAATGGTGGCATGCCGCATGCCGTCCTTGGCCTTAAAAAAATAATGGTTTACCATATTATCTTGGGGAACATGGCAGTCATTGCAGTTGGTTACTTCACGATGCGCGCTGTGACTCCATGTAGCGTATTGTGGTGCCATAATGTGACAATTCACGCAGGTTTCAGGTTTGTCGGAAAGGTAGGAGGATGCCCTTGACACATAAAAAAGGTAAACCAGGATGCCGGTAATAATGCTGACGGCAACAGATGCGGGAACGATCCAGCTATCCGGGGGTTTCAGGAACAGGAGCAGTCTTCTCAAAGTATCTCGGTCTTCAGATACTTAAAGATAATGAAATTGACTATCATTTCACATCGAACCCGATATCAGGCCGGTAATATTTATTTTCAAATTCAATGACAGCAGCATTTTTATAGGATGTCGCCAGGGCTTCCTGCATGGTATTGCCGTAAGAACTGACTGCCATTACCCGCCCGCCGTTGGTCACCAACCGGTCAACATCCTGTTTTGTACCGGCATGAAATACAACACTGCCACTGACGCGGTCAAGTCCCGTTATTTCCTTGCCCTTTTCATAGGAACCGGGATAGCCTCCTGAAGCCAGCATGACCGTGGTCACAAACCGGTCATCGATCACAACTGTTTTGTCGGCCAGGGTACCCGAAGCAACGCCTTCAAGCAGATCAACCAGGTCAGTACGGAGCCGTGGCAGGACCACTTCGCTTTCGGGATCCCCCAAACGGGCGTTGTATTCAATAACATAAGGTTCACCATGACAGTTGATCAGGCCGAAGAAAATGAAGCCTTTGTATTCGATCCCTTCATCCTGCAAACCCCTGATGGTCGGCACGATAATCCGGTCCTCCACCTTCTTCATAAAGTGAGTATCTGCAAAAGGAACCGGGGATACGGCACCCATGCCTCCGGTATTGGGACCCGTGTCACCTTCCCCGATCCGCTTGTAATCCTTGGCTTCCGGCAGGAGCTTGTAGGTTTTCCCGTCGGTGATCACAAAAACGGAGAGTTCGATACCACTGAGAAATTCCTCGATCACAACGGTCTTCCCGGCATCTCCGAATTTGCCGCTGAGTATCTGGTGCAGCTCGTCCCGGGCATCAAACAGGTTGTCAATGATTAGAACACCCTTGCCGGCAGCCAGACCGTTGGCCTTGAGTACGTAAGGAGGTTGTAGGGTGTCCAGAAACCGGATACCTTCGGTGATCCGGGGAAAGGTAACGGACTTGTACCGGGCTGTAGGAATATGATGCCGTATCATGAAGCCTTTGGCGAACTCCTTGCTCCCTTCGAGCATGGCTGCTTTTTTAGAAGGCCCGATAACCGGAATATGCATCAATACAGGATCCTGGAGGAAGTAATCGGCGATTCCCCTGACAAGGGGATCTTCAGGCCCGACCACCACCATGTTGATTTTTTCGCGGATCACGAATTCACCGATCCGGTCAAAGTCATCGGAAGGCAGACTGACATTGTTACCTGCGAGCGCAGTACCGGCATTGCCGGGGGCTATGTAAAGTTTTGTCAGTTTAGGGCTCTGACTGATCTTCCAGGCCAGGGCATGTTCACGACCTCCGGAACCAAGCAGTAGTATGTTCATGCGGTTCTAATTTAGCACAAACATAATGAAAAGTAATGAGTGATGAGTGATGAGTGATGGGCACATTTGCACATTTGCATATCTGCACATTGGCCTATTTCACAATGAAATTATCAAATGTATAGGTGAACAGGATCTCATGCGATCCCCAGGTGTTCCCTGCCATGCCCGAGAGCGGAAGGTCATAGGCGTAACCGATAAACAGGTCGGGATTTTTATAACCCAACTGAAAGCATATTGCATCTTCGGTCCTGTATGACACGCCGAAGTTGATCATGTCCTTGTAAGTGACCAGGGCATTGATGTCGGCCTGGAAGATGCCTGCCTCAATAAATTTCAGCAATACCGAAGGTTCGATCTTGAAATCGGAACCGGCTTCAAAAATGTATCCGCCATGGAGGTAGTAATGTCTTACCTGTTTCTGCTGGAGGATGATATCGGATTTCAGATCGATGTTACGCTGAAAAAGCTGTGGAACGGATATCCCAACATAATAATTACTACCATAGAGATAGGTTCCGAATCCGGCGTCGGGAACGAACATCTGCTCCTTGCCCATGAACACCTCATCATCAATATCCTCCACAACCAGGCTGGCTTTATCCAGGAAGAACTGGTATAGAAGCAGGGATAGTCCGAAAGAGAGCTTTGTATCGCTGGATCCCAGGGATAAATGATAGCTGTAGGAACCTTCGAGTCCTGTTTTGCGCAACGGTCCTGCCTGGAAGTTGAACAACCTGGCTCCCACGCCCATGCTCTTTGCCACCAGCATATCCGCCGAGAGGTACTGAACCGAAGGGGAATTGTCGAATCCCGCCCACATCTTGCGGTAGGACAGCGACACCGGCAGGCGGTCGGTTGTCCCCGTGGCAGCAGGATTCACCAGATAATGGTTCATGTTGTACATGCTGAAATTGGGGATCTGCTGGGCGTTGGATGTCTGCGTCATGAATCCTGTCAGCCCGATCAGGGCGATAACGAAAGGAAGTATTTTATGAGTCTTCATAGTCAGCTTCATGACAGGTTAGTATACAATGCTTACAGCGCCGGTAAGGGTTTCGGAACCATCGCCCGGATCAATCACGTAATAATAGGTCCCCGAAGGCAAATCGTTCCCCTCGTGTTTCCCGTCCCAGGGTTCTCCGTATCCATCCGAACTGAATACCGCAATGCCCCATATGTTGAAGATCTTCACCGAACAGTTGGGGAAGCTTTCCACGTTCCCGATGTGCCAGACATCATTCTTGCCGTCGGCATTCGGACTGAAGGCATCAAAGAATACCATGCCGCAGGTCTCGGATTTCACAAGATCCACCGGGTAATTTTCCGATACACAGCCATTGCCATCCCTGACCTGCACAATGTAATCCCCTTGCGCCAGACCGTCGATGGTGGCAGTTGTTATAAAACTGTCTCCTCCGTCAACCGAGTATTCAAAGGTTCCGGTACCACCCGTGGCAACGATGGCAATTGATCCGTCTGCCTGACCCGAGCAAGTGAGATCGGTCGGTTCAACAGATGTAATTTTTACCGTATCGGGATCCGTGAGGGTGAAGTCCTGCACCAGGGTACAGTTGTTATTGTCGGTAACTGTAAGGGTGTAAATGCCTGCTTTTATGTTGGTATTATACCGTTCGAATTTGCCGTTGGACCAGCTGTAGTCGAATCCTGGTGTTCCCCCGGTGACGGTGGGAGCAATGATGCCGTCGGAAAGCCCGGGACACGAAGGTTCGGTAAGTTCAACCTCAATAACAAGCGGGTCCGGTTCCAGCAGGGTAGTGGATGAGGTTTTGGTGCAGCCATTCTCATCGGTTACGGTAACATGATAGGTGCCGGCTGCCAGATCATAGGCAGTTTTGGTGACCTGGGTACCCGGATCATCCCACAGGTAACTGAAAGTCCCCACGCCGCCGGTTGTATTGGCCGTTGCCGAGATGCCCTGTTCACCGTAACAAAGTATGGCTCCGGTTATGGTAATATCCAGGCCTATGGCGCCGGGTTCGTCCAGTTCAGCGGTTGCCTGCGCAATGCAACCGTTGGCATCGGTAAGTGTGATGGTATAAATGCCTTTGGCCACATTCACCAGGTCCTCGCCGGTATACCCGTTGCTCCATGAAAAACTGTAGGGCAGCATGCCGCCGGTGGCAGTGAGGTTCACTACGCCCGAGTTGTCCTGGAAACACCGCAGATCCTGCTCGGCCAGCACAAGATTCAGGGCCGAAGGCGGTGCATTGATACTGACCGGAACCTGGGAGGTATTCATGGCGCCGTCGGTTACCAAAACGTTGTAATTGCCGGGAACCATGTTGGTACGGGTGGCGGTGCTGATCGTAATACCATCGCTCCATTCGTAGGAATAAGGCGCTGTTCCGTTGTAAACGGTGATGGTGGCGCTGCCGTCATCGTCACCATAGCAGAGCACATCTGTTTTGGCAGTGACCTGGGCAAACATGGTGATGTTGTCCGTAACAGCAAAGGATGTATCCGTTGTACAGCTTTTATTGTCGGTAAGGGTGAGGGTATATAATCCTGCTGTTCCCAGAACGGCAATATCTTCGGTAGTGGCTGTATAACCTGAGCCTGACGGGCCCGTCCATGCAAAGGTATAGGGTGAGGTGCCGCCTGTGACCGATAAATTGATGGATCCGTTGCTGCCCGGGGGTACAGTGATGGGGGTGACCACGGTCCCGGCATAGTCGAAACGGGCCGGCTGGGTAACGATAATATCTTCTGAAACCGCGCAGTTGTTGTCATCATGGACCAAAACCGTATACGTTCCGTCGGTCAGGCCGGTCTGGTCCTGGTTGAGCGGTACAATGCCCGAGCCGTCGAGGGAAGTCCAGAAATAGCTGTAATCAGTGGTTTTAGTGCCACCGGTGACCGTGATGTCAATGGCGCCATTGTCGCCGTTGTTACAACTCACCGGGGTAATTATTTCAGCAATCGCGAGTGGCTGGGGCTGGGTAACGGTTTCTGTTTTAAAGGCCTGTACACTATTGGCGTCGGTAATGGTAACCGTATAGGTAGCGGCCGGCAAATTGTCGGCCACCGGGCTGTTCAGCGAGGGGTTGTGACTCCACGAATAGGTATAGGGAGGCCGGCCAAAATAGGGCGTAACCGTGAGCATGCCGTCACTTAGCCCGTTGCAGGAAACATCACGTTCATCAGTAATTACCGCCTGGAACGGCTGCTGGTAAATGGCGAAGAAAAGGTCGCTTTTGTTGATGTTGTTGCTGGTATAGGTTTGATCACCGATTTGGATCTGCGGGGATTTGTAGTAACCGGAGACGTAGGCGCGGGAAGAAGCGTCCATGTTGACGGTGGTGCCGGCGTCTTCATAATCTCCGGTACCTACTATACTTACACCGGAAATGGGATCACCGATTTGGTTGAATGCAGCTACAAAAGCGTCTGAATTAGCTAGCCCACTAGTTGTTAATGTATCATTATTGAAAATGATTTCATTGGTAAAATAACCAGTGGCAAAAATGATGTTGTTCCCTAAGATGAAATCATTATATATATCTTTACCAGGGCTTCCTTTAAGTATTAACCATTGTAATACTCCACTTCGATTGTACTTACAGATATAAGTATCAAAATTGCCTAAATTACCAGTGTGGCTCTTCACCAAAGTTGCCGTTGAATCGACATATAGTATTGGACTCCCATAATTTCCCAGAACATAAACATTATCATATTCATCGGCCGTTACAGCTTGAATATTCTCGGTCTGAGACCCATAAACTTTTCTAATCCATTCTCCATTGCCCGAGAGATCTGTTTTATACAAGAAATTATCATTATATCCGGAGGTATTACTAGTTATAGTGCTTATATCAAAATACATACTTCCCCTGTAAAAACCTCCGAAATAATAACCGTTTTCAGAAAGTGAAATCTTATTAATTTTGCAATTGTTTGTTGAAGACAGTATCTTCTTAGACCATTGAATATTACCTTGAAGATCTAATTGTGCAATAAAATTGGTATTAAAACTATTTGCAACTAAAGTATCACAATTAGGATAAGCGCCAAGAAAGATGCTGGTGGAGAAATTCCCAACAAGTATTAATGAAGAATTATAAACTTTTGCATTTAGGACAACTTGTCCATCTGATGCGCCATCAGAAGTACCGATTAACACAGAACTAATATAATTTCCTGTTTCAATATCGTATTTACATAAACCAAAATCAAAACTTCCTCTTGAGACAATACTGTCGTTTGCACTAAATTTTACCGTATTTTGAAAGTTTATTATTACAAAGAGCTCATTGTTTAAAATATCAAGACTTCCAGCATTATCTAATCCAACACCCCCGATTTGCTTGTACCACAAAAGATTACCTGAAGTATTCAATTTTAAAAGAAATAAATCAGAGTTTCCTTTAGATATTATTAATGGATCGTAAATAGTATCCTTAAAAGATGCTAAGATATAATTGTTGCCATCGTTATCAGTTATGCTGAATTTAGGTTCAATTTCACTTGATTTTAGGACATCCGAAAGAACCCATCCTTGTGAGAAAATTGAAATTGGAAATAAAACGAACCAAATCACTGAGGCAATAAAGTGTCTTATCATAAGGATTAATGATTAATTCATGAGCCTTCCTGTGTTGCAGTATATCCTTCACCCTCCAATGTGGGGTGAGAAATTTGACCAGAAGAAGTGTCCTTAAAATTGAGAATATATAATTCAGGTTTAATCCACTTAAGTCTTTCTTTAATTACTTCTATTTCTTCCATTTCATGTTATTTTATCCTTAATGATAGCTTTAAATAACTTCCTTAAAAACCAAATAATATCATACAATTATTTAGATGTCAGTTTGGTAAAGCCTTTCAAATTTAAATATTCGAAATGATTATCAACTATTAAATAAGCATGAGCGACTAAAATGTATGGTTGGGATTTTTTTATTCCCAATTCAATATTGCTGTTTACTCCAAGCGAGTTAAGTAAAAATTTAAAAGTCAATGATTTAATAAGACAATTCAAGCTAAAAGGCATGGAATTCTCAATACGTCTTAAAGTCCTTCTAACAAGCATTATATTTTGTGTTTTTTGTTCTTTCAAAGATAAATATTTAGGTTTTGCATTAAAAAATTTAATCAGTGATTTTAGGGGTAACAGTCTAATTAAAAGTTTAAGCATAATTGCAATACAAATTCCATTTAAGAATAACCTCCTTTCAATTCCCTTTATCGTCCAGAATCTCTTTATGTAAAAAACCATATCACCACTTATTCAATTAACAAAATCTTTTTATCTTTTAATTTCTTCAAAAAAGCCAAAGTATCTTCTATGCATTGCTTTTCCGATACTTCATATTCTTTTATAAGCTTACCCACCAGCTCTTTAAAGCTCACTGGCTGTTCCAACAATTCCCAGATGCGGGATCCCACCTTGTCCATTCCATAATATTCGGAGTTCTCGATGCTCAGCATTACCACCTCGCCGTCGATCTGGTTGAAAAGCAGGTCGCTCTTCCGCTGCAAAATGGTATCGGGAGTGATTTCCTTTTTATCTGCAAAGATCCCCATGCGGCTCAGTTTCTGTGTTATAATTATTGCAAAGATATTAAGGTTATGTAAATATATGTAATTTTCTCAATATTTAGCAGTAAATATCAACAAGAGTAATGAGTGATGAGTGATGAGTAATGAGCGGGATGAGAGTTTTGGGCATGAGCGAGAAATGATTATCAATTCTCTAGTGAGGAAATTAAGCCAAGAAGGATTCTTCGTATTTCAGTAAGCTTTTCAGTCTTTTTTAAAGAATCCTCCTTACTGAGATATCCAAGATTTTCGCTTATCAATAATTGAGTCTTCAATTCGGAAAGACTTCCAAGAGAAATGTGTAAAAACTGGTTAAACTCCTTCTTGGTAGATCGGGCCGCTCCTTCAGCAATGTTGGAAGGAATAGAAACTGCTGCCCTGCGCAGTTGATTGGTTAATCCATAAACTTCTTCTTTTGGGTAACTCTTTGTCAATTGATAGATTTCAGTGACGAAATCAAGGCTTTTTTGCCACACGATTAAATCTTTGTGTGTTTTCATAAATTTTATTATTGCGTTAAACATGAATACACTAAAGTAAATATTTTCAATTTTCTATACAAATCTTCAATGCAAACACACCCAAAACTCTTGCCCAATCCCCCCCTCATCACTCATCACTCATTACTCATCACTAACATACCCGAATCGTTCCATCACCTCATAATGCTCCTCAACAATCCTTTTGACCTGCTCCTCCGAAAGCACATTCTTCCAGTCCCCCACGATGCCCTTGCGGAAGAAGCCGGGGGAGGCGGCGCTTTTTTCGGAAAAACCCTTTTCTTCCTCCTGTTGTTTTAGCCGGGCAAAGGAGGCGCGGTCCAGGGCGGCTTCAATTTCAGCGGGACAATGGTCAAGACCCATGAACGTGACAGCCTTGCTGAAGGTTTCCAGGGGATCGCTTTTCATGTCCTCATACCGGATCACCAGCAGGGGCAGGCCCGATTCATCCACCCAGCTTTTCACATGACCGCTCCAGGTCAGGAGTTTTTGCTGGAGCTGGTTATATAGCCTGTCAGTTCTATAACAAAAGGCATATTGCGGATTGTTCATGATGCCAATGGTTTTATCCATGCCGGTATTCAGGTGATTGGCAAAGGATACGGCCACATCCAGCGGATTGCGAATAAAATACAGCACGACTTTGGTGACATCGTTGGGGAAGAGCGGTTCACCGTTCGGAAGAACGGTCCAGGCATCATGTACCTTGTGGTAAAGGATTTCTTCCGATTCCAGGGCATTTTGCCGGTATACCAGGGGTCGTAACCTGTCGATTTCCTCCGGGGACAGGTCAGCGGACGATACGCCGGTCATTTCATCGAACAGCTGCCGGCTGCTGGCAATGGTGGTCTGGTACAGGTTGTTGATATCAATGTCAGAGCTTCCCGGGTTGAGCAGAGCCGTTAAAAAAGCCCTGAACCAGGTATTGCCCGATTTGGGGTAGGAGGCCAGCCACACTATGTTATGGAGATCTTCCATATCACTTTTTGCCCGGGTATTGGGAGATCTCACGAATGAGTTTGTCCGTATTGAATTCCCCGTTGGGTCTTATGATCGTGCTCATGGGTACCTGTCCGGCCAGTTGGTTGGCCAGCAGAAAGTGATTTTGTTCCAGTCCGGTCTTAGGTATTCCCCTGAAAAGGTAGGTGTGCTTTTTCAAAGCCCTGAATTTATCAACGCCCTGCAAAGGCTTGATCTCGATCTCCGGTTTGTTGTGGCTGGCGAGGATGAAAACCTGGTCAATGGCCGTATAATCCCGTGAGAATTGTTCAACCGGCAGGTAATATTTCTTCAGTTCCCCCCGCACCGGTTCCAGTCCGGCTGCGGAAAGCCCCAAATGAACCAGGCTGTCCTCCCAGATCTTGATGTAGGGGAAAGCCGGACAAACGGCCGGCTTTGTTCCTGTAAAATCAATCACGGAAATATCATCGGCGATCAGCGTGCCTCCCTGGCCGATCAGCGCTGCCGCTAGCGTGGATTTCCCGGCGCCGGATATTCCTGCGAAAACCAGGCATTTATCGTTGAACAGCACCGTGCAGGCATGCAGGGGCAGCATCCTGCGCTGGTGGAGCAGGGCGCCGAAAGAAGTGCCTGAAATAAAGGCGGAAACCTCTCCTTCGGTCGCGTTTCCCAAGCGCCGGACAATAATTTCATTACCGTTCCTTACATAATAAGCTGCCACACCCTCCACGCGAAGCAGGAACTCCTTGTCGGTGCTCTGGTACAAAACACCTTTGTTGATCGCATTGGGCAAGGATTCCGGAACCTCGCCTGATCTTATGTTCACATCGACTGCTGCTGCCGCTGCTGCTGCTGCTTCAAAACCTGTAACAGGTATCTCTGAGGCGATGTTCAGGCTGAAGGCCCGGTAGTGGAATTTCTTTGAATGGGACATGGGATAAAGGTAGGAAAAATGTGGGAGAGTGGAACGGTGGAATGGTGGAACGGTGGAACTGGAAGAACTGTTATGAATGTTGTAGGTTGTATGTTGTATGTTGTAGGCTTAACGACTATACGACTAAGATATTTTTTATGGAAGAAAATGCTTAATTTGGAGCAGCATATCCAAGTTAAAAACAATGCCTCCGATATTTGGGATTCTGAGTACAAAGCTGCAAGGGCCGGATCGGGATATGATCCGAAGGATGAACGGTGCAGCAAGGTATGTCAAGCCTCGCAAGGTTGAAGCCATGGAAGTAACAGGAGGTTATCTGGCTACGGCGGTGGTTGAGGAGAATCCGTTGGTGGCAGGGAGGGATGTCTTTGTGGTGAGGGGGGAGTGGGTGATTGCGGGGGATATGAGTTTGTATGGGAGACAAGGGGACAAGGGGACAAGGGGACAAGGGGACAAGGGGACAAGGAGTGATGTGGAGGTAGTGATGGAGACATGGCTGAAATGGCGAGAGGAGTGTGTGAAGCATTTGTACGGGGATTTTGCGTTTGTGATTTTCAATACGAATACCGGTGCAGTGTTTTGCGGGAGGGATCCGCTGGGTGTGCGGCCATTTTTTTATTGTATTGCAGATCAGAGCTTTATTTTTGGTTCGGAATTGCGGTACGTGCTGGAATCGTTTGATGCCAGACCGCCTGTCTGGCAGGAATATCTTTTGGATACACTTGTAACTGTTAAGACTGCAAAAGATTTAACTCCCTATGAAACCATTTTTCGGTTGAAACCGGGACATTTTCTCCGATATGTTGGTGAGGAGGTTCATATGACGCAATACTGGTCAATGAATCCGGAAAAAATGATCCGGTTTGAAAAAGAGGAGGATTATATCCGGGTATTCCGCGAAAAGCTTGTCCAGGCCGTTAATGCAAGATGCAAAGACGTGCCGGTCCCGGGTTCTGAGCTGAGCGGGGGATTGGATTCATCGGCTGTATGCGGAATTGCTGCGGATTTCACCGCGCAGGCAAATAGGTCACTGACCGCTTTTTCAAACATCTTTCCGGAAGGAACGGGTATTGAATTCAAGGATGAGCGGGAATTCATTGATGCGATGCGGGGTTTCAAAACCATGGATTGGGTGGGTGTTGACAGGTTGAACAAGGCCATTCCTGAATTGCTGGCGTATACCCTGGAAATCCAGGGAGGGTTTATCCAGCAGAATTTCAACATTTTTGATCAGGGCATTTATGAAGCGGCCGGTGAAAGGAACATCCAGGTACTTTTTTCCGGTTTCGGCGGCGATGAAATGGTTTCGGCCCGGACTGCCTTGCCGTGGAACGAACTCATACATGACAGGCAATGGAATGTGATCTTTGATGAATTATACTACCAGGGAGTAACGCTACGGTCTTTATTAAAACCTGTAAAGCTTGCTCTCCGTTACCTGGAATCATTACTCTACAAGCCTGAATACAAATATGGCGTATTTACACCGGAACTTCTCAACAAACGATTTGCCAACCTGCCGCTCCGGCAGGCCTTTGCCCAAAAGTACCAGCTGCGTCATCGGCTTGGGGATAAATTTAAACAACCCCGCCGTGATCGCCTTGCCCAAAGGCAATCAGCCCGAATTATGCTGGAACATTTACCGCAGCGTATGGAGTATTGTTACACCGCCGCAGCGCAGTATGGATTGGAATACCGGTATCCTTTGCTGGATATCGATTTGCTGGAAACCTGCCTGGCCTTCCCGGCCTGGGTGAAGCAGCACCATGGCAGGAACCGGTACCTGTTCCGGCAGGGCATACAGGGATTTGTCCCGGAAAAGATCCGGGAACGGGATGACAAATCCGGGACCACCATCCCGCAGGTTTATTACAGTCTGGTCAATGACCGGGAGGCCATTCTTAATCTGGTCAACAGTTGCTCAGGTTCGGAATTCCTCAACGAAATGTTTGATTTCTCCCGGTTTCCGGAGTGGTACGGGAAGCTGGTGAAACGTGATCCGAAGGATATGAATTATTCGATGCCGGGGGCGTTTTATGATTATTTGATGATCATGATTTATTATAGGGACAAGGGACGAGGGACGAGGAAGAGTGATGAGTAATGAGTGATGAGTAATGAGTAAAGAAAAGGAAATCGGATTATTGCTTAAGATTTTACAGGGTGATTCGAAAGAGCAGTATAATTCGGAGTCATTCAACATGGATGTCCTTATCCGTCTGGCAATAATCCACAAAGTGGTGTACCATTTGCTGCTATTTGCGCAGCAACATGCGGAGTTTTTTTCGCAGGAACAAATGACACGACTTGAGAACCACTGCCGGCAGGCGGCGTTGCGTTCGCTTACGCAGCTGCATGAACTCAGGCGGATTGCCATGGCATTGCAGGAAAACCGGGTGGATTTTGTCGTGATCAAGGGACCGCAGCTTTCCCGTATGCTCTACGGTCGTGAAGCCCTGAAAGAATCGGTCGACCTGGATATCATGTTGTTAAATCCCGGAGATTTCGACAGGGCCCATGCGGTTATCAGAGACCTGGGCTATACCCGGAGCAATTTAGATGGCTTTTCATCGAGGTTTACCCGGAAGCTTTTTATTCATGCCAAACGTGAGGTGGCCTATTCATCCCCTGTCACCCGCAACAACATCGACCTCCATGTCAAACCCGGATCCAATACATACCTGACGGCACGGTTGTTCAGGGATTTTTTTAGCGGATTGGTGAGTTATGACCTGGAGGGCACTGCGATGCCGGTTCTGCCGCCTGAGAAATACTTTGCTTATTTGTGTTACCACGGATCGCTGCACCAGTTTTCGCGACTGGCATGGCTGCTGGATATCCGGGCCTTCCTGCGGCTGAAAAAGGATGACCTGGATTATGCAAAACTTAATGCCATTTCCCGGTCGTGGCATACGGAACGCGGATTGTATACAGCCCTGCGCTTGCTTCAAGCCTATTTCGGAGATATTATTCCCGAGAAACTGAATGACTATCCCCTGTTCACCCCACGCATCAATCACCTTGTGAAAATGTGCAGCCGTATCATCCGTGCGGAAGAAAGTTACAGTCTGAGCCTGAAAGGAAGGATCGACAGGTTCTTGTACATGATGCTAATGATCAGGGGATTGGCGGGGAAGGTTGATTTTGTGTATGGGATTTTGATCAGGATTGTGGCGGGGGTATTCAGGAAATCATGATCTTATGAACCCGCACGTAGAGACCCCGCCTTTGGCGGGGTCTCTAAAGGTGATTCAATAATTCATACCGAACCGGTAACGCCATCATTGCAACATATACACCACCGGAATTACAAATTGCTGTTTTACTTTTTTGCCTTCGGCCATTGCCGGTTCCCATTCGGGGGATGATAGCATCACCCGGATGGTTTCTTGGTCGAGTGAAGGATCTACACCTCTTAAAATTTTCACGTCACAGATCTTCCCTTCAGAATTCACTGCAAATTGTGCGGTAACCCTTCCAAAGATTCCTTTTTCAATAGCTTCCTTAGGATATACCAGGTTTTTCTGCACCCAGTCACGGAAAGCATTGATATCACCGCCCTGAAATACAGCCTGTTCATCAACAAATACAAAGGCCGGTTCATCTTCTACCGTTGCGGTAACAGTTTCTGATGCAGGCGGAGGCGGTGGCGGAGGTGGTGGCGCTAATTCTTTGGAACTTTCCGTTTTGCTGCAACACATCAACAGCCCCAAAACAAAAACCAGGGGCAACGCAGCCAGGTATTTGAACCGGTTGCGGTAAGGGGATTTTTCTTTTGTCATCATGGTGAGACGATTTTTAATGAGTGAATGATTAAAAAAGCTAAAAATCCCGGGTTGTACCCCAAAAACCTGGGTAAGCAGGAGCAGCCGGTACCTGTCGGGTTGACCGTCCTGCTCCAAAACAGTCTCGTCCGCCAGGTACTCGTGGGTTTCTTGCAGGGCCTTTTCGGCCATATAGATAAATGGATTGAACCATTGAAATATTTTAACGATCTGGATCAGCAAAATATCCAGGGAGTGCATTTGCCGGGCATGGGCCATTTCGTGCAGGAGAACTGGATTTGTCTCGATGGTCTGGCCGGCAGGCTGACTGAGGAAAACCATGTTGAAAAAGGAGAAGGAATGCGTTTTCTCCGGCATGACTACGATACGGAAGTCACCCCACGATGAAAAACCTTTTCGCACGATCAGGAGGATGAGTCCGATCACCTGGTAAATCAGGTAAACGGAGAAAATGAACGATATCACCAGGTATACCACGGCAGGCCATAATACGGAATGGAGTTGCGGGTCAGCGGACGCCGCATCCTTGTCCGCATATACATTTACTGCCCCGATGAGCCTTATGGGAATCGTCATGCTGTCCAACGTAAATACAGGCAACTGAATGGCCGGAATCAGGGCGGAAAGTAAAATTGAACTTAACAGATAAAACCGGTTAAACCTGTGAAAAGTCTCTCTCCTGAACAGGATGTAGTATAATCCCGTGAATAGCATGAGGCACAGGCCTGCTTTCAGCTGATACAGCAAAAAAGGTGTCATGGCGCGGCAGGTTTAGGATTTCTTGTTTTGTTCTTTTTTCATCAGGGTCAGCAATTCTTCCATCTCCCGGATATCCATTTTTTCATGCTTCATGAAAAAAGAGGCCAGTTGCCGGAACGACCCTCCAAAGTAATTGTTCAGCATGGTGTTGAGGTACTGTTTCCGGTACTCGTCCTTGGCGACCAGGGGAAAGTATTCATGCGTTTTCCCATAAGCCTTATGATCCACAAAGCCTTTGGTCTCGAGTATACGGACAATCGTAGATACGGTGTTGTAGGCCGGCTTGGGATCGGGGAACTTCTCGACAATATTCCTGACAAATCCCTTTTTGATGGCCCAGAGGATCTGCATGATCTCTTCTTCAGCCCGGGTGAGTTCGTTTTTTTTGTCTTTCTTTTCCATAGATCATTCAATTGCAAATCAAATATACAACTAATAAATTAGTTATGCAACTAATTCATTAGTTTTTTTTTGAAAAAGTTTCTCGCAAAGACGCAAAGACGCAAAGGTGAAGAAAATGTTCTTTACTTGGCGGCTTTGCGTCTCTGCTTGTGCCGTGAAGTTAAGGAAGTTACTGAAGTTCTTTAACATGCTGTAATAAAGATGATACAATTGAGGAGTGCTAACCACAAT
>JAFGGU010000076.1 GCA_016930375.1 Bacteroidales bacterium | reverse complement strand
GGTAAATGAAGTATTCAGGATCAATTACCGCTTCAATGACGGATTCCTGACCATTGACGATACACCCGGTATTGGCGTAGAGCTGGATGAGGAGAAAGCGCGGAAATATCCGTATACCATGGCCAGTTTGCCTGTTAATAGGAAAACCGACGGTACCCTGTTTTACTGGTGAGCCGGGTATACAAGTGCCTGATCAGCCTTTGGCAGCGCTGATGAATGCATGAATGTTCTTTGAAGAAACGGCCGGAGGCATTCCTCCTCCACAGGAAAGCATAAGGCGCGTATGATCGGGTGTTTCAGCCAGGAGGCCCTGCACTGTTTTTTTTATGATATCGGGCGTTCCTGATGCAAGCACATCACGTGGAGGGATGTTGCCAAGGATGGTCAGTTTGCCTTCTGTAACCTGAATAAGTTCTTTTACAGTCATGTGGGTTCCCGGATTGAATAAATTGATACCCAGTTCGGGATAGTATTTAACGGATTCGGTGCAATCAGCATCGTTGTGGAACAATTTAACGCCCACGTTTACATCGTATAGTTCTTTGAGATAAGGATAGCCAAATTCCATGAATTCCTGTTCGCCTATAAAACCTACGATATCGTCCAGCATCATGATGCCATCGATCGTCGGAATGGTATCCATCTGCAGTTTATGCCACGATTTCAGAAAATCAGTGATGAGCCTTAGCAGCACATGAACAGTTTCAGGTTCCATCATCATGGTGGTCAGCAGTTCGGTGGTTCCCATGAGAAAAGAAGCCACATTCAGCGGACCGCGCGATACGGAAAAGCGTATCTTATGGCCGGCTTTTTCAATGGCCGGCCGGGTGATGACAAGCCGGTTCAGGGTAAAGGGAAGAAGGCCGTCGGTTTCAGGATTCGGAAGTTTCAGACTGCGGATATCATCCGGAGTGTTAATGACTTTTTCTGCAAAGGGAAAATCATTCTTCCAGAAGATGCATTTGGATCCGAAAGCCGAAGGTTCGGTGCACATGCCGTACTCGCTCCAGAAACCGGGAAGGAACATGACATCGGGAAAAGTCTCAATGGCGCTCAGATTGGATTTCAACCAGAGCTCATCATTGGAAAAGTACTCCAGTATATTGATCCCGTACCAGTTTGGAAGCCATGGGCTGTCAATAATAAAACCAACAGGCAGCGGTTGCCTTATTGCACCGTTCACAATAGCAACGAGGTCTGTCCATTGTTTGTCTGTCATAACAGAATTGTAGTTTGAAACAATAAATATAGAATAAAGTAAATATAAATATGCGTTTCTGCATATGATTTAATGCCATAGTTATTAAATGATAATGAACTGACATAAATTCAGACTATGAACAGGATTGCTGAAAAGATAAGGAATGGGAAGGTGCTGGTTTCGGATGGAGCCTGGGGCACTTTTTTGCAGCAAAAAGGACTCGGTCCGGGAGAATGCCCGGAAATCTGGAATCTGAACCGGGCCGAAGATGTGCTGGCTATTGCAAAAAGTTATATTGAAGCCGGCTCGGACATGATTGAGACCAACAGCTTTGGTGGAAATTACTTTAAGTTGTCTTCCTACAACCTGCAGGGAAAAGTCACTGAAATCAACCGGGCTGCGGCTCAGATATCCAGAAAAGCAGCTGGTGCAGATCATCATGTGCTTGGATCCATAGGCCCTACAGGGAAATTGATTATGATGGGTGATGTTACTTATGAAGAGCTTTATGAAGCTTTCACCGTGCAGGCAGCAGCCCTGATGGAGGGAGGAGCCGATGCGCTTATCGTGGAGACCATGTCGGATCTGGAAGAAGCCAAAGCAGCTGTTCATGCATGCCTTGATCATACAACATGCGAGGTAATCTGTACCATGACTTTCGAAAAATCCGGGGAAGATTCGTACCACACCATGATGGGTGTGACACCGGCACTGATGACAGAAGAGATAACCGGCGCTGGCGCGCATATTATCGGCGCCAATTGCGGTAATGGCATTCGGGATATGATTGGCATTGTGAAAGAGATCCGCAGGGTGAATAGTACCATACCGGTATTGATTCACGCCAATGCCGGCATACCCGTTTATAAGGCAGGGAAGACGATATTTCCCGAGAACCCGGAGCAAATGGCTGAATATATCACAGTCCTGGCGGATGCAGGTGCCAATGTCATCGGAGGGTGCTGCGGAACCACTCCCGAGCATATCCGCAGGATAGCTGAGATCATTAGAAACCAATAAGATAAAACCATTGAAACGTTTATGAATAATGATGACTTGCTGACCAGAATCCTTACATGCGTGGAACTGGGCAAAGTAAACAGGAACACTCCCTTCCCGCCCGATATGAAGGGCATGGACGGTGCGGATGAACTTACCCGGCTGGCGCTGGAGAGAGGTATTAAACCGTCGGAAATCCTTAACGATGCGCTGATTAAAGCCATGGATAAGGTAGGGCAGAAATTTGCGGACAAGAAAATCTTCGTTCCCCAGATGCTCATTTCAGCCAGGGCCATGAATGCTTCCATGGTTCACCTCAAACCCTATTTCCAGACGGGTGAAGTCAAAAGAAAGGGAAAACTGATCATCGGCACGGTTGCCGGGGATCTGCATGATATCGGGAAAAACCTGGTTGCCATGATTGTTGAAGGTGCCGGATGGGAAGTCATTGACCTGGGAGTGGATGTCAGCGCACAGAAATATATCCATACCATACAGGAGCATAGAGATGCTGTGGTAGGCCTTTCCGCATTGCTCACAACCACTATGCACAATATGAGGACAATTGTTGCAGATATTAAAAACAGTTTTCCCGCAGTCACGCTGATGATTGGCGGTGCGCCTGTAACTGAACAGTTCAGGGCGGAAATCGGTGCTGATGGCTATGCTTCTGATCCACAGGGAGCCGTTGCTTACCTGAATTCTCTGATACATGAAGTATAAATCACTCACCATCTCCGAACCGGAGAAACTCATTTTCGGCGACGCACCTTTGCCTGTTAAAACCAAACGGGGTCTGATCATTGGCGGAGGCCGGGTATATGCCGAAGTCAACTTTACACTTCCTCCCATGGAAGTGTCACTGAAAACACTGCCTGAAGTAAGGAAGCATTATACCGAAATCACCGAAGGAATTCTTGAAAGGGCCATTGAGCTCAACAGCAGGGGACTGGTTCTGGAACTGGAAACCCTCCTCGAAATGACCAGGACTCCAGCCATTGGTGTCGAGTTGGTTACGGTCATGAACGAGATATGTGAGAAATACTATCAGAAATATAACCTGCCGGTTGAGATCAGGCTTACCCCTAATGACCTCAGGGAATTCGACAGGCCTCCTCAATCGCGCACTTCCTCCTACCTCGATTCCATGCTGGAATTGTTCGAACTAGGCTCGAAAGCCGGGGGTAATCTTCTTTCGATTGAAAGCACCGGCGGAAAAGAAATTTCAGACAATGCACTGATGATGTGCGATATGAAGAGATTCATCTTTTCCCAGTCTGTTCTCGGTGTAAGGGACATGGAATTCCTGTGGCCCAGGATAGTGGACATTGCCAGAAAGAACAGGGTCATTGCTGGCGGCGACACAGCCTGCGGTTTCGGGAATACGGCCATGATACTGGCGGACCGGCATTACATCCCGAAGATAGTTGCCGCTGTTGCCCGCGTGGCAACCGTACCGCGCACCCTGGTAGCTGTTGAGCAGGGTGCAACCGGTCCCGATAAGGACTGCGCCTATGAGGGGATCTTTATCAAGGCAATAACAGGCATACCCATTTCCATGGAGGGCAAAACATCAGCCTGCGCTCACCTGAGTCCTTTGGGCAATGTGGCGGCCGCTGCTGCCGATCTGTGGAGCAATGAATCGGTGCAGAATATCAGGCTTCTTTCCGGAATGGCGCCTGTTGCTTATTATGAGCAACTCGAATACGATGTACGTTTGCTGAATGAAGCTAAAAGGTGCGGAGAAAGGGAATCTATACTGCTGCAAAAGCTGCTGGTGAATTCAGATATTGGTTATGACCCGCAGGCCCTGGTACTTGCACCCGGGAATGTGATCAGGATTGCAGGTCAGATCATCAGGGGTAAAAATTCAATTGATGCAACTGTTTCAGGCTGTAAAGAGGCGATCAAAATCATTCGGGAAGCCATTGACAGCGGACAACTGCTTACCGATGAAAAGGAACTGGTATGGATGGATATACTTGAGTCGGATATCAACAGTGTACCCACGGGGGAGAGTGAATTTGTTGAAATGATGCTCCCTGAACTTGGGGATACTTTTATACCTTCGGAATATGGTTTGTAGCATACCTTCCTCCGGCTTGCGAATTAGCACCGATAATATCCTGAAGTCTTTGGGCGTTCCGGTGGATCAGGCAGATGATTACCTGATGGATAAAATTCAGGAACTCATCCTGCAGAGTGTCGGGATCAGTTCTCCGTCTGCCTGCTGGTCGGTTTTCCCGGATCCGCGCTTTTTAAATGAAACCGGCACCATGAGCCTGGAAGGTAAAATTTTCCACCTGAACAAAATGGTCACGCTGGCGCTTTCAAAAAGCACCCGGGTTGCTTTTTTTGTAGGCACCTGCGGGGATGCGGTTGAGCTGCTCTCAAAACAACTGATGAAGGACGGCCATTCACTCGAAGGGCTCATTGTAGACCTCATCGGCTCCGAGATAGCTGAAGATGTCGCAGATTTCGTTCATAAAAAAATAGAAGAGGATATGGGAGCGGACGGACTCAAAGTAACCAACCGGTATAGTCCTGGATATTGCAAATGGCCGGTGTCGGACCAGCAGCAATTGTTCCATCTTCTTCGGGATAATACATGCGGTGTTCAACTGACCGGATCCTCCCTGATGCTTCCGATCAAATCGGTAAGCGGAATTGTCGGCATCGGAAAGGATGTTAAAAACCAGGGATATTTTTGTTCCATTTGCGATGCAGATTATTGCTTGTACCGCGATAAGAAATAATACCCGGCTTACCTTCTGACCGGTCATCTTTTGAACATCCTGAGCGGCCAGGGGAGCAAATTGCGATTCACGGCAGTATAGAAACTTTCGTTGGCGCCGAATCCCTGGTTGAAATAGCTGATACCGGGAAGGTTTGATCCGGCAAAATCATAAACCAGTCCGCTTCCGGCCTTTTCCCGCAGGGCATCATCCACCAGCAGGAACATGGCCTGGTTTTTCTTTCCTTCAGGCGTGGAAGCGCACACCAGGAAAGTATATCTTCCGGCAGCCTCCACAAACCACCCTGCAGCCACTAGTTTGCCACCGGGCTTATAAACTCCCTGGATTTTTCCGGTGCCATTTTGTATGCTGATTTGCACAAGCTGCTGCAGCACGGGATAAAAATTCTTCCTCAGACTTGTGAGTTTCCGGTCGAGATTTCTGTGAATGAATCTTGTAAAAACAGATGGTCCGGGTCCGGTTTCCACCCTGAGGCCGGCATGTATGGCCTTCTGTATATTCCGGCGACAATTGCGGTGATAACTGGCAGATAACTGAATATGGGATTTTGACAGATCCAGGGTGTGATTTTTTCGCGGCCTGTAGCTGAAACTTGCATCAGTAGGTTGATTTCCGGAATTCAGCTGGATGTCGATGTACCGATAGGTAGCCGGAATGGCAGCCAGGAACCGGTGGATCACTTCGGAACCGATGATATCCGGTGAGAACACACCCAGTTGCTGTGTAAAATAGGGTTGGTACAGGTAATCAAATCCCAATTTCCGGTTACAGGTGAGGGGCATAACAAACCTATAATCGTCCTCAATAAGCGCTTCCCAACCGCCACATACCGTGTCGAGCCACCAGGACAAGGCATAGGGCATGCGATTTGCTGATCTCTCAATGCAGCTGTCCCAGAGTTCTTTGTTGATTTCGGTATGTTTCAGGTATCGGATCATGTGTTGTTATTTAACCACCCTTCAAGGGTCTATGGACCCTTGAAGGGTTATTTTTATCATTTCCTCATATACCCTACGCCATCCCAGCCAGATTCCCGCTTCTGACAGCGATTCATTATGCCACAGGCTGGTAAAGATGCCATTCACGGCTTTAATTTTTTTCACGATAGCGCTGATCCTGTTCAGGGCTTCATCAGGTTTCAGACCCAGGTATTGCTGTAAAGTTACATCCATAACTATAAATGGATGGACAATGAGGTTTGTTTCACGTTCAAACTTCAGGTCATAAAACCGGAACGGTCTGCTGGTGCCTGCTCTGAACCCGATGCCGGAAGCATAACCCATGGAGTGATCTTCCTTGAGTCCCATTTTCATCAATCTTCTGTAAGTTTCCGGAAACCGGAGGATCAGGTAATGCTGCCGTGAGGCTTCCGCTCTGCTGCCCAGGAACCTGGAAAAGCGTTCCACTTCGAACTGCAGCAATTCCATGCTCCGGTTCGACCGGTAAGAAGGGTGAATGCCAATGGTTCGGCCGGGTTTCAAACGCTTCAGCAAATTTTTAAAGGCCGGAGTTCCAAGTGCGTAATTGCTGTCGTACCGGTCATAACCACCTGAGAGAAAAAAGAAGCAGGAAAGGAATCCGTATTGCCTTTCTTTTTCCAGGATATAATCATAAGCATCATAGGGATCCTGACTTTTCCCTCTCAGCACATCCAGGCGCAACCTGAATTCAGTGTAGTTCAGTTGCAGCATATTCTTTATAAAACCTCCGGCAGTGCGGAAAAAACCTTTATGGCGATATGCCCAGGGATTGTCCACGTCAAAAGTGGATTCATACCGGAAATTCCGATTAATAGGTTTCAGCCCGGGGTACTTTTTAACCAGGGCAGTCTTAAGCATTTCAATCCATTGATCCACAACGGGTTCTTCCAGGAAACCCTCGCGAAAAGCGAGGCTCTGGTCCGCTTCAAAGCGGCCATGTTCATCGGCTTTAAAAGGAAGGTATTCCTCGTACCTGGCAATCAGGTAAAAAACAGCGGAAAACAGGTCGAACGGCAGATCAAATCCTTCGGGGGCAGGGAAGAGCATGGTTTGTCGGTCGGTCCTCAAAATCGCCGGTTCAAATTCCCGGATAGCGGTTTCACTGCATAAGCCGGAGGCAAAAATGTTGAATTCGCCGAGAACGGGGACATCGCCGTAATGAATCACATTCGGTCTGTTAACACCATTCGGGTTTAAGCGATCAGGCGATTGGGCCACTGTGAAGTCAGTTCCCAGGGAATCTGACAGAAAGCGGGCGGTGTACTGAATTCTCGCAGTTACCGGGGAACAAAGGATGTATATTTCGTCGCCGGGTTCCATCGCCTCAGAAATCTAATTTTACAACTGTGATTCCTGATCCGCCGTGTTCCACAAGCTCGTCTTTGCAGGACCGCACCACATCGAGAGCGTTAAGGTACTCACGTACCAGGCTTTTGAGTATGCCGTTTCCTTTACCGTGCAGGATCCTCAGCTCTGAGACGCCCACTACGGTGGCATCATCTACAAAGTTCCGGACAATATCGAGGGCTTCCTCACCCCGCTTGCCACGAATATCGATCTCGGATTTGAAATTCAGCTTGCGCTGGCTGATGCTCTGATCAAACCGGGAGGCATGGGATCTCCTTCGGGAACGATCTTTCTCCGGAATTTTTGTCACGTTTTTCCTTTTCACCGAGGTGATCATGCTTTCTCCGTAGGTAACCAGTATATTGTCACCATTGATTTCCAGGATCTCGCCCTCCGTGTTCAGGCTCAGTATGCGAACCTCATCGCCCGCCATTAGCTGGTCATCCGGCACGGGTACAACAACCTGCCGGGTTTCTGTTTCCTCTCTTTTGTACTTTTTAGCCGTTTTCTGTATTTCACCCAGCTTGTTGTCCAGTTTGCCGTCACCCGAGGTATCTTCCGCCGCCAGCCTGTTCTTATAATCCTCAAGTGCCTTCCGCGCTTCTTTGGTGTCTTCCTTTCCGGCCTGCGTTTCACGGATCACCCGGATTGTTTTCTCGATTTCCCGGTTGGTGTTCGCCAGCAGGTTTTCAGCTTCCTGTTTGGCATTTTCAAGGATCTCCTTCCTCATTTTTTTGGTCATGCCTAGTTCTTCTTCGTACTGATCGAGCATGGCGGTCAGGCGTTTTTCCGAGATCCTGATCCTGTCGCGTTTTTCTTCCCAGTATCTTTTATCGCGGAGGATTTCCCGGAGATGGCGGTCAAAATTGATGTGATCCTCACCGGCTTTCTCGGAGGCATTCCTGAGGATATCCTCGGGGAGACCTATCTGCCGTGCAATATCAATGGCAAAGGAACTTCCGGGTTTGCCGGCCTCCAGTCTGAACAGGGGTTTCATTTTTCCGGTGTCGAACATCATGGCGCCGTTGGTGACACCCGGGGCTGCGGAAGCAAAGTGCTTCAGGTTGGAGTAATGGGTGGTAATCACGCCATAGGTTTGTTTGCTGTTGAGCGATTCCAGAATGGCCTCGGCAATGGCGCCGCCAATCTGAGGTTCCGTGCCGGTGCCGAATTCGTCAATCAGGATGAGGCTGCGGGGAGACGCATGCCGCAGGAAGTTCTTCATGTTGAGCAGGTGGGAGCTGTAGGTACTGAGGTCGTTCTCAATCGACTGTTCGTCGCCGATGTCGATCAGGATATCCGTGAACACGCCGGTTTCGGAGCTTTCAACCAGGGGGATGAGCATACCGCATTGCAGCATGTACTGCAGCAATCCCACCGTTTTAAGGCAAACGGATTTACCTCCTGCATTGGGACCTGAGATCAGTAAAATACGGTTTTTTTCATCGAGATCGATGTCGAGCGGAACCACCTCCAGGTTCTCTTTTTTGTGATGCAGGTATAACAGGGGATGTACGGCCTGTTTCCAGCGGAAACCTGCGGAATTGATCAGGGCAGGCAAGCCGGCATTGATCCTCAGCGCAAATAAAGCCTTTGCCCTTATAAAATCGATACTGCCCAGGAAATCATAGCTGGCCAGCAAGTCATCGATATAAGGACGGATGGAATCCGTGAAAGCGATCAGTATTTTAACGATCTCCCGGATTTCGGCAATTTCCAGTTCCCTGATCTCGTTGTTGAGCTCTACCACTTCGGCAGGCTCTACATAAGCGGTCCGGCCGGTAGCCGATTCGTCATGCACGATGCCGCTGATTTTTCTTTTGTTGGAAACCGGAACAGGAATCACCTGTCTGCCATTGCGGATTGAAATGGCCGTGTCTTTTTCAATATAACCTGCATCGATGGCATGTTTTAGCAGGCTTTGCAGCTTTTTTCCCGCACTTGCATTTTTTTGCGCAATCTCCTCGCGGATGTGCCTCAGTTCTGAGGATGCATTGTCTTTTATCTTGCCCTGTTTGGAGAGAATAGCGTCAATTCTTTCTTCCACATAACTGTAATATTTTACATTTCCGGCAAGGCTCTTCAGCCGGGGATATTTCCCGGGGGCCGTATTCCTGAAAAAGCGAAGGATGGCTTTAATGGTTTCAAGCGACCGTTTCAGGTCATTCACCTCTTCAATTTCCAGGTAAGTACCTTCTATACGGGCCTTTCTGAGTCCCGGTGTCAGGTCGCGGTAATTATCCACAGGGAAATTCTCCTCAAACAGGCAAATTTCCTTGAACTCTGCAGTCTGTTCAAGCCATTCCTTTAAAAGATCAAAGTCCGCCGTGAACCTGACTTCATCTACTTTCTGTCTGCCCGGTATAAAAAGGCAATGCTCCTTTACCAGTTCCCTGATCTGGTCGAAACCGGTCTTTAGCTCAAAGTTTGTGGGGTATATCACGAATACAAAAATAAATTAAATAACCGGCCATTCATCCCCTGGTTAAACAAATTAAATGCAATGGTTGTTAGTTATATTAAAAGTCTCACATTGTATGGAACCTGCACCTCAGACCCGGCATCCTGTAGAGCCACTTCACGTGAGAAAAATTTACAGGCTTCAGCAAATCAGGCAACTTGCGCCGGATATCTATGTCCTGCGATTTGACCGGAACGGCATGAATTTCAGGGCCGGTCAGCACATTACACTCGGCATACCCGGTAACAACCAGGTGCGTGAATATTCCATATACAGTACAGAGAAGGATCCTGCACTGGAAGTGCTGATCAGGGAAGTTGATAACGGACTGGTCTCCAAACAACTCAGAAAGCTTATCCCCGGAGAGTTGCTTGAGGTGGATGGTCCCTTCGGTTATTTCACCATTCCGGAACAACACCTGCATAAAAAATTTCTCTTCATTGGCACCGGCACCGGTATTGCCCCTTTTCACAGCATTACGGGCACTTATCCCAACCTGAATTACGCCATACTTCACGGAGTCAGGTATACCCGGGATGCCTGCGAAAGACATCATTTTCCGAGAAATAAATACCTGCTATGCGCCTCACGGGATACAGAGGGTGATTTTCACGGAAGGGTTACCGATTACCTGATTCAAATGACTTTGGATATTGACACAAAGGTGTATCTTTGCGGGAATTGTGACATGATTTACGAAGTTTATGATTTGCTGACCTCACGCGGGTTTCCTTCGGGAAACATCAAAACGGAGGTTTATTTTTAGGACCCGATGAAATACCACATAGTAACCCTGGGCTGCCAGATGAACAAATCGGACAGTGAACGCGTGCGGACTGTCGTTGAGGGAATGGGATACAGCTGGACCGACGAAGAGGAAGAAGCTAATCTACTGGGCATCCTGGCGTGCTCGGTCAGGCAAAAATCAATCGACAAAGTATACTCCCGCATTGCCCGTTGGAACAAATGGAAGAACAGCCGCAATCTGCTGACCTTTGTCTCGGGATGCGTGCTGCCCGCCGACCGGGAAAAATTCCTGAAATTGTTCGATCTGGTGTTTACCATGGCAGAATTGCCGGAATTGCCGGATATGGTTCGGCAGTATGGAGTGGTGAGTCAGGTGGCAGTAGCAGCGGCAGCAGCAGGGTCTGATCCACGTGTCACCCTACCCAAAGAAAAAATCCGGGAGTTCTGGATGGTGCAGCCCACCTATGTTTCGGAATTCGAGGCCTTCATCCCCATACAAAATGGCTGTGACAAATTCTGCACCTTCTGTGCTGTGCCCTACACACGTGGCAGGGAGATATCGAGGCCATCGCAGGAAATTTTAGATGAAGTGAAGCAGGTGGTTGAAAAGGGTTATAAAGCCATTACGCTGCTCGGACAGAATGTAAATTCCTACGGACGCGACAAGCAGGGTACTGAACTTAGCTTTCCCGACTTGCTGAAAGCCATTGGTGAGTTCGGGAAATCATCCGGCAGGGATTTCTGGGTGTATTTTACATCGCCCCATCCGCGCGATATGAGCGACGAGGTGCTGGAAACCGTTGCGCAATATGATTGTCTGGCCAAACAGATCCATCTTCCGCTGCAATCGGGTGATGACAAGGTGCTGATCAGGATGAACCGCAAGCATACGTATGAAGATTATCAGCGGATCATCTGTTCCATTCGCAGGATCCTTCCGGATGCCACTGTATTTACCGATATCATTGTAGGTTTCACAGGGGAGACGGAAGAGCAGTTCGAAAATTCCCGCAAGGCCATGGAGACCATCCGGTTCAATATGGCATATATAGCAATATACTCACCCCGGCCCGGAGCTGCCAGTGCCCGCTGGGACGATGACATTCCCATGGCTATGAAAAAAAACAGGCTCCATGTTCTTACCGATGAACTGACAAAACATACTTCGGAATACAATCACAATCTCATCGGGAAAACGCTGAAAGTGCTGGTAACGGGACATGACCGGAAGGGCGGGTACCTGTCGGGAATCACCGAAGGCCGCATTGTGGTGAGGTTTGCTTCGGAGCAACCCATTGCCCTGGGCAGTTTTGTATGGCTCGGAATAACTTCTGCAGCCTCCTATTCCATTGAGGGAGAATTGGTAAATAGCCCGATTGGCATACCGGAACCTGCGGCATGAAAAGGAAAGTTGCCTTTAAGACACTCGGATGCCGGCTGAATCAGTTTGAAACCGATTCGGTGCTGACCGATTTTTACAGGTCGGGTTATGAGATCGTTGGTTTCAATGAACCGGCGGATGTTTACGTGGTGAACACCTGTACGGTCACCAACCAGGGTGATCATAAATCAAAGACTGCCATCAACCAGGCTGTTCATGGAAAAAAGGATTCCCTGGTAGTAGTTACCGGATGTATGGTGGAAAGCCAGAGGGATTACCTCGAGAACCGTGGCGACATAGCTTATGTTATCGGCAACCGGAACAAAGCCGGTATACTTCCCCTGGTGGAAGCGCATTTTAATGGCGAAATCCTCTCCCCGGAAAGCATCAAAAACGATGTTTTCGGTTTCACGGTGGCGGAAAAAAGCTTTCACACCCGCAGCATGATCAAGATCCAGGATGGTTGCGACAATTTCTGCACCTTTTGCATCGTACCCATGGTACGGGGCAGGGCAGTGAGCCGGCCGCTGAATGACATTCTCGGAAATATCCGGCAGGTGATTGATCTGGGTTACAAGGAGATTGTGCTGACCGGTGTGAACATCAGCCGGTATGATTTCGAGGGAATTGATTTCACGGGATTGGTGGAGAAGATCCTGAGCCTGGAGGGGTATTTCAGGGTGCGCATCTCCAGTGTTGAGCCGGAAGGATTCGGGGCTCCGTTTTATGACCTTTTCTTGCATGAAAAGCTTGGCCCGCATCTCCACCTTTGCCTGCAAAGCGGATCCGACCGGATTCTGAAGCAAATGCACCGGACATACGGACTAGCTTCTTACATGGAAATCATTGAAAAGCTCCGTGACAGATATCCATTATTCAATTTCACCACCGACATCATGACCGGATTTCCGGGAGAAACCGAAGAGGATTTTAAGGCAACCTGTAATATCGTAAGCCAGGTTGGTTTCAGTCATGTTCACACCTTCAAGTATTCTGTCAGGCAGGGTACCCGGGCCGAGCGGATGCCGGACCAGGTTCCTGAGAAGGTCAAACAGCAGCGAAGTCTTGTGATCCGGGAACTGTCTTTGGAAAACAAACAGAAATATCGCCAGAAATTCCTCGGGAAACAGCAGACCGTGCTGGTGGAAAAAATCACAAAAAACGGTATGGCAAAAGGATACGGGGAGCATTACGTACCGGTTGAATTCAAACCTGCAAATCCCGGTACCAATTATTTCGAAACCGTTACCATTAAAGGCATGTCCTCCCCTTCGCATGATTTCGTTCTAAAAGCCTGATAATTAGATGTGTGTTTCTGTTACAATTCAACCTCTACAAGGTTGTTTTGGTTTTCTATTTATTCCTTGCTACAATAATTAATCCTCTACGAGGATTGTCAATATTGAAATTGAATTCAATAACCTCGTAGAGGTTAAATTATTGTAGAAGATTGCCAATTGCTATACTCACAACCTTGTAGAGGTTGAATACTTCTCCCTATCTCCTTGTCTCCATCCCCTGAATCATTTACGGCTGTTTTTGAACCAATCGAGGTGGATTTTTATACTTGTTGAGTCGTAATTTTAATATGTCTTTGGAATTTGTTTATAATCCAACCCATAATTCTAACCAAAACCAATTCAATGAAAACTGCCTATGTAATTCTGTTCAGTTTTACACTCGCATTCTGGCTTGTTGCAGGCTGTGATAAAGGGGAAGATGACGATGAAACGGTAATTAATTATCCCAATCTTTCAATCAGTTATCCGGGGAGTATAACAACATCATCTTTTGAAGTTGAGGTTGAGATCAAAACTGATGGCGGCTCACCGGTAACGGACAGGGGCATTTGCTTCAGTACGCAGGAGAATCCGACCATTGATGATGAAAAGATTTCCAAAGGAAGCGGTACAGGTACATTTACTGTCAAAACTGAAGGCCTTACGGCAAATACTTGTTATTATGTATTGGGTTTCGCAACCAATTCAAAAGGAACGAGTTACAGTAACAAGCAATATATGGCCGTAACATCTTTCGGCACCATTGCCGATTTTGAAGGAAATACTTATCAAACCGTTAAAATAGGTTCACAGGAGTGGATGCGTGAAAACCTAAAATCGAAGAAATACGACGATGGATCGGATATATCCGGTGTTAGTCCGGCAGGAGGAAGTGAAGACAATGATGACCAGTATGGAAGGTTGTACAACTGGTATGCAGTGATGCGCGGAGCACCGGGCAGCAACGAAAATCCCAGCATGGTGCAGGGCGTTTGCCCGAGCGGGTTTCATATTCCAAGCGATGCCGAATGGAAAGAGTTGGAGATGTTCCTGGGCATGTCGAAGGAAGAGGCAGACCTGGGAGAATCATATCGTGGAAATATTGCAGGCAAACTAAAGGTTCCATTATACTGGCAACCAACACCGACAAAAGGTGATAATTCGACAGGGTTCTCTGCTCTGCCGGCCGGTTACCGGGAAATTGACGGATCATACCAGTTTAACGATTATTTCTGGGGTAGTTTCTATTCTTCTACCGAGGCTATTGATACATCAAAGACAGTACAACGATATCTTACCGGCGATGACAATGGCATATGGCGTGTCACTGACAACAAAAAATATGGCTTGTCTGTCAGGTGCGTCAGGGATGAGTAAGCAGTTATCCCAGTCAATAAATCTCAAATCAATAAACCATACCACAGATAACAAATTATTGTATGTATCCTGCTTTCAAATTACTAACCAAATCTATCTGTCTATGAAAACACTAAAAATCTTTTCTGCTGTTTGCTTTATGATAGCAATAACAGCGTCTACGGCAAATTGTCAAAAGACTACCGGTGAGTATGAATGGATTTTTGGGAGCAATCCTCAAATTACGGCATGCGTTGGTGAAGAAATATCGGGTACGATAACTGTTGCATGGTCTTCAAACAAATTTACCTATCATGAAAAGGGGAAGGGCATATTAACCGGAGCAACAAGTGGAGCTGAATATGAGATCAGTTTTAATTTTAACAAAGAATTTATTTGGCATCATGTTGTGGTTTTTGGTTATACTTTTCCAATGTTATTAAAACGGGAGGGGAAATTGGTTGCTATTATCCATGAGTCTTATCGTGGAATAGCTCTCAGTGAGAATTTCTTTGGAGGTCCATATATTGTTGATCGTTATGTCTATGATGTTGAATGTAAATAGGTTGATTTCAGACACTCAATTTTAATACTATTCCAGATTAAACATAATTAAACCAGAATCCATGAAAAAGCTTTATCTGCTCAGCTCACTGTTACTGCTGATTTTATGCACTTGTTCAAAGGATGAAATTACAGATCCTTTATTAACAGGTGATGCATTACTGAAGGCATCTCATGGCAGGGTATTTACCGTTGACCCAAGCGGAGGAGACGATACGGATAATTTAATCGCAGCCTTCGAAGATGCCAAAGCAGCCGGACCAGGGTCCATTGTGCTGCTCGCTGAAGGTGAATTCACCATCGGATTTATTGAAATCCATGAATTTAACGGTCATTTCAAGGGATCAGGCAAATCCGAAACCATCATCACAAACCTGGAAGAACTTCCTTGCGGAGAGGCATATGACAACAATGTGCTTGCCTCTCTGATGAAGTTCATTGGCGGTAGGGTCACCATTGCCGACATGACTTTCCGGATCAAGGATGGCCGGCCATGTGCTTTCAGTGAGTCCAATGAAACAAACATGGGTGATCTCTTTTCTATTTTAATCGTGGCCGATTACACCGACAATTATGTGCCTTCCAATCGCACCATGAAGGCAGTTATTGAGAATGTTGATTTCATAGGCGGTATGGATGACGGCTATGGCTTATGGGGAACAACCCACAATACAGGAATCGGTGTCTGGTGCGGCCCTGATTTCTGGTGGCCATTATGGGATGAACCTTTTGGAAACGGCGAATACTTTGTATCTGGCTGTAATTTCGATTATTTCCTGGATGGGGTCGAAGGTTTTGGGCTGGGGCATCATGCGATAATGAAGATTTGCAACAATACCTTCAGGGATTGTTTTTACCAATTGTATTTTACGGCCAACTCAGGCCTGAAGGCTTTCTTGATGAACAATTACTTTAGGGATGCCTGGGCGACAGATATCACGCTGGAGGACACTTGGACAGATCTTGTATTTCCAACAGTGATCCCGGATTACAGGACTGAATTTTTCGTTTCCGGAAATGTATTCGACAGTCCCGGAGGGGTAACTTCACTTTACATACACGATGCCATGCGGATACAAACCCTCAACGATGACTTTGCCATTCAGTTCAATGTAAAAAACAACATTTTCAATACCAGCGAGGCAGGCACAGCCATTGTAAGCTCCAATAACCTCTTCACCAGGATATGGAATAACAGGTTCAATGGTGCCGGTGTGGCGGGTGTTTCGGTGGATGGTGACGCAACCACCGGCATCTATGCGAAAAATGTGGACCTGATCGGGAATAATTTCTTCAGGGCCGACTATACCCAGGCCGATGTTTACCTTGGTCCATTTACCCAAAACTGCAAAGTGGTTGGTGTGGCCTCGGACAATGTAATTGATGAAGGTCTGAATAACAAGGTGATCGGTGTGAAGGCTCATAAAAATGGTCTGCATTCCAAGGCGCTGCCAAATCATTTCCCGGGAATGCACGAAAAAATGATGAAGATGCGTTCGCCAAAATAGATCAGCATAATATCCAGCCGCCCGTGAGGGACTATTCAATCCCGTCTGCAAGGCTGCCGATATCCCGGCAGCCTTTTTTGAAGGATGCGAAAAATGTGTGATTTCATTTTTGTTAATCGCATTTTTCTTTGTAACTTACTTAAAATCCATCCCTTGAGAACCTATTTTGTTATTTTGACAGCGATTCTGGCAATTAATCTGCATGCCGCAGAAAACTTTGACATTTGGATTACCACACCCGAGGCATACAGACTTTACCCGGTTCACCACTTCAAATACGGCTCTGGTCAGGCTGATCCAACAACCACGAGGATCATGGAAGACAGTTATGGATTTATTTGGTTTGGTACCATGAATTCCCTGATATCCTATGATGGCCATGATTATACAACATACAAGGTAAGTGGCAGAGATTCAACCGGTCTTACAGGTTACCGGGTAATTTCGCTGTTTGAGGACCGGGACAGGAACATATGGGCAGGGACCTACGGAGGTCTTAACCGTTTAAACCGCAGAACGGGACGATTCAGCCATTTTTACCCGGATACAGCTGATATCAGGGGGCCCAATAACATAATCAGGTTAATCGCCCAGGAAAAAAATGGATATATATGGTTGATCACCAACAGGAATATTTACCGCCTCAATCCGAATACAGGTAAGTTTAGTGAATTTGTTCTTGACAGCCTGGTCTGGCAGCAAAAAAATGCCACGTTGGGTTGGGCGGGCGCAGGAATCAAGGGTGTTTTTTTGCAGGATCACCTGGGGAAAGTTTGGATTGGCACACCCAACGGATTGTTTTATTATGATCCTGAAAGTGGTCATCATACCATGATCAGAAAGAAACATAACGATCCTACGGGGATAAGCCATAACTTGGTTACCGCTTTGGTTGAAGATAGCCGGAAGGAACTATGGATTTCCACCATGGGTGGAGGTCTGAACCTGTTGACAGACAGAAAAACCTTTGCCTTCAGAAAGTTCAGGCACGATCCGCATGATACCACCACCATTTGTTCAGATTCCATTCTTTCCTTATCGCTGGTTCCTTCAGGCAGGCTATGGATAGGCTGTAAGGGTAGATTATCCATGAAGTTGCCCGGATCGAAGAATTTTCAATCCTGGATCATCCAGGAATTTCCGGAAGGATTCAAGTGGCAGGGAAAAATTGATGTGAACGAGGTATTTGAGGATCACAACGGGGGAACCTGGATTTTTGACCGGAATTTAGCAGTCGGCCAGCTGTTTTTCAAGGATAGGATGTTGGTTTTCCAGGACATCACCAACGACAGGCAGCATGAAATATGCATGGACAGGGCTGGTTCCTTTTGGATAGGGACCATCGATAATTATACCTTCCGGATTGATTTACAGGGGCCACGTTTATTTCATTCACGATTTGACTTTTTCAGACCATGGATCTATGTAGATACCCGGGGCACTATATGGGCCCCGGACAGAAACCTGACCTTTAATGTGGTTGGAGGAATATGGAAAATCTATGGGGCCCAATTACCGGGTAATATATCTTTTTCAGCGATGCATGAAGATGCCGGAGGTAACCTTTGGTTTGTATCAGATGCAATATACAAGTATAATCCTGATAACAAATCAATGGTTACTTTCAGATTGACCGGAAATGTCCTTGCTAAAATCAGGAATAGTCGGGTAGAATTTATCTATGGCGATCAAATGGGTAACTTCTGGTTTGGGAGCAGGGTTTTTCTGGCATGCCTGAATACAAATACAGGTAAGGCTGACCTGATATCTCCTGCAAATTTCACTTATATGCAGGATCATGACTGGCAGATAGAGCAGGTGTTCATTGATTCACGAAATACGGTGTGGATTGCCACCCTGGAAGGGATTTACCGGATTGAACCCGGGCATGACAGACGTTTTACCCGTTTCATATTTAATCTCTCGGGATCAGGAACAATTAGCGATAATGCGGTTTTCAGGATAGCCGAGGATAAATTGGGAAGGTTGTGGGTGTTGACACGTGGTTCAGGATTGCATCTGTTTAACAGGGATTCAGGTACATTCACCCTGTACAATCTTTTTGCTGATATTCCGGATATCAGTTTCAATGGGATGATCTCAGACCTGAAAGGAAACCTATGGATTTTCCATTCGGCAGGAATGAGCCGTTTTTCTCCGGTTGACGGCACGGTCAGGAATTTCAGGTTGCCGATCAGAAACTTAAACGCCACCATCAATCATCTTGGGAATGGAAATATCTACATCGTACCTGAAGCGGCAGACGGAACTTATATTTTTCATCCTGACAGTATAAAAGGTAATACCTACGTTCCCCCGGTTTATATAACCTCCATGCTGGTCAACAATAATCCGGTTTTGGATATTCTGGACAGGCAACAGGAGTCAGAAAAGAAGAGGATGATGTTGAATTACCGTGAGAATTCATTGACTTTTACGTTCTCAGCTCTGAATTATACGGAATCGGAAAACAACCGCTACAAATACAGGATGATTGGCCAGGATAATGATACCCTGTTGGCCGGGGCAAATCACCAGGTAGAATACAGGAAAATGCGCCCCGGCAAATATACCTTCTGGGTGACCGGATCAAACAACGATGGCATATGGAATCCGGCAGGCACACAGATCAGTTTTACCATCAGCCATCCCTTCTATACTTCCGCCGTTGCCTGGGTATTCTATGGAATTTTGTTTTTGATGTTGTTGTTCGTGTATGTAAGGCTCAGGATCCGGAACCTCCGGCTTGAAAAAATCAACCTGGAAAAGCAGGTACAGGAAAGAACCTTGAAAATAGAGGAACAAAAGAAACAACTCATGCAGAAAAACGATTTGATTACGGAACTGGACCAGATCAAAACTCGTTTTTTCACAAATATTTCCCATGAATTCCGCACGCCTCTGACACTCATCCAGGGACCGGTGGAGGAAATGCTTGAGCAACCCAGGAGGACAGTCCAGGATCGGAATTTCCTACGATTAATTTACAGGAATACGCGGAAGCTGTTGAACCTTGTAAACCAGTTGCTCGATATCGCCAAGATCGACAGCAGTAAAATGAAACTTGAACTGGTTGAGGCCGATGTTATTGATTTCCTGCGGACCTTAGCTGCATCGTTCTCATCTCTTGCTGAAACCAGGCACATTAACTTTATTTACCAGTTCCCCATAGTTGTGCGGCATACCTGGTTCGACAGGGATAAAATCGAAAAAATAATTAACAATTTGTTATCCAATGCTTTTAAATTCACCTCAGAGGGTGGTAATATAAAATTATCAGCCAGGTACATAGATACTGAGCATGGGTTGCCGGAAACCCTCGAATTTTCGGTATCGGATACGGGCATCGGTATACCTGCCGATCTTACTGATAAGATCTTCGACCGTTTTTACCAGGTGGAGGAGAGCCTGAAACGGGAGGGCGGCGGCACAGGACTCGGATTATCGCTGACCCGTGATCTGATTCAGCTGATGCATGGGGAGATCACCGTGACGAGCGAACCGGGGAAAGGCAGCACATTTAAGGTGAAGATTCCCCTGGGCAAGGATCATCTTCAGCCGGAGGAATATACCCTTATTGCAGATCATGCAGATGTGGAAAAACAGACGGTACGACCGCAGACACCCGAGATTTATGAAGAATCGCGGAAAGATATGCAGGTTCAGCCGGCAAGTTTTACAGAGAAACCAGTGGTATTGATCGTGGAGGACAACAAAGATATCCGGCAGCACATCATGCAGCATTTCGACCGGAATTTCAGCCTGGTGGAAGCCATTGACGGGAGGGCCGGATGGCTGATCGCCACGGAGGTAATGCCCGAACTGGTGATCACCGACCTGATGATGCCGCATATGGACGGCACTGAGCTTTGCCGGCAGCTGAAAACCGATGAGCGTACGAGCCACATCCCGGTGATCATGCTCACGGCCAGGGCCAGTCTGGAAGACAAACTGAAGGGGCTCGAAACGGGTGCGGATGACTATGTTTCGAAACCTTTTAACATGAAAGAGCTTCTTGCACGTTCATTGAACCTCGTGGAGCAGCGCCGCAAGCTGCGAGAGCGGTTCAGCCGCGAGATCACCCTGGAACCGCGGGATGTTGTGATCACCTCTGTGGATGAGAAATTCCTGCAGCGTGCCATTTCTGTGGTTGAAAGCCATATCAGCGAGGAACAATTCTCCGTCACGCTCTTATGCGAAGCAATGAGCATGAGCAGGAGCACACTGTTTCGCAAGTTGTATGCACTCACAGGGCAATCACCGGTTGACTTTGTCAATACAATTCGGTTGAAAAGAGCCGCTGGTTTATTAAGGCAGCATGCAGGAAATGTTACTGTTGTAGCCCTGGAGGTCGGATTCTCCAATCCTTCCTATTTTGCCAAGATCTTTAAAAAACAATTTGGAATAGCGCCAAGGCAATATGCCAAGGCATAGATAGGGAATTTTTATTACTTTTGAAGTGCAGCGCCCTAAACGCTCGTTTAAAAGTAGAACACCATGAAAATCCTCTTTACTGTTATTCTGTTCGTGCATGCCCTCATCCATCTCATGGGCTTTGTAAAGGCTTTCGGCCTGGCTGAAATTAAAGAATTAACCATGCCGGTCTCCAAACCTTCCGGAATCATCTGGCTGGCCACGGCCATTTTGTTTTTAATTTCGCTATTGTTTTTCCTGATCAAGAAAGATACCTGGTGGATCATTGGAGCTGTTGCGGTTATTCTTTCACAAATACTGATCATCATGACCTGGCACGATGCCCGCTTTGGCACCCTGGCCAATGTGATCGTTCTGATTGCAGTGCTGATCGCGGCCGGCAACTGGCAGTTCAACCGAATGGTGCGTTCAGAGGTCAGAACTTTTATGCCGTCTTCGCTTTCTAAGGGCATTCCGGTGAGGGATTCTGCCATTGCCCTTTTGCCGCCTGTTGTGCAAAAATGGTTGAAACACTCGGGAGTAATCGGGAAAGAACCCATTCAAACGGTCCATTTATACCAGACCGGTCAGATGCGGACCAAGCCCGATGCGAAATGGATGCCCTTTAAAGCGGAACAGTGGTTCAGGACCGAGGATCCGGGTTTCATTTGGAAGGCAAAAGTGAACGCTCCCGCAGGCCTTAAAATGATTGCCAGGGATCAGTATAAGGACGGGAAGGGACATATGCTGATAAAACTGGCATCTCTGATACCGGTTGCTGATGTGAAGAACAAGGAAACGGACCAGGGCTCCCTGCTGCGTTACCTGGCAGAATTGGCCTGGTTTCCATCCTCTGCCTTGGAGCCTTATCTCAGGTGGGAGGAGGTCGACAGCCTGTCTGCAAAAGTCACCATGACGTATGGCGGTATTGAAGCATCAGGAATATACCGGTATACACAGGAAGGTGATATGGTTAGTTTTGAAGCCAAACGCTATTACAACAGAAAAGGTGGAGCCACGCTGGAGGACTGGCATATCCAGGTTGACCCGGACGGTTACCGCGAATTTGATGGCATCCGTATACCTGTGAAATCAACGGTTACCTGGAAACTGAAAGAAGGGGCTTTGCGGTGGCTCGAGCTGGAAGTAACGGAGGTTCGTTATAATCAATAATTTGTATTGTTTTTTTGGTAATTCAAAGAAATATCAATACCTCACCCCCGGCAGGGGTGAGGTAGGGTAAAAGACCCCCCTTCCGGTCATATATCAGATAGACTCCTGCATCCGACCGGCCCCATTTGTTAAAAATTACCTAAAAAATGTTAAACGTGCAGCATTATGGGCGTATGTACGTATCTAATGCGGTAAGGCAATTGAAATCAGTTCATGTTATTCACCCGGAAATTAAATTATTAACCATCGGATGAAATTTTTTGGTATTCTTCTGCTTTTCCTGTATGCAGGCGTCATTTCAGCACAGGAAAAAGATACGGTTGTGTCACGTGCGAAAAAAACGGTTGAAGCACTCAGTATTTCTTCCCCGATAACCATTGATGGTGTTCTTGATGAATCAGCATATTCTCAGGCCCAGGCAGCCAGGGATTTCATGCAGTTACAGCCCTATAACGGAAGACCGGCTTATCAGCCCTCGGATGTATTCATCCTGTATGATCAGACAGCCCTGTATGTGGGCGCTATGCTCTATGACAGCTCTCCCGACAGCATTTATAACTTTTTTTCCGAGCGTGATAACATCGGCATGTCAGATTACTTTGGCATTTATTTCGACCCTTACAATCATGGTCAGCTGGCGTATGGCTTTTTTATAACACCGGCCGGGGTGCAGGTGGATATCAAAGCATCCAAAAGTGATCATGATAATGAGGACAGCAACTGGGATGCCGTATGGCAAAGCAAAACAACGGTAACGGATAATGGGTGGATCGTGGAAATGCGTATACCTTATTCGGCGCTGCGTTTTCCCGAGAACGGGGGAGGTACCTGGGGATTGAATATGTTCAGGAATATCCGGCGTTACAATTCCAACAGTTCCTGGAATTTCATTGACCGGGAAGTTTCGGGATTCATACACCAGGAAGGTCAGATAACAGGTATAACGAATATCAAGCCTCCTGTGCGCCTTTCACTGAGTCCTTATGCAGCGGCATATGCTGAATTCAATGAAGGCAATTCATCACCTGATTTTACCTACAAGGGGGGCGTTGACCTGAAATATGGAATCAGTGAGGCTTTTACGCTGGATATGATGCTGATTCCCGATTTCGGGCAGATACAATCGGATGACAAGCAGCTCAATCTTTCCCCTTATGAATTGTACTATTCTGAAAAAAGACAGTTTTTTACCGAGGGAATCGAACTTTTCGACCGGGCAGATATCTTTTATTCCCGTCGGATTGGCTCCATGCCAAAATATTCATACAAGGCATATGATGAATTAAGAGAAAATGAGGTGGTGCATTACAATCCCACCGAAACCCAATTGCTGAATGCTACCAAAGTTTCTGGACGCACCACCAAAGGGTGGGGACTGGGAATGTTGAATGCCATGACACTTCCTTCACATGCAACACTGAAAGATACGATAACCGGACACAAACGGGATGTGAAAGTTCAGCCTTTTACCAATTACAATGTGGCTGTTATTGACAAATCCCTCAAGAACAACTCCTATTTCAGTGTGATCAACACGAACATCATGATGGTGCGGGATACATTTCTCTTTGACGATCCTTTGCGTGCCAATGTTACAGCCACTGATTTCCAGATCAGGAACAAGGCCAAGACCATAGCTGTCAAGGGTAAGGGAGGCATAAGTTTCAGGCGCAACGGGGAACAGCAAACAGGCTATTTTGCAGGGCTGGGAGTTGAAAAGAACAGCGGTAAGCTGGTATATGGAATTTCCCAATCCCTGTATTCGGATAAATTTAATCCGAATGACCTGGGGTATCTCCGGCGGAACAACGAAATGGAAACCGAAACCTACATTCAGTATAATATAGTTGAGCCATTCGGCATTTTCCGGGAGGTGCATTCAGCCTTGTTTTGGGACCATACCCGCATGTACAGGAACGCCAGCCTGTTCACCAACGAGATCGGGTTCGATACTTATGCGCAGTTCAAAAATAATTATGGCGTTGAAGTATTTGTTGAATTTACCGGCAATAAATATGATTATTACGAACCCCGGGTGACGGATCGTTTTTATTTTGAACCTCCCCGATGGACTTTCAATTTATTTGGTTTCACCGATAACCGGAAGGCGTGGCGGATAAACGGCGGTATAGGCGGATATTCAATTCCGGCTACAGATCAGTCGGGTTATTTTGGGAATGGTTATGCCCGGCTCAGGATTGGAAAACGCTTTGTAATTGACTATGAAATGGATGGTAATCATGATATCAATGATCGCGGTTTTACCGATATGACAAGCAGTTCAGATACTATTTACTTTGCCCGGCGGGATATTAAGACCATACAAAGTGTGATGGGTGTTTCCTATGCCTTTAATAGTAAGGCAGGGCTTGATCTGAGGATCCGGCATTACTGGTCAGGTGTGATCAACAAGGATTACTATCAACTTCGACCTGACGGGACATTGGTTCACGATCCGGCTTATTTGCAGAATATAAACGAGAACTACAATGCCTTTAATGTTGATTTAGTTTTCAGGTGGATATTTGCCCCCGGATCTGAATTGTCCGTGGCGTGGAAAAATTCAATCCTCGACAGCAGAGACAGGGTAACGGAGAACTATTTCAAAAATCTGGGCAGGACCTGGAAATCAGATCAGACGAACAGCCTTTCGATTAAGGTATTGTATTATATTGATTATAATAATTTGAGGAAGAAAGGGTAGAAAGTTCAGGTCGTAGGTTGTAGGTTGTAAGTTGTTGGGTAACGATATCCCCCGCTGGCGTAGGCAGGGGGTGGATCTTCACGTTATTTCAATTCCGGCGGCTTTCAGCAAGGGCTTTATCGTTTTCACATCAATGGCTACGCCAATGCTGCTGCCCTGAGCCTTGTAAATTTCTCCGGCCAGTTGCAGGATCTGTTTTTGCCAGGCAATGAGAACCTGGATAGGGTCAACACCGGACACTTCAAATTCTCCCTGTGCTTTTTCAAGCATTTTAATATTGGAGTTGCTGATCTCGAACATTTTCTCGTAGGACTTATTCTTGCGATCGAGTTTATAGCCGATGATTCCCAGGACTTCATTTGTTTTCAGGTCGATCAGCGGGCTTCCGGAATTGCCCCAGATCGTGGAACCGTCGAATTGAAGATAACGGTTACCATTGCGGTGGATCACCGTGGATACGATGCCGGATTTGATGGTAAGGTTTGGATTGTCGTATTGATATCCCAGAATGGCAACGGCCTGTCCGATGTGAACATGCCTGTTGACAGCCAGTTCAAGTGAGGGTATTGATTCAAAGGACAAATCAGCGATAGAGATTACGGAAAATCCTGTAATTTCCTGGTCATATGAAGTTATGATACGTTCTGAAAAATCATGAAGGGAAAGTCTCTCAACAGCATGTACAGTATGACCATCTTCTTTTACGAATTTAATCTCAACGAATTCTGCTTTGTTGAACCGGTTCACCATGTCGTGGGTAAACAGGTAATCGCCCGCCTTAAAACCGGTAAGTGAAACCACCTCGATGTCATTGCCATTCAGGAACCGGATGGAACAAACTGAAGAATGACAAGCCTTCCAGACACTTTTGTACAAACTCACCATGGCAGACCGGTAGGGTTGATTTATGAGTACAAAAGAAGTAAAAATTTAATAAATTGTGAAGTCAAAGCGATTAATTTGTTATTTCCCTGCGGATCAAAAAATGGGGGTGGTACAAAAAAAACCAGGGGTCTGAGAGACCCCTGATTTTTAACCCTAACCATTAAACCTAAAATTTACGAAAAAAACCCTGAAAAAACTACTTTTAACCCTAATTAAACTAATTATTAACCCACTGATTAAATAACGAAAACCATGCCATAAATGTTACACAGTTTTAAAAATTTATGATATTTTAAGAAAAAAAAATTTATAGGGTTGATAATGAGATTGTTAAATTTTTGATACTTTGGGGCTGAAGCCCCATGGATTTTTCGTATTAAGTAACCCCAGGCTAAAGCCTGGGGCTATTGAAGTTTTCATCAATATTGTATCATTTAATTCAGCGATAATCACTAGCCCCAGGCTTTAGCCTGGGGTCATGAATAGGAGAAAATACTCCGGGCTTTAGCCCAATCATCTATTATATCAGAACCTTACTTTTAATCCCGCCAAAAAATGCACCCCAGCCTGGGGGTAATAATAGGGCATACCATCATACACATATCCATTCGACTCATACAGGGTGCTGAATACGTTGTTCACCAGCAGGGTAAACTCAATGTCCGGCAGTTTCTCCCCGGAAAGCAGGTATGCTAGCCGTAAATCATTCACCAGGTAGCTGTCCAGCATCAGGTCCCTGTTCCCGGTATTGTCGAGGTATTGTTCACCGACATATTTCAGCATCCAGTCTATTTCAAGGTTCTGCACCGGAAAAACCCTGAATTGCAAGCCAGCCGTAGTCCGGGGTGAGAAAGAGATATCCCTGTTTTTATATTCTGCAATCTCCCCATCGCTGTCCTGCTGCGTGTAGTCTGTTTTGTTCATGCTAAATGAAAAATTGCCGCTCAATTCTGCCAGGTTTCTGTATTTCCAGGCCGCACTAACTTCAAAACCTGTACGGTAGCTCTTTCCGACATTCTTACGAACATAGGCACCATCATCATTGATTTCGCCGGTTAGCACCAATTGGTTCCGGTAATTCATGAGGTAGAAGTTCATGGCATATTGCAGCCCTGCATCGGATTTTCGGATACCCAATTCCAGGTTGCGGAGTGATTCCGGTTTGGGTTTCTCACCGGAAATGGCATCGATATAATCGTCACGGATGGGTTCACGGTGCGCCATGCTGTAGGATAAGTAAAGCGTGCCGGCTGTCAGTTTATAGCTGATGCCTGCTTTGGGATTCAGAAAACGGAAAGATTCATCAATGCTGACAGGATTCAGGTGACTCTCAATTCCACCGGCGGTGTATGAAATTAACCTGTACTGCATGTCGCTGTATAGGGTAAACCGGGGGATTGGCGTCCATGCGGCTTTAATGAAAGTGTTAAAGTCGTTCTTAAAGGACTGGTTGTTGTAATATTCTTCTTCATAATTGCCTGAACCTGCAAATTCAGCCCAGATGATCTCACCGAAATGCCGGGCTTTATCATATTTGTTGTATGCGCCCCCGAGGATCAAATCAATTTTTTCTTTCTGGTATCTAAGTGACCATGTGAGACCGTAATACCGGTTATCCAGCCATCTGCGCCGGATCAGGTCGGTTGTGCTGATGGTATCGGTTCCGAAATAAAGTTCTTCCAGGCCATAATTCGCAAAAGGTTCATCCTGCCGGTATTCTTCGTAATAGCCGCGTCCGGAGGTAAAGTGCCCCGAAAGGTTCAGGTTCAGCGCACGGGTCAGTCTTTGTGAAAGGTGCAGCTGGTAGTGGTTCTGCTGGTAGTTGTCGGTCTGGTTATCATAGAATCCGGTCACATTCCAATCCTCGTCATAAATAGCACCTGCCCAGTTAAAGGTCCGGTCAGCAGCCATTGTGGCTGCATCGGTGCCATACCAGGCCTGGTATGTTTTTTCTTTGCCGCCGAAAACTACGGCTTTCACAAGGGTTTTATCATTGTAATAGCCACCCTGCAGGAAGAAAGAATTCAATTCAGAAGATGCCCGGTCGATATACCCGTCAGAACCAATGGCTGATCCCCTTCCTTCAAAGTACCAGTGATCGCGGATCAATCCCGTTCCTGCCTGGAACGAGGTCTTCCACGTGCTGAACGATCCGGCTCCCAGGCTGATCTGGCCAAAGGGTTTTGCCTGGAAGGAATTGGTTTCGAGGTTCATGGAAGCGCCAAAAGCCCCGGCCCCGTTTGTCGATGATCCTACGCCGCGCTGCACCTGGAGGCTGTTGACCGAGCTGGCAAAATCGGGAATATCAACCCAGTAAACGGCATGTGATTCCGGGTCATTCAAAGGTATGCCGTTGATGGTGACATTGATCCGGGTAATGTCGCTTCCGCGTATTCTAAGGCCGGTATAACCCACGCCGGCTCCGGCATCGGATGTAGTGACCACCGAAGGCTCCAGGGTGAGCATATAGGGCAGGTCCTGCCCCATGTTTTTCCGGTTCATTTCCTCCTTGTTCATGAGTGTGAAAGTCGTGGGGGTATTTTGGGAGGCCCGCACGGCTGAGATGATCACGGCATCGCTGATCACCGGTGACACTGGGAGGGAAACAGAAATGCTTAGGTCGGTCTGTATGTTCAGCGTTTGGGTATGAGTTTCATAACCCACATAACTGACCTCAAGCGTGTAAGTGCCCGGCTTAATGCCGGAAAAGCTGAACTTTCCGTTTTTATCCGTTACAGTCTGGTAATAGGTGTTGCTGATAACGATGTAAGCCCCTATCAGCGATTCGTTTTTTGGATCAGTTACCGTCCCGTTCAGGGAGAATTGCGCATGGGCATGCCACGAAACGCACAACCATGCAAGTAATACAAATACCTGCTTCATAGTATAATTTTTATGTTAATGAAACAGCGGCAACTCATGTGTTTGCCACCAATTCCCTTCGCCGGCATTACCCGGATCAGGTTCTAAGGGTATGATCTCAGCCCGATTTTTTAGGGCACCCCCTTAGTG
>JAFGGU010000075.1 GCA_016930375.1 Bacteroidales bacterium | reverse complement strand
TTCAGAAATGACTATGTCTTGTTTGGTTTCCAACACATTTTGTGATTTACCCGAAAGTAAAGGATAAGAGAAAAAGCTGAAGAAATTCGATGAGGCGGCGATAACAAACTTGTCATCAAAATAATCGTTCTTTCCGGCAGTTACTTTTGTAGGAGTTTTATTTGAAATCAGGCAGAAATCCTGAATTTCAGGGTAATTCTTTTTCATATATTCTACTGCATCGTAGGATATGTAATATATTCTACCACCTTTTACCCATGAATCATCGGATTGCAAAGCATATATATTATCCTTATTCTTTTGGAAAGAATCGACATGATATTCCTTATATACAAAAATGCCGATCAGGTTAACACACGCGATGCCTATGGCCAGACTTATAATTATAATTGTTGAATATAACCGTGATCTGAGCAGATTTCTTATTGTAATTTTTGGACGCATATAAATCAATTATCAATTAGTAATTAAGAAAGTCAGAACTATGATTCGTCTGATTACATGATGGACTTTGATCATTGTCAGAACTATGATTCGTCTGATTAACTGATGGACTTTGATTTATATCTCGTTTTTCAATCATAGTATTCAATTAATCATTTAATCATAGTTCAAGACTATTCATATCTAAGCGCTTCCACCGGATTCCGCGTTGCCGCCCGCCAGCTCTGCCAACTCACTGTGATTAGCGCAACAGTCACCGCTACTGCTCCTGCCGCTGCAAACACCCACCAGCTCAATTCCGTCTTGTAAGCAAAATTCTCCAGCCATTTGTGCATGGTGTACCAGGCAATGGGGCAGGCAGCCGTAAAGGCCAAGGCAACCCATTTAATAAAGCTTTTATTAAGCATGGCAAGCAATCCTGATATATCAGCGCCGATTACCCGGCGAATACCAATTTCTTTGGTTCGCTGTTCACACTCAAGTGTACTCAGGGCCAAAATGCCAAGCAACGATAACAGCATGGCAATGACTGAAAAGACACCTATGATCCGGACAAGCTTGGCTTCTTCTCCATAAGCAGCCCTATACTTTACGTCAATGCTTTCAAATTCAAAAGGTATATCAGGGAATAGCCTCATCCATTGCGCCTTGATGAAATCGACGGATGCAGCTTTCTTATCCGGATTAAGCCTGAGTGTAACGTATCCGGGATACATATGATGAGGACCAAACTGATAAATCATTGGCCCGATGGGATTATGCAGTGAAGTGACATTAATATCTTTAATTACACCGATGACTTCTTTTCGGTTCTCCTTTGAAAACAATCCGACCCATTTCCCATCAAGGGATTTCCACCCCAGCTTTTTATAGGCTGATTCGTTGATCACCAAAGCATCAACATCAGTGGCATGACTTTTTGAGAAGAACCTTCCGTCCAGCATACGAAGACCAAAAACCTTCGGAAAATTCTCATCAATATCGCAAGAGAGTAATTCCAATCCATCAGAATAAGCCCCTTCTTCAGAATATATTTTAAACAGGTTCCTGAAGCCGAATCCCGGAACGAACTCGGTTACGGATGACTTTCCAAATCCGTATTGTGCCTTGTATTTTTCCAGTGTTTGAACAAAGATGTTCGTATTATTAAGCCTTTCGTAGCTGTTATCCCCAAGCGATCTTACTGGTATGGCGATCAGGTTCTTTTTTTCAAAACCTGTATCATAGTTTTGCATGAAGAAAGTCTGCTTTACTATGAACAACAGCGTGATCGCCAGTATTACGGTAACCATAAATTGAAGAACGACAAATCCTCTCTGAAAGGTCATTTTATTCTGGACAGACCCTCTTCTTTGTAGCAAAACTTTAACCGGTGATGGCCTTGAAAAGATCACGGCTGGATATAAGCCTGAAAACAGGGTAGTAATGACTCCAATACCAACGATTCCAATCCAGAATAAAGGATCAGAGAGGCTAAAGACAACATTTTTTTCAATTAAACGATTGAAAGATGGTAACAGCAAATTCATACCGATGAAAGACAGAAACAAGCTGATGACCACAATTATGGCCATCTCGGCAAATACTTCACCTATCAGGGAATGCGAAGCAGCACCGTGTACCTTTTTGATACCCGTTTCAATATTCCTTTTCCCGGCATTAGCAATTGATATGTTAATGAAATTAAGACATGCTATGGCTAATATCCCTATTGCGATAGCTGACAGCAACCATAAATATACCGGGGCAACAGCAGGTGATAGGTCATTTTCGAGAGATGGATTCAAATGACTCCCTTTAAAGGGCGTCACGAGATACTGATTCCTGTTTTTCATGAAATCAGGATAATACTGTTTTTCGATGTTGGAGAGTTTTTGCTCAAATCCAACGGGTAAAGTGTTCCCTTTGAATGTAATAAATGTAAAAAGCCCAAAGTGATACCATCTTTCGCTTAGATCGGGGTAGGATTTGTATCTGAATTCATCCGACAGGAAATAATCAAGATCTTGAAAAATAGAATTGGATGGAATAGTTCTTATAATTCCTGAGACAGTAAATATTTGATTTTCATATTCAAATGTTTTCCCAATCGGATCAACATCGCCATATAGAATGTCGGCCAGATTTTCGGTGATGACGGCTTCGAAGGGATTCGTAAAAATTGCATTCTGATTTCCTGAGACTAATGGCAGATTAAAAATTTTAAAAAATTCTTTTTCAACTATGGCACCATTCAGATCATTATACCTTTCCTTGTTGGCTTTTAATACATCAGAAGTCCTCAATAATGCAACTGTCTTGTCGATCTCAGGATAATCCTTTTTTAATACATCTGATAATGCAAGCGGCGTGGAAGCGCCAACAGAACCGTCCTGGATGCTTTTTGTAACAATCCTACATATATGGTTTGCATTTGGATTGAAACTGTCAAATGAGGCCTCATAGCGGACATAGAGGAGGATTAACAGACTGACTGTAATACCAATTGATAGACCTATGACGTTGATAAAAGCAAACCTTTTGTAGATAAACAGGTTACGCACATGTATCCGTATAAAGTACATTAAACTTACCATGGTTGATTATTATTCTTCAAAATTATGGTCTTCATTTAATCAGTCTAAACCTGCCTGCCGTCAGGCAGGTATAGATTCGTCTGATTAACTGATGGACTTTGATTATTTTGGTTTTTAATCATAGTCTTCATATAATCATAAAAATCATAGTTCAAGACCTGATCACCCCATCCTCCAACCTGATAATCCGGTTGGCATATTTGGCGAATTCTTCATTGTGGGTCACCTGAATGATGGTCATGCCTTCGTGGTTGAACTTTTTCAACAGCTCCATAATCATCCGGCCCTGGTCTGAATGTAAGTTACCCGTTGGTTCATCGGCCAGCAGCAATTTCGGCTTGCCTGAAATGGCACGGGCTATGCCTACCATTTGTTGCTGCCCGCCCGAAAGTTGCTGCGGGAACAAGTCGCTTTTGGCCACCATATTGAACCGGTCGAGCATATCGGCAACGATGGCCTGGCGTTCTTTTGCTTTCACGCCCCGGTATACAAGCGGTGTTTCGATGTTTTCGTAGACATTGAGCTCCTCGATAAGGTGATAAGCCTGAAAGATAAAACCGATGTGACTCCGGTGGTATTCTGTTTTCTGTTTTTCTTTCAGTTTGTGTACGGGTTTTTCCAGGAAGTAATATTCCCCTTCAGAGGGCTCA
>JAFGGU010000074.1 GCA_016930375.1 Bacteroidales bacterium | reverse complement strand
CTGCATATTAGAAATCCCCACCCTGAAGGGCGGGGCTATTGGTATAGACCTGCATATTAGAAATCCCCACCCTGAAGGGTGGGGCTATTGATATAAACCTGCCTGTTCATTCAGTGTTGGCCTAAAAGTAGAACAAAAATGGAAAATTATTTGTATATTTCTGACAGGTTATCTGATCGGGAAGCGGTACCGATATCCTAACTGGATATCTTTAGAGAGAATAATTGTTAACTGGTTGAGATGAAATTTGGGAATTCCCGTATAAACAAGTGAATCCTTAATATTCTGGCTATGCATATTTTTACAGGTTTGCAACGCTTTGCGTTGATCATTCTCAGCATGGCTCTTTTTACAGGCATGGGATATGCCCAGGAAAGAACCATTACCGGTAAGGTGACCTCGGACGAGGGAGAAGCTTTACCCGGCGTGCAGATCGTGATCAAAGGCACATCACAAGGTGTGCTTACCGGTTCTGACGGTGCATACTCCATCGAGGTGACAAATCCGGAATTCACCCTTGTTTTTTCTTCTGTCGGGTATGTTTCAAAGGAAATCAAAGTAAGCACCCAATCGGTCATTGATGCAGTTCTTTCAGTGGAAATGATCATTGACAGGATGATAAGGGTTACCGGCTATACGGCCCAGGCAGTGGACAATATAGCGGGCTCGGTCGGAGTTGCGGATCCGGAAAGACTTGCAGTCATCCCATCCGGTAACATCACCGGCCAGCTACAGGGAAGGTTATCCGGTGTTACCGTAACCGGATCGGGTCTGCCGGGTGCCACTGCTAAAGTGCGTATACGGGGATTTGCCTCGTTCGGGAATAATGATCCCCTGTATGTTGTGGATGGAGTGCCCACCCAGGACATTTCCACTTTGAATCCGAACGATATTGAATCCCTTTGCGTGCTGAAGGATGCCGGCGCAGCTGCTGAATACGGATCCAGGGCGTCCAATGGCGTTATTGTTATTACCACACGGTTGGGGCGGAAGGATATCCAGGTAGGCTATACTATGTATACCGGTGTCCAGTTGCCGGGTGATGGCCCTGCAAAGGAATTGCTCAATACGCAGGAATACGCTGATCTCCAGTGGCTGGTTTATGAAAATGACGGAACCGTGGAAACGCATCCGATATATGGGCTCTCTACAAATCCCGAACCTACCCTGCCATCCTGGGCTGCCAATACCGACTGGTACGATGTGATTACCGACAAAGCAGGTATTCAAAAACATGACCTTACTTTTTCCGGACAGACGGAAAAATCAAGGTTCTATGCGGGGTTGGGATATTTCAGACAGAATGGCATCATCCTCCACACCCATGCCGAACAATACAATGCACGGTTCAATTCGGCATGGTCACTCCTGAAGAACCGGGTGCATATCGGTGAAAATGTTACCCTTTCCTACCGGTCGAAAATCAGTGTTCCCAATCTGTCGGAAGACAGTCCGATCCAGATGGGCCCTTACCGGTCTCAGTCCATCATACCGGCTGTTATTGAAGTACCCATCAGCGGGATATGGCATAATTTTATCCCCGGAGAATACGGCGGAACAGGAATAACTCACAGATTGGGCTATAGCAGCAATGTATATGCCGATATGAACCGGGCAAAGGATAACACCTACCATGATATCCGGTTAATCGGAAGCGGTTACGTGGACATCATGCTGTTGAACGGACTGAATTTCAGGTCCACCATTGGGGGAACCTGGAATAACGGGTATGGAGTAACCTACCAGTCTGCCACCTACGAAAACTCCGAAAACAGATCTGTTGCAACATTAAATGAAAGCGCTTACTATGGAAATGACTGGGTATGGACCAATCAGCTGACCTTTAACAGGAGTTTCGGTAAGCATAACATACAGGCTGTTGCAGGCATGGAAGCCTTAAAATACGGCATTGGACGGGATTTATCCGCCACACGCAACGGATACTTTTCCGATGCTGTGGATTTTCGAACATTGTCCAATGGTTCGGCTATTTCAGCCGCAAGTTCCAATTACTTTACACCCACCAAGGTATCTTCCCTGTTTGCGAAAGCTGATTACGGATTCGGGGACAAATACCTGTTCAGCGTGACCATTCGCCGGGATGGTTGTTCGCGGTTTGGCGAAAATAACCGTTTTGCCATTTTCCCCGCGTTTTCGGCAGGATGGCGCATCAGCCAGGAATCGTTTTTTCAAAAGGTTAAGTGGGTCAATGATCTGAAAATCAGGGGATCATATGGAACGCTGGGTAACCAGTTCTCCCTTTCTCCCATGAATGCTTTCCTGACTTTTGGAGGTAATCCTGCGGCATCCTTTTATGATTTGAGCGGCACAGGGAATTCATCTGTAACAGGATTCTATCCTAGCCGTATTGGCAATCCTGACATAAAATGGGAAAATACGAAAATAACAAACATCGGATTTGATGCCCGGTTTCTGAATGGCTCACTGGGTATAACATTCGACTGGTACCTGAAGAATTCACAGGACCTGCTTTTCAATCCGGAACTTCCGGGAACAGCGGGAACTGCTGAACAACCCTATATTAATGTTGCATCCATGCGTAATTCAGGGGTAGACCTGGAGCTCAACTATTACAAATCATGGGGAGATCTGCAATTCAATGGCAGTTTTATGCTGACAACCTACCACAATGAAATCGAGCGGATCGCTGACGGGATGGAATTCTTCGATGCAGGAAGTTCAAGGATCGGGGCTATCGCAAGAAACGCGGCCGGACATCCCTTGTCGGCATTCTATGGTTACGAGGTAGCCGGCCTGTTCCAGAGCGAAGCTGATGTTTCTTCATCTCCTTCTCAGGACGGAGCTGAGGAAGGATTCCTGAAATTCGCAAACGTGGATGCCAGCGACAATGAGATCACATGGGATGACAGAACCTTTATCGGTGACCCCAACCCGGACTTCACCACCGGTCTGAACCTCGGATTTACCTACAGGAATTTTGACCTGACCGGCTTCCTCTATGCTTCGGTTGGCAATGATATCTTTAATTACAACAAATGGTGGACCGATTTCTGGCCTTCCTTCCAGGGACAGAAGAGCCACGATCTCCTTTATAACAGCTGGACCGAAGGAAAGACCGGGGCAACCGTGCCCAAAGCTTCCAATTCATCGAATTTCTCCACGAACACGCAGATTTGTGACTATTACATAGAGGATGGTTCGTATCTCAGGATGAAAAACCTGCAGATTGGTTATACCCTGCCGCAAAACATCATCCAAAAGCTCCATATGGAGTCCTTACGGATCTATTTGCAGGCGGTGAATCTTTTCACCATCACCCGATACTCCGGGCTTGATCCGGAACTGGGAGGCAGTGACCTGAGCTTTGGCATCGATTATGGAAACTATCCAAGCGCCAAACAATTCATTTTCGGACTTCATCTCACCTTATAATAAAAAACATCCGGCTATGAAAAGGAATTTTATAGTATTAATTATAATCGTTGCTGTATCCGGTTTGTATTCTTCCTGTGGTGAAGAATGGTTGGAAGTCAGGCCGAAAGGCATGCTGGATCAGTATGTGCTGGCTACGGAAGAAGGTATTGATGCGCTCCTGGTAGGAGCCTATTCGATGCTCGACGGCAATTCTTCATTTTACGGCTGGGGTACGGCCACTTCCAACTGGCTGTATGGAGATATCCGGGGCATGATTGCTAATAAAGGAACGGATGCCGGGGACTCCTGGGACGGCCAACCTATTCTGTATTATGGGGAAGGTCCGTTGAATCCATATTTGCATGCCAAATGGCGGGAAGTATATGAGGCCATAAACCGGTGCAACAGTGTTTTCCCCGTTATCGATCAGTCCCTGGAGGAAGGCACCATCACGGTCGATCAGGCCGGTATTTTTTTAAAACAAGCAAGGGTGCTTCGCGGCTGGTATCATTTTGAGGCCTGGCGGATGTGGGCCATGATCCCTTACATTGATGAAAAAACAGGAATCGATAAAGTCACCAATACCGAAGACATTCGGGATAAAATACTTGCCGACCTGCAGGAAGGAACGACATTGCCCGATAACATGGGACAGGTGGGCCGGTTCAATGGGACGGTATCCAAGGTGTTGCTGGCAAAGGCCATGATGCAGATGAAGCACGATTATGCCGGGGCGCTTACCTTGCTCCAGGATGTCAGGGTAAATGGGAAAAAACCCAATGGTCAGCCCATTGGACTGGCCGTCACCTATGGCGAGATCTTTGACATCGAGCATCGGAATGGCATTGAAGCGGTGTACACAGTACAGTATTCCGTAAATGATGGTTCCGGCGGAGCCAACGGCGGATATGGCGAAGTATTGAATTTCCCGTATAAAGGTGGCGGTGGCTCACCGGCTGGTTGCTGTGGATTTTTCCAGCCTACCCAGGAATTTGTGAATTCATTCAGGACTTCTGGAGGATTGCCACTGCTTGATTTTTCCTATAACGATGATCCGGTGTTGAATGACCAGGGACTGAAACCTTCGGATCCTTTCACAGAAGATGCAGGACCATTGGATCCCAGGCTCGACTGGTCGGTGGGGCGCAGGGGTATCCCTTACTGGGATTGGGGCGAACATACCGGTTCGGACTGGATCCGTGACCCATCGTATGCCGGTCCGTATAGCCCCAAAAAACAGGTATACAAGAAATCACAGGAAGGAATTTATACCGAAGTGGGCAACTGGACCTCGGGATATACTGCAAACGGTTACCGGATGATCCGGTATGCAGACGTTCTTTTGCTGCTTGCGGAATGCCAGATTGAAACCAATGACCTCCATGGTGCGCGCGAGAATATCAACCTGGTTCGTGCAAGAGCCGCCAATACCGCCGGTTTTGTTATGGAGGCGGACGGGATCACGCCGGCTGCCAACTATGTGATCAGTAAGTATCCCCTCACCGGATATCCCTTCGATAACCAGGAACATGCACGACTTGCCCTATACATGGAGAGAAAACTGGAACTGGGCATGGAGGGGCACCGGTATTTTGACCTGAATCGCTGGGAAATAACCGTCGCCGAGTTGAACAGGGCACTGGCTTATGAGAAAACCACCCCTTGGGGAGGTGGCGCTATGTATCATGGTACGGTTGTATCGGAAGAGGATATAACCTACCCGATACCCCAAGCCGAAATAGATATGAGTAACGGGAGGATCGTTCAAAACCGATAGAATCTCCGAAAGATTTTGTATCTTGACGGTTTCGATCCTCTATGCAAACATTGCTTTCATTACCGGAAAACCTGGTAAACTCTTTTCATGAAATAACAGGACACAAGCCTGAGAACTGGTTCGTCCTGTCAGATCCCAAAGGATCCAAAATAGGCTCGGGCGGCGGAACGGCGTACCTTCTGGCTGCTCATAAAAAAGGCAGCATGAACAGTGCTTCTTTTGCGGATTACCTGGCAGCGGAAAAAAAGATCATCATTCATGCCGGGGGTCAGAGCCGCCGGTTACCGGCCTATGCCCCTTCAGGCAAACTGCTGGCCCCGGTCCCGGTATTTCGTTGGAGTCGCGGACAACGCATCAACCAGACGCTGCTGGATTTGCAAATGCCACTCCTGGAAAAAATCATGGAGGTTTCCGGAGCCGGGCAGAATACTTTAATTTCGGCCGGCGATGTGTTGATACATTCGCCGGAAGTGCCTTTTGAAATGCCTGCAGCAGATGTGGTCTGTTTCGGTATGTGGGTGGACGCGCACCTGGCTTCCAACCATGGCGTTTTCTTTACCTCGCGCGATAATCCGCGGCAGCTGGACTTTATGCTGCAGAAACCCGATCACGACAGAATTGAACAACTTGCCGGCTCCCATTTATACCTCATGGACATCGGGATTTGGGTGCTCAGTGACCGCGCTGTTGAATTGCTGATGCAAAAATGCGGATGGAACGGGCATGATTTTGCGCACAAAGTGCCCTCTTTTTATGATCTGTACAGCGCTTTCGGAACCTGCCTGGGAACGCATCCCTCGAAATCCGATCCCGAAATAAACCGGTTGTCGGCGGTGATCGTGCCCATGAATAAAGGTGAATTTTACCATTATGGTACTTCACCTGAGCTGATCAGCTCCACCGAAAAGATACAGAACAGGGTGCAGGATCAGCGCAACATCTGGCACTACCGGGTGAAGCCCCATCCTTCCCTTTTTGTGCAGAACGCCATCGCGGATATCCAGTGGAATCCGCATCATCATCACATCTGGATTGAAAACAGCCATGTTCCGTCCACCTGGGTGATGCACCATGACCACGTGATAACGGGTATTCCGGGCAATGACTGGGATATTTCGCTAAAAACCGGAACCTGCCTGGACCTCATTCCGATCGGCGAGAACGATTATTGCATTCGGCCTTATGGTATGGAAGATACATTCAGGGGCGCTATCGGGGAGGAAAGCGCCTTGTGGATGGGGAAACCGGTGAATTGCTGGCTTGAAGAAAGAGATATTGCCCGGAATGAAGCTGGTTTGGATGAAACCGTCGACATTCAGATGGCACCCTTGTTCCCTGTGGTGAAACGGAGTGATTTATCAGGGGAATTCATACAATGGATGCTGCAGCCTGATGCATTTCCTGAACAAAAGGCGCGCTGGCTGGCGACTGTGAGGTTATCTGCCGATCAGATCAGCGAAAGGGCCAATCTCCTCAGGCTGTTTCGGCAGCGTGCATCCTTCAGGCAGCAAAATCTGACCAAGCTGGCAGTGAATTACAAGCGGAGTGTTTTCTACCAGGCTGACCTGAAGCAAATTGCCCGGGAATATGCTGCATCTGATATGGCGCTTCCAGACGTATTGCCGCAGTCGGAATCTCCGATGCTCCGCTTCAGGGATCAAATGTTCCGTTCGGAAGTGATGAGACTGAAGGGATTGAACGGAGAAGAGGAAGAGGCGGAAGCTTTCAGGATCCTGCAGATGACCATTGCCGGAACAGATTCGGACAAGCTTATTCCGCGGTTAAATATTTACCCCGATCAGATCGTATGGGGGCGGAGCCCGGCCCGGCTCGACCTGGCGGGAGGATGGTCGGATACTCCTCCTTACTGCCTGCAAACCGGTGGTTCGGTGCTTAATGTGGCCGTGGAACTGAATGGTCAGCCCCCCATCCAGATATACGTCAGGTTATGTCATGAAAATCATATTACCCTACGTTCCATTGATAACGGCGTGTCGGAAGTGATCCACACCTTTGATGAATTGAAGGCTTATAACCAGGTTGGTTCGGCATTCTCCATTCCCAAAGCAGCGCTGTGCCTGGCTGGATTTCATCCTGATTTTTGCGGTACCCGCTTTACGTCTTTGCAGGAGCAACTGCAGGCATTCGGCGGTGGTTTTGAAATATCCTTGCTGGCAGCCATGCCCAAGGGATCGGGATTGGGGACCAGTTCAATACTGGCCGCAACCCTGATGGGATCGCTTTCTGATTTTTGCGCGCTCGGCTGGGATCACCATGCCATTTGTCACCGCACGCTGGTGCTGGAGCAATTGCTAACCACGGGTGGCGGCTGGCAGGACCAGTACGGCGGTATTCTTCCGGGCATCAAACTGCTGGAATCGGAACCCGGTACCCAGGAAAAGATCAGTGTTCGCTGGATACCTGACCGGATTTTCACCCAACCTGAATTTAAGGATTGTTGGCTACTTTACTATACGGGAGTCACCCGCGTGGCCAAAAATATCCTGGCTGAGATCGTCCGGGGAATGTTCCTGAATGAAGGTCACCGGTTGCAGATTGTGGATGAGATCAAACTGCATTCTTACAGGCTTGCAGAAGCCATGCAGCGGTCCGACCTGGCCTATGCCGGTAAAATGGTGGCCCATTCGTGGAAACTCAACAATGCTCTGGACAGTGGGACGAATACCCCTGAGGTCCAGCAAATCATTGACAGCATTCAGGATTATTCATCGGGGTTTAAACTTCTGGGCGCCGGCGGCGGGGGATATATGCTGATCTGCGCGAAAGACCCCGAAGCCGCAACCAGGATCCGGTCGGCTCTCACGCAACATCCCCCCAACAACAGGGCCAGGTTTGTGAGGATGGAGGTGAGTCAGACGGGGTTTGTGGTATCGAGATCGTAATGTGCAAATATGCAAATATGCAGATGTGCAAATGTGCAAATGGGCAAATTTGTAAATGAGTCAGACCGTTTACTTTTTACCATTTACTGTTTACTACTGCTCCCCAGCCAAATTAATCCATCGAGAAGGGGCACCGCCTTTCAGGCCTCAGGTCGTGATCCGGGATTTAGTTAAGCAGGAATTGCTTTATAAATTCAATCGTGGCATAGAACTGGAAGTCGACGTTGGTTTTTTTCCGGAATCCATGCCCTTCATCCTTTGCCATCAGGAACCAGACTGTGCCTCCGTTTTGCTGGATCTTTTCCTTCATCTGGATGGATTCGGTATAGGGTACCCGGGGGTCATTCCCACCCTGGACAATGAACAGGGGTTTCTTAATCTTATCGGTATGGTTCATGGGAGCGATTGCTTCAAAGAAAGCGGCCATGGCAGAGTCTCTTTCGTCGCCGTATTCCACACGGCGCAAATCCCTGCGGTAAGCCTCTGTATTTTTCATAAAGGTATTGAAGTTGGAAATTCCCACCACATCGAGGGAACATCGTATTTTATCGCTGTACAGGTAAGATACTGCCAGGGTCATGTAGCCGCCGTAACTGCCGCCGGTTACCATGATCCTGTCCTTGTCAAGGTCGGGTTGTTGTGCGATCCAGTCGATCAATGCGCCGATATCCTGTACCGATTCCTCCCGTTTCATGCCATTGTCGAGATCAACAAAGGTTTTTCCGTAACCTGACGATCCCCTGACATTGGGATAGATCATAGAAACACCCAGTTCATTGAGGTAGTAATTGGATCGGCCCAGAAAGCCAGGCAAAGACTGTCCCTCGGGTCCGCCGTGGATATTGATGATGACAGGCCGTTTGCCGGTATATTTGGTAGAGGCTCTGTACAGGTAGCCTGATATGGTTTTGCCGTCAAAGGTTTTCCAGGTGATCAGCTCCGGTTCCTGCAGTGTGGATACGTCCATGCCTCCCAGCTCGCTTTCGGTCCAGCGGGTGAACTCACCTGTTATTGTATTGTATTCGTATACATCGGCTGAAGCATTGTAACTGTAAAAAGTGAGACCAATGGATTTTGAATCACCGGACCAGACGAATCTCCCGAACACACCGGTTGGTATACCGGATACCGGTTTATAAGAAAGTGTATTGGTGGACAGCAAATACAACTTTGACAATCCGTTTTCATTGGTTGAAAAAGCCAGTTGAGAACCGTCTTTTGACAGCTCGGCGCCCTCCACGTCCCAGGGTATGTCTTTTGTAATATACTGCATTTTCCGGGTGGCAAGGTCAAAATAAACCAGCTGGTTAAATTCTCCTTCTTTATTGGTTATCAGATAAATTCCCTTCCCGTCTTTAGAAAAACAGATACCGCTGTAAACCGTGCGTTCGTCTTTTTCAGGCAGCAACCTGCTTTTGGTGCCGGTTGATACGTCTACCAGGTAAAGTCGGGATTCATTTACCGAAATACCTTCCTCCACAAGCAGTTTGCTGTCGTTGGGTGACCAGTCGACCGTTCCCCAGCCACCGCCGGCATTTTCAAGAATTTTCCTTTCAGATGCAGGATCCAGCGGATTCATAATGAAAATATCCCTGTCCTGTCCGTTTCTTTTGGTGGAGCTGTAAGCGATCAGATCCCCTTTGTGATTCCAGATGATCCCGCCATTCTGCGATCGTTTTCCATCGGTAAGCAGGGTGACCTTATGATCAACCAGGTCAAAACGATAGATCTGGGAAAATTCATTGCCCCCGATATCTTTGAGAAACAGAAAATAACTTCCGTCAACGGGTTGAAAACGGGCAGAACTGATGGGTTCATCGAAGAAAGTAATCTGCTTTCTGTCACCGCCGGGGAATTTTACATAGTGAAGCTGGTTGCTGTTGCCAAACCTTGTAGTGATCAGCATTTCCTTCCTGGTGGGATTCCAGTCGACCAGTGAAGCGGAACGTGTTTCTGTATAATTCCTGACCTCAGCAATGTATTGTTGCGGAAGTGGAGGGATGCCCTCGGCAACCAGGTTATCCGGAACGGGAATGTAATTCTGTTGCGCAAAAGCAGCTGTAAACAAAAACAGCAGTAAAAAAGAGGGGATTTTTTTCATAGGGCTATATTTTATAATCATCTCCGATATTAAAATCAATGAACCGATCCTTCCATTCAGATCTGAAGAATTCAATGGCTTTATCGCCGGTGCAGTGTGAAGGGGCAATTTTTTGAACCTGCATTTCATTCAGTTTATCAGATACTTCCTGAATTTGTTCTGCGGATTTATTGATCAGGTGAAATCCTCCGGCAGCCAGGGCGATCGCCTTATCAGGAAATAAAGTTTTTGCCTTATCAACAATAGGCACGATACCCGGGTGGGCACAGCCAGTGAACACGTAAACCAGGTTACCCCGAACGATTAGGATGGATTGTTCAAAGATGTTGGCAGCATCTATGGTTCCCTGCATTTCACCGGTTGACCATACCGAACCATCAATTGGCCGGGCATCGGTAACCGGAACAACGTTTACAAAAGGGTTGCTGCTTTTAATTTCCGGCGCATTTGACGCAGGCACATAGATGTTTGTTTTTTGGGTAATCCCATCCAGAACAACCGGAATTCCCCGGATATGATCCCAGTGGTTATGTGAAATGACCACAGAGGAAAGTATGGAAAGATCGATACCTGCCACCAGGATATTTTTCCGGAAAGTTTCGGGATTGCCTCCGGTGTCGAAAAGAATGGCATGTTTGTTATCTTCGATCCACATCGCCAGTCCCCATTCCTTTTTGAAATCAGGATGGTTGCCGGTATTGTTGTAAATCATTTTCACCAGGATGGGATCATGATCAGCACCGGCAGCAGATACATTGTAATTTCGGACCATAACCCCACCTGTTCCCAGTAGAAATGTTCTTACAAAAACTCTTCTTTTCATCATATAGGTTTTAAGGGTGTTTCTGAAATACTTTTTTTCTAAACTTTAGCAGGATAAAAGCGATCAGCAGAATTACAACAATGGCAATCAGAACAGGCACAACCAATGAAAGCAGCGATGTACCTATTGCCGCCGCATGCTGCTATGCTTGCCACAAGCATGGGGATGAACACCCTGAATCCGGCACTGGCACTTAATCCGATACCCAGGGCGATGGCAGTGATGATTTCTTTTTCCATTGTTGTGAAAACCAGGTTAAAATTAATCATTTTTTCACGCAGATTTCGCAGGTTGCGCTGACTTTATTCACCGGTCACCCCTCACTATATCTGTTGGGCACCTCGTTTGGAAGCGTATATCAATATTTTGTAACTTAGTAAATTATAAAACGTTAAACCGGATAATGATAACCCGATAACACATTACCGGATGGAGTCCTGCAACATAATTGCACCCATAAGACGGATTATTGTAGTGATGTGGATTGCGGTCCTCCTGACAGAAGCAATATTTTCGCAACCCTATGCCAGCAGGAATAATTATACGGGCGCATGGGAAACGCCCGCCAGCTGGAACCCGATATGGGCGGTACCACAAACCAGCCTTATCACGTTTGATATTACCATAAACGGGTACATAACCTTAAGCAGTTCCCTCTCATTTTCAACCACTGCAAGTAATCTGATTATCAATGATACACTCGTAATTAAGGGAGATCTTTTGCTTGGCAATAACAATGACGTAACTGTCAATAATAATGGAATTCTTATTGTCTGGGGAAATCTTACCATCAATAACCAGTCCGAAATAATATCGGATGGCTATCTTATTGTTACCGGTAACCTCATAAAAAACAGTTCGGTTAACCAGGGCTCATTCACCAGCAATGATAATCCTGTAAAGGTATTTATCGGCGGCACCATTTCGTCTGTTGGAATAACCGACAATAATCCCAATTACCCTGCTATCAACGAAGTAGCACCGACAACTATACCATACCCAAACACAGCAAGCAGTTATGGTAATATGACAGATTTACAAAATGACCCTGTTTTTGCTTTCTTTCAATCAACCTGCACAATAGCAACTGCAGGCAGTAACAGCCCGGTATGTGCCGGCAGCGCGGTAAACCTGACCTCAACAGGCGGAACAAGTTACACCTGGACCGGTCCAAACGGCTTCACCAGCAATTTGCAGAGCCCGTCGATACCCAACGCCACTGACTTGTTATCGGGTTTATACACAGTGACAGTAACTGCATCGGATGGCTCTACAGACACTGCCATGACGGAGGTTATAGTTAATGCACTGCCGGAGGTTATAATCACCAGCAGTAACAGTCCATTATGCACATCTGACATATTGAGTTTAAAGGGCAACCCGGCCGGGGGCACATTTACACTGATTGACGGACCGGGCACCATTAACGGTGATGTTCTGACAGCAACCGGTTCAGGCACGATCAATCTGGAATACAACTATGCTGATGTTTGCGCCAATAAAGCCACACAATCCATACTCGTTAATGATATCCCTGTTGCAAATGCAGGACCTGACCAGGAACTCCAGTTTGTTTTTGAAACCTTGTTGAGCGCACAACTCTTGCCCTCCGAAACAGGGGAGTGGTCTTTGCTTTCCGGTTCAGGCTTCATCGATGATATTCATCTTCCGACAACCACCGTGTCGGAATTATCAACCGGAGAAAACAAATTCTTATGGAAAGTCGGGAATGGAGGTTGTGAGGCAAGTGATGAGGTTATTATCAACGTCATTGATGTTTTTGTGCCTTCTGTAATAACTCCTAACGGAGATGACAGGAATGATTATTTCAAAGTCAGTGAGATTTCAGGTAAGGTAGAGCTGATCGTCTTTAACCGATGGGGGAAGGAGGAATTCGCAAGTGATCACTATGCAAACGACTGGGACGGAATTAACAACAAAGGAGTAAAGCTCCCCAATGATACCTATTTCTATATACTGAAATTTGAGAACGGGACAATCAGGAAAGGATCTGTTTTAATTAAAAGATAAATGAGCCGGTTTATTCTTTGCATATTGGCAGTGACTTTTTCGTCACAGCTGTCGGGACAGATGTTTCCGCTATCGGATCATTATATCTTTAATATGCTGGCTATTAATCCTGCATTTGCAGGCTGCCACGATGCATTAAGCACAACACTCTCATACCGGAACCAATGGGTCGGATTTAAGGATGCCCCGAAAGACCTTATTCTATCCGTTCATACACCCATGGCTCATGACAGAATCGGACTGGGATTGCTGGTGGAGGACAACAGCATTGGCATTTTTCATGAAACCAGCTTCATAGGCAATTATGCGCACAGAATGGAAGTAAATGATGGCATCATGGCATTGGGATTAGGATTTGGCGCCGCCAGATACCATATTGCATGGGATGATCTGGATGCGATCGATTCTGATGATGAACAACTGCCGGATTACCCTGAAACCGAAGTTTTACCCAATTTTAGCCTGGGGGCCTATTATTATACAAGGAATTACTTTATTGGAATCTCTTTGCCTTTGTTCCTGAGCCATGAACCGGATCAAAAATCGGGTAAGTATAAACTTAAAAACGATTTCTCAAACTACAATTATTTTTTTACCGGCGGGTATACAATGGAAGTAAGCCCCCGGATCAAGCTTCTTCCATCGGTACTTGTAAAATACCATCCCGGTCATGCTGTTCAGTTCGACAGTTACGTTCAGGTCATTTTAATGAACCGGATATGGATGGGTGCAGGTTACCGAAGCAGCGGAATGCTGATCGGAATGCTTCAGTGCCAGCTCAATTACCAGCTCAGAATGGCATATTCTTATGATTTTGATATAAGCCGGAGCAGACAATATAAAAACGGCTCGCATGAAGTAGTTTTGAGCTATGTATTTAAATATGAACGAAGGGTGAAAGGTCCAAGACAATTTTAACCTGTTGATTCCATGAATCCATCCTGTTATCTTATATTGATTCTGACGTTGTTTGTAAAAACCGGGATTTACGCCCAGTCTCAGCGTTTTATAGTAAAAAAGGCCACGTTCAGTACCCAAATCCATGATGAATTCTCCCCCGTGTATTACAGGGGCGGGATTGTATTTTGTTCAAACTCCGGCAACAACTCACTGATTGGTTACACCGATAAGCAAGACGGACTTTCTAAAATATTTTATGTTACTGCCAAGGAAGGTGACGGATGGAAACAGCCCGGGATATTCGCTAAGGAATTATCAACGGATTGCCACGACGGACCTGTAACCTTCAATAAAACCGGGAATTTGATATATTATTCCAGGAACAACTCCACTGAAAAGTCCCTTCGAAACATATCGGATACATCCAACAAACTTGGGATTTATTCAGCAGAATTAATCAATGGGTTATGGGCCAACATTAAACCTTTTATCTATAATGATGCATTGTATAATTTCACAACACCAACACTCTCACCCGATGGGAATCGATTGTATTTTTCTTCTGATATGCCGGGTGGCCAGGGTGGAATGGACCTGTATTATTGTGACAGGCGGGGTGGTGATTGGGATAAACCCATAAATATGGGTTCGGTCATTAACACACCGGAAAATGAGTCCTTTCCCTTTGCGGCCAATTATGGTAAACTCTTTTTTGCTTCGGACGGACACAAGGGCTATGGCGGAAAGGACCTGTACTATTCCCGGGAAATCAATGAGGAATGGTTGGCTCCTGTGCACCTTGATTCAGCTATAAATTCACCTGCAGATGATTTTGGAATACTGACTGATTCAACATTTACAAACGGATATTTTTCAACAAACCGGCAGAAAAGCGATGACGTTTTCAGTTTCAGTTCTTCTGCCGAAGAATTCACGAATTGCAACAAGCTTCTTGAGAATAATTTCTGCTTTACTTTTTATGATGAACAGTATGAGCTTATCGATACAATACCTACCATCTATCAATGGGATTTTGGTGACAGGATAATACGCACGGGAAGGGAGGTTAAACACTGTTTCCCCGGTCCCGGAGTCTATACGGTAAAGCTTAGCATCATGGATGAACTCACGGGCAAAGCCATAGCAGAACATATTGAATACACGGTTGAACTCGAAAATATTGAACAGGCATATATTCATTCAGCCAATGTAGGCCTTGTAAATCAGGCAATATCCTTTGACGGAACAAAAACAAACCTGGAAGGTTTCAGGATAACGGATTATTTGTGGAACTTTGGAGACGGCTTTAAACATGGGGGGCCTTATATGAGTCATTCATTCGGGAAAAGTGGTGAATATACGGTTCAGTTGGGCTTATTGGGTCCAAAGGATAGTCTGGACATGATTCCCAAAACATGTGTTGAGAAGAAAATAAGAATTCATCGTAATTATGAAGAGTTGATGCTTAAGGCCGAAAGCGAAGCAGGGATAAAAAGTGAGCGTAACGGTGCTGTTGAAGAAAATGCAAAAAGAATGCAAATCAGAATTATTTTTGCAGATGATCTTATGGAACGGCAACGGGTAAAAATCGGCGATGTTTTTAACAAAACCGGAATACATGCCGTCGCGAGCAATCGATTCGGGCTTGCTACTTCTTCCTTTGCATTTCTTGATACTGTAGCGGGAATCTTAAAAGAAAACCCGGAAATCCGGCTTGAGATCGTCGTTCACAGTGTCGCAGGAGGAGCACCTGACAATTCAATTGAGGTTTCAGAAAAATGGGCACAGGAACTGGCCTTCTATTTCAGGGGAAAAGAAATGGGCAGGGATGCTGTGCAATGCAAGGGTTCAGGTTTGTCTGATCAGCCCTTCAAATCATTTAAACCCGGCATTTTATCAAACGAAGGAGTGATTGACTTAATTTTTATGATGAATTAATTGCCAGTACTATTGATGAAGTATCTTTGGATCATACTGAATATTCTGATTACCGCACACCAGGTTTTTTCACAGGCTGCACCGGCAGTTGATGAAAACATTCCGTACCTGATGACCTTCGGAGGCAATTCCAGCACCTCATGGGGTGATGATGATTTCTGCCAGATATTCTTTTGTGTGATCCCTTCATCACAAAAGGATCCTGTTTATATCAGGGTATATGATCCCGATACGGGAGGAGAACTTGATGAACTCAAAGGGGATTTTAATACAACAATTAACTACTCGGTTTACGGAGGCAAGAGTTGCTGGTCCGATACTTCTGCACAAAGTATTCATCCGACAGGTAATTATAAGAGCGGGATTCTGTTATCATCGAGGTCATTCGGCACTGATCTGAAATTCGACAAGAAGTGGTATAGTTTTGGACCGTTTAACCCATCGGAAGGTGAGTATGCCGAAAAGCTGGGAGGCCGCGTTTTTAAAATCATTGCCAGAGGGATATCCGGGGACGACGGGAACATTTATAAATACTTTTTAAGTACAAGTGCGACCGAAAACGTGCCTGTTGAAGGCGGCAATTTTTTCACCTATAAATACCATTTCAGGCTGTCAGATAATCAGAATCATGTATGCCAGATTTATCCTTATGTGGATGACAAAACCATTTCCATTGAGATCTCCAACTTTGATTGGGACAATGACGAATTGATAAGAATATTCTCGGTTGCCAAGAATGGCCTCTTATGTGATGTTTCAGGCGAAAACGACTGGAAAGTAAAACAATTTCCCATAGTGTCCGCTGAAAAGAATTCGAGCATTGAGATACAATTTACCAAGAATCAGAAAACACAGGTTAAAAACAACAATGTTGTGGTGGCAGTCAGAAATCAGTATGGGATTTCATTGCCATTTTTTGTTATTCCAATAGGAGGCGTGCCTGTTTACTCCCCGAAAATCAGAATGAAATAAACTACGGCCCAAGGATATGTTGAAGTCCACAAATACACATGCAAAAGTATATTCAATGCGGAAAGTAATATTTCTTTTTCTCATTACCGCTTCAACCTGTCCGGCTTTTCCACAGAATTATAATTTCCGCAACTATACTGCCGAAGCGGGATTAGCTCAGTCCTATGTATATTCGATTCTCCAGGATGCAAGGGGTTATCTGTGGATTGGGACCGGGGAGGGATTATCAAGATATAATGGATTTGTTTTTGAGAATTATACTACAAGTGACTCTTTGGCGGATAATTTTATCACCTGTGCTATTAGCGATGAGAAAGCGATATGGTTTGGCCATATGAACGGGCGCTTGTCATATTATGACGGGAAACAATTTCAACCGGTCAGCCTTCCCGGGTCAGGTTCCAGTCCGGTCACCCATTTCGCGAAAAGTCAGGACGGCACTTATTGGGTAAGTACTTATGGCGATGGTTTATATAAGCTTAGTAAAGATACTAATGAGATAAAACACTATACATTTAGAGATCAGGAGACCATCATTTCTTTTGAGTTTTTGGAAAGCAGTGATCTGATCATTGGCACCAATACCGGCTTAATATTATGCAGATTAAAGGAACCCGGTGAAATTGAGAAGATTAGTCTGGTTATGGATTTTCCGGAATCAAAAGTGACGGGCATTCAAAAAATAGGAAGCGGGCACGGTTATTATGTTGCGACTGAAAATGACGGAATATTTCAGGTTATCCCCAAAGACAGGCTGTTACAGGTTAGCAGAATAAAAACCAATTCGGATCCTGAACCCGACGGCATACAGTATATTTATGAAGACAGCCAATCGGATTTATGGGTGTGCACTTTTGGAAAAGGGCTCATCAAATTGATATATTCCCCTTCAGGAGAGTTCACCAGGAATGAAGTTTTTAATACATCAGGAGAATTTCAGGCAGACAATGTGAAGATCGTATATGAAGATCGTGAAGGGAATATCTGGAGTGGTAACTATGGCGAAGGATTAACTCAGATAACCCGCAAAGCTTTTTCTGTAAGTGCATTTGATAAATCCTTACACGGGACTGACATTTTTTCGATTTATGTAAGTCAGCATTTCAGGTGGATTGGAACTGAGAAAGGGTTGCTAAAAACAGATCCGCTGAGCGGTAAAGTTGTAAAGTTTTACAGCCGGGGCAATGGATTGGTAAAAGACACGGTCACAGCAATCTATTCTGCCGATGGCAATATTTTATGGATTGGTACAAATAAAAATGGTTTGTTCAGGATGGAGGTTGAAAATGAGAGGATTCATAAATACCCTTTGGGAAATGGAGAACTTGAGAACTCAATAACGACTATTGCGGGAAAAGGAGAGCAGGTATGGATCGGCACAAAAAAGGGATTGTTCAATATCAATACCGGCACCGGCACAACAGGTTATTATTCAATCAGCCAGGGAGGCCTGCCTCATAACTTCATCAATTGCATTTACTTTGACAAGACGGGCAGGTTATGGATCAGTACCCGCAGCAATACACTTGCCTACATTCAGGATGAGAAGGTCATTAAAATACCTTTAAATTCAAAACAGGGTATTCTGATTCTGGGTCCCATCACCGAAGATGCAACATCCCGGATTTGGGTGGGATCAAACGGGAATGGCGTTTTCAGAATAGCAGCTGATTCCATTACCAATCTTACTTTGAAAGAAGGGTTGTTATCTGATTTTTGCTATTCACTTGCAGGGGATAAATACAATAATGTTTGGGTAGGCCACAAAGGAGGATTAAGCAGGATCAGGACGACTGATTATTCGGTGAAACCTATCAAGCATATTGAGGGCATCCGGGATAATTTGAATTTTAATACCAATGCCATATTGACAGATCAGCAGGAAATTCTCTGGTTTGGCTCAGATAATGGTATTGTCAGTTATGACCCATCAATGGAGAATCACCGGTTTCTACCTCCTGTTCTGGGTATTACTTCAATCAGGATAAATGATAAGGAATGGGATATTACCGATAAGATAATTCTTCCTCCTGGCTCTTATAAAATAAAGATCGACTTTTTAGGTATCAGTTTGAGGGAACCGGCACTTGTTACATATCAGTACAAACTGGATAACTATGACCAATGGTCGGAAATAACATCAGGCACAAGTATTACCTATAATCGTTTAACGGAAGGAAGCTATACGTTTATACTGAGAGCCTCAAGCGGGAACGGTGATGTAACGGAAAATCCGTTAACCATTGATATTATTATTAAAAAGCCTGTATGGAAAAAATGGTGGTTCTACGTTTTAGCGGCTCAGGTGCTGATTTTACTTGCTTATTTGTATATTAAAAGACGTGAATACAAGCTACTGACCGAGAAAAGTATCTTGGAAGAAAAGGTCAGAGAAAGAACCTATGAAATTGAAAATCAGAAAAATGAAATTGAATTGCAGCGTGATCTGATAGATCTGAAAAACAGCAATATCACTGCAAGTATAACTTATGCAAGCCAGATACAAAATGCGGTTTTACCTCCCTTTGAATTCATTGATAAGCTGTTTCCCGATCATTTTATTCTGAGTAAACCAAAAGATATTGTAAGCGGAGACTTTTACTGGATAACCGAAAAGGAAAATAAAATCATTTTTGCCGTAGCTGATTGCACGGGTCATGGTGTTCCGGGTGCTTTTATGAGCTTTCTGGGAATTACATTGCTAAATGAAATAGTTAATCTTCAGGGAATTACCAGATCGGACGCCATAGTCAATCATTTGCGCGAAGGAGTTGTTCATTCACTTAAGCAAGACAGAAAAGATGTGACCACTTTGGATGGTATTGATATTGTCTTATGTGTGCTGGAAAAAGATCGCAGTGTGATTCAATTTACAGGTGGGATGAACGATCTTGTTTATATACGTAATGGTGAACTGAGAATAGTAAAGGCAGATCAAATGTCCGCCAGTGTTACCTACGAGAAATCGGGCCTTTTTACCCTTAAGGAAATAGAATACAGAAAGGGAGACGTATTTTACCTGTTTTCAGATGGATATCAGGATCAATTCGGAGGAAGCCAGGATAAAAAGTACCTGGCCAAACGCTTATACAACTCTTTGCAGGAAATTTATGAATTGCCTATGGTAAGGCAAAAGGAGATCCTGGAACAAAAACATGATGAATGGAAAATGGATAATATTCAAACGGATGATATCACGCTGTTCGGGATTCGCCTGTAATAATTATTCGTCATTTATTTTCGTTCATTCATTTACATGAATCCCTGGTTGGTCAGATAAAAGCAACCGTTACCGGAATTGACCGTATGAATCAATAAATCCCCGGTTTTCTAAAACCACCACCCTTGTTTTTTTGTTTACTTAACAGTTGACAGCCATTGTATTTGGAATGAGTGGTTTCTTTTTGAATCATTTTAGTAATTCAGGGTTCCCAGGAATAAAAATGGAGACAGTTATTATGAATGAATTGGATAGGGCCAGACAGGTCGGTGAACGAGAATACCTCGTCGGAGAGACCAGGGCCATGCTATTGGATGATCATATCATCAAGATAGAGATTATTGGTCCGCAGCCGACTGAGGATGCCTATGCGTTGTATAATGCAACCCGGAAGCTGGAGAAGCTGGTCAACGGGAAGGTCAGTTACCTGATCGATCTGAACAGGGCCGGGAAAAACTCATCGGAGGCAAGCCGCCTTTGGAAGCGCGCAACCGAGGAAAAGAATGTTTATAAAGTCGCCCAATTCGGACTTCATCCGGTGGCAAAAGTATTGGCCTCATTCGTGAACAGCCTGAATTCCAACAACCATAACATTCGGTTTTTCAGTTCCATGGAGGAAGGCTTGCAGTGGATACAAGAATAAATTCCAATAGAATACGGTTAACAAAGAGAAAGACGTTATATATAAACAGGTGGATTTTGTGAGAAAGATGTCAGATAACGAAAGAATCAGTGAATTCATTGAGGCCATCATGCAGGTCGCCAAGGGAGATTATTCAGTTCAACTCAGGATCTCCGAAGAAAACAACATGCTTGATGCGCTGGCAATGGGTATCAATATAATGATCGATGAAATTAAAAACAGCGTTGATATTGAACAAAAGAATGAAATATACCGGAAGATCAATACTGAATTGGAATCTGCCAAGGAAAAAGCTGAAGAAAGCGATCGCTTGAAATCGGCGTTCCTGGCCAACATGAGTCATGAAATACGTACGCCGATGAATGGCATCCTGGGTTTTGCCGGTTTGTTAAAAAGACCGGAACTCACCCATGAACAGCAACAGACCTATATTGATATCATTGAAAAAAGCGGTGAAAGGATGTTGGGGATCATCAACAACCTGATAGAAATTTCAAAAATTGAGGCGGGCCAAATGGGCATTACCATTGAACCAACCAATATCCTTGAGCAGATTGATTTTATTTATTCTTTTTTCAAACCCGAGGTCGAAAAGAAAGGCATAAAGATTTTCTGCAAACATGCCATACCTCCCCGGGACGCTGTTATCCAAACGGACCGGGAAAAGCTTTATGCCGTTCTGATCAATCTCGTTAAAAATGCCATCAAGTATACGGACAAAGGGTTTGTTGAATTCGGTTGCCGTAAAATACCGGGCTCGGTCGAGTTTTATGTTAAGGATTCCGGCATTGGCATCGCCAGGGATGAACTCAAGCGTGTTTTTGAACGTTTCATCCAGACCAAAGATGTAATGACCAGGAAATACGAAGGTGCCGGACTTGGTTTGGCCATTTCAAAAGCTTATGTGGAAAAACTGGGAGGAAAGATCTGGGTTGAATCGGAAGTTGGCAAGGGTTCCCTGTTTTATTTTACCATACCCTATGAATCTCACAACAAGGAGGATGATTCAGCAGAGTTATCGGCACCTGTAATATCTGTTCCAAGAGACAACCAGAAGCTGAAAGTGCTCGTTGCGGAAGATGACAGGGAGGCCCTGCTGCTCATTACGACCATGCTGGAAAAGACAGCAGATGAGTTATTATGTGTAAAGTCCGGTACCGAAGCGATAGAATGTTGCCGGAAACATCCGGATATTGACCTGGTGCTCATGGATATCAAGATGTCGGAAATGGATGGTTACGAAGCTGTCAGGCAAATAAGACGTTTCAACAAGACGGTGACAATTATCGCGCAAACTGCTTTTGCGCTGTCCAATGAAAGGGAGAAAGCCATCGCGGTAGGGTGCAATGATTACCTGGCAAAGCCCATAACCAGTATGGCCTTACGAAGTATGATCGATAAACATCTGTTCTCGTAAAAGGCGATCCCGATTCGCCGTCCGTATTCAATTTCTGTTCATAATATTACGGATAACCACCGAAGCGCAAAAACATCCAAATACCGGAGGCATGTAGGATATAGTGCCAACGACAGAACGTTTGTTTTCTTCGCCGGTCACTTCACGAATAACCTTTTTACTAACCGGTTCGGGGGAATATACTACGGTAATGCCCGTGAAAATACCACGCCGGTGAAGGTATTTCCTCACGATATAGGCGAATTTGCAATGATGCGACTGGGAGATATCGTTTATCTCGATACTCTCAGGGTGCAGCTTTCCTCCCGACCCCATGGAACTGACAATGGCATGACCTTTCCTGACCGCTTCAGCGAGCAGGGTCACTTTCGGCGTCAGGGTATCAATGGCATCTACAACATAATCAAAGGATTGATCAAGAATGGATGCGAACCGTTCTTCTCTAATGTATTCGCTGATCACATCAATTCTGACCTCAGGGTTGATATCAAGCAGCCGTTTCGCCAGGATCTCGGTTTTGGGTTTTCCTTCGTTACTTACAAGAGCAATGATCTGCCGGTTACGGTTGGTTGGACTGATGGTATCTCCATCAATGAGCGTGAACCGGCCGATCCCTGCCCGGCACAGCTGTTCAGCGGCGTATCCGCCGACACCACCCAATCCGGCTATCAGAATATGGGATGCTGCAAGTTTATCGAGGTTCTCTTTACCGATCAGCAACTCAGTGCGGCTCAACCAATGTTCCATAGACTAAAGTTGAAAACATCGGCCGAAGTTATCCAATATTTGGGTTTTCAGGTCTGCTGTTTTGGTATTTCTGATTGCAGCCGCTTTCTCGTATACCTGTTGTATTGAATATCCGGCGTCATCGGTTTCAAAAAACACACGCTCAAGGTTCACGGTTCTGAAGACCCTGAAGGCCTTGCTTTGCTCATTGAACAGCATATGTCCGAAAGAAAGGTAACAGTTTTTGCGGAGCAGTTCTGTGGCGATCTGCGCATCCGCATTAAACCAATGGAATATCCAGGGAAGGGACAGATCCGATTTTTTCCGGAAAGCCAGCAACTCACTGTATGACCTGACACAATGAATGATCATTGGTTTTTTTGTGGATTCCGCAGCAGCCAATTGCGCATGAAAGGCCAGCTGCTGGATTTCATAAGAGTTGTCCACTGTTTTATCAAGTCCGGCCTCTCCTGCAGCAATTACTTTCTTGTTTTCCAGTGAAGTACGGACATGTTCCACCTGCTTTTCCCAGGTAAGCTCATTGACGTGCCAGGGGTGAAGACCGACAGAAAAGAGGGCTGGCAGTTCCAGCTTTTCCGGTTCATCGGGGAAAAGGTTGAGTACCAGGGTAACCTCAGGGCCATGGTAGTAGGTGTGGGTATGGATGTCGATGTAGTTCAAGTTGTAGGTTGTAAGTTATAGGTTGTAAGTTGTAGGTTGTAGATTGTGCTTCGACTTCGCTCAGCATGACTGCATGACAATAAACTGCCGCTGCTACTGCTGCTTCTTACTTTTCCCTTGTCCTTTGTCCCTTGTCCCTTTTAACACTTCCTGTTCAATGATCTTAGGGAAATATGCATACTCCAGCTCATGCACCCTGGCCGCCAGCGTGTCAGGGGTGTCTCCGGGTTCAACCGGACAGGTGGCCTGGAAAATTATGTTTCCCCGGTCATATTCGTGGTTTACATAATGGATTGTAATACCTGATAAAGCTTCATGATTATCAATCACGGCCTGATGTACATGGTGGCCGTACATGCCTTTTCCGCCATATTTCGGCAACAGGGCCGGGTGAATGTTGATAATGCGGTTGGGAAAGCCATCAATAAGGTAGGTCGGAACGAGCCAAAGAAATCCCGCCAGGATGATCCATTCGATTTTATTCTCAATCAGGTAGTTATGCACAACGCCGGTCTGGTAAAAATCAGTCCTGGAAAAGATAAGAACGGGTATACCATGCTGTTGAGCACGGGTGATAACGTAGGCATCCGGACGGTTGGTGCAGATGCAGGAGATCCTTATCTGTGGCTCATTTTGAAAATACCTGATAATATTCTCGGCGTTGGTGCCTGATCCCGAAGCAAATAGTGCAATCTGGGCCATCCTTACTTTAAATTATTATTTATCAATGAAATATAATTGCAAATTGGCGAATAAATAGCCAAAAGCCAAAGAAAAATAAAATTTTGTTTGTTTTTTCCTTATTATTGCATTTTCTTTGCAGCACATTTTTTGAAATTTTAAGTAATAATTAAAACTTGGTATTATGTCAGACATTGCATCAAGAGTAAAAGCCATCATTGTAGACAAATTAGGTGTAGACGAAAGCGAAGTTACCCCTGAAGCTAGTTTCACCAATGATTTGGGTGCAGATTCTTTGGATACTGTTGAGCTGATCATGGAATTTGAAAAAGAATTCAACATCGGAATCCCCGATGATGCTGCTGAAAACATCTCCACCGTTGGCGACGCAATCAAGTACATTGATGAGAACGTAAAGAAGTAAATCAGCTATTTACAAAAACTGTCATTTATGGAGTTGAAGCGAGTAGTAGTTACCGGTCTTGGCGCGGTAACCCCCCTGGGCAATAATGTAAAAGATTATTGGGATAGTTTAGTTCAAGGTATCAGCGGGGCCAATCTGATTACTCGTTTTAACACCGAAAATTTTAAGACCAAATTCGCCTGTGAAGTCAAAAACTTCAATCCCGAAGATTACTTCGACCGTAAGGAGGTCAGGAAACTGGATCTTTTCACCATTTATGCCCTGGTTGCATCTGATGAAGCCGTGAAAGACTCGGGGCTGAACCTTGAAACCGTTAACAAAGACAGGGTAGGGGTGATCTTCGGTTCAGGTATTGGCGGATTCAATACATTTTTAAATGAAGTGGGGGAGTATTTCAAGGGGAATTCAATACCCCGGTTCAATCCCTTTTTTATTCCTAAAATGATCACCGATATTGCTGCCGGGCAAATATCTATTAAATACGGTTTTCGCGGTCCCAATTACGCTACCGTATCGGCCTGTGCAACTGCCACAAACGCCATTATCGATGCCTATAACCTGATCCGGTTGGGGAAAGCGGATGTTTTCGTAACCGGTGGTTCTGAAGCCGGGATCTGTGAGCCCGGCATTGGAGGTTTCAATGCCATGCATGCCATGTCGACCAATAATCCAGAATACAAAACAGCTTCCAGACCCTTTGATAAAACCCGGGATGGTTTTGTTATGGGTGATGGCGGTGGTGCACTTGTGATCGAGGAATATGAGCATGCTATCAAAAGGGGTGCCGTTGTTTATGCCGAACTGGTGGGGGGTGGTCTTTCTGCAGATGCTCACCATCTTACTGCTCCTCATCCTGATGGCCATGGCGCCAGGCTGGTTATGCTGAATGCGCTCGAGGACGCCAACATGAAGCCCGAAGAGATTGATTATATCAACGTTCATGGTACTGCCACTCCCCGTGGGGACATTTCTGAAACCATAGCGATTAAAAGTGTTTTTGGTGAACATGCCTACAAACTGAACATCAGCGGCACCAAGTCGATGACCGGTCACCTTCTGGGGGCAGCGGGAGCTATTGAAGCCATTGCAGCCATTCTGGCTACCAAATATGATATCGTACCGCCCACGATAAACTTCTCGGTGCCTGATGAAGAAATTGACCAGAAACTCAATCTGACTATCAATAAGGCACAAAAGCGGACTGTAAATGCAGCCATGAGCAATACATTTGGTTTTGGCGGTCACAATACATCGGTAATTTTCAGAAAATTCCCATCCTAACAGTGTGATTAAATCAATTATCCGATCTGAAAAGTACCTGTTTACCCCGGATAAGAGTTTTACCAGGCAAATTAAACGGATACTCGGATTCCGACCCAGGAATTTCAAACTGTATCAGCTTGCCTTTGTTCACAAGTCGGCATCCCATTTTGTCTTCAACGATATCAAGGTTAACAATGAGCGCCTGGAATACCTGGGTGATGCCATCCTGGATTCTATGGTAGCGGAATATCTTTTCCTGAAATTTCCCGATAAGGAAGAAGGATTTCTTACACAAACACGTTCCAAAATAGTCAACCGTGACAACCTGAATCATATGGCCATTAAGCTGGGCATTGGCGATATGATCATATCCAAAATGTCTAAGGATAATCACAAATCGGTTTATGGTGATGCGCTGGAAGCTTTGATCGGGGCGCTGTACCTGGATAAGGGCTATGAACGGACCAAAAAAATTGTACTGGAAAGGATCATCCAATGCCACATCAATATAAACCGTTTGCTTGAAACCGAAACGGATTTCAAGAGCAGGATCATTGAATGGGGGCAGAAAAACAGGAAGGCCATTAATTTTACCAGTTTCGAAGAGATGGATGATCAAAGCAATTCACCCGTGTTTATTACCCATCTGATCATCGTGGATGATATTGTGGGCAGGGGGAGTGGAAATTCGAAAAAGGAATCGGAACAGAATGCCGCCAGGCAGGCGCTGCAGATCATTGAAGGGTAGTTCTTTTTTTGTACTTTTATCCGGTAATTGATCTTGCTATGAAATCAATACCTCCTTCCAGAAAGCAAACCCTCAAACTCAAGGTGGATAATGGCATCCGTTTCAGGCTGATGGGTATTTCATGCCATGAGAACGATTACCGGCTGGTATGGGCCATCAATAACCAGCTGAAATGGAATTTTGTAAAAACAGGCAACCTGGTTATTCACCATCAAAAGTTAAAGACAGATCTGGAATTCAGCAGGTTTACCTTCATCGATGACAGCCGGTACATGACCTATCATCTGATTTCGAACCGGTGCCCGGACGGATTTTTATTCCAGGAAATCAAGAATATTGATTTCCTGGTCCATATTACTGGTGAAATTACTGAAGCCGAAGTAAGAGAATTCAGGAGCAAGTTAAAAGATGTGAAGGTTATTTCAGCGACCTTTTTATTGCACCCGGAAAAATTGAAGGGGATAAATCAGATACTGGATGCCGGATTCTAGTTTCCTTTCTTTTCTGTAGCCAATATCATCTTAATATCCAGATTACTTCCAACCTGCAGCACATCCACCAGGTCCTGGATGGTGAGCGATGCATCGGCCCGCACAACGATAGTCACATCAGGAAGTGATGACTTGACCGAAGTCAGCTCCGATTCCAGATCCTGGTAAAGGATGGGTTTTTCATCGAGGTAATACAGTCTCTTCTTTGTAATGGATAGCGTCATTTGCTTTTTCGCAATGGTCTGGCTTGAATTGGCCTTGGGCAAAAAGAGCCTGATTACATGCGGATTTGCAAATGTTGAAACGATGAGGAAAAACAGCAGCAGGAAGAACATGATGTCATTCAGCGATGCCGTGGCAACCTCCGGTTTGAATTCGTGCCTTCGCTTGATCTTCATGGGTTACCTGCTGACAATATTCATAAATTCAAAAGCTTCTTCCTCCACCCTGGAGATGAAACGGTCAATTCTCATGCTCAGCATATGATAGCCGGTGAATGCAATGATACCTACAATCAGTCCGCTTCCGCTGGAGATCATTTTTTCATACAATCCCCCTGAAATGATACCGATACTGATATTATCGGTCAATGAAATGTTGTAAAATATTTTTATAATACCGGAAATGGTCCCGATAAACCCCAGCATGGGCGCAATACCGGCGATAAGGCCTAGATAGCCAAGGTGTTTGCTCACCCGGGCAACTTCGATGTTGGTTGCGGTTTCAATAGTGTTTTCAATTTCCTCGTTGGATTTGCCTACTTTCCCCAACACATGCCTGAAAATGCTGGAATAGGAGGAGCTATCCTGATTGAGATGATTTGCTGCCGCTTTCATGTCCCCATTTTTCAGGAGGTTGTTAAAATGGGCTACATAACCAGGATCGATGCCCATGCTTTTTTGGATATCCAGGTATTTTTTAATAATCAGGTAAACGGAAACAAAAGATAACAGCACAATGGGGAAAAGGATATACCCGCCTTTCAAAAAAAGAGTCAGGAATGAGATCTGACCGGAGCTTGTGGTTTCGGTCATTTGCATGGTATATTCGGAGCCTGCGGACTGAGCCAAGAGAAGAATGGTAGTAATCATAGAATTATTATTCGATTCAAGGATTTAACGTAAGATTTCCAAAAAAAGGTACAAAAATATAGGAATTCTGTTCTTAACATTCAACTTAGCGGCATAAAATTAATCGGAATAACAAATTTGACGATAACAGGCCTTCCATGCCGCATCCCCGGTTTCCAGCGGGGCATGCTCTGAATCGCCCGGATGGCTTCCGCATCAATCATAGGATTAACGCTTCGTTCAACTTTAATATTATCAACTGCGCCCAATTTATTCACATCAAAACTGATTAATACAACGCCGTATATTTTTTGCTTGATGGCTTGTGTAGGATATTTAACATTCAATTCAATGTACCTGCGAACAGCTTCGAGACCTCCCGGGAATACCGGAAACCGGTCGAGATCGCTTCCTGAACCTCCCCCTTCTCCATTTCCCAGCAGGAAACCGCCAAAAACAGTACTGTCGTCCGTGGTTCCCAATCCTGTGCCAAAATCAGGTTCAGGTTGAATTTCCTCGGTCAACGGCTTAAACGAGTCAGAAGTCGGATTTTCTGCAACCTGAAAATTCAACAATGGATCCAATTTGTGTAATTGTTCCATATCCTTCTTTTGATCGGATGATGATGATGCAGCATCAAGGTATGCTTTCAGTTGCTCTTCATTCATCAGAGAGCCCTGCGTGCTTTTCAGGTTGGGACCTGCAGAAGGATAAAGATACACCGTTTCATCCCCCGCGCTGTTCAGGTACCAGAAATAGCCAAAAGTTAATAAAAGTACCAGGGACAGGGAGATGATAAAACCTGAGGCAAGTCGTATATAATACCTTTTCCTTAACCAGTAAGAACCATATTCCTTGTTCCTGTTCTCAAACAGTATGTCATCAATTGTATCCTTGGAGATCCACTTCATGGGTTGTTCTGCTATCCTCCGTCTATCATCTTTACGAATTAAACGCGTAAAAGTAAACAAAATAATAAAAGGGCGGTTTGCCGCCCTTTTATTAAACCCTAACCCTACCAATTAACCTTAACCAAACTTACCAAAACCAAAACAACATTTTCGGGGAAGAAAACACTGTCTATTTTAATCTTAATTGTTTGCCAGCACTAAGTTAAGTATAGTATTGGTTAACAAAAACCAAGAACTGTTAAAGATTGTTAAAAGCTCACGTACAAAGTGATATACAAGTATCTTTGTGGTCATGAGCAGAAAGTGGATATGGTTTGTCACAGTTTTTATTGGGTTGGCCATGGCTTCCCTGATTCTTGTTCAGGCTTATTGGATCAAGAATGCCATACAGGTTAATTCCCAGCAATTTGAGCAGCTGGTAATCAGGTCGATGTATGATATATCTTCGCAGGTTGATCATCATGAAGCTGCGAAAGTCATTGTTAAGAAAATGGATGGCACACCGGATACAGCGGATTTGTGGCTGAAAAACCGGCGTGTTTTTATCGACAGGGTCATCGCGGGCATGTTTAATGTGCAGGCTGATATTGAAAAACGGATTTCGCCCAGGGATCTCGTAGCCCTGATCAACGATGTTTTCAGTGAATCAGGCATTGATCTGCCCTATGAATATGCCGTTGTCCGGTGGAACGGAGAAATTGCCTTCAGTTCAGAAAAATTTGATGCCATTGGGAAAGAAATTTACCAGGTTCAGCTATTTCCCAATGATAAATATCCCAATTCAAACAACCTGGTTATATATTTCCCCGACAAGAAAAGTTTTCTCTTTAAATCGCTGAGTTATTTCACCCTGTCGTCACTGATCCTTACACTGGTCATCATGGCAAGTTTTGGATTTACAGTTTTTATCATGTTCCGCCAAAAGCGTTTGTCTGACATCAGGAGTGATTTTGTGAGCAACATGACGCATGAATTGAAAACCCCCATTTCAACAATTTCACTGGCATCACAGATGCTGGGCGACAAAACCATACCCCAGGAAATCAAAAATACCGAGCACATTTCAAAAATCATATCTGAGGAATGCAAGAGACTGGGGAGCCAGGTTGAAAAGGTTTTGCAAACGGCTGTTTTTGATAAGGGCAGGTTGAAATTGCGATTGGGTGAAGTAAATATGCACGAAATGGTCTCAGGGGTGGTTGAGAATTTCTCCATCCAGGTGAAAAGCCGCAGCGGAAAGTTAACCTCCTCGCTGAAAGCCAGGGATTTTATCATACAGGCCGATCAGGTTCATATCACCAATCTGTTGTCGAACCTGTTGGATAACGCCATCAAATATTGTAACCGGAATCCTGAAATCCACGTGGAAACATCAAATAAGAATGATTATCTGGTAATTTCGGTAAAGGATAATGGAATTGGTATTAACCGCAATGATCAGAAACGGATATTTGAGAAGTTTTACAGGGTTCCTACCGGGAATATTCATTCGGTGAAAGGCTTCGGACTTGGTCTGAGTTACGTGAAGATGATTGCCGAGGAGCATCACGGCTATGTTGAAGTGGAAAGCGAACCTTATGAAGGAAGTACTTTTAGAGTTTATTTACCTTGGAATGATACAGTAAATCATGCAAAAGATTAAAATTTTACTGGCTGAGGATGATGAGAATCTGGGCATGCTGTTGCGTGAATATCTCATTGTAAAGTCCTATGACGCCGACTGGTTTATTAATGGAGAGAAAGCTTATAAAAGCTTCATCAAAACCCATTACGACCTTTGTATCCTCGATGTGATGATGCCCGTCAAGGACGGTTATACGCTGGCCAAGGAAATCCGCCTGACCAATGCGGAAATCCCGATCATATTCCTGACGGCAAAATCACTCAAGGAAGATATCATTGAAGGATTTAAAGCCGGGGCGGATGATTACATATGCAAACCTTTCAGCATGGAAGAATTGCTTTTCAGGGTGGAGGCAGTTATTCGGAGAACCCGGAAAGATGCAGCAGGCATTCAGCAATCGGAGTACAAGATAGGTGATTATGTATTTTCCCCGAATACACAGTTATTGCGGTATGGCAATACGGAACATAAGCTTACAACAAAGGAATCGGACCTGTTAAAGCTTCTGTGCGCCAACAAGAATATGATACTCGACAGGAATTTTGCATTGAAGACCATCTGGGTGGATGATAATTATTTCAATGCACGCAGTATGGACGTTTATATTGCCAAGTTAAGAAAATACCTGAAGGAGGATCCCCGGGTGCAGATTATCAACGTGCACGGGAAGGGATTTAAATTAATAGAGAGTTAAAAAAAACCCCGCCATCGGCGGGGTTTTTTTTTACATCATGCCACCCATTCCACCGGGTCCGCCCATTGGGGCAGGGGGTTCTTTTTCAGGTTTTTCTGCCACCACGCATTCCGTGGAGAGAAACATACCAGCAATGGAAGCTGCGTTTTCAAGTGCCACACGGGCAACTTTGGTAGGATCAATAACACCTGCTTTAAGCAGCGATTCGTATTTGTCATCCTGTGCGTTGTATCCGTAATCATCTTTTCCTTCCCTGATTTTCTGAACGACCACTGAGCCTTCCAGACCTGCATTTTCAACGATCTGGCGGGTAGGTTCCTCAAGCGCTCTCCGGATGATTGCGATACCGGTATTCTGGTCTTCATTTTCGCCGGTAAGTTTTTCAATGGCCTTGATGGCCCTGATGTAAGCGACACCACCGCCAGGTATAATACCTTCTTCAACAGCTGCACGGGTTGCGTTCAGTGCATCTTCCACGCGCGCTTTCTTTTCCTTCATTTCCACTTCAGAAGCAGCGCCAACATAAAGGACTGCAACACCGCCGGCAAGTTTGGCCAGTCTTTCCTGAAGTTTTTCCTTGTCATAATCGGAAGTTGTTGTCTCCATCTGTGATTTGATCTGTTTGATGCGACCTTCGATGTTCTTCTTTTCACCTGCACCATTCACAATGGTGGTGTTTTCCTTGTCGATTACAACCTTTTCACATTTACCCAGCATATCCAGTTTGGCGCCGTCAAGAGTCAGGCCTTTTTCTTCGGATATCACGACACCACCGGTAAGAATGGCAATATCTTCAAGCATTTCTTTCCTTCTGTCACCGAATCCCGGAGCCTTAACAGCGGCTATTTTAAGAGAGCCCCTGAGCTTGTTAACCACGAGAGTTGCCAGTGCTTCACCATCGATATCTTCAGCAATGATGAGCAAAGGACGGCCCTGCTGCGCAATGGGTTCCAGTACAGGAAGAAGATCCTTCATGGTGGAAACCTTTTTATCGGTAAGCAGGATCAATGCATTCTCCAGAACGGCTTCCATCTTGTCAGGATCGGTAATGAAGTAAGCTGAAATATAACCACGGTCGAACTGCATGCCTTCCACAACATCAACATGGGTTTCGGTGGCTTTGGCTTCTTCAACTGTGATTACACCTTCCTTCTTGACTTTTCCCATGGCTTCGGCTATAAGTTTGCCGATGCTGTGATCATTGTTGGCGGATATGGAGGCTACCTGTTCAATTTTGGTAATGTCATCTCCAATGGTGTGGGATTGTTTTTTCAAATCGTTCACTACAGCGATAACCGCCTTATCAATTCCCCGTTTCAGGTCCATCGGATTGGCTCCTGCTGTAACGTTCTTGAGGCCAACAGTGACAATCGACTGAGCCAGCACGGTGGCTGTGGTGGTTCCGTCACCGGCATCATCATTGGTTTTGGATGCAACTTCCTTAACAAGCTGAGCGCCTATATTTTCAAAAGGATCTTCAAGTTCGATATCCTTGGCTACTGTAACGCCGTCCTTGGTAACAGACGGAGCGCCAAATTTCTTGTCGAGAATGACATTCCGTCCTTTGGGACCGAGGGTCACCTTCACTGCATTGGCAAGCTGGTCAACGCCTTTTTTCAGTTGATCACGAGCTTCAATATTGAATTTAATTTCTTTTGATGCCATATTTTCAGTTTTTAATAATTTCTGGTTTATTCAACATAAAGTATATCTGACTGATTCATGAGCAAATAATCATTGCCTTCGATTGTCAGTTCGGTACCTGAGTATTTACCGTAGAGAACAACGTCTCCGGCTTTTACAATGACGGGCTCATCCTTTTTTGCATCACCCACTTTTACCACTTCACCTCTCTGCGGTTTTTCCTTTGCGGAGTCAGGAATGATAATTCCACTGGCTGTTTTTTCTTCAGCCGGGAAAGGTTTAATCAAAACCTTGCCAGCATTTACTTTACCTTTAATATTTGCCATGTTTATAATTCATTTTTAGAGTTAAACTTCATTTTTAGTTGTTTTCCAATTTGCGAATATTGTGCCAAATGCATTTTTAGTGCAATTCTTGCATTTTTATTGACAATATTACAGCGGTGATAAAAAAAGTGTCAGCACGTATGACATACTGACACTTTCAATTTTATTTTTTTGCCTGCCATAATGGCCAGACACCTGGGTCTGACCCTACTGCTGCGGTTGGGGTTCCTGTTGCTGGTCGGCAGGTTGTTCACCAGGAGTCATTGGATATGCAGGCAATCTTTCAGGATCAATGGCTGTGTTCTCGATCTGATCCTGTATTCTCGATTGGCTTTGTTCACCAGTATTTCTTGGGATCATGGTTGCGATGACGCTCAGGAAAAACAATACTGTGGCTAAACCCCAGGTTGCTTTTTCAATAAAATCAGCCGTACGTTTAACACCCATAAACTGGTTTGAAGATGAAAAACTGGATACCAGTCCGCCTCCCTTGGGATTTTGCACCAGCACGATCAGAACGAGGATTACGCATACAAAAAGAATGATGCCTGTGATGAGTCCGTACATATTATGTTGATTTACTGTTTATTGGTTAACTTCTTGATTTCTTCAATCTGAGTTGCAAAGTAACCACTTTTTTCCGGATATTTCAAAATTAATTTTTCGTAAGCGAAGATGGCTTTACTGTATAATCCTTGCTTGATATAGATCCTGGCGAGGGTGTCCGTAAAAATGCCATCGTTTTCTTTCACACTGTCTTCGGAGATGTCAACATTCGGACGATCTCCCTGCTGGGGTTGCAAACGCGGATTGGTTTCGATGAATTTGTCAATCAGTTCCATATGATTGATGGGAGAGTCGGGGGCAGGGGGAGCAGCGGCAGCAGCAGTGGCAGTAGCAGCAACAGCGGCAGAAGCAGCGGCAGCAGGGTCAGTAAAAGCGGCAGCAGCGGCAGAAGCAGCGGCAGCAGGGTCAGTAAAAGCGGCAGCAGCAATGGCAGCAGCTGTATCAGCATCAGAATCAAGAGTCGTATCCGGATCAATCGTAAGTAAATCATGATCCGTTTCTTCACTTTCAATCAAAGAATCCTCTGCATCAGGTCCGTATATATTCCCGGCATCCAGCATCACCTCAGGTACGAGCTCGGCATCAGCCGGATCAACCAGTTCAAGTTCCTCCAATTGCATCGTGAGGAGGTTGGAGATGTTATCCCGAAGGGTTGGGGGAGGGGTTTCAGTAGCAGCGGCAGTTTCAGCAGTGGCAGCGGCAGTATGCTCAGTAGCATCGGCAGTGGCAGCAGCAGTGCCAGCAGCAGCGGCAGCGGCAGTTTCTGCAGTGGCAGCGGCAGTATCCTCAGTAGCATCGGCAGTGGCAGCGGCAGTGGCAGCGGCAGTAATATCTTCAGTAGCGTCCGTAGGGTCAGACCCTAGTGTCTGACCTGTTTCAGTAATCATCGTTTCTTCCGCCCCGTTCAGCTGATAGAGCAAATCATACAGGACCCGGCGGTCAGTGACATAGGCAGCGGCGCTCTCCAGTTCGGACTGGTATCCCTGATCTCCGATCAGGAACCTGCTTTTTAAGGCCAGCAACCGTGCAGTCTGGAAAAACGGGTATTGCTCCAACACCCGGAGTAGTTTTTCCAGGGTATCCCGGTTGAGCGTTCCCGGATTTTGCAGGTATGTAAGGAGTTCCTCTTGTTGCATGCCTATTTGATACTACCAGTTTACAAAGGCTCTGTTAAAAATATCTTCGATGAGAAGCTTCAGCAACTCCTCTGTTAAATCAGCTTTTACGTTCTCAAAATCGGTGTTGGAGCTATAGTCTTCATAACGTGAAAATGTGCTTTCGAAATCCATTTCAGGATTTGCATTACTTGTAAATTTAACCTTTAAAGCAATGGTAAACCTGTTTTTCGCTGCCTCATCACCCGCAGTGATAGCTACAGGCTTATTGGCTTCGTAAGTGGTGATGGATCCTTCGAAGTTATATTCACCTGTTTCGTTGACCAGTGTCAGACCGGTATTGCTCTGGAGGTAGTCTTTCAAGTCGTCGGTGACCTGTTGGCTCAATCCTGCTTCCACTGTGCGGGCCATGTTTTCAAAATACTGAACCGAAACGGTTCCGGTTACCCTGGAAACACCTTTTGTGGAATAGGTTACTGTAAAACAGGAACTGCTGATCACGCAACATACCGCAACGATCAAAATTACTTTGATTCTCCTGAATATGTTATTCCGCCTGCACATTTACTCAATATTGTATTCCTTAATTTTCCTGTACAATGTCCTTTCAGAAATACCCAGCTCCCCAGCCGCATGTTTCCTTTTCCCATTGTGCTTCTCAAGGGCTTTTTTTATCAGCTCGATCTCTTTATCCGATAAGGATAGCGACTCCTCGATAATTTCCTCTGTATCCTGAATATCATCGATAGGTTCCCGCGAAATGTCAAATTTACGGGAAGATTTTTCTTCGGGAAGGATGGTTTCTACATCATGCACAAACTTGGGCACCACATGTGGCCCTACATGATGCATTTCGCTTTCAGAGGACGTCTTCTGTGCATTTTCATGAACAAACTTCTTCAGTTCGTTCATGTCATTTCGCATGTCGAAGAGAATTTTATAAAGGATCTCCCTTTCGGTGGAAAAGGTTTTCTGATCTATCGAATCATAGAGAGCCGGCAATTTTGACTCCGAGTAATCGGGAAGATAAGTGCGCATGACATCCGCGGTAATCAGTCGTTTTTCCTCGATGATCGAAATTTGTTCGGCTATATTTTTCAGTTGCCGTATATTTCCCGGCCAGGGATAATTTACCAGCATAGCGAGGGCATCGTCTGAAAGCGAAATGGAAGGCATACGGTTGCGGTCGGCAAAGTCTACGGCAAATTTTCTGAAAAGCAGCGGGATGTCCTCTTTTCTTTGCCGAAGCGGCGGTATCTCAATGGGCACACTGCTGAGCCGGTAAAACAAGTCTTCCCGGAATTTTCCATGCTGTATGGCGCTGGCCACATCAACATTGGTTGCGGCAATCACCCTCACGTTGGTTTTAATGACCTTGGAGGACCCTACCCGCATAAACTCACCCGTTTCAAGAACCCGCAGTAACCTTACCTGGGTGGATAACGGGAGCTCAGCCACTTCATCGAGAAATATGGTCCCACCGTTCGCTACTTCAAAATAACCTTTCCGGCCTTCATAGGCTCCGGTAAAAGAACCTTTCTCGTGTCCAAAGAGTTCTGAGTCAATGGTGCCCTCGGGAATAGCTCCACAGTTGACGGCAATGTAAGATCCGTGTTTTCTTGCACTGAACTGGTGTATGATCTGCGGGAGGGCTTCTTTACCAACCCCGCTTTCTCCGGTGATCAGAACCGACAGATCTGTCGGGGCAACCTGCACGGCTATGTCGATTGCACGGTTTAAACCGGCAGAATTGCCGATTATTCCAAATCGCAGCTTTATCTTGATAAGATCAGGTTTTTCCATGTTACTACCCGGAATTTTCACACGACGATATCTGACAAAATTACAATATTAATGGATTTTTCGTAATTTGCATCTGTCAAATATTCATGTTTTGTATGGCAAATCAGATGAGATTCGTTGGAATCATTCCCGCCCGTTATGCATCTACCCGTTTCCCGGGAAAACCACTGGCGGAAATACGCGGAAAATCCATGATCCAAAGAGTATACGAACAGGCTTCCTTAGCCCTGGAAACTGTTTTTGTCGCCACGGATGACGAAAGAATTTTTAATGCTGTAAAAAAGTTTGGCGGAGAGGTGGTAATGACCTCAGTGCATCATAAAAGCGGAACCGATCGATGCGCAGAAGCCATTGAAATTGTCGAAAAGGAGAAAGGATTCACCAGTGACGTTGTTTTGAATGTGCAGGGGGATGAACCCTTTATTGAGCCACAACAGCTGGAACTTGTCAAATCATGTTTCTCCCAAAGGAACACAGAAATCGCCACGCTGGTAAAGGAGATACTGTCGGCGGAAGAACTGTTTGACCCGAACCGGCCCAAGGTAGTAGTCAATAACAGGCAGGAAGCGGTGTATTTCAGCAGAACGGCCATACCTTATGTCAGGGGCAAAGAACCTGCTACCTGGCTGGCTTCGCATGTGTTTTACATGCATATCGGGTTATATGGTTTCAGACGTGATATTCTGAATAAGATCACCAGACTGCCCCAGTCACCACTTGAGCTTGCGGAATCGCTTGAACAACTGCGGTGGATAGAAAACGGCTATCGCATTGCAGTCAGAACCACTACCTATGAAAGCTTTGGCGTGGATACGCCGGAAGATTTAATGAAACTGCGGTGAGGTTTATGATTTGGCGCAATTGACAAACCTACTAATACTCCGGACATGAAAAAGGGTGGTGATTTCATTTGGGCAGCGGCATTGTGCAGCGTTTCGGTGTTTCTGATTGTGCCCTCCTTACACAGGGTTTTTATACAGGCAACCAATGCGCATCCTTATCTGATGGGATTTGTAAAATTTGCCATTCTGGCCACCATGGGTGAAATGCTGACGGTACGGATCATCTCTGGTGAATGGCGAAAACCGGTAGGATTATATTATAAGGCTTTTATCTGGGGATTTTTAGGAATCAGCATAGTGCTGATGTTTGGTTTATTTTCAGAGGGGGTCTACGGAATTGTTCAAAAAGGATTGCTGCCTGATGCTCCCGGATTCGCTGGCAAATTCCTGAAAGCATTTTATATCGGGACATTGCTTAACCTGACATTTGGACCGGCTTTCATGGCTGTGCACCGGATTTCCGATACCTTGATCGACCTGCGCGCGGAAGGTAAAAGAACTACACTGGTTGGCGCAATTGGCCTGATAGACTGGCCCGAGTTCTTACGATTCGTTGTTGGCAAAACCATTCCATATTTCTGGATACCGGTTCAAACCCTCAACTTTATGTTACCGCCACACTACAGGATCATTGTTGCAGCCTATCTATCCATCGCCCTGGGTTTGATTCTGGCTTATGCCAGAAGAAGGAATTAAATAATACATTAATCAACTGACTTATAGGATGAATACAATTCCCGCCTCCCTTTTTATGGGTTTTTTACTGCTGTCAACCGGCAGCAGTATTGCCCAGGAACCTTTATCCTTTGTTGATCCGAATATCGGAGGAGTTGGACTCATTCTTGAGCCTACCAGGCCTACAGTTCAGCTTCCCAACCAGATGATCCGGTCCTATCCCGGGAGGAAAGATTACCTGGATGACCAGATCACCACATTCCCCCTGACTCTTGTTTCGCATCGCCAGGGACATTTATTCGGCATTATGCCCTTTACAGGGAAGGCAGACACAGATGTTGAACCCGTTTCATCCTGGGATGGGGAGCATGAAGTCTCCACGCCCTATTATTTTTCGGAATGGCTGGAGGATTATGACATAACCATTGAATTCACTCCTGGTTCCAAAGCAGGATATTTCCGGATCCTTTATCCTGCTCTTTCGCCCAAAGGCCTTCTGCTGCGGATAGCTACCCGGGGAGGTTGGAAATCCGTATCCGGACGCGTCGTAACCGGAGAAGAGCATTTTAACGGAATGAAAGCCTGGGTATACGGTGAGTTCAGCCAGGAAGGCCGGTTTAATTTAGTGGTTAACAAGACCGGCCGGGAACAGGGCATTATGACCTGGCCGGAGGACTTACGCGCCCTGGAATTTAAGTATGCCATATCCTTTATAAGTGCAGAGCAGGCCAAAAACAATCTGGAAAATGAAATACCGGGGTGGAATTTTGATGAAATGAAGTCATCGGCAAGGCATGCCTGGGAGAAGATCCTGGGTCAGATAGAGGTGGAAGGAGCCACCGACTCGCGGAAACGAACATTTTATACTGCACTTTACCGCTGTTATGAACGAATGGTGGATATTACAGAAGACGGTCGTTATTACAGCAATTATGACAGGCAAATACACCGGGCCGACAGGCCCTTCTATGTGGACGACTGGATATGGGACACTTACCTGGCTCTCCACCCGCTCCGCTGTATCCTTCAGCCTTCTGTGGAGGCGGATATGATTGCCTCCTATGTTCGTATGTATGAACAGAGCGGCTGGTTGCCGACCTTTCCCATACTCTGGGGAGATACCCCCTGCATGAACGGTTTCCATTCGGCCATCATGATAACTGATGCCTACCATAAAGGCATCAGGAACTTTAATATTAAAAATGCCTATGAGGGCATGAAAAAAAATGCCCTTCAGGCAACCATGCTGCCATGGCGCAATGGTCCGGCCTGTTCCCTCGATTCGTTTTACCATCGGCAGGGATTCTACCCGGCTTTGCACCCGGGGGAAAAGGAGACTGTGGCCCTGGCGGATGCCTTTGAAAAGCGCCAGTCCGTGGCCGTAACACTTGGGCATAGCTATGACGACTGGGCGCTGGCCAGGATGGCCGAAGTATTGGGCAATTCCGCCGACCAGGCCTTGTTTCTTGAACGCAGCCGGAATTACAGGAAGCTTTACCACAAGGAAAAAGGATTCTTCATGCCGAAGGACGGCCAGGGTGAATGGATCAATATTGACCCGACTTTCGACGGTGGCATGGGCGGCCGCGATTACTATGATGAGAACAACGGATGGACCTATTTGTGGCAGGTACAGCATGACATCCCCGGATTAATGGATCTGATGGGAGGAAAGGATATTTTCGAGAACCGGTTGGATCAGCTTTTCCGCGAGGACCTGGGCAGGAGCAAGTACGAGAACTGGGCGAAATTTCCTGATTTTACAGGCATAGTCGGTCAGTTCTCCATGGGCAACGAACCCAGTTTTCACATTCCCTATCTCTACAATTACACCCGGTCACCCTGGAAAACGCAGAAAAAGATCAGGATGTTGCTGGATACCTGGTTCCCCGACAATATCTTCGGGATTCCGGGAGACGAGGATGGCGGAGGTATGTCGGCATTCATCGTATTTTCCTGCATGGGATTCTATCCGGTGGTGCCCGGTATCCCGGTTTATACAATCGGTAGTCCGGTATTTGAAAAAATCACCTTGCATTTGCCTGATAACAAAGATTTCATTGTGTCGGCTCCCGGTTGCTCCGGAAAAAATAAATACATTCAACAGGCCTACCTGAACGGAAAACTATTGTCCGGTCCGTGGTTCTCGCACACCGACCTCATGAACGGGGGAGAGTTGAAGCTGTTGATGGGTCCCCTGCCTGAAAAGGCATGGGGCACCAATCCGGAATCCATGCATCCGCTAATTCAAACCGAATAACTACAGAGAAATCAGTTTGTTTCCACACGGGTGCGCAAAGGCAAGAGTGTTGACATTTGGGTGGTCAGATCACCAAATAAAATTTACAGAAACCTGATTTTATTTTAATTTGACAAAAAGAATTACCAATTTTGAATGGATTTTAGAAATTACACTGGTTAAACAGATCTTATGAAAAGCAGATTGAGATCAGGGGATGGAAATGAACAGGTATTTTCTACAGTTTTCAATCTGTATTGTGATAGTTTATACAATTATGGACTGAGAATTACCGGGAAAGGAGATTTGGTAGAAGATTGCATTCAGGAAGTTTTTTACCGGATATGGAAAAACCAGATCGACCTGAGTATCTTATCAAGCGTTAAATCATACCTTTTTAAAGCACTTCGGCGTCAGATTATCAATATCCTTGAGCTGAAAGCATACCAGACTATTACGGTTGAAATTACTGATAACCTGGGAATTGAGTTCTCACCGGAGGATTTTTTTATAATTCATCAAAGTGAAGAAATTACCCGTTCCATGATTGTTGCTGCATTGAATAACTTGCCGGAAAGGCAGCGGGAGGCTATTTACCTCCGGTTTTTTGAAGAATTGAATTTCAATGAGATTGCGGTTATCATGAACATTAATCCGCAATCTGCAAAAAATAGTGTCTTCAGAGGCCTGGATAGTCTGAAAAAGATGTTCCCATCAATTGTTCTGATCCTCGGTAATACTATACTTTAGTCTTATCCCGGAAATGAGGCTTTAAGAAGGCTTCATATCCTTTTCCCAAACAATCTCCAGAAAATAATTGAAAAAGCCGGAGTACTATCCGGTATTTGCACCTGTCTTTTATATAAACCACAATTTATGCAAAAGGAAGGATTTAGCATTGATCAGCTTTTGTTAAATGAATCTTTTATAAGGTATGTTCTTGAAAAATCAAAGGAAGATATTATGTATTGGAACACCTGGATATCGGAGAACCCTGAAAATGCGGATGTTTTAATAAAGGCCAGGGAGATTATAGATTTCGTTTATACGCACAAGGCTCAGCCTCATCACCCCGGGATCAGTAAAAAAATATATGAAAAGCTTCAACAGAGGATTTTAGCAGAGCAATTGCCTTTAAAGCAACCAGATCGCAAGGTATCATTACGTTATTATTGGTATGCCGCATCAATCCTGCTATTGGTAAGCTTTGGCTTTCTCCTTGGAAAGATGCTGCGGCCCGTACGTGTTACAGATGTAAGCAGCAATTATCTCGAAGTTATAGTTCCAGATGGGCAACGCAGCCAGTTAATTCTTCCCGATAGTACGAAGGTTTGGCTTAATGCCGGCACCAGGTTGAAATATCCGGTCAATTTTCTTCAACAGTCAAGAGAGGTTTATTTATCCGGTGAAGCCTATTTCAAAGTAAAACACCTCAAAGGCGATCTGCCTTTCATTGTGCATCTGAAAAACAATTTAAATGTAAGGGTTTTGGGTACAGAATTCAATGTGAAATCCTATGAATCGGATGAAATCATTGAAACCACGCTTTTAAACGGATCTGTCCGCTTAATTAAAGCCGATGAAAAAAACAAAGTGATAGAGAATTTACGTTTGAAGCCCAATGAAAGAGCTGTTTATCAAAAGCAAGAGGAAAAGATAACTGTATCTTCCCTGCTTTCGGAATCGGAGGGTGCCGTAAATGAAATTGAGCTGGTAACAGCCTGGAAGGATGAGGAACTCGTATTTCACAATGAAACCTTTGAAGATATTGCAGTAAAGCTGGAACGCTGGTTTGGTTATCAAATCACAGTGAATGATGAATTTCTGAAACAGGAAAGATTTACCGGGAAATTTGCCAACAATGAAACCATTTATCAGATCCTGGAAGTATTTAACCGGTCTGAATCAATACAGTATAAGAACTATAATAGTGAAATCATTATTACCAAATGATTACAATACAACCGACAGTTAAAATCAGGAGCCTATGGAATGAATAATGCCTGAAACAAACGGGTGATGCTGTCACATCACCCGAAGATTTTGAGAATTAAATGCTGGCTGCCACGGTAGTCGTTAATACTGCAACAGTAGCACTAACTATCAATAGCAAAATTATGAAAAAAACTCATAAGTTCTTTTTATTAAGGTTCCACTTAATCGAAGTGCTGATAATGACGAAAATAACTACTCTTCTGTTTATGATTGGGGTATTCAGCTCATTCGCGGGAGGTTATTCCCAGGATACACCCATCTCAGTCAACATAGAAAATGGCACATTGGCTGATTTGTTTAATGTTATCGAGGATAATACGGAATTTAAAGTATTCTATAAATCGAGTTTGGTTGACGAATCCGGCTCTGTTAGTATTATCGCTGATAATAAACCGGTATCATTCTTTCTTGCAGAGGTACTTACCAGGCATAACCTTTCTTACGAGATGGTTGATAAAGTAATCATTATTGTTCCATCGCAACGCCATCAACCACAGGTAATCACGGGAAAAGTAACAGATGCTTCCAACGGGGAGCCTTTGCCGGGAGTTTATGTGGTAATTGAAGGGCAAAATGCAGGCACGGTAACCGGTGCTGCAGGAGAATACTCTGTTGAAGTTACTGATCCGGCCACAAAGCTGGTATTCTCATATATAGGATATAAAAGTCAGGTTGTGGCAACTGAGAACCGCACTTCAATTGATATTTCGTTGCTACCAGATATTCAGAGCCTGGAGGAGGTAGTGGTTGTAGGTTATGGTGTTCAGAAAAAGAAAGACCTCACCGGCTCGGTAGGAGTAGTAAATGTGGAGGACATGAAGAGACTGAAGGTCTCGGGTATTGCAGAAGCCCTGCAGGGTCAGGTAGCCGGCGTATCGGTTCAGACCAATGGTGATCCGGGGCGTATGGCTGATGTTCGCATCAGGGGCATAGGTTCCTTTTCCAATGTAGGTCCCTTGTATGTGATTGACGGACTAATCCTTAATGATGCGAATCACCTGAATCCGGCCGATATTGAATCCATTCAGATACTGAAAGATGCTTCCGCAACTGCCCTCTATGGTTCAAGAGGTGCCAACGGCGTGATCATAATCACCACTTTAAAGGGTAAAGAGGGACCTATGAAGATAGATCTATCGACCAATTACGGATGGCAGGAGATCGGGCGGAAAATTGATATGATGGATACCGAGGAGTTTCTGTATTACAATCAACTCAGCTATATCAATGCAGGTAGAGAATGGCCCGGTAGACCCGAAACCGGGGAAGTACTGCCGGATACAGACTGGCAAAAAGCGATCTTCGAAATCGGAAGGGTTACAGACATCAACATGGCTGCTTCTGGGGGGACTCAAAATACAAAATATATGCTTGGTGCGGGATACTATACCCAGGACGGCGTTCTTGAAGGACCCTGGTATAAGAGATACACATTCAGAATTAACTCGGAGGGCAAGCGGGGTATCATAACATTTGGCGAGAATATTTCTATTATTCATACTAAACAAAAGCTGACCAACTTGTGGACGAGTTCATTTACCAATGCGCTGAGTATGCCGCCGGTGATTCCCGTTTACGATCCTGATGAACCCTCGGGGAGAGGGGGCTACGGATATGGCAATGGTCGCTTCGAAACATACAACACCAACCCTGTTGCACTTCAGGAATCAGTGAATGATAAACAGACGCATAACCGGGTTGTAGGAAACCTGTATTCGGAGATCGAGATACTGGAAGGACTTACATACAAAGTCAATCTTGGTGTTGACTTCTGGTACGGATATCGCAAGCAAATGGATGAGGCGGTTACCATGCGCTATGCCTCCACACAGATAAAATTCAATGATAAGCTGTGGCAGAATACCGAGGAAAGGATGAGCCTGTTGATGGAACATACCCTGAATTATAACAGGACATTTGGAAAGCATACCCTTGAAGTGCTGGCTGGATATACACTCCAGGATAACAAATTTAAATACATGGCCAATGAAGGGTACAATCAAAAGGTAGATGGAAAATGGCAGATTGACCTGGTAGGCGAGCAATTCAACATGTGGGGATCAGAACAGGAGAACCGTCTGTTATCTTATTTGGGAAGGATAAATTACAATTTTAGTGAGAAGTACCTGTTTCAGTTCAACATCCGCCGGGACGGCTCTTCTAAATTCGGTTCAAAAAACAGGTGGGGGAATTTCCCATCAGCATCCCTGGGATGGAGAATAAGCAATGAAGCCTTCTTTGAATCTTTCAATGATGTTATGAATGATCTGAAACTCAGGATCAGCTATGGTGTGATTGGTGATATGCAGGCTCTGGGGAATTATGACTACATACCATCCGTTGATTTCAGTGGCCCTTATCAGGGTCTATATTCCTTTTTCGGAATAGACCAGATTGCCAATGACGGGGCCATACTTACACAACGTGCAAATCCATACCTCAAATGGGAGACTAAAACCACGTTGAACCTTGGATTCGATTATGCCTTTCTGAGTAACCGGATCTTCGGATCATTCGAATGGTTTAGTTCCAAATCAACCGATCTTTTGGTCAGACTGCCAATTTCGCTGGCAACCGGAGTTGGAATCGACGATGTGAATTATTATGCCGGATCAAGTCTCTGGACTAATTACGGTGAAATGCAAAACCGTGGTTTTGAGTTTTCCATAGGCTGGCGCGACAAGAAGGGGGGAATTGATTATAGTATCAGTGCAAATGTAACATCCCTGCAAAACAAAGTCCTGAAACTTGGTACATCGGAAGGTTACCGCGAAGGTGACTATGGACAGGTGAACCGGACACAGGAAGGCCGATCGGTCTCAGATTTCTACCTGATCCGGATGGACGGGATCTTCCAGAACTGGGATGAAGTCTTTGCCTACACGGCAGGCCTTGATGATGGCACTGTAGTGCTGATACAGCCGGATGCCCATCCCGGAGATGTCCGTTACGAAGATTATAACCACGATGGTAAAATTGATCTCGCGGGTGACAGGCAGTGGGTTGGCAGCCCTATTCCGAAATTTGAGTTCGGTATCAGTGCATCAGCAAACTACAGAGGATTTGATTTTAACATGTTCTGGACCGGCCGTTATGGCAATAAGATTTTTAACGGACAAAGGCAAACACTGGAAGCTATGGATGCACCCAATAATATGCCCGCTGACCTGAAACCATGGACTGAAAACAATCCATCAACCACAACACCACGTCCCCTGTATGGCCCAAATGACAATGTGTTGTTTCAATCGGATCGTTGGCTGGAGAACGGGTCCTTTTTTACTTTGAAGAATCTTCAGCTGGGCTATACCGTTGACGGATCGAAGGTTCAAAAACTCAAATTCACGACCGGCTTCCGGATTTTTGTCAGTGGTCAGAATCTGGTGACTCTTACAAAATACAAGGGATACAATCCTGAACTAACCGGAAACGGCGTCTTTGAGCAGGGTTGTGATTGGGGTCAATATCCGCCGGTTCGTTCCTACATGGCAGGAATTCAAATGTCGCTTTAATAAGGGTTAAATCTCAAATATTCTGCAACATGAAAAAAAGTGTTTTCTACACCATATTGTTCGGAGTCCTTGCTCTGGGATCCGCCTGTTCTGAAGATTACCTTGATCTTAAAGATCCCAACAGGTCATCTGCTGATACCTACTGGAAGCAGGAGACGGATTATCGTCTTGCCATCAATGCCGCATACTCGTGTTTCAGATTACCCGGTTATTTTGGCCGCTGGTACCATGCCGACATGATTCTCCGCGGTGATGAAGGGTGGAGTAAAAGTCCGGCTCCTCACTGGATTGCCATTGCAACATTTAACACCACAAGTTATAGTTCATCCGAAGGGGTTGTGCAGCCCTGGTTAATGCTTTACAGGCAGATATATTACTGTAACCAGATCTTTGATTACATGAATGACCGTGGATATGCATTATTCACTGACAAGGGCGAAGCCGATCGGATTCTCGGGCAAGCTTATTTTATGCGCGGTTTTTCATACTGGTACCTCGCTGGAACCTATGCTAAGGGACCACGTCAGCTCAACTCAACCGATAATGGTGAGGTGATCGAACAGGAGGAAATATACAAACAGGCCCTGTCGGATTTCGAAATGGCAGAAACACTTTTACCGGTGGATTGGACTGAATTTGGCTCGGCTCAGAAAGGAAGGATCACCATGGGAGGAGCCAAAGCCATGATGGCCAAAACTGCCATGCAACTGGCCGGATACTACAAACGGCCGGGAAATGATGGTTCACTGGCTGATACCTACTGGGAAATGGCCAAAACAAAAATGGATGAGACTGAGGCCCTGGGGCTTTACGAGCTGGTTCCGAATTACAGGGATAATTTCAGTGAATGGAATGAGCTGAATAATGAATCCATATTCGAGATCATCTTCAGGGATGAAATATACAACGGTAAGGAAGTAGGCACACAACGCGGAAAATTCATCGGTTTCCCGGTAGGCGGAATAGGGGCATGGCACGATGTATATGCCAGGGCATGGTTGCTGGATGAGTTTAAAAAGGAAATGACGGCTGATGGCAAAGAGGATCCCCGTTTAATGGCAACACTGATCTACAATAAACCGGGAGATACAACAAGGTATTACGGAAAAACATGGGCAGAATGGGATGCTGCCGCCACTTCCGATGCTGATAAACTCACGCAGGTTTGCTACTGGAATAAATACACCAATGCTGAATTTAAAGCCAGTGAGGATTATAAGAATGGAATTAATTTCAGGATAGTTAGACTCGCAGACATTTACCTGATGCAGGCCGAAGTAATCAATGAACTGGACGGTGACCGCAGTATCGCAGTCGAGTACATTAACAAAGTACGGAGGCGCTCCGGCATGGCCGATCTGAATGCTGCTGATTTTAACAACTATGAGACTTTGCTGGAACAGATCAAGCATGAACGTCTTGTGGAACTTTGCGGTGAATGTACACGCTGGTATGATCTCGATCGTTGGGGAATACTCTTCGATCAGGCAGAAATAAACTGGCTGGCATTAAACCGGGACGAGGACTTCTCAACATTTCGACTGAATATCAGTCACAGATTTATTATTCCAAACAGCGAAATTTCGCTGTACCCGGGATTAACGCAAAATAACGGCTACTAAAAGCCAAATTTCAGTTTTATTTCTTGAGGTAAGCAATTAAAAACGGAAATCATGAAAAAACTCATTATACTATCTATCCTGGCAGGAATCCTTTTCTCGCATAACTCCTGCACTGATATCGAAGGTGATGGCATTAGTACGATCGTTTATAACGGAAGCAGTGTCCCCGAGGACTCCTCTTACCGCAATCCCGTTTGGAACTTTGATCTCACCAATGCCAGCGTTTTTCTCAGTTCAGGACCTTTCTATGCCATGGGCGAAGAAAAAGAGTGGGCTCCCGGTATTCGATATGTCGTACCCGTCCTTGCCTCTACCAACCTTATGAACTGGTCTTTGATCGCTCAGGGTGAGGCTTTCACGGAAAAACCTGAATGGGCGGAGGGGGACTTGTCATCGGTGACTGCATTTTTTTCAAAATCTCTGGGGATGTATTACATTTTCTATAAACTTGGTGACGAAGGATTGGGTGCTGCCGATGCAAGAACACCCCAGGGCCCCTATGCCGATTATGGGAAATTTACCGACTCCGAAGAACTGGATGTCACCGAGATTACAGATCCTTTTGTGTATGCTTCGGGATCCACTTTTTACCTGTTCTTTGGGGTACCCGGCGAAGGTATCTTTGGTGTAAGACTCAGCCTGATAAAAAACACCCTGCCAACAGTAAGCGGCACCAAATTTAAAATTGCCGGACCAGACTATTCCGGGTCCTTCGTAAGGAAAAAGGGAAGCATTTTCTATTATTATGGGACCAAAAACGGTGAAATCGTTATCGGACAGGCCGACAACATTCAGGGACCCTACCTGGATAATACAGGAACCGATCTGATTCAGGGTCCCGGAACCCCGCTGGTCATGCCTACTGATGAATTTCAACAACTTGGACAGGTGGCCGGGATTCACTCTGATTACCTGGATAACGACTGGATTCTGTATACAGCGGTTGAGACTACAATACCTACTCTGCCCACAGGAGACGCAAGGTATGTATTGATGCTCAACCAGATTCATTTTAACGCCAACGGTTGGCCTTCACTGATTATTGAGGCTAGATCGGGTTTTTGTTCCCCGAGATTTAAAAACTAGCAGTCATCCTTATGGAATGTCCGGATATCTGAACCAATTATTGAACCATTATATATTGAACTAAAAAAAAACCTATGAAAAGAAAACTCTACACTTTTGCGCTTGCCCTGTTATGTGCAGGTGCTTTTTCGCAAAGCTCCGAGATCCATAAGGAGTTTGGACAAGCCTGGGGAGGTGGTACCTCGGTTGACATTAACAGTGACGGACACCTCGATTTTATTATTGCCGGGCAAAAAAATAATCCCATTGAGCCGGTACTCGATGAGGAGGGTAACCCGGTAGATGCTGACAATGACAGCAAGCCCGATTCTTCGGAGAGGTGGATCAGGATTTGTTTGTACAATCCTGCCACATCGGAATATGACATTGTTCCAACAAATCTGAGGATTGCAGACAGACCGAACCTCGACTGGTATGACATTGATGACGATGGCCTGCTGGATGTGTTGGTCGGTGAGCACAGCTTTGCCAATTACCATGGCGGTATTTACAGGAACCTCGGCGACGGTTACTTCGAAAAACAGGATCTCCCGTTCGATACCGCCGCAATGTCCGGTGCATTCGGCGATTTTAACCGCGACGGATTATTCGATTATTTCCTGCTCAGTCATGATTCTTTAGGATCAGCCGTTTATATCAACCAGGGCAATAATGAATTTGAAGCAATTAACCAGCCGTTCGGTGAATTTTCATTCGGACTTGGACATGCCCGCGTAGTGGATATTAACAACGACGGACTGCAGGATATCTTTGTATCCGCCAACTGGGATAATTCAGCATTTTTTGAGCACAGCGCGCGTGTGTTTACGGATTTCTTTCTGAACAATGACGAGGAACCGGGTACTTTTTACCGGGCCAATATCGGCGATAACGGGGTTAAGATGAAAGGCAACGGAGGGGTTGATTTTGCAGATTTTAATGAAGACGGACTTCTCGATTTCGCACTTCATGGTGAAGGTGGTGAGGGTACCGGCGAACCTGGCTCCGGTGAGGATGTTTGGAAATGCATATCCCATGTTTATCTGAACCAGGGTAACAATCTGTTTGCAGATCAGCCGCAAACCGCCTTCCAACCAGACCTCCGTCCCTTAAACAGCACTGGAAAGGCAACAGCTACAATCGACTGGAACATCGACGGTCATTATGACCTGATCCTTTCAGGCTGGAATCCCATTGTAGGTGGTGTTGGTGCCAATACACAGGCCGGCTACCTCTATTCCGGCACAGGAACAGGCACTTTCGCCGAAGTGGGCAGAGTTCCGGGAGGTTCGGAAACGGTCATTCTCTTCAACGACTGGAATGACGATGGTGTACTTGATTACCTTGCCTCAGGTCATACCTGGGATGAAATGTGGGTTACCGGTGACGACCAGGGAAGAAGCGCCGTAGTTTACTTTAATACAAATACTGTCGTGAGCAATGAGGCACCCGATGCACCGGAAGGACTGAGTGCCACGAAGTCAGGCAGTAATGTTACCCTTTCCTGGGATGCTGCAACAGATGATCTTACAGCATCCGATGCTTTAACCTATGAAGTTTATATCATGGATGAGAATGATAGATATCTCATAGCACCCGCTTCATTTGTTGGGGGAAATAATGACGGACTCAGGAAAATCATCCAGATGGGCAATGCCAACCTGAACCTGTCGCTTAAATTGTTTGGATTGGCTGATGGCGTTTACACCTGGGGAGTGCAAGCAATCGACGCTAGTTATGTGGGGTCACCCTTTGCTACCGGAGAATTTTCCATTGGCGCTCCTTCGGCTCTGGTCGATAATGAAGCTATATCTCTGGCAAAAATATATACCCGTAATAGAAATCTCTATGTGAACCTGATAACTTCACCTGATGCTAAAATTTCAGTTCTGAATATGGTTGGCCAGACCATTGATTCCAAAACTGTTTGGAATAGTTATTCCATTGCACTGGGTTCGGGTATTTATATTGTAAAAGTTACCGTAGGTAATCAAACAGAAATAAGAAAAATAGTCGTTGATTAGAGTTTCAAATGACTGAATGGGAGTGTATTATCAGACTACTATTCTTTTTCAGCCCGTGATCTGGGAGTTTAAATCTCACCATGATCACGGGTTCTTTCAGGTTGTTACAGGCATAATTCATTTACAATGATTGGAATACTCGTTATGCTTTTATCCGTGCTGTTTCTTGGACCTTCTTTGTGGTCACAGGAGACGGTGATTCATGTGGCCTTTGTTCAGCCTGAAAAACTGAAGCTGGACGCCGGAGAAAACCTGATCATGGTAAACGGACAAAGTATCATACTGGGAACCGATGTTTCCCTGAGTGGAGGAAGCCCGGCATATTCATACCAGTGGACCGGAAATCAGATAAACGAACAGAATTCCCCGACCCTCACCATTTTTTCAGCAGGCATGTATACCCTTCATGTGACTGACATGACTGGTTGCTCCGCCATTGATTCGGTTAGCGTGATCAGTGCAACTGACTTGGAAAATGAAGGGAACTGGACTGTTTCACCTGTGTTCCCTAATCCTTCGGATGGGTTATTCCGGGTTCATCTTACGGGGATAACAGCTCCGGTCCGGTTGCAGGTGCTCTCTACTGATGGGAGGGTCGTATTTTACCGGTTCTATCATAATTCATCCGGAGTATTTTCAGAGCCTGTCGATCTCTCGGAATATGCTTCCGGTGCTTATTACTTTCAGATCATCTCAGGAACGAATAAATTCATTAAGAAGGTCATTTTACAGTAACCAGCCATGTGTACCGGATTTCTTCAGCAAACGATCTGGGCAGTAATAATTGCCGTATTTCTGGGCCTGACACAGCCAGTCAATTCTCAGTCTTATGGAGATACTGTGAGCAGCGTGTCAGGCAAAGGCGGATCGGTAAGGCTTAGTTTGGCATGGAACTCTGAAAATCACGGGAGTATTCAATGGCAGATATCCCATGAACCTGATAAATGGACTGATATCCCAGGTGCAACTGCAAAAAACCTGATGTTTACTGCGGATACCAGTGCTCTTTTCAGGGCAAAAGTGGTTTCGGGTTCCTGTACTCCATTTTATTCCCAGGTAACGTTTCTCCGGGTGCTGGATATCAGCACCCTAAGTACCGACAGTGTCACGGATAGTCAGGCGGTTATTCAAGGAACAATGGCTTTTGAAGGAATGGATAACAGTGAAAAAGGCATACTGATCGATACCAAATCTTTGCCTGATGCCTCTTCTCTTTATGTACGCAGTAATCAGGAGGGTCCCGTTTTCACGGTCAGGGTTTCTGCTCTTATTCCCGGTCAGAAATACTATGCACGGATATACGTAATTCTTGCTGATGGGACCCTGGTTTTGGGAAACATCATCCATTTTACCACTGTTAAAATTGAGGGGCTCAACAGAATCAACCTCACTGACTCCTCGGCATTTCTGTGGTACAGGATTAAAAATGCACCGGTAGTTTATGAACACGGGATATTTCATCAAATCGGGAGCATCCCTGATACCAACTCCGCTCAACATACAGGTATGCAGGATAATATGGACTGGCGGGCGGAACTTGAAGGTCTGTATGCCGACAGTGTATATTATGCCCTCCCTTTCGTGAAAATATTCGGAACCTATTGCTTCGCCAACCCGATCCGTTTCAAAACTTTTTCGGATTATACGAATGAAGAGGTGGACGACATGCCGTTTGCCGTATCAAAGAAGATTGAGTGGAAGCCCTATTCAACAGCCAAACTGGTATCACAGCCCGGTATATATGCTGATTATGGGAGAATAAAAAGGCTTGGGAATTCAGATACCCTATTCCTGGTTTATCATGGTGGTCCGGCTAACCAGGACTGGATCAACGTTTACCTCCGAAAAAGTTTTGATAACGGCAATACCTGGCAAAACCATGAAATCATGGCGGACATAAGCAAATATTCCAATTATTGGCGCTTTTGCAATCCTGAGCTAATTGAATTGAAAAATGGCTGGATAATCCTGGCTTACACGGGCAATGGCAAACCGGAAACCAATGAAAACTGCTATATTCATCTGCTTACAAGTAAGGATAGGGGAAAGACATGGAGCGGACCCCAGCTGATACAGACCGGCAGATCATGGGAACCAGCCATCATACAACTGCCTCATGGTGAACTGGAATTGTTTTATTCCAGTGAGGCGCGTTGGTGGCCTGCACAGAGCGGAGTATATATTGAGCAGGAGATTCATGCCATTCATTCAACCGATAACGGACAAACATGGTCATTTCCGCAGACGGTTGCTTACTACCCGGGGAAACGTGATGGAATGGCAGTTCCCTTGGTTTTGCAGGAAAACAAAGGGATCGTATTTACCATTGAGACGGTCAATATTGCAACGTCACCCTACATTGTAAAAAGAGACCTTGCCGGATCCTGGATACTTACCGAATCAGGTTTTGAGAGCAGCCCTTACCGATGGCTGGCCGGCAGTTTTAGTGGCCATGGGGGAGCGCCTTATATGATTCAGTTACCCACAGGTGAATGTGTCCTTTCAGCTCACGTTTACAGAGGTGGTGACTGGCATCAGAATAACTACATGCAGGTAATGATAGGTGACAATGATGCCAGGAATTTCGGGAGTATTACCACACCATGGGGCGTTCTGCCAACCAATGAGAGTGCCGTTAACAATTCACTTTTCATGAAGAACAGCACAACAATTGTTGCAGTTTCGGGACGTAATTTTCGCGACGTAAGTGGAGGAATATACTGGCTCGAAGGTTCTATAGTCTCCTTTAAATAGGGAGAATTCAACATTACTGATTAGATTTACAAACCGGATTTTATAATTATAAAATATGCAACCGATACGAACTGCCCTGATGGCTTTGCTTATCGCAATTTCCATTTCGGCTGGCTGCGAAAAGGGAACAACTCCCAAAGATCAATCCGAAGACACCCTTGTTTATTATACCAATCCTGTATTTGAACCTACATTTGCAGATCCAACTCTGGTTAAAGCTGATGACGGATATTTTTATGCTTATGCAACTGAAGATTTCTGGGAAGGCGGGGAACATCTGATTGCTATCATCCGATCGCCTGATCTGGTGAATTGGAAATTCGTGGCTGATGCATTTACCGTCAAGCCTGACTGGAAACAGGGGGGGCTCTGGGCACCCAATGTTTTCAGGTACGATAATAAATATTGTATGTTCTATTCCCTTTCAGTTTGGGGTGATTCAAATCCAGGCATCGGATTCGCAACAAGTGAACAACCACAGGGACCATTTAACGACATGGGGAAGTTTTTCCTGAGCTCCGAGGTTGGAGTAACCAATTCGATTGATCCTTTTTTCTTTAGGGATCCCGTAACTCATAATCTTTTCATATTCTGGGGAAGCTTTCACGGAATCTTCGGACAGCAATTATTGTACAGCAATGGAGCATTCTCGCTCACGGGGGAGAAGTTTCAGGTAGCTGGCAATTCGTTTGAAGGAACATACCTGCTTTATAAAGATGGCTATTACTACTTCTTTGGCTCATGCGGTTCCTGCTGCGATGGAATCAATAGCACCTACCATGTACGTGTTGGCAGGAGCGCTGATATTAAGGGGCCATATCTTGATCCGCTTTCTCAGCAGCTGTTGTCCGATACCGGTGATCCGGGGAAACTGCTTATCAAAGCCAACGGTAATACAAACGGCTTTGCGGGGCCCGGTCATAACGCAGAAATTATCCTGGATGATGCAGGTGACTATTGGTTTGTTTATCATGCCATTGACAAGGAACTGCCTTATTTGAACAACGGTGCTACACGACGACCCCTGCTTATTGACCGTCTTACCTGGTATGAGAACTGGCCTGTGATTGAATATGCAGAACCATCCATTATCAGGCACATTGTGCCCGCCTTCAGATCAGAAGGCAGCAAATAATGAATCAAATCATTCAACAACTTAATAAAACCATGAAAATTATCAGAATAATCACAGTGGCAGCGGTTATCGTATGCTTTTGGAACTGCAATCCAACGGAAGAAATAAAGGTCCGCGATGTTTGGTCTGCAGAACTGGCCAACCATTGGTATCAGCAGCAGGACTGGCTCAGGGGCTGCAATTTCATCCCCAGTACAGCCATCAATCAGTTGGAAATGTGGCAGGCAGAGACTTTTGATACGACAACTATCCGCCGGGAACTGGGCTGGGCGGCTTCTATCGGAATGAATGCAATGCGGGTATACCTGCATCACCTTGCCTGGGAAACTGACACGGCAGGATTTAAGGATCGCATGAACCAATACCTTGACATAGCCAGCGACCAAGGAATCCGCACCATTTTCGTTTTTTTCGATGATTGCTGGAATCCTACCTACCAGGCCGGAAAACAACCCGAACCCAGACCTGGGATCCACAATTCAGGTTGGGTTCGTGATCCCGGAGACATTTTATATGAGGATACTGCTAAAATGTTCGCAGAACTTGAGTTGTATGTAAAAGATGTTCTCAAACGATTCTCAAAGGATAACAGAATTGTATTGTGGGATGTATACAACGAGCCCGGTAACTCCAATTATGGCAATCAATCCATGACGCTGCTGAAAAAAATATTTTCTTGGGGACGTGAGGTAAATCCTTCCCAGCCCCTCTCCTCTGCCGTATGGAATGCCAAATTGGGTGATCTGAATACCTTTCAGCTCGAAAACTCGGATGTTATCACCTATCACCAATACCAGAACGATACATTGCACCGTGCTGCACTGGATACCTTGCGTATTTACGGGAAACCAATGATCTGTACAGAATACATGGCCCGCAAGCATAACAGCCGGTTTGACAACATCATGCCCTTGCTGAAGGCAGAAAATGTAGGCGCTATCAGCTGGGGTCTTGTAGCTGGTAAAACAAATACGATTTATGCCTGGGATACACCCATACCAGACGGATCGGAACCCGGGCTATGGTTCCACGATATTTTCAGAAAGGACGGGACCCCTTATAAACAGGAGGAAGTGGACCTTATTAAAAGTTTAACGGGAAAATAGCACTTTAATCCTACTCATTATTCTTTCGGTTGCTCCCGTGTTTCCGGAAACATAACGTTTTGCTGCTGATGAAGCGGCGGTGTATTTAACGGGATCATTCATCAAAGCATGGACCGTTTGATGGAATTCCTCAGGACTGCTAATCGCAAAAGCCCCGCCTGCTTCGATCAGGTCAATGGCTTCCCTGAACTTGCGGTAATTCGGGCCGAAAACAACCGGCAGTCCGTTCACGGCAGGTTCAAGAATGTTATGGATCCCGGTACCGAATCCGCCGCCGATAAAGGCGATCTGTCCGTACCTGTAAAGCGAAGAAAGCATGCCGATGTTGTCCATGATGAGAACCTGGTATTCCGACAGGTTTTCTTCCCTGGCTTGAGAAAAGCGCACATACTTCTTCATTATATGAGAAGTCAGCCTTAAAATATGTTGCTGATGGATTTCGTGCGGGGCAATGACCATTTTAATATTCTGTCCGGTTTCATTGATGAATCGTATCAGGATCTCCTCATCGCGTGGCCAGGTACTTCCGGCTACCAGGCAGTATCCACCAGCAACGAAGGCACGCAATCCGGCAATTTCATCCGGTACCCTGGCCAACGAGGATACCCTGTCAAACCGTGTATCACCGCTGACACTCACATTGTGAAAACCATGTGATTGCAAGAGGCTGGCGGATGATTGATCCTGCACGAAGAAATGATTGATAAAGCGGAGCTTCTTCCTGAACCAACCGCCATACCACCTGAAAAACGTCTGATCCTGCCTGAAAAGACCTGAAACGAGATATACGGGTATGTTGCTGTTGTGTAAAGCTCTCAGATAAAAGTACCAGTATTCGTACTTGATGAAAAATGCAGCGTCGGGTCGGATGAGGCTGATAAACCTTTTTGCGTTGCAGGATGTGTCAAGCGGGAGATAACAGACCAGGTCAGCCTCCGGGTAATTCTTTCTGATTTCAAAACCCGAAGGGGAATAAAATGTCAACACTACGGTACACTGAGGCAGCTTTTTTTTAATGGCTTCGATCAGGGGCCTGCCTTGCTCAAATTCACCGAGAGATGCAGCATGAAACCAGAAAACAGGTTTACCCGGGAGTTTTTGCTGCAATCTATTCCGCCATCCCATTCTGCCGCTTATCCATAACCGGGCTTTTGGATTGAATGGGGAAATTGCCCAAATGATCAGGTACAACAAATGAATCACAAAGCTATAGATCAGGGTCATATCTGTTTTACTGAGTGATCAGAAGATTTCAAAGATTGAAGTTAAACAATACACGGAAATAAATGTTACTGTTGTATAATTATATTAATTTATTCTAAATAAAAATAAGTAAACCAAAAACATAAATATTATGGCTTTTGAACTTCCGAAATTAGGTTATGATTACGCGGCTCTTGAACCGCATATCGATGCGCGTACGATGGAGATCCACCATACCAAGCATCACCAGGCATATATAACAAACCTCAACAACGCCATCGCAGGGGGTGAATGGGAAACCAAAAGTATTGAAGCAATCCTGGCAGAGGTATCGAAATTGCCTGCGGCAGTCAGGAACAACGGAGGCGGACATTTTAATCATACTTTGTTCTGGACCGTAATGGCTCCCAATGCGGGGGGTATGCCCAAAGGCGACCTGCTGGATGCCATCAACCGGTTTTTCGGTTCATTTGACAAATTCAAGGAACTGTTTGCCGCAGCCGGGATGACCAGGTTTGGTTCGGGTTGGGCATGGCTTGTAAAAGCAGGCAATGAGCTGAAGATCACTTCGACGCCGAACCAGGATAATCCTTTGATGGACCTGGCCGAGGTGAAGGGTACACCGATTCTTGGTGTGGATGTTTGGGAACATGCTTATTATTTAAAATACCAGAACAGACGGAATGAATACCTGGCAGCATTCTGGAATGTGGTGAACTGGGATGAGGTGGGGAGAAGGTTTAAGTAAGTTGTAGGTTGTAGGTTGTAGGTTGTAGGTTGTAAGTTGATAAGAAATTTTGTACCTTGTGGGTACTATTAACTTAAAACCCACAACCATGCCGTTTGAAATACCGAAGCTTTCTTATGCCCCTGATGCTCTGCAGCCTTATATTTCAAAGCAGACCATTGATTTCCATTATGGCAAACACCACCAGGCCTATGTGAATAATCTAAATAATCTGGTACCGGGCACAAAATTTGAAACAGCGACATTGGAGCAGATTATCAAAGAGGCTGATGGCGGAATATTCAACAACGCGGCCCAGGTATGGAACCATACATTTTATTTTGAGAGTTTCTCACCTTCGGGACTCCGCGAGCCTTCCGGTTCTCTGGCAACTGCCATCAACAAATCATTTAATTCTTTCAGTAGTTTCAAGGAACAATTTGCCAAATCATCAGTTACACTTTTCGGATCGGGATGGGCATGGCTGGTGAAAAAGCCTGACGGATCGCTGGAAATTGTCCAGGAGCTGAATGCCGGAAATCCCATGCGGAAAGGACTGGTTCCCCTGTTGACCTGCGACGTTTGGGAACATGCCTATTATCTGGATTACCAGAACAAGCGGCCTGATTATGTTCAGGCATTGTGGAATATTCTCGATTGGGAAATTATAGACAAAAGATATTGATCAGAAGGAATATCCCAGACTGATATACCAGGTGAGTGATTTAACTTTATTGGCTCCTGCAAGGAATATGCTGATGGGCCCGAAAGGCGTTTTGTAGCTGAATCCGCCACCATATCCCACGTGTAAGGCATCTTTGTCGAAGGTAAAAAGAGCGTCGGTAAGGTGTTCAAAGTTGTCTGACGCCAGCAATGCATTGCCCAGGATTTCGAACTGCAGATTCGGATAAAGCCGGTAATTCATTCCAAGTTTAAACCGCATAAAATTGGTGGCTACCACTTCACCCAGGTTATAGCCGACAAAAGCAATCTGATTTCGCCGCAGGTTGTTTTTATGTCCCCCCACAAAAAAATAGTCGGAAGCGATGTATTCATCGGTACTCAGACCAAGCGAGAATCCAACATTGTAATTGAGTTTTGGACTGAGGGGCTTGTAATTATCGAAACTAATGCTGAGTTTACCGAAGGATTCCAGGCTGGGCTTGGTATCAATGGTATCCGACAAATACCTGAGACTTAATTGGGGATTGTAGATGCCTTTCAGATTGATATCTACCAGGGTTCCTTCGAAAGGATAAAGATTATCATCCAGGGTGTTTAATCCATAGGTGGCTAATAAACCGAAACCGGTATATCCGTATCTTGTATAATTAAAAGCTTCAGGGTACAAAGCCTGCATAGCCTTGCTGGGATATACTGCTGAATAATCGAGCAGTAAACCTATGCCGGCAATCTGATTCAGACTAAGGCTGTTTTTTAAAGAAAGTACTGAAGTTAAGTGGTTCTGCTTGGTATACCCTATTTCCTCACCTTCGAGATAACCCGGAATCAGGTTGGATTCAAAGTAGGTTTCAAATCCGGCCAGTATATTCATTCTTTGACCGGTATACTTGCGGAAATAGAAGCGGAACTGCGGATATTCACTCAGATCAGTCGCAATGGTAAGCCTGGATCCTGAAATCAGAAAATTGCTCCTGGTATAATTGAGCACCAAACCGGCGCCATAGAAGTTATCGTAATGCACGGAAAACCTGAGCGATGCAGGTGGCTTTTCCCTGGCGTTCATGTTCAGTACAAAACCATTTCCCTCTTTCTGAAAGTTGTAAGTCAGCTTGTCAAAATACAGCGTTCCGAACAACCTTTCAATGCCTGCCTGCAATTCATCCTTGGTCAGATAGCTGTTCCTCATGATATTGAGCTTGCCATAGGCGAGGCTTTGGTCATTGTACTGCAGCTGATTGACATAGACCCGGGTTATGAGAATGCTGTCTTTTTCTTTCAGAGGCAAGGGCTTGACGTAATTATGAAAGGTTTTCAGACTGTCGGTCAGTGCTTTCAATTCATTGAAATGTTCCCTGGCGGCAATCTCTCCTGCTATTTCAATTTCGATGTTTTTGCCAAAATCAGCCGATGAGAATCCGGAAAGATCCGGGGTAATTAACAGGTCCACCTTTTTGGTTTGCTCACGGGAGTCATAAATGCCATAACTGGCAGTGGATCTGCTCAGTATCCTGTCGAGCGACCGGAGATCTTCATAGGTAACTTTTTCCTGGAAACCAGTATATACTCCAATCACAATATCTGCGCCCATTTGCAGCGCTTCATCCACAGGGAAATTCCGGATGACGCCGCCATCCACAACAACCTTATTGCTGTCGAGCACTACTGGTGAAAACACACTGGGAATTGCCATGCTGGCCCGCATGGCCAGGGCCAGGTCTCCCGACTTGAATTCCACGATTTCACCGTTAACAATATCGGTACCGACGCAACGGAAAGGATATGTAAAATGGTCAAAGGAATCAATGCCTGCCGTTCGCCAGGTCAAACCCGATAAAAGGAGAGACAGATTCTGTCCCTCCAGCACACCTGAGGGCAACATTACCTTTTTATGCCGGATGGGAAGTTCAACCAGGAAACGTTTATAATCATGTTTTTCATCAAAGGCAATACTTCTCAGGGGTATGTTGTCGGTCAGCAATACCGGCCAGTTTATGCTGGCATTCAGTTCAGCAAGATCTTCGGCGGAATAACCGATGGAATAAAGTCCACCTACTATGCTTCCCATGCTGGTTCCGCTGATGTAATCAGGTTTGATTCCAGCCTCTTCCAATACCCTGAGCACACCGATATGCGCAAGTCCCTTAGCTCCTCCGCCACTCAGTACCAGTCCTATTTTAGGTCTTTCCCCGGCTGCATTTTGCGCATCTATCCGGTTACCGTGAAAGCAAACCAGCAGCCATATGATGCTAAAATAAACTATCCTGTTTAAACCTGGTATAAAGTGCATGTGACTGTTGACTGGTGACAGGTGACTGATTACGTTGGCTTATCTGTAGAGATATAAAACTCCTGCTTTCGAATACCGCTTATTGGGATCTCCTTCCAAGGCTTTGATACTGTAAAAATAAATGCCCGGTTTAAGCTCCATTCCTGATGCAGTTCTGCCATCCCAGGTAAGCGTTGTACCTTCGGTTTCATAAACAAGGATTCCGGCCCGGGTGAAAATTCGCAGTGATATTGGAAATCCGCCATTGCTGGATACCATAAAATAGTCATTGTAACCGTCGTCATTCGGGGTAAATACATTCTGTACGCTGAGCTCTTCCAAAACGTAAACATCCTGCTCCGAAGTGCTTGTACATCCCAGATCATCTGAAACCGTGAGGATCACCTTAAACGTGTCAGCTTCCGGGAATTGCACAACCTGCCGGCGACCTGTCTTTAAAGGAAAGGTCTCGATATTCCAATTAAACGTGTAGGTGACTCCTGCATCCAGAGGTTCGGTATGTTCGAATACATAAATGTTATAGGCCAATGAATCGTAATAACTGAAAAAAGCAGGTACCGTATGATGCACTGTGATCAGGTCGGGTTTTACGATCATCAGGTCCGCCCGGCTGTTAAAAACCAAAGCCGGGGTAAAAGTGCCCGGAACGCTGTAAACCACAGTATCGGGATCTTCGAGGTTACTGGTTTCACCATTGCCGAAATCCCAGTAAAAACTGGTGATGGTATCCGCAGTTGCCGTGCTTGTAAATGTATATTTTACCTTCATGGGGGTGCAGCCTTCCGTGTTGTCGGCTGTGAAGTTGTACTGACCGGAAGCCGGAATAAATGCCACTGAACTAAACAGGGCAATTAAAATCAGGCAATGGATGAAGCGCACTTTATCAGATTGGTTAGTGACCGTTCAAGTTGATACACATCAGGAATTTTACTTTCGCTGATCAAATATCGGCTAAAAATACTAAAAATTTGATGCCCCCTCAATGTTAATAACTTAAAAGAAATCAACATCTGTAAATAACTTTATGGGGCTGCTTCTTTTGGATAGTTATATCTTGATTAATTTTACGCCTCAATTCATTTTAATTTTACCTGATGAAACAATACCTGACCTTGCTTCAGCACGTACTGGATAATGGCGCAGAAAAGAATGACAGGACCGGAACAGGCACACTGAGTATTTTCGGGTATCAGATGCGGTTTGACCTGGGAGAGGGATTTCCTTTGATGACAACCAAAAAGCTCCATCTGAAATCCATTATCTACGAGCTCCTCTGGTTCCTGAAAGGGGATACCAACATCAGGTATCTGAATGAAAATCATGTGAACATATGGAACGAATGGGCAGATCAGGAGGGCAACCTGGGTCACATCTATGGTTACCAATGGCGCAGCTGGCCGGGTTATGACGGGAAATCTGTTGACCAGATCAGGCAGATCATCCGGTCGATACAGGAAAGTCCTGATTCACGGAGACACCTGGTAAGTGCCTGGAATGTTGCTGATCTTGAGAATATGGCTCTGCCCCCCTGTCACGTTCTTTTTCAGTTTTATGTTGCCCGGGGCAGGCTTTCCTGTCAGCTTTATCAGCGGAGTGCTGATATTTTTCTAGGTGTTCCCTTCAATATTGCATCTTATTCACTTTTACTGTTAATGGTTGCGCAGGTAACCGGCCTGAAACCCGGTGAATTTGTTCATACCTTCGGAGATGCGCATATTTATAAAAATCATCTTGAGCAAGTCAGGTTGCAGCTTGAGCGCGAACCCCGAAGTCTTCCGGTGATGCGTTTAAATCCCGCAGTTATGGATATTGATGGTTTTGACTATCCTGATTTTACCCTTGAAAATTACGATCCCCATCCGCACATCAAGGGGGCTATCTCTGTATAACCGGAAGGCCATGAAAAAAATATCGATCATTGTAGCTATCGCTGACAACAGAGCCATTGGAAAGGATAACAAGCTGCTGTGGCATATACCCGCCGACATGAAATGGTTCAGGAAGATCACGGCCGGGCATACTGTAATCATGGGGAAGAATACCTTCCTGTCTCTCCCCGGAGGTCCGCTCAGAAACCGCAGGAACCTTGTCATTTCTGATAACCCGAATGACAGGTATGAAGGATGTGAGATGGTTAATTCAATCGATGAGGCCATCCGCCATTGCGATGAGGACCGGGAGAACTTTGTCATCGGAGGAGCTTCGGTTTACCGGCAGTTTCTGCCTTACACTTCCAGGCTCTATCTGACCCTGGTTCATAAATCCTTTGATGCTGACACTTATTTTCCGGAAATAGTTCCTGATGAATGGGAAGAGATCTCAAGGATGGTTCCTGAGAATGAAGGGGAACATGATTTCACTTACGAGTTCATTGTTTTACAGAGAAAAGATTAACTTTAGTCCGTATTACCCATAAAATTAATTCAATATGAAGAAAAGCATTCTTTTCATGGCCTGCCTGTTTTTTGCCGCATCCACCGTTTTTAGCCAGGCTGATAAAATAATCGGGATCTGGAAGCCTGCCAAGGGAACTTCACAGGTGAGGATTTTCAAGGCCACCAATGGCAAGTACTATGGTAAAGTTGAATGGCTCGAAACGGAGAAAGATAAGCTGGATGTGAACAATCCCGATGTTGGTCAGCGCGACAAAAAGATCTGGGGACTAACGATCCTGAAAGATTTTAATTACAACGAAAGTAAAAAAAGATGGGAAGGCGGTACCGTTTATGACCCGGATAATGGTAAGACCTATGATTGCTATATGTGGTTCGAGGACAATGACAAAGTCATGACCCTGAAAGGATATGTGCTGGGAATGAAATTTGTCGGCCGGGCTGAGGACTGGACGCGCGAAGCGGAACTCAACAAATAGCCAGGTATCTTTTGTCCATTCATTTCATGAATTCATTGGTAATAATTCCGGGTTCATCAACAAAACTTAACCCGGATCGGCAAATTGGCGTTAATAGAATTGAAACATTACTATTAACGTCAGATTTGCGCCATGAAGAAGGGACTATTCATATGGATGCTGGTGGCAACTGCCTGCGCAGGAAAAGTCACCATCACAGAGGCTGAGATCAAAACAGATATTTTTTATACCGACCGGAGCACGAAGCCTTTCACGGGCAGGTGCCTCGTTGTATTCACTGATACCAGTCTGGTGAAGGAAGAATTCACCTATAAAAACGGGATTTTGAATGGCAAAGCGACTGCCTGGTATAAAAACGGACAACTCCGCCGGACAGGATGCTATGAAATGGGTATGATTTCAGGCAAATGGGAATTCTGGGATGAACAGGGGCATAAGACGGTTGAGGCCAATTACAAAGATGATATGTTAGACGGATTGTATGTATCCTTATATACCAGTGGCAAGATCCGGGAGAAAGGCCGATTTGAAAACAACAAGCGTACCGGTGAGTGGTTGTACTACAATGAAGTGGGACAACCGATAACGGCTGATTCCCGGTAAATCAGACGGGTTAAAATAGAAGCCCGTTTTTGTCAAAAGCTTTGTCCTGCCACTTGCCGTCAATCAGCACCCTGAGCGACTGAAATCCAATCCCGAGCAGCAGTTCTGCAGCATATGCGAATCCTGAATCGATTTCATCGGGATGATGTGAATCCGAATTCAGCAGTATGGGTATTTTTTTTCTGTGAATGCGTTCCAGCACCCATTTTCCCGGATAGAGCAGGGGAGGCATGTGTTTGTACAATCCCCGAGTATTCACTTCAACCATATTTCCCTTCTGCCGGATGACTTCGAGGGTTTCTTCCACCAGACTGACATACCATTTTTCTTCTTCATTCAGATAGGGACGGAAAGCATTGTGCATCTTAATCTTATCCATATGACCGATGATGTCAGGATTGTCAACTTCAGCCATTCGCATCTCAGCCTGGTAATAGGTTGTGATCGCCTTCCTGAAATCATTTTGGTAGAGCAGTTCGATTCCCTTGAAAAATCCCTCAGGCTGACCATCAAAGCAGAAATGAGAACCATCGGGAAGTTGTCCGATATAATGTACGGAACCAATCGTAAAATCAATGGGAAGATTGATCAGTCCCGATTGCCGGCTGCCCCATAAACCTTCGATATAATCTATTTCCAGTCCCTTATAAACCTGTATCTTGCCGGAGTAATCAGATTTTATCCGGGTCAGCTCCTCCAGGTATTCCGGGAGCTTTTCAGAAGGCATGTTCCACATGGATGCAAAGGGAACAGGTGCATGTGAGGAATATCCCCATGCCGGGAATCCCTTTTCAACAGCCTGATTTACATAGTCTTCAGGAAAAGCTTTTCCGTCGCAATAGAGGGAATGAGAATGATAGTTTACCCAAGCCATGGTGTTAAATTAAACAAACCGCAACTTAAATCAGCATTTTCTGACAAAATAAAGCTAAATTTATAGAAATAAGAAAATTCAGTTCCCAAAACAAATATTACGATGAAATTGCGCTTTCATAAACAATATTTGTTCTTCATCAGTACTTTTTATTTGTTGGTTTCAGCATCACAACCTGCCGGTTCTCAGAGCAAATCCTTACTTTTCGAGCATTTGACAGTGGAGGACGGATTATCCAATGGTATTGTGCATGAAATTTACCAGGATAAGATGGGTTTTATGTGGTTTGGAACAGATATGGGGCTAAATAAATATGATGGCCACAAGTTTACAGTATATCAGCATATTACGGAGGATACGCTTTCTATTGCTTCGAATTTCGTTGTGGATATGCTGGAAGACAGTTATGGATCTTTTTGGATAGGTAACGGTTATAGTGGTCTTAACCTGTTTGACGGGGAAAAGGAAATCTTTCTCAAATATTCATCAGATCCCGATATCGCAGGTTCAATCAGCAGCAATAATATCAGGACGGTTTTTGAGGATTCAAGAAAAAACTTATGGATTGGCACAGCAGGCGGAGGACTAAATTTGTACAACCGCGAAAGTGACTCATTTTTTTATTACCAGCACGATACCCTGAATCAATCAGGTATAGGCAGCAATTTCATCAACTCCATAGCTGAAGATAAAAATGGCTACCTGTGGATTGGGTCCCAGGAAGGAATTCTGACCAGGTTTGATGCAAAGACCGGAATCGGACATAGTTTTAAATTGTATGACCATTACATGGATCTGTATCATATTGGTTATGCAAAGGTATTGGTGGATTTAGAAAACAACGTATGGTTTGGTACCGAGAATGGCCTGTACTTTTACGATCAGGTAAAAAATACTTTTCAACATTTTGTAGAAGGCAATACAAACCGCCATCTTACCTCAAATTCAGTTTCCTCCTTACTTGAAGTGGGGAAAGAGGAAATTTTTGTGGCCATTGATCATGGCGGATTGAATGTTTATGATAAATCTACGGGTACCTTTACTTATTATAACCACTCAGACCTTAGCCAAGCATCATTAAGTAATGATCAGCTTGGCCCTATGTATATATCACGGGATGGGACAATATGGATTGCAAGTTTTAGCAATGGCGTCAATATTTTGAGTGAGTATTCCAACAAATTTTTGCAATACAAGGATCTGGTTGATCCTGTTGAGTCGATGAACAGCCGTAACTCCGTATTGACCATTTGTGAAGATAAAGACAAAAACATATGGATTGGTACCGACGGAATGGGGATTGATATTATCCATCCGAAGACTTATAAAGTCAAGAACATTGTTGCTGAGAAAGGCAACCTTAATTCAATACAGGGTGATGTTGTCACTGAAATTTTCAGGGACAGAAACGACGATTTGTGGATCGGCACTTACCTGGAAGGGATGTCCAGGTTAAATTGGAAAACCAAACAGTATACACATTACAGGCACAACGCAAAGAATTCCAACAGCCTTTGCGGGAATAATGTATGGACCATACTGGAAGACAAAAAAGGCTTTTTGTGGATTGGGACCATGGGAAACGGCATGGACAGATTTGACAGGAAGACCAATACTTTCAAACATTTCAGGAGCGACCCCGATGACAGTACCAGCCTGAGCAATAATGACGTATTCAAAATTATTGAGGACCATACAGGGCAGATATGGGCCGGTACAAGAAATGGCTTATGCCGGTTAAATGAGAAAACCGGAATGTTCACCAGGTTCATGTCGGGTACGAATATTAAAAACGGACTCTTTGGCGGATGGATTTACGATATATACCAGGACCGTTTGGGTAACTTATGGATTGG
>JAFGGU010000073.1 GCA_016930375.1 Bacteroidales bacterium | reverse complement strand
GTGTAACCGTTTTGTGTAAGAACATGACACAGGAACGGGGTTCCAAGGAAACCGGTTGAGAGATGGTTTCTCCTTCCCCTGATATCATCAACAAGAAATTTAGCTGCTGCAGGTCTCTGTTCTTCAGGCAGAAGATTGAACATCAAAGCCAGCACATAAGAGGTCTGGGAGTTAGTTCCGATCCTGCCCGCCGGAGTGACATATTCCCTAATAAAAACTGATTTGATTTTTTCAAACAGGTCTGAATAGATTTTTTCATCTGCGGTATTTCCAAGGACTTTGGCAGTCTTCGCCAGAAGGTCGGCAGAGTAAGCGAAGAATGCTGTAGCAATGAAATCGTGCTCTGTAAATCCGTCTGCTTCGCTGTGATTGTTTACCGGCGGATGGTAAAATAGCCAGTCTCCGTATTTGCTTCCGCCTTTCCAGATATAAGAGTCTCCGGCCTTCTTCCTTATGTATTCAACCCATGCTTTCATGCTGGGGTACTGATTTTCAAGAAATTCCCTGTCGCCATATACCTGATACATGGTCCAAGGAGTAATAATTGCAACATCACCCCATCCGGCCGAAGGTGCTGCGGTCAGGGCATCCTGCCTGTTCAGAACATCCGGAATAACATCCGGAACGGCTCCGTCCTTCTTCTGGTCGAGAGAAAGATCCTTCAGCCATTTTGTAAAAAATGCAGCTACGTTGAAATTGTAAGCGGCGGTCCGGCTGAAAGCCTGGGCATCGCCTGTCCATCCGAGTCTCTCGTCCCTTTGTGGGCAGTCAGTTGGTACATCGACAAAATTACCTCTCTGTCCCCACTGAATATTATGCTGTAGCTGGTTTAGCAGGGGGTTTGAACTTTCATAATCACCTGTAAGGGTCATGTCGGAATGGACGACAACTCCTGTAATATTATCAGCGGTAAGGGTTCCGGGGAAACCTATAATTTCAAGGTAACGGAATCCCATGAATGTGAATCTCGGTTCATATACCTCATCACCCGTTCCGCCGACTGTATAATCGATCTGACATTTGGCCGATCTAAGGTTTTCTGTGTAAAATTCACCGTATTTGTCAAGAACTTCCGAATGACGTATGGTGATTACGGTTCCTTTAGGACCGTTTACCTTTAGACGGATCCAGCCGACCATGTTTTGTCCCATATCAACCAGAAGGCTTCCTTTGGGTGATCTGAAAACCTTTACTGGTCTTATTTCCTGTATCTTCCTGATCGCAGCACCCTCCGAAGCAATAATGTTGTTGTTGTAATCGCCGGTTTTTACCGGAAGCCATTTCGAGTCATCATATCCCGGCAGGTTCCATCCGATAAGCTTCCTTGTTGCATCATAAATCTCACCATTGTAAATATCATTCATTCTTATGGCACCGTCATTGTGGCTTTTCCACGATGAATCGGTGATAATCAGCGATTCGGTTCCGTCAGTGTAGATTATTCTGAGCTGCATAAGCAGTCCAAGTCTCTTTCCGTAAATTGCCCAATTGTTACCCCATGCCAGGGTTCCGCGGTACCAGCCGTCTCCCAGCACTGCTCCTACAGCATTATTTCCTCTTGCCACCTGACCGGTTACATCGTAAACCTGGTATTGCAGCCTTTTTCCGTAAGTAGTCCATCCGGGTGTAAGTACCTGGTCTCCAACTTTTTTTCCGTTAATATGAAGCTCATAAAATCCATGGGAGGTCACATATACTGTTGCCTTTGCTATATTTTTGGCAACAGTAAATTCTTTTCTAAAATGAGGTGAAGGGGAGTATCTGTTAGTGTCACCATACATCTCTATCCATTCAGCCTTCCAGTTTTCCTGAGAAAGTAGTCCCGTTTCCCAGAACGCTGTTTCGCTCCACTTTGAGACTTTTCCTCTGTTATCCCAAACCCTGACCTGCCAGTAATATCTCTGACCCGGCTTAAGATCCTTGCCTGTGTACCTGATCAGAACTGATTCGTCAGATGCCATTTTTCCGGATTGCCAGACCATCGAAGAAGATGTAAACCGTGGACTGGTTGCCACCCTGAGTGAGTAGGCCGATTGCATTACATTGTAGCCGTCTGCCCTCAGTTTCCATGAAAGGCGTGGGTTAGGAACATCCAGCCCGACAGGATTATTCTTATGTTCGGAGGTGAGGTCATATACCGAAAGATCCTGCGAAAAGGCAATGGAGGGAATGAATAACAACAGCAGAAAGATTCTTAATGATTTCATATTTAGTGTATTTAGGTTTTGAGATTCAAGATTTGAAATTTATCTATTTTTATCTGAAATGAGAAAGGTAAATTCATTATTTTTATACTCTTTAAACTTTCAGCCCTTAACCAACTTTAAAAATCCATGAACCCTGTTGCCGGAATACTATTAATAGCACTTGGCAGTATCGGAGCCGCCAGCTTTTATGTTCCCCTGAAGAAAGTAAAGGAATGGTCATGGGAATCCTACTGGATTGTCCAGGGTGTAGCTGCATGGCTGATAACCCCCTGGTTATTTGCTTTAATCTTTGTTCCAAACGGTGAATTAATACCTATTATCAACGAATCTCCATCGTCAGCTAAGCTGATGTCGATGGTTTTCGGTGTATTATGGGGTTTTGGAGGGCTTACATTCGGACTTAGCTTGCGTTATCTGGGGGTCGCTCTCGGTCAGAGCGTTGCTCTCGGGTTGTGTGCGGCATTCGGAACCATCATTCCGGCAGTAGTTGCAGGCCAGGACCTTTTCGGATCGAGGGCAGGAATACTAACCATGGTTGGTGTGGCTGTCACAGTTGCAGGTATAGCAATCATCGGATACGCGGGAGCCCTCAAAAGCAGGGAAATGACAGAAGAGCAGAAGCGTGCGGCAGTTAAGGAGTTCGCACTCAAGAAAGGAATTTTGATTGCAATTTTTGCCGGTATAATGAGCGCATGTTTCAATTTTGGCTTTGAAGCCGGAAAACCAATTGAGGATGTTGCTCTTGCTCATGGTACAAATCCGCTGTTTCAAAAGAATCCGACACTTATTTTCATTCTTTTCGGCGGTTTTATCACGAATCTGGTTTACTGCGGATACCTTAATATCAGAAACAAAACATACACTGACTATTATACATCATCAGGAAGCGTTCTGCTGAACAATCTTTTCTTCACCTTCCTGGCGGGCTTCCTCTGGTTCCTTCAATTCCACTTCTTTGGCATGGGATCAAGCAAACTGCCGGCAGGCATGGCCGTGTTCGGATGGAGCATCCTTATGGCATTGAATATCGCGATCAGCAATATCTGGGGGATAATTCTGAAAGAATGGAAGGGAGTAAATACCAGAACAATCGTGATTCTTGTTATTGGGATTATCGTATTGATATTGTCAACATTTGTTGTCAAATTAAGTTAAATGAAAACAATGAAGAGGTTTGCATTCAAAATGAAGCTTTATCCCGGTTTCAGGGAAGAGTACAGAAAGCGGCACAGCGAAATCTGGCCGGAGCTTGTCAGGTTGCTTAAAAGCCAGGGAGTTGGCAATTATTCAATCTTTTATGATGAGGAGACTAACATACTCTTTGCATACCAGGAACAATCAGGTGAAAGTTCCTCGCAGGATCT
>JAFGGU010000072.1 GCA_016930375.1 Bacteroidales bacterium | reverse complement strand
GGCTGGTAAAAATTCACTGTTTTCCAAATGGCAACGGTAGGCATGCCCGCCTTATGACAGATATTCTTTTGTCAGATGTCTTAGAAAAAGATCCATTTACATGGGGCCATGAGAATTTATCTGTCAAAGGGGATGTAAGAGATACGTATATTAATGCTTTGCGCAGTGCAGACTACAATGATTATGGACCTTTATTGAAATTTGTAAAATCTTGATATGCAAGAACATAACAAAATTGCTAGCTCATTATCAGGAGATCCCTTACGAGCCAGCTTAGCATTTAAACCCGACCTAAAAGCTCCCCCAGACATCGACAAATCATTCCGTATAAATTAGGGTAAAAAGGCCCTTCGGGTTTCTTACAATCCACCTCATCTTACAATGATTTTGTCCAAGTAGATTTCGTCGGCAAATACTCGTAGAAAGTACATCCCACTTTTCAGATTTTCACGATTCAGCCTGTAAGTGCTGCTTCGGATTTGGTCTTTTATAAAAATGACCCTTCCTGAAAGATCACAGAGTTCAATCTTGCGGATATCAGTATTATCGGTCATTCTGATCATGCAATACTCATTCATTGGGTTGGGATAGGTGAGTAATTTTCCGGAGGAGATTTCAGGCAAGCACTGAGTACCTGTGACACCAGTGACCATAATGGAATCTTTCCAGTAAGCAATATCATCGACACTGATTTCCAAATCTATCCTAAATTCAGAGCTGGGTTCTGCAGTGCTGTCCAGGGTCAGGGTGATGGTTTTCTCAGTAAGATCGCCAGCAGTGAGCATTCCATAAGAGCTTAGCGATGGTTGTATTCCCAGGTGAGGTTCAATGCATGAGTATTTCAATGTAACTTCACCAAAGTCAATTTCAGAAGTATTGGTAATTTCTACAGGGACCGTAAGGCTTGAACCGGTTTCAACTTCAACTGCCTGTGGATAGATCTCAGGTTTTTCCGCTGTTGTAAAGTGCATCATACCGGGGTAGGTTAGGATGGAGTTTTCATCAATATCATAAGTTGATACTTCGGCAAAATAGAAACCTTGCTCCATCTCTATTTTTCCATACCATTCATCAGATTCCAGTCCCTCGATGGTCCCGTCGGAATTTTCCACCATGGATATGTCATTCACAAACTTGCCGCTGGTATCATAAATTTTAGAATGGAGTTCGATGTTATGATTCTTCGGATTTACTACCCCTGACTGAATTAGAATCTCATTCTGGTTTGATTCAGAAAAAGTTAACATTCTACAGGAATCGGCATAAGCCACCGACCGGATCCATTCCACCGCTCTTTCCACCATGTCGTCTGTCTGATTATGAGCCCCCTCCTGAGTAAACCAGTTGCCTTCATCAACTTCATACCCATGATGAAGGAAATAGACCAGCTTTCCGTCGATGATCCTTCCAAAATTCCTACCGGCAAACTGGATCAGATATTGGGGGTAGCCCATATTCCACGGAATACCCCGGTTATTATATAAATTGGCATTAGTCAGGCAGGCGGGTGTATTTATCTCATTGTCATTCCCGCCCATTGTCCATCCGGCCCGGCTGTCCCTGCCGAAGCTCCTTGACATGGGTTGGGTATGGATAAAATAGGCAATATAATCCCCGTTACTCATCGCTCCCGGTCCCACTAAAACTGCAACAGGTCTGTTCAGGAATTCTTCCGATAGTTCAGTGAACATTTCCCAACCCCAGGTCCAGGTCTTTACCTGCTGTAATTCGTCATGCTCCCCTCCCGGAACCCTTGCGTACAATCCGCAGGAATCGATCGTCCGGTTAAAAATCCTGTTGAAGCCCGTTTCCCAGAAAAAACTGCCGCCGAAATTCCACCTCACATCAAAGATCAATCCCTCTGTGCTATCATTCACTACTGCATTTATGGCAGTTGATAAATTCTTAACTATATCTCTTGTATGAAGAAGGTATACATATCCGATATGGGTATTTTCGATGGTTCCGTAAAGTACCTGAGGTAAATCCCACGGCAGTCCGCTGTGATCCAGATCACCCGGATATTCGATCCCCTTGACAGGGAGCTGTTCGCTATCAAATAGGAACTGCTTCTCGGTTTCCAGGAGGGAGGTGGGCAGATGGAGGGTATCGGCAGATCCGTATTTTTTGATGTCGATTGTATCGAACAGATGCCAGTTCATTCCCACACCGGCCAATAATCTGTGCTTGTTTGCTTCCTCTGTACCCCCTATGCTGTTGGGAAACTGGGGCAATTCGAGGTTGAGCAACAAGGGATAGAGTTCCTTCCATGGCGTTCCATCATAACCGATCACCTCGTCTCCGGGTTGTATGCCAAGCGGATGCTCGGGAAGACTTTTAAGAACTATTAAATGATCGTCATCCACGGGAGTAATTGTTGCACCGAACCAGCCGTCATTCGAATACCCGTATGTCATGACGGGAATACTGTTCCTGTACATCATAACCGGCATGTCCGGATTGAGGCCATAAGTCAACAATGACAAGTCTGCAAATCCGGAATGCGGTTCCTTTATTGCACAACTCAGTTGTGCCAAAATTGCTGCAAGCTTTCCGCTGCTTACTCCGGCTTCTATTTCAGGCCGGTACCGGTTCCGGATGGAATCCCAATCGAGTTCCAGATTTACAAATCCGGGGTAATACTTATCTACAGCTTCCCAGCAACGGTCGAAGAGGAGAAGCTTATCACTGGCCGGCAGCCCCTCCCCCCAGGTGGTGTCTACCATAACATTCCATTCGGCTACGGTATGCTTGCCGATTTTCAGGTCTGCAGGTAGTTCTCCGTCCTGGGCCAGAAGAATACCGCTGATAAAGCAGGCTATGAGTAAGGTGCAAGTGGTTTTTGGTGCCATGTCGGTAGGAATTTTAGGTCACTAAAATTTATCTAATATCCAGATACCTGGCTATCCGATTTGTCTCGTTTTTTGTAAATTATGTGTCAAATCAGGCAATCATTTCTCAAATGGCACGCAGGCAATCCATACATGCCGGTTTTATCGAGAGAATCCATGAGATAGTCCAGGAAAACCTTTACAATGATAATTTTGGGACTCAGCAACTTGCCGATAAACTTGGTTTGAGCCGTTCCTCCCTTCACCGGCAACTGAAAGAGACAGCCGGCTATTCTGCAAGCCAGATCATCCGGAAGATCAGGTTGAACAAAGCCATGGAAATGCTTAAAACCTCGACGGCAAACATGACGGAAGTGGCTTTCGAATGCGGATTCCATAGTCTTTCCTACTTTACCAAGTGTTTCAGAGAAGAGTTTGGATACACGCCCGGTAAGGTCCGTTCAGAGGCAAAAGAAGCAATAAAAGAATCCCACCGGAGTGCGGTTCGGACAAAAAACCAGCTTTTCAGCTTTCCGGTACAGGCAACTTCCTTTGTCGGACGAAAAAATGAAATGCGAATCATCGATCAGTTGTTGTCGGATCACAGATTGATCACACTGGTTGGGCCGGGAGGTAGCGGAAAAACCCGTCTTGTTTGTGAAACACTTTCAAATACCAGAATGAAATATCCTGACGGAATCTGGTTTGTGGACCTGGCACCCCTGGAAAGAGGGGAACTTGTTTCCCGAAGAATTCTTGAAACATTTCAGATACCCGAAATACCGGGAATGGATCATTCGGATCTCCTGAAATTGAGATTAAAGGAGAAATCCCTGCTCATTATACTGGATAATTGTGAACATGTACTGGACGGCTGCAGGTCACTGGTTGGGAACATCCTTTCTGCTTCACATTCATTGCGGATCCTTGCAACTTCCAGGGAGAGGTTCCGTATTCCGGAAGAGGAGATTTTCCGGGTTTCGCCTCTTTCACTTGTCGATCCGGGTACCATAAACCTTGCCCGGCAGGCGAGACAATCGGAAGCCGTATTGCTATTTGAGGATAGGGCGCGGAAGTGGGATAACCGGTTTGAACTGGTGGACAGCAATGCCCGGGAGGTATCAGCCCTTTGCCAGAAAGTGGATGGTTTCCCTCTTGCCCTGGAAATAGTGGCCAGCCGTATGAGGTATATGGATCCACATACCATGCTGGATCGGATTTCCGGAAAGTTATCCGAAATTTCGTTGCCGGATGCGGATGTGGTTGAACGTCACAGGACACTGCATGCTACCATAGACTGGAGTTTTTCACTTCTGTCAGAAAAGGAAAAAATGCTGTTTAAGAGGCTGAGTATATTTTCCAGAGGCTTTGACCTGGAAGCGGCGGAAGAAATATGCACAGATGAATTCATCTCCGCGGAAGAAATCCTTGATTTACTTTCAAATCTACTGGATCGATCCATGATCTATACCCTCAGGAGCAATGAGGAATCGTTTCGCTACAACCTGCTGGAAACGCTTCAGCAGTATGCTTCTCGCCAGATTTCAGAATCAGATTTATCGCAACTTGTCAGAAATCATGAAAGATACTATGTATCCCTGGCAGAAAAGGCTTATGCTGAACGGTTGACGGCTCAGTCTTACTGGATGGTAAAACTTCAGAGGGAGCATCACAATTTGCTTTCCGTATTATTCAGGTCAGAAAGTGAGAACCCGGATCTACACCGTTCTCTGGCAAGTTTTCTGGCCTGGTTCTGGTCAAGAAGCAACAATTATACATTGGCCAGAAAGGTTATGGAAAAGATACTCGTTGATGAAAATACCCCAAAAGATGTATTGGCAAGAATATATACCGGATATGCGAAAATTTTAAATGTATATCCGGGACGACAGGATCGGGCCATACACATGTTTGAAAAGGGTGCTGATCTCTGGTCTGAATTGGGCAGGTCTGATGAAAAAGCCGTAGCACTGGCAGACCTTGCTGTCGGATTTTATGGTTTTGGAGAAGATAAAACCGGACTACGGATTGCAGAGGAGGCTTATGAAACAGCTCAGTTCATGGGAGATAAAGCAATTATTCTGTATTGCATGTTGCCGCTGAGCCAGGGATATGTCAATCTGAAAAAATTTGAAGAAGCGCGATCCGTTGCAGAAAAAATTATTAAAGCGGGGGAGGAGCTGAAGCATCTTTATGCTCAGTTTGTGGGCCATCATAATACCGGAGATTGTGCGCTCATGCAGGAAAAGTACAGGGAAGCTGAAAGCGAATATGGACAGGGCATTGAAATATGTCAGTCTTACGGGGATTTTATCTATACCTGTGTTGACCTCTCGGGAGTCGCTATGGCTGTGGCGGGACAGGGCCGTTTTGCAAAAGCCTTGCGGTTGGTTGAAGCAGTCAATAAGATTTCTGAAGATACAGGAATGATGTCTCCGGAGGATATCCCCATGAAATTCTGGCAGGAACAAATCGAAAAAAACATCAGGAGAACCAGAGAACAGCTGGGAGTAAAACTGGCCAGACAATATAAGGAAGAAGGCCGCTTATTGAGTCTTGAACAGGCTGTTGAATATGCCCTGGATTTTGAGAAGGATTGAAATTAGCTCAATTATACAGAAACTAAACTACGCAGCGTCCTGATTGGAAAATTAGGTGCCAGTTTTTTCGCCAGTATCTTAACAAATCCATGTAAACCTGTGGAATATTTTACATTAAATGAACAGTTAATTATTTAAATATAAATGCATAAACATCTGTTAATGTTGAAGATAGCCCAAATACCCTGACTTTTTCGGACCGGATAATATATCGAATAAAGAAGACTCATAATCAGGGGGTCGCTGGTTCGAGCCCAGCTGGGCCCACAGTTGATAACCAACCACTTGGAGTAAGATCCGACTGGTTGGT
>JAFGGU010000071.1 GCA_016930375.1 Bacteroidales bacterium | reverse complement strand
CGCGGTTCCCCATTGGTGGTTCCGGTTCCCCAAACCGTGGGCCATTGTGTAAAACCGCGGATGGCTAGTTTTTCGAGCATGAATTCCACCTTTTCGGTGAGCGCCTGGTTGTATATGATCATTATTGCTTTCATAATTCCTTTCAGTTAAGCTTCCATAAAATCCAATTCTTCTGTTTCCTTCTGTTTCCTTCTTTCAGACTTTCTTACCACATACCGGTAAATAACAGGCACAACGATAAGGGTTACCGCAGTCGAGATCAATAGTCCGCCAATAACAGATATGCCCATGGGTCTCCAGATCTCTGATCCTTCACCCTGGCTGAGGGCAAGAGGAAGCATACCCAGGATGGTGGTGGAAGTTGTCATGATAACAGGGCGTAAACGCGAACGGCCTGCACGCTTAATGGCCTCATCGAGCTCATAATCCCTGTCGCGCATCAGGTTGGTGTAATCCACCAGCACAATGGCATTCTTTACCACAATTCCCACCAGCATAATGGCTCCCAGGGCTGCAATAACACTTAGCGTGGTATTGGTGACCACCAGGGCAAGGATAACCCCCGTGAAAGAGAAGGGTATGGATGCCATAATGATCAGCGGCATTTTGAGAGATTCAAACTGGGATGCCATCACAATGTATACAAGGATAAGACTTACCAGGAGAAGCATACCCAGATCGGCAAAAGATTCCGTAAGATCCTCGTAGGCACCGCCAACATCGACCAGTATGCCGGAAGGAATATCCATCTGGTCGATCTCGGCGTTGATTTTGTTGGCCATTTCTGCCAGGGGTACCTTATAAGGTGTCACGGAAACCGTAACCACCCTTTCACGTCGTTTTCTTTCCACGTTGGGGGGAGACCAGAATTCTTCTACTTTTCCAATCTCACCCAGGCGAACAATTCCCGAAGCCGATGGTATGGCAATGTTCTCAATATCGGTGATGGAATTTCTGAAGTTCTCATCAAACCTCACCACAATATTGTATTCATTGCCCGATTCACGGAACCTGGAGGCTGTAAGACCCACAATGCGGTTTCGGATCATGGCTGATACGGTTGCCGTATTCAATCCATTCTGTGACATCTTATCCTGATCGAGGGTGATGCGTAATTCCGGTTTTGATTTCTCGCGGCTGATGAGAACATCACGGGCGCCTGGTATTTTACCGATCCGTTCGGCAACCTGACTGGCCAGCGCTGTTGTCTGGTTAAAATCATACCCGTATATTTCCACGTCAACGGTATTGGATGTACCACCCAGGCCCGATTCACCCGTTATTACATTGTATTTTACAATCTCAGGCAGGGTTCCCAGATAGGTACGCAGTTCTTCGGCAATCTCAAAAACGGAGCGCTCTCTTTGAGAGGTTTTCACCAGTGCGATCGTAACGTTGATGATATTTGATCCTGAATTCTGGAACAATGCGGTATACCCGGCATTGTCGTCGGAGCCGGATGATGTGGATACCAAGTCCTTTTCAGGGATGTTTTCATTGATATAGGCATCGATTAGCCGTGCCACCTTAACGGTTTCATCCACCCTCACACCGGCCTGCAGTTCAACGGATGCCGTTATCTGACCCTGGTCGGCCTCTGGGAAAAACTCACCCTTGACAAAAAAGACCGCCAGAACAATGGAAAAAATGAAAAATGCACTGGCGATAAGGATGGTAATGCGCTTATGATGCAAAGCCCAGTTCAGTGTTTTTACATAAAAATCATCCAGCTTATTAAGCCAGGGGAGGATCAGGCGATCATGACTGAACCGGCCGGGTTTTTTCTTTTTGGATTCCAGCTTCAGCAACTTGGAGCTGAGCATGGGCGTGAGTGTGATAGCTGCCAGAGCGGATGCACCAATGGTGATGGTTACAATCCAGCCCAACTGCTGAAACATGACCCCGGTCATGCCTGATACCATGGTCATGGGAAAGAACACGGCAATGATAGTCATCGTTGAAGCAATAACCGCAAGCCAGACTTCGTTGGTCGCATAAATGGATGCTTCCCTGGGTGTGCTCCCCCGCTCAATGTGCTTGCTGATGTTTTCCAGAACCACGATGGCATCGTCAACCACCATACCAATGGCAATGGACAGGGCCGACAGTGAAATGATGTTGATGGTGTTACCTGAAACCTGCAGGTATATGAAAGCCGCGATCAGGGATATCGGGATGGTCAGAACGATGATAAAGGTGGCTCGCCATCTTCCGAGAAAGAACAATACCACCAGCACCACAAAAATGAAAGCAAAGAGCAGGGTTTCCGTCAGGTTGTTGATGGAATCCGTAATAAACTCGCTGGTGTCAAAAATTTTCAGTATTTGGACGTCTGAGGGCAGCGTCTTTTGAAGTTCAGCGAGTTCCCTGGTGACTTCCCTTGCAATTTTAACCGTGTTGGCACCGGATTGTTTCTGGATCATCATGCTGATGCCGGTTTTGCCATTGATCCTTTCATCCAGACCCATCTTACGGAGCGAGTCATTGACCGTGGCAATATCCTGCAACCGGATCGTTTTTCCTTCAAAATTACCGATCACTACGTTCCTGATCTGGTCACTTTCGGAAAATTCACCCTGAACCCGCAACGGATAGTTCATATCACCCATCTCAACATTGCCCGATGGCATGTTCAGGTTCTCGGCGGCAAGGATCGATCCAATCTGTTCAATGGTCAGATTATAGGCTTCCATCCTGCGCGGATCGATATTGATACCGACCTCACGGGTGGGAACACCCAGCAAACTGATCGAGCCGATCCCTTCAATCCGGTTCAGGGGATTCACCACCTTTTCTTCCAACTCATTCTCGATGCCTGCATAACTTTCTTCTGCAGTTACAGCATAGAAAAGTATGGGCATCATGTTGGTACTGAACTTGAAAATGACCGGATCCTCAGCTCCCTCCGGGAGGAACGATGTAACCAGGGCCATGGCGTCACGCACGTCCAGGGAGGCGTCGTCGAGATTTGTGCCATATTCGAATTCAAGGGTTACAACTGATACATTGTCACGGGAGACGGATGTAATCTGCTTTACATCGCTCACCGTGTTTAAGCTGCTTTCGAGAGGTTCCGAAATGTTTCTTTCCACGTCCGATGCATTGGCCCCGGAATAGCTTGTGAATACCATAATGGCCGGGAACTCCATCTCGGGGTAGAAGTCGATTGGCAATCGCATCAGGGAATAGATACCGAAAACGATCACGCCCAGAAATAACATGATGGTAGTGACCGGCTTTTTTACAGCGCTTCCATATATACTCATATCTGTAAACTTTAAATGCTGATTAATAAATAATTCCGAATGACAATTACAGAACGACAGTGATACTTGACTGGTCCATCAGTTTCTCCTGTCCGGCAATGATCACCTGGTCACCTTCTTTGATTTCACCGGAAATTACCTCCAGTTTATCATCATATCGTGTCCCTATCTCAACGGGTACCTTTCGTGCGGTGTTGTTTTCGGCCAGGAAAATGAACCGGTCATTTGTGCCCTCCTGTTTTTGAACGGCAATGGCCGGCAGTATCAGCGCATCTATTTCACCCAGGTTCAGGGCAACCCTGGCAAACATGCCTGGACGCAAAACCTCATTTGGGTTGCTGATAACTATTTCAACCGGGAATGTACGGGTATCCGGACTTATCGTCGGGTATACCTGGGAAATCTCACCCTTGAAGGTTTTTCCCGGGAAGATGTCCACTGTAATGGTTGCTTTTACGCCTTTTTTTGTGACCGGATAATATTTCTCAGACATATTCACGATTAATTTCAGGGGGTTGATCTGCATCAAAGTAACAACTGCAGCCTTACCTGCGCTGGTATTTGGTGCGCCGGAATACAACTCACCGCTTTCATAGTATTTTCCCGTGACAATTCCATTGATCGGGGACACCAGTGTCGTGTTCCGGTTCAGGAAATCGACATTTGACTTTGCCAGTTCGTATTGTGTTTTGGCCGCTTCAAACTGTTGTTCTGAAATGCTGTTCAGTTTAAACAGGGTGTCCATACGCTCGAAATTCGAACGGGCGCTTTCGTATTGCTCATTGGCCTGCATCAACTGTGTCCTTTCCATCCGGGCGATAACGGTACCTTTGCTGACACGGGTCCCGACTTCCACATTTATCGATTCAATCCGGCCCGGCGACGCAGGCGCATAATGAATCTCTTCATAGGGAAGCAGGCTGGCAGTATATTCAATATTTTGTGAGATTTTTTGCTTTTCGAGTGCAATGGTCTTCACCCTGTAAACAGTTGTATCAGGCGCTGAGACTGTTTTTTCTGCTGCGGGTTTTTGGCTGCAGGATATTGCTAAAGAAGCTGCAAGTATTAAAACAGATAGGATTCTTGAATTTTTCATGGTTCTAGATTTTTAAGATACTTAAATCGTGTTGTATAATTTCTCAAGAGCGGTTTGTGACTGCAGTAATGTCAGTATCGCAGAAAGGTAGTTGCTTTCGGCACTGAGGTAATTACTGTTGGCCTGGGTCAGATCGAGGCTCGAAACGAGACCCTCGCGATACTTGTTTTGAATATTTTTCAATACCCTGCCTGCCACATCAATATTTTCTTTTTGCGTGTTAAAGTTTTCCAAAGCGCTCTGGTAATTGAAGAGCAATTGATTTTTTTGGATTTCCAACTGCTCTTTCACCATCTCCTGGTTTCTACGGGCAATATCAAGGTCAATTTTGGCCTGGCTTACCTGTGCCCTTCTCATACCGCTTGAAAAGATGGGCACTGAGGCACTGATACCTGCCAGATGATTCGGTGATAAATCAAATCCCGTGGTGATGATCTTTTTGGTATAGCTGTAAAAACCGGAAATGGTTGGGGCATATGCCCAGTTTCGAATATCCACCTGCTTTTTGCTCAACATCGTCTGCGATTCCATAAGCTGGTAATTGATGTTGCCGGTGATGTCAAATCCAGGATTAAGCGCTGATTGCGGATTGATTTTGGCCATAACCTGTTCGAGGTTGTCGGCAAGCTTAATGGCAGCATCAGGAGCCACTCCCAGTTGGAACCGAAGCATGTTGTAATTCAGCTGGATGTTCCGTTCGAGCGCTTTCTGGCTGTTCTTCAACTGGTTTACCGTGATTCTCAGCTGGTCTACATCAGTTTCTTCCGCTACACCCGCCTTATACATATTATTAGTGTGTTCCAGCATGGTGTTCAAATTGGTAAGATTTTCACCCAGAATCCTCAGGTTCTGCTCGGTAACCAGTGTGAGATAATAGGAATTGGTGATGCTCTCCTTCACGTCGAGTTCACTCAAAATGAGGCTTTGGTCAGCCAGTTTCTGCGCAATCCTGGCTGTTTGAAGCCCGGCCCAGTATTGGCCGCTGAAAATGAGCTGTGAAATCTGTCCTACTGCGCTCATCTGGTTATCCATGATAATGGGTCCCGACGAAGAGCCCATCAAGCCCATAATGGCTCCAAAAAGCTGGGCATCGCCTGCATCATAGGGCGGTACTGTAAAATCAGGGATAGTACCGCCTTCTGAACTCCCAAAACTAAAATTCAACTCATAGTTGAAATAGGTCATGAAGTCTACGGTGCCATTCACCTGTGGAAGGCCCTGTGCCCTGGTTTCCCTGTACTTTTCATCGGAGGAGGTTACGTGGTCCCTGGCATTCAACAGGGTTTTGTTATGCTGAAGAGCATATTGCCTTGCTTCATCCAGCGTCAGAAGATAGGGTAGTTGTTGGGCAAATATTAGATTGCCTGTCAACGCAAACGCCATTAAAACTGCAAATCGTATCACTTTCATATTCATTATACTTAATGGTTCTGTTTAGTTTAATTGTTTTATAACTTAGTAAACCAGTTATGGTGTTTATTTTTGGGACAAATAATCTTTTTTCAATTCTTCAAACTTATCCAGAAAGTAATTCAGCATATCGATCAGATCCTTAATAAGTATAGCATTCCCCGAGTTTTTATTCGCCTTCAGATCCAGCACGTTGTTCAGAAAATCACGGGTCTCCTTCAGTTTGCTCCTGTGCTCATCCACGAGGGTGAACTTGTCGACCTTCTTGATCTGAAAGTACCTTTTGCGGTCACCCGGCAGGGTTGTATATTCAATAATATTACTTATCTCCAGCATATTCAGGGCATTGCTCGCTGAACTCTTGCTGATCTGCAGTTCTTCCACGATCTCATCAAAGGTATACTGCTCTTTGTCCATGATCGTGAGAAGACCGATAATCCGACCGGCAGTCGGCTGAAATCCCTTTTTGTCATACATACAACCGGTAGATTCCACCAATTCCTTTTGTTTTCTGATCCTTTCTTCGGAAGTCATGTTTAAAAGTTTGGGCGCAAATGTAGTAATAGTTTTATTAGTTTATAAATAAACGAACTAAAAATTTGTTAAGTTTTCGTTAAAACATGTAAAAGCTTTCAAAAAGACTCCAAAATTTCACCGGACAATACAGCATAACCCATGGATTTACTAGTTCGTAACAAAGTAAACTCCACAAAGGCAATTTTGGAACAAAAAATCGGTAAACATCACAATTTCTCCGGTGAAAAGCATTTATGCCGGCTAATTGGTAGCGGATTTAAAATTTCATCCGAATATTCTATTTTTGTTTTCGATATATCTACATAGGATGGAAGATAAATATTACAAGCGGGTATACTGGTTGGCGATTTTCACCATCGGTTATAACCTGGTTGAAGGTATCCTCTCGGTTTTGTTTGGCATCCAGGATGAAACCCTGGCCTTGCTGGGATTTGGCATTGACAGTTTTGTAGAAGTGATATCGGGCATAGGGATCTTGCAGATGGTGATCAGGATAAAGAATATTCCAGGCTCTTCACGAAGTCTTTTTGAGAAAAAGGCTTTACGAATAACCGGGGGAGCATTCTATCTTCTTGCCGTCGGATTGATGGCCGGCGCAGTGGTGAATATCCTGCAGGGTCACAAACCTGAAACCACACTTTGGGGAGTAATTATTTCAATTGTTTCTCTGCTCGTTATGTACTGGTTGTACCGCTCAAAAATCTATTACGGCAAAAAGCTCAATGCGGAACCCGTGATCGCTGATGGCAGATGCACCCTGGTCTGCATTTATATGTCTGTGATCCTCCTTATATCTAGTTTTATATATGAGCTGACAGGGTTCGGATGGATTGATACGATCGGAGCGCTTGGTCTGGCCTGGCTTTCATTTACAGAAGGACGTGAAGCTTTTGAAAAAGCCGCAGGCAGAGAATGTGGCTGCCATGATAATTGCGAAACCGAATAACCTTCATTTTTCAAGTCATTCTGACGGATGAGTTGATAAATACGTTATTTTTGTCCAGCTTATAGCCAGGCATGTATGATTGACAACAGAATAATTACAGAGGAACAAAGAAAGGCCGCCCGCTACGCCAAAGCCATGGGACACCCGGTACGCCTGTATGTGCTTGAACTGCTTTCAAAGCAATCCTGTTGCTACAGCGGCGACCTCACCGAGGTTTTGCCCATCGCCAAATCGACATTGTCGCAGCACCTGAAGGAACTGAAAGAAGCCGGACTTATACAGGGTGAAATTGAAGCCCCCAAAATCAAATATTGCCTGAATAAGCAGAACTGGGAGGAAGCAAAACTTCTGGTAAAGAAAATTTTTGCATTGTAACTTTTTTTTTATATTAACGTTCGTATATTTGCGAACAACGAATAATAATTCTTGAATATATGAATATAAAAATTTTAGGAACAGGTTGCCCCCGGTGCAAGGCGCTTGAGCAGGTTACCCGCAGTGCAGTTACTGAGATGGGGATTGCTGCCGATATTGAAAAGGTGGAAGATATCGTGAAGATTATGAATTACGGTGTGATGCGCACTCCCGCGCTGGTTATCGATGAAAAAATTGCACTCAGTGGACGGGTACCTTCACTAACGGAAATTAAAGAAGTAATCACTAAAAATCAACAATAAACCATGAGAACGATCAGATTATTCCTCGCTATGGTTTTGATTTTACTGGTTGTAGCATGTAATGCACAGAGTACCAGGGAAGCAACACCTGCCGGTAAGTCCGGCAAGGTTGAAGCCTATTATTTCCACTTCAACGCGCGCTGCGTTACCTGCAAAACAGTGGAAGCTGAAGCAAAGGCAAATATTGAAACGCTTTATCCCGAGCTGATAAAATCGGGGAAAGTCAGTTTCAAAGCCGTTAATCTCGATGAATCATCAAGCAAAACCATCGCCGATAAATTGGGCGTAAATGGTCAGACTCTTTTACTGGTGAATGGTTCTGAAAAAATAAACATCACCAATGAAGGATTCATGTATGCCCGGAATGACCCGGAAAAATTCAGAGCAGTGATAAAGGAAAAGGTGGATGGATTGCTGAAGAATTAATGTGCAAACCTGCCTGCCGGAGTGCCCGTCACGCAGGCAGGTGTGCAAATGTGTAAATGTGGAAATAGATGAATGAATTCTTTACAGGTATACTCGAAAACAGTCAGGTACCCTGGTTATCTGCCATGATGCTTGGATTGCTTACTGCTATTAGTCCCTGCCCCCTTGCCACCAACATTACAGCCATCGGATTTATCAGCAAGGATATAGAAAACAGGAACCGGGTATTTTTAAACGGTTTGCTGTATACTTTGGGCCGTGCCATTACCTACACCAGCATTGCGCTTATCATCTACCTGGGCGCGGACCAGTTTAAGTTTTCAGGATTCTTCCAGCGCTATGGCGAAAAATTCATCGGTCCGCTTTTGATCTTCATCGGGTTATTTATGCTGGATGTACTGAAAATAAAATTTCCGGGAATGAGCGGACTTACCTCTAAAATGCAAAACAAAACCAGTTGGGGGTATTTCGATGCTATATTGCTGGGTTTGGTTTTTGCTTTGGCATTCTGCCCGTATAGCGGTGTTCTGTACTTTGGAATGCTGGTACCCATGACTGTGTCAAGTGCGTCCGGACTTTACCTGCCCATTGTATATGCCATAGCCACCGGAATTCCCGTGATTATCTTTGCCTGGGTGCTGGCCTATACGGTTTCCGGCATCGGGAATGTATACCTGAAGGTTAAATCATTTGAACTCTGGTTCCGCAGGGTCATTTCGGTTTTATTCATCCTGGTGGGCATCTATTATATTATCAGGGTTTATTTTTGATATTTTTTTATAATTTATGTTCGTTGTTTCACGAATTACTAAATATAATTGATCTATGGAATTGAAAAAAGAATTTAAGATCCTTGCCTGGATTATTGCCGTTTTCGCATTTGCTTTCTTCCTTCCCATTGAGAATGTCCGTTTTAATACAGCTATAGCTGCTACACTCGACCTGGTTAAATGGTATGCCCGTGAACATGTAGTTTTATGTCTACTGCCGGCCTTTTTTATCGCCGGGGTGATCTCTGTTTTTGTAAGCCAGGGATCCATATTGAAATACTTTGGCGCCAATGCCAAAAAGTGGCTGGCGTATACGGTTGCAGCAGTCTCAGGAACTATCCTGGCGGTCTGTTCCTGTACAATTCTCCCGTTGTTTTCAAGCATTCACAAACGTGGTGCAGGTTTAGGACCTGCCATAGCATTTTTATATTCGGGTCCTGCCATCAATATCCTGGCGATTGTACTTACAGCCCGCATTTTGGGTTTTGAGATGGGTGTGGCCAGGACAATTGGCGCAGTTGCCTTTAGTATCGTTATTGGTTCCATTATGGCCATTATTTATCGCAAAGAGGAAAAGGTAAAAAAGGAAGAACAGATGAATATTATTCCTCCACCCGAAAAAAGACCCATGTGGCAAACTGCACTGCATTTTTTCACGCTGGTGCTCATTCTGGTTTTTGCCAACTGGGGGAAACCGGCCAGTGGGGATACCCAAAGTGCCTGGTATTTTATATGGGCTTACAAATGGTATATAACATCCTTTTTCGGATTATTCCTGGTGTATTCGCTTATTTTCATACTGAAGCTGAAATGGCAGTATGTTGTATTGGCGGCAGCGGCAGTGGCAGTGGCAGGAATGGTATCCCCAAATCCGTTGGTTCCCATGGTGGTAGGTGTTGCTGCTATGAGTATTATTACGTTGCTTGACAAACGGGATGAAGACAACAAACAGTGGACGCTTTCTACCTGGGATTTTGCCAAGCAGATCCTTCCCTTGCTTGCCATGGGTGTTGTTATCGCCGGATTTCTGCTGGGATCAACACACGACAATACAGCCATGGCCGGAGTGATCCCAAATGAATGGATCGCTGCACTGGTTGGCGGCAATTCCATATTCTCCAATCTTTTTGCATCGGTTGTCGGCGCTTTCATGTATTTTGCCACACTGACTGAAGTCCCTATTCTGCAGGGTCTTTTGGCATCGGGTATGGGTAAAGGTCCTGCTTTGGCTTTATTACTTGCCGGCCCCTCACTCTCATTACCCAACATGTTGGTAATCCGTGGAATAATTGGTACTCAAAAAACTGCGGTTTATGTCACCCTTGTTATTATCATGGCTACCATCACCGGATTGATTTATGGATCCATATTATAGTAACAGACAGGTATTTTAAAATGGAAACAGCACCCTATCAGAATATCACCCTGGAACTGGCACCCCTGCTGGACGCATTGTCGCATCCGGCAAGGCTGCAGATTGTTCTACACCTGGCAAAATACAAGGGCTGTCCGGCAGGTAATATTTCGGAACGGTTGCCATTAAGCAAATCTACAGTGTCACAGCACATGTCGAAATTGAAAGATGTCGGGCTGATATCCTGTACACCCGACGGATTGTGTCAGAATTACCGGCTCAATGATGAAGGATTTGCACTGGTTAACGCTTATTTCAGTAATTTTTCATCCATAATCGATGGACTGAAGGAGAAAAGAACTGAATGTTGTCCGGCGAATAATAAGAAAAAGAAGGTTTGCCAGGTATAGGATTTTCATTTAATAGGTATATTCATTCAAATTAAGCAATTCATCTAATACTATTCAATTATGTTCAAAATTCCCGATTGGGCATTTGAGTTTCATGGACACCTCTGCCCCTTCATGCCAATAGGTTACCGCATGGGTAGCCTGGCGCTTCAAAAATTAGGCGTTGAACGCTGTAAAGACCACGAAATGCATGTATTCTCAGAGATGGGTGTTGGCCACCCGCAAACCTGCATGCAGGATGGTATTATGGCTGTAACAGGAGCCACATTCGGTAAAAATATGTTCGAGCGTCTTTACTATGGCAAAATTGCCGCGACTTTCTGGTATCCCGGGATTAATGGAGCTATCAGGATTTATCTGCGAAACGAATTCCAGGATAAAATGGCCCCGCACGAGTTTTTCACTTACCGGAAAAAAAGCATTGAACCTTCGCAGATACCTGATAATGTCTCTCAGGATATTATCAACATGGTATTAACTGCCACTGACGAAGAGCTCTTTACTACTACCCTGATGCCCGATTATACATACAAGCCGGTTAAAGGCTCTTTCAACAAGGCTGCCTGCGAAATATGCGGCGAATATGTTTTCGAACGCTATCTCCGGGTAAAAGATGGTAAACGGATTTGTATCCCTTGTGCCGGTCACGAACCCGATGAGAAAGTTTTTTATCATCCAGAAATACATTAATTATTGATTTATGTTAATCTATTTAATTGCCGGAATAATCACCTTTCTGTTCACAACCGTTCTGACCATAGCCGGAGTGGGCGCGGCATTTATCCTGATACCCGTTTTTCTGGCCCTGGGGATACCTCTGTTAACGGCAATGTCCACTGCCCTGCTTCTCAACACCCTGGCAATGATATTTGCTTCAATTATCTATGCCAGAGATAAACTGATTGTCTTTAAAACTGCCATTCCTATTTTAATTGTTGCAGCAATACTTTCTCCCCTTGGTGCAAAAACAGCTGAATATTTGCCAAGAGAATTATTACTTTGGCTGTTTGTGGGATTTCTACTTTTTGCCGGATCCATGATGCTGTTTTACAGGGCAAAGGAAAGGCCGATTGAGTCAAACATTAAGAAAACAATTGGTATTGGAATAGGTGTTGGCTCTTTTGCCGGGTATTTGGGCGGACTTTTAGGGGTTGGCGGTGGAAATTTTATTGTACCGGTATTGGTATGGCTGGGATTTAATCCAAAAAAAGCTTCGGCCACAACCGCTTTTGTTGTAATATTTTCATCATTCACAGGATTTTTAGGGCATGTCTCCTTGGGAAATATCAATACCGGACTTATATCTTTTTGTGCAATAGGTTCAGTATCAGGTGCAATTCTGGGGGCTTATTTAATGAGAAGGAAATTGAGTGGAAAACAGGTAAAAATTGCGATAGGTATAATACTTTATATCATTGCATTAAAAATGATCTGGGATTTACTGATAGTATAATCTGATTTTGAACATCATTATTTCAAAAACTTTACAAAATGTCTTATTGATAAATGTCCCCATTTACCTTATAATTTTAATGATTTTGCAAATAAAACAAAGGTTATTATTAACGTAATAGGATAAAAAATGATTGATCCAAAGGAATGGCTCGAATTCGGGTAAAAAATTCACGGGCATGAATGCCCGGCAATGCCAATGGGCTTGAGAGCAGGTGCTGCTGCATGGTTTCTTTTGCGAAGAATGTGGTGAAATGACCGTGTTGGAATATCGCCGTATCAAGGGCGACAAAAAAGTTTGCATCGATTGTGCTAAAAATTAATTTGTACCAAAGGCATCCCGTTGGGAATGATTAATAAATTTGAAAATGAATTGCATGAAACTATTTAAACCAATTACTATGAAGGCATTAGGCATAATAACCCTCATCCTTGTACTGGGCTGTAAAAGTGCTGTAAATAATGATAATATAGCTGAAGGCAAAGCGGTATTAGATATCTCTGCCGGGAATGAAGGGAAGCCAATGGTATCAGCAGACACCACTCAATCGGATAATTCTACTTATAACGTTACTTTCATCGAATTGGGATCAGTTCGCTGCATACCTTGCCAGCATATGCAGATTGTAATGAAATCCATTAAAGAAAAGTATGGCAAAGAGGTGAATGTGCTTTTTTATGATGTATGGACGCCGGAAGGAAGGCCCTACGGCGAAAAATATGGTATTACTGCTATTCCAACCCAGGTATTTCTGGATGAAACCGGGAAGGAATATTCTCGCCATGAAGGTTTTTTTCCTGAAGAAGAATTGGTAAAGGTTTTGAGTATGAGAGGTGTAAGGTAAAATATTTTAAGCCATACTTTGCATTGAGCAGGTTTTTCACATATGCTTTTTCTTCTTTCGCGGTTCTATTAATCATATTTTTTTTACTCTTGGTCATCATTAATAATTTCTTCCCGGACATGATGCTCTGATGAATTGTGAAATTGAACTTCGGGATGGGCATCCTTGACAATTTTAAGCGTCCAGTCGCTTTCTGCAAAATAGACAGGGGTGTTTGATTTGTCGAAAGCTATTGTAGCCGCCCGTCTGTCAATCATTTCAATAAGTTTTTGTTGATTTGCGGATGTAAGCCAACAGGCTTTTACAAAAGGTAAAGCCCTGAAATCGCATTTAGCGCCATATTCATGCTCCAAACGGAATTTAATTACATCAAACTGGAGTTCACCGACCGTACCGATTATTCTAATATTGCCGGGCTGCTGAATGAACAGTTGCGCCAATCCTTCGTCTGTTAATTGCATCACCCCTTTTTCAAGCTGTTTGGTTTTAAGCGGATCTTTATTCACAACTTCTTTAAGAATCTCGGGCGAGAAGCTTGGAATACCTGTAAAATGAAGGCTTTCACCATCCGTTAGTGTATCGCCTATTTTAAGGTTCCCGGTGTCGTACAAGCCAATTACATCGCCGGGGAAAGCCTCCTCTATTGTGTTTTTGTCATTTGCCATGAATGAGGCCGGGGAAGAAAAACGCATCCTTTTGTTCAAACGGGTGTGGTAATACATTTTGTTTCTTTCGAACTTACCTGAACACACCCTCAAAAAAGCCATGCGGTTGCGGTGGTTGGGGTCGAGGTTCGCATGTATTTTAAAAACAAAACCGGAAAATGCATTTTCTTCAGAAAGAACTATCCTTTCTGCTGTTTTACCACCATGCGGATGCGGTGCAATATTTAAAAACGTTTCAAACAGTTCGGGGATGCCGAAATTATTGAGTGCGCTGCCAAAAAAAACAGGAGCAAGATACCCTTCGCGGTACAGTGTTTTGTTGAACGATTCAAAAAGGTCATCAGCCAGGTCAATTTCCTCCCAAAGTTTTACAAGGTTCGCCTCGCCAATATGTTCTTTCAACAGGGGGTCTTCAATATCGCGTGTGTTCAGCAACATTTCAGACAGGGTAGTTTTACCCGGAGCATATAATTGTATACTTTCCTTTTCCAGATTATAAACACCCTTGAAACTAACTCCGTTGCCAATTGGCCAGGTGAAAGGACTGACGGCAATTTTCAACTCCATTTCCAGTTCTTCCAGCAGGTCGAATGGGTCTTTGCCTTCTCTGTCCATTTTATTAATAAATATCATTACCGGAGTTGCCCTCATCCTGCATACCTCCATTAGTTTACGGGTTTGTTCCTCTACACCCTTTACACTGTCAACAACAAGTATTACACTGTCTACCGCCGTAAGGGTTCGATAAGTATCCTCGGCAAAGTCTTTGTGTCCGGGGGTGTCGAGTATGTTAATCCTCTTTCCGTTATAATCAAGGGTCATCACCGAGGTTGATACTGAAATGCCCCGCTGTTTTTCTATCTCGAGAAAATCGGATGTGGCCGTTTTCCTGATTTTATTGCTCCTAACAGCCCCGGCTACCTGTATTGCCCCGCCAATTAAAAGTAATTTTTCTGTAAGTGTTGTTTTACCGGCATCGGGGTGCGATATAATGGCAAATGTCCGTCTCCGCTTAATTTCATTTTTTAAATCCATAGTAATTTATTCAGGGTACCCAAAGGGTAGACGTGAAAAATAAGAAAGAATTGACACAGGAATTGGCAATAAAGCAATTATTTTGCTGGCGTAATGCCCAACGCCAACCGTACCTGGAAAATCATGGTGGAGTAGTAAAGCAATATTTCGATATGCTGATTTTCATTTCAGGGTGCAAAAATAGTTAAACATTTCAGATATCCAATGCAGTATATGGACCTACGCAAATGATGATAAGGAGGTCAGACATTTACAGCGCTACACATCAAATTCAAAACAATCCTGTTTTAGTAAAACCTCTGCCTGGAAATTTTTTAAAAAATATGACGTATTATTACGTTATATTAAAATAAGACGTATATTTACGTCATATTTAATTTTTTAATAATGGCCATGAATGCAACACCTCAAGCACTTGATGAGCTTAAAAAAGTGCTAATATCCAAAGAAAGTCCCACCGCCGGCGTTAGAATTTTTACGCAGCAGGGATGTTCTGGACCGGCATTGCTAATGTCTGTTGTTGAAAAGCCATCTTTGGGCGATATGCAGCAAAAGATTGATTATGTGAATTTTTTTATGGAGGACAAGGCCCGGGACATGTTGGCTGGAGTTACAATTGATTATGGTACGAACGGATTCAAACTTGAAGGTTTGAAGAAAAGCGGCGGATGCTGCGGCTAAACATAACTAATTCATTAAAAATGTACGCAAAAACAGAACTATTTGATACCGATCTGCAGACCAGGGCTGAATTGTTTAAAGCATTGGCGCACCCGGCACGATTGGCCATATTAAAGTACCTGGCGGAAACCAGAACCTGCATTACAGGCGATTTCTCAGATGAATTGCCGCTTAGCAGGACCACGGTAAGTCAGCACCTCAAGGAGCTGAAAGATGCCAGTTTAATTGTGGGTACAATCGAAGGGGTGAAAACATGCTATTGTCTCAATCTTTCAAAAATAAAAGAATTCAGAAGCTTATCATCGGAATTTTTCGACAATATAATCGCTTCGGAAGCAATATGTTGTAAATAATTTAAACACCGTCCCATGGAAAATACTGTTAAAAAATTGTCATTTTTCGATCGCTATCTCACCTTGTGGATATTCCTTGTGATGTTTGCCGGGGTAATCATCGGTTATTTTGCTCCCGGAATTTCGGGATTCTGGGATTCATTAAGCTCAGGTACAACGAATATTCCCATTGCCATTGGTCTTATCCTGATGATGTATCCGCCTTTGGCCAAGGTAAAATACGAAAAACTGCCGTTGGTTTTCAAAAACCTCAGGCTATTGGGTTTATCACTGATTCAAAACTGGATCATCGGCCCATTGGTCATGTTCTTTCTGGCCATTATTTTCCTTCATAATCATCCCGGCCTCATGGTAGGTGTTATTCTTGTCGGATTGGCCCGCTGCATTGCCATGGTTTTGGTTTGGAACGACCTTGCTAAGGGTGATACTGAACTTGCAGCCGGTCTGGTTGCTTTTAATGCGCTTTTCCAGGTATTTCTGTATTCGGTGTATGCTTACGTATTCATAACTTTCCTACCACCACTGTTTGGCCTGAAAGGATCTGCCGTTGATGTTTCTATATCTGAGATTGCAATAACTGTGTTGATCTATCTGGGGATTCCCTTTGCGGCAGGACTGATTACCAATTTTCTTTTACGTCAGTGGAAAGGAAGTGAATGGTTCTTTTCCAGTTTTATACCCAGGGTCTCCTGGCTAACCCCAATAGCGCTGTTGTTCACTATATTTGTAATGTTCTCCCTCAAAGGTGAAAAAATAATTGAATTACCCATGGATGTTATCCGGGTTGCCATTCCTTATACCATCTACTTTGCCATGATGTTTTTCACCACCTTTTTCATTGCCAAATGGATGGGTGAAAGCTATGAAAAATCAACCACGCTCGCATTCACTGCCGGAAGCAACGATTTCGAACTGGCAATTGCTGTTGGCATTTCCGTTTTCGGTATTAATTCACAGGTTGCTTTTGCCACTGTTATCGGACCGTTGGTCGAGGTGCCTGTGCTTATTTTATTGGTAAATGTCGCGCTGAGGTTTAAGAAAAAGTATTTTATTTCCGGTATTCATTCACAATCATAATTCTCAGGAGGATTAAATATGAAAATGAAAATATTGATTCTTTGCACGGGCAACAGCTGTCGTTCACAGATGGCGCACGGTTTCATGCAATCGTTTAATAAGAATATTGAGGTTCACTCCGCTGGAACAGAACCTGCTAAACAAGTCAATCATAAAGCGGTGAAAGTGATGCAGGAGATTGGTATTGATATTAGCCGCCATACTCCGAAAATGGTGGATCAATACCTGCAGGAGGAGTGGGATTATGTGATTACCGTGTGCGACCACGCTAACGAAACCTGTCCGGCTTTTTTCGGCAAGGTAAAAAACCGGTTGCATATGGGCTTTGAGGATCCTTCGCATGCAACCGGAACTGATGAATTCATCTGGAGCGAGTTTCGAAGAGTGAGGGATGAAATAAGATCGAAGTTTTATGAATTTTATTTAAATAATTTGAAAATTAGTTGATTCGACGATTCGACAATTCGACAATGATTAGATCACACCATAAAATTAAAAAATCATGAAAAATGAATTTGATGTTATGGCACATCAAAACGTACAATATAAGATGAATTGCCGAATTGTCACATTACCGAATTATCACAATTTAAAATATATTCTATGAATCCGAAAGAATTAAAACTTATAGTAAAAGAGAAATACAGTGAAATTGCCCTTCAAAATCCGGCCTCGGATCAGCCGTCCTGTGGATGCGGTACAGGCTGTTGTGGTGATACTTCATTTACTTTTATTGGTAATGATTATAGTACGCTAAAAGGCTATAATCCAGATGCTGATCTTGGATTGGGTTGTGGAATTCCAACCGAATCGGCAAAAATAAGACCTGGCGATACAGTAATTGATTTAGGTTCCGGTGCCGGAAACGACTGTTTTGTGGCAAGGGCTATGGTAGGAGAATCAGGCAAGATAATCGGAATAGACATGACTGAGGCCATGATTGATAAAGCCCGTTCAAATGCTAAAAAACTTGATTTTGACAATGTTGAATTTCGATTGGGCGATATTGAAAACCTTCCGGTTGATGACAATACAGCTAATGTGGTCATTAGCAATTGCGTACTAAATCTTGTGCCGGATAAGGAAAAGGCCTTCAAAGAAATATTCAGGGTATTGAAGCCAGGAGGACACCTTTCGGTTTCCGATGTGGTACTTCGGGGTGAATTACCTCTTCAGATTCAGCAAGATGCTGAGATGTATGCCGGTTGTGTATCAGGCGCCATAAAAATTGATGATTATCTTGAAATAATGAATAAGCAGGGTTTTAAGAACATTACGGTCCATAAAGAGCATAAAATATCAGTTCCTACTGACATCCTGGCTAAATACGTTGGCGAAGCGGAAATGGAGACTTATAAAAAAAATGATTTTGGAATTTATAGTGCAACGGTAAGTGCTGCCAAAGCTTAATTGCCCGATACTTTTTCCTTCTGGACCATTATTAATCATCCTGAGATTGATGACATGCCGTCCGTTTTCATGGATAACAAATTTTTGCATCAGGGTACATTGCCCACAGCAAGGTTAGCATTTTTTCAAGCGCCTCCGGATTTAAGTAATATCCGGGGCACACAAGTACTTCGTTTTCACGTAGGTCGAAGTGAATACCAGCCTCACCTCCGCTCAGATCACCGTGCGAAAGGTCTAGTATTTTGCCAAGAAGGTCTCCCTGTGTCACTTTTTGTCCAATGGAAACCGGAATAGCAGCATATTGTAAAGCAATTTCTTCCTCCGAAGGTGCCCTTGGTTCAAACAGGACGTGGTAAATATATTTTTGGTTATACACAACCCGGACGTTCACCTGCCATTGATTATTACGTGGATTCATATAAATGTTCACTTCTTCGACCATTCCACTGGCCGGTGCGAGAACCTGAGCCCCGTTTATGGCGGTTATGAGGTCAATTCCCAGGTGTTCAAAACCCCAGGGCGCTCCTGAATTACCTTCGGCATATCCCGGATGGATGTATTTGAATTCTTCAGCATCGGCAAAAAGGACGTCCAATATTATATCTTCTTCAGGCGGATTATTATCGTTCAGCACAGGCTCATCGTTGCATCCGTTTAAAAATGCTAACAAAATAAAAGCAATAACAACCAACATGCATTGAATGCAAATAAAATCTTTTTTGCTTTTCTGAATCAACATTCCTGTTCTTTGTTCCAATACTTTAGTAATAATATGTTATGTAAATTTAGCCTAATTAAATTAAATTAACCAGACGAAGCCGGATGTCTGGGTTTTTCTGTCGACCATGGACTATTGTGATATCGCTGAAAAGCTATTTAATGCAATTCTCGCCGGAAATCTCCCGGCAGGGATCCAACAGGCTGCAGAAATGTATGCCGGTTGTGTTTAACGCCTGTCCCTGATGAAATTTTATTGAATTATCTGGATCCGTCTGAATTGTCTGAATTTAAAAGGTCAGGTACGGGCATTTATAGCATCACGGTATATGCAGAAAAGAAATTGAAAATGATCTGATCTGTCATTCAAATGAACAGGTCGATTAATATTTCTGAAAATACTGCTTGAACTCGATTAGTGTGAAACTTCTGAATCGGCTCAGATCATCGTGGTATACCCTGTAGGAAGGCGGATATTCAGCCATGGTGGGAATATACTCGAAATCATAGAAATAGTTTTCATTAAATTTGACCTGTGGATCGTCGAACTTCTTAATACACTTGCACTTATACATATTGTCGGTTTTGTGGTAGCAGACGCAAAAGTAATATATTTTTAGTGGTTCTGACAAAAAAGTTTTAAACTGTGTACGAAGATGCAGACTATAGCCTACAGCCTACAGCCTATAGCCTAAAGCTTGCATCCTGCAGCTTAAAATATTCTTCAAAATTTACTCCCATAAACTTTGAAATACTAGTGAAGTTTATATATTTGTCCGGTTGGAAAATCCAATTTATTTGTATGATAATCAATTCGTAATTTACCTAAAATGACAGCTAAAAGGGAATTATTAAAGGAAACCATCGAACATATTGATATCAAATCCTTCGATGCCACCCCGATTATTGAATCGATGAAAAAAATGTCGTTTTCATCGCGTGATACAGCCAATGCCGCCGATATGCTATTAAAGATGGTAAGGGACAGGGAATGCACCAACATCCTGACATTGGCGGGAAGTACAAGCGCAGGGGGATGCATGCAGGTTTATGTGGACATGGTAAAGCACAATATGATTGATGTTATTGTAGCTACCGGCGCCAGCATCATTGATATGGATTTTTTTGAAGCCATTGGTTTCAAGCATTATGTAGGCCGTACGGACGTTCCCGACAAGAAGCTGAGAGAGTATTACATCGACAGGATTTATGATACCTTCATTGATGAAGATGATCTCCAGGTTTGCGATAACACCATCAAGGCGGTGGCTGATTCACTAGAACCAAGGCCTTATTCATCACGCGAGTTCATCCAGGAGTTGGGAAAATACCTGGTGGCCCATTCAGTGAAAAAGGATTCGCTGGTGCAGACCTGTTATGAAAACAATGTCCCCATTTTTTGCCCGGCTTTTTCTGACAGCAGCGCCGGATTCGGACTGGTCAAACACCAGTGGGAAAATCCGGATAAGCATGTAACCATCGATTCGGTGCGCGATTTCAGGGAACTTACCATGATCAAAATGCAGGCTGAGACTTCAGGTTTGTTTATGATTGGCGGTGGAGTACCCAAGAATTTCGCGCAGGATACTGTCGTATGCGCTGAAATCCTGGGCAAATCGGTTCCAATGCATAAATACGCCATACAGATCACTGTAGCTGATCCGCGTGACGGCGCCTGTTCCTCTTCAACCTTGCAGGAAGCTTCATCCTGGGGGAAAGTGGATACCAAGTATGAACAAATGGTATACGCCGAGGCCACTACCGTCTTGCCCCTGATCGCCAGCTTTGTTTATCACAGCGGGGCCTGGGAAAAGAGGAAGGCGAAGGAGTGGAGTAATATTTTTTAGGTTGTAGGTTGTAATTGTTGTAATTGTTGTGATTGTTGTGATTGTTGTGATTGTTGTGATTGTTGTATGACTACAAGACTGCAAAACTGCCCTAAATCCCTATAACCTAACCCTCTAAACCGCTAAACTGCTATAAAGCTAATTCATCATCTGATCCAGTTCTATCGATTCGAAATGCTGCATATCTTCTTTAAGCAGACCGTTTCCGTTCCCATGTCCGTTCCCATTTCCGTTGCCGTTTCCATTGTTGCTGAACCTTTGTTCAGCAGTCTGTAAAATGAAACGCAGCATTTCCGCATATTCCATACCTTTGATGGTTGCCATCTTGGCCAGGTGACCATCCCAGCACCAGCCCGGATTGGGATTGACCTCAAGAAGCTTCGGGACGCCCTGTTGATCGAACCTCCAGTCGAATCTGGCGTAATCCCTGCAGTTTAACCGTTCAAATAACTTCAGGCACTGTTCCGTAAGTATTTTTTCGGTTTCCTCGGGAAGATCGGCAGGTATTGATTTCAGAAGCTTAAAATAAGGAGTATTTTCAAGCCATTTGGCCTCATAACCGCAAATTTTCGGCAATTCATCCGGAAGAGCTGAATAGTCCTCTTCTGCAAAAGGCAAAATGGTATAGGATTCAGGCGGATTGCCAATAATACCGACGGTGATTTCCTTACCAGGCAAGAATTCCTCAATAACAATAGGTTTATCAAAACCAACTTTTTCCCGGATTCGAATGATGGCATCATTCAAGGTTTCATAGTTATAGCAAACATTTTCTGCTGTTATTGCAATACTGCTGTCACCGTAATTGGGTTTGGCAATTACCGGAAAATCAATATTCATCTCAAAAACATTATCTTCAGGATTAATGAATACAGCATCCGCCACAGGTATTCCCATTTCCCGGGCAATACCCCGCACGAGTGATTTATCATAGCAATAGGCCAAACCTTGCGGATTGGCACCTGTATAAGGTATATTCAGAAGTTCAAGCAGGGCAGGGATATGTAATTCCTTCCGGGGATCATTGATAAAACCTTCATCACAAAGATTTAAGACGAAATCAGTACGTGGTTTAAGCCTTTGCAGATCATTCAGTAACGAACTGTGGTTAAATAGATACGTGAATTTGTACTCATGGAGACTGCCCAGGGCAATTTTTAAGTGCCGTATGGTAGCCAGGTCATTTTCATCAAAAGCTCCGGTAGGTTTTACAAGATCGGGTTTCTCAGGGTCACCTAAAAGTACGGTTACATTCTTTAGTTCAGATTTTTTTACCTTTACGGGAGTCCATTCCTTGGATGCCTGGGTAGTAACAATAATACGCCTTTCCATCATGCCCAGATCCTGGTTCCTCTTTGAATCGGTTTCAAGATTACCGTGAAAGGAAACGTTTTTATATCCCGTTTTGTTGAACATATTTTGTAACGAATCCTTATCGTATAACCTTTCAGCATAAAACTGGTCCAGAACAACTCCTTTATTGATATTGGTTATAACTTCGCGAGATATCAGACGCTGATTATCCGAGGCCAGTGAACGTTCACGGCATACAAAATGTTTGGGATCTATCCATTCCCAGCTTCGCGGACTATAATTATCGCGCAGATAATTACCATCAGCGACATCAATAAGAAATTTACCGAATGGTTTTAAAACCCTGAAAACTTCTTTCAGAATTTTTAAGTCGTCATCGGTGCTTTCGAAATAACCAAAACTATTTCCAAGCATCAGGACAATATCAAAAGTATCTGCTGGATAAGGAAGTTTACGCGCATCTCCCTCTTTAAAATTTGCATTTAGTTGCTCAGTAGTATTAATATTCTTGGCTTTTCTGATAAGATAATGTGAACGATCAAGCCCGTTTACATTTTTGAATCCCCTGCGGGCGAGTTCAAGGGAGTGCCTTCCCTGTCCACAGGCTAAATCGAGTATCACCATGTTCTTTTCAAGTCCCAATATCTCCGTAAACAGGTTTACCTCTTTGTGAGTGATCTGCATGTCTTCAACCACATCGGCATCGGTTTTGAGATACATCGAATTAAAGATCCTCCTCCACCAGTCGGGTTGCAGATAATGTTCTAGGTTTTCAACTGGTCCCAACGATCCGTTTTGCGCCTGGCCGTTTTTTCTTGATCGTGAACCATTATTCCCGTTATGTTTCATCGGTTGGTTTAATGATTTTTAGCGATTACGAATACAATAACTATGCAAGATTAATGATGTGTGAGAAAAAATGAAAGAGTTATTTTTCAATTGTTAATAAATATTTAAAAGCGTTCATTGTATTATTTTCTAACACATAAGAAATCAGTATGATAATACAACATTGCCTTTATGCATCAGCTGAATGTAAAAAAGATATTAACAGTTTAAGTACAGGCGGGACAACTAGTGCGGAAGGATTTCCATATACACGGAAAATGAATATTTATAATTGTTTCTCATAACAAACAAAAGGTATCTTCTGATAGGCGGAAAGAAAAGAGGCCACTTCCTTAAAGTTCTGTTTTTCATATAATTGTCTTGCGCCTGCGCTCGGTTGAAATACGTCCAGCCGGATTGAATCAAATCCCTTTTCTTTGGCAATTTTCTGCGCAAAATCAACCATCATTTTTGCGATTCCCTGACCCTGCCAATTCGGATGCACTGCCATGTTCTGCAGGTACAAGGGTTTATGGGTGTCTGACGGGAAGGCAACTTCTTTATAATCGTCGGGTTCGGTTTTATTCAGGGTTACCATACCCTTGCATACACCTTTGTCTTTTACAAGGTAAATAGAACCACAATCAAGATCTTCCTGTATTTTCTCGGACCCGGGGAAGGCACTGTTCCAATGCCTGAGGCCCTTTTTGTTCATATCGAGGATACAAACTTTCAATAAATAAAGTATTTCTATGAGGTCGGTCGGTTTTGCCGGTACAATTTCCATCGGGCTAGGGATTTCTCAGTTCAATGTAAAAACCACCATGTCAACTATATGCATTTACTAAATGATGAAAAATAATGTATTGCAAATGTGTACGAATATTCCATTATTTTTGTCATAAAAATAGTCAGTTTTTTTAAATATAAAATAACTTTTTGTTATTCATTTATATATCGGCATTCCCCGTTTATGAGTAGCGCAAATAGCTTATCATTTCTGATTTCAAGTGTCTTCCTTTTACTGCTTGTTACCTCACAATCCTGTGACCGGGATCAGCTTGATCCGGATCCGGATGCCCGGCCTTCATTTTCACACGATACGATCACCTTTGATACGGTATTCACTGCTATTGGCTCTGCCACACGTAGTTTTAAAGTATATAACCGGAGCAACCGGCCCATGGTGATCAATTCAATTGCTCTGGCAGGCGGCAGTGACTCTTTTTTCAGAATTAACCTGGATGGTGTATCTTCACCGGAACAAAATAATATTGAGATACCTCCTGACGACAGTCTTTTCATTTTTATTGCGGTTACAGTTGACCCGACAAATTCTGACAATCCGGTTGTTATAAAGGACTCCCTGGTATTCAATACCCGGGGAAGTTTGCAGGATGTAAAGTTGATTGCATACGGGCAGGATGTTCACCTCATTAGCGGAGATATTATTGACACCCAGACATGGACCCGTGAAAAACCCTATCTGATATACAATTCAATGGCTGTTGATACGGGGCAGGTTCTTACCATTGAAGCAGGAACCCGGATTTTCTTTCACCGGAATTCCAGCATGATCATATGGGGCAGGCTTCTGGTGAACGGAACCGGGGAAAACCCTGTGGTATTTCAGAATGACAGGCTGGAGGAATTCTATGAAATTATTGCCGGACAGTGGGGCACGATTTATATTGATCCAATAAGCCAGGGAAACAAGATCAATCATGCCATCATTAAAAACGGCGTTGCCGGGATACAGATCGGTTATCCGTCAGATTTTCAAGTGCCTGAACTGGAATTGACCAACAGCATTATCCTGAATCACTCATTCGCCGGTATTTATGCCTTCGGTGCCTACCTGACCTGCTACAATACCGTTATTGCCAACTGTGCCGGAGCAGCGCTGGCCCTGTTACGCGGAGGTAGTTATCGATTCTGGCATTGCACGGTTTCCAACAACGGAGTCATCGGAAGTTCCCGCTCAGGCCCTTCGGTTGTGTTGTCGAATATTTTTTACAACCCGGAATACGATGAGGCATCCGGCAAAACTATTTACGTACCCCGTTCCGGAGACCTGGAAGAGGCCGACTTTGTCAATAGTATTCTGTATGGCAACCTGGGCCATGAACTTCAGTTCATCCATAATCAGTCGGATTTATTCAATTATACTTTTGATCATTGCCTGGTGAAGGCTTCCGAAGATTCTATCAACAGTAGCAACCAGGAGCATTTTACAGACATTATACTGAACAAGGACGCTTTTTTTATCAATGATTCCGACAGGTACCACCTGGATTACAGGCTCGACACACTGTCGCCTGCCAAAGATGCAGGTAACCCGACGTTGTTGGAAACATATCCTTATCTTGAGCCCGATCGGGAGGGCATCTCCCGGAACGGCGATGGTATGCCTGACCTGGGAGCATTTGAAAGAAAAGAAGATTAAGCGGAATATGATACCGAAGTTATGCGTGATTACATCATCCTGCCATTTATAGTCCTGATAGCAGTTTTGGTGAACTGTAAATCAACTATTTCGGGACAGACAATTTCAGCGGACAGAGAAATCCGATCCTTCCGGATCATGTTTTACAATGCTGAGAATTTTTTTGATACGGTAGATGATACACTCACGGATGATGAGGCTTTTACTCCCGCCGGCAATTTGCACTGGACCTATAAGCGCTATCTCACCAAACTGAGGAATATGTATAAGGTGATTGTGGCTGTTGGCGCGTGGCAACCGCCCGATGTTGTGGGACTGTGTGAAATTGAGAACCGGAAGGTGCTTGAAGACCTCATTCATCAAACCCCATTGGCCAAATACCCTTATCAGCTTATTCATGAAAACTCGCCCGACCGGCGTGGCATAGATGCAGCCCTGCTTTACAATTCAGAAACCGTAAGGTTTATTAAGAGCAAAAGCTACCGGATCAGGAAATCAGGATTACTTACCCGGGATATTCTTTATTTTAAGGCATTGTTAGGAACTGATACCTGTCATTTCCTGGTGAATCACTGGCCGTCACGTTATGATGGTCAGCTCGACACCGAACGCAACAGATTTACCGCAGCCGGTTTATTAAAACACATTACCGATTCATTGTTCATGCATTCGGCATCAGCAAAAATTGTCATTATGGGAGATTTTAATGATGAACCCTCGGATGAAAGTCTGACAGAGTATCTAAAGACGGAAGCTGATCTGAACAAACCCACCGGGAACATCCTTTATAATCTTACCGTAGTTCCGACTTCAGGAGCTGTTAAAGGTACTTTGAAATACCAGGGCAAATGGTCCGTATTTGACCAAATGATCGTCTCAGGCAACCTCATAAAGACAGAAAAGGGACTGGCCGCAGGAGAGGACCTTTGCAGGATATTCATGAAACCTTATTTGCTGACAGAAGACAAGGCATACGAGGGTTATAAACCCTACCGGACGTACAATGGATTCAGCTACCAGGGTGGATTTTCGGATCATCTGCCGGTGTATATGGATTTGATTTATAGGTGAGTTTGCTGCTACTACCACTGCCTACAATACATTCACCTCCATCTCCATCCTGATCCCAAAATGATTCATAACAGTTTTCTGGATCTTCAGGGCAAAGCGGTAAATCTGATCACCGGAAGCGCCACCCTTGTTGATGATGATGAGCGGTTGCTTCTTATGCGTACCAGCCTTCCCTTGTTTGGAACCTTTATAACCGCATTGCTCAATCAGCCAGGCAGCTGACAATTTTACAGAGCCATCCGGGGATTCAAAGCCGCGCATATTGGGAAAAAATCTGCGGAGAGAAGCCACCTTTTCCCTGTCAATAACAGGATTCTTAAAAAAACTCCCGGCATTGCCTGTCACCGATGGATCGGGTAATTTATTCCTTCTTATCGCAATTACGGCATTGCGTATTGTAAGAAGTGAAGTCTCCGGATAATTATTCAGCTCCTTTTGCACATCAGGATAGGAGGTAACGAAGTGATGCTTCTTATTCAGCCGGAAATTGACATGAGTTATAATCACCCTGTCTTTCAAATCTTTTTTAAAAATGCTGTCCCGGTAGGAAAAGTGACAGTCTTGTGCCGTTAATGTGATTTTTTTCCCATCGTCTATCCGGATGGCTTCAACCCGGTGAATAAAATCCTTTGCTTCCACACCGTAGGCCCCGATATTCTGTACTGGGCTTGCGCCAACGGTTCCAGGTATCAGGGACAGGTTTTCAATCCCGCCCCATTCGTTTTTTACGCAATAGGCGACAAAGTTGTCCCATTCTTCTCCGGAACCGGCCCTGATAATGACCGATTCTCCATCTTCATCTGTTTTCTCAATCCCTTTTATCACCGGATGTAGAATGATTCCTTCGAAATCTTTGGTAAACAGAACATTACTGCCACCTCCCAGAACAAAGCAGGGTCGGATTTCAGCATGTTCAGAGGAAAGGAAATTCAGTATTGCTGGTATATCATTGAATTCAATAAAATATCGCGTTTGCGCTTCCACATGAAAAGTATTATACGCCAGCAACGGGAAATTCTCTTTTATTTCGTTCATTTTCAATGCTTCTGTAATGCTTCTGTCTGACAAATATACGATCTCTGCCTGTATTGCAATTCCGGATACGGAAAGAATTTATAATTTAGTAAAACAATTCAACGAAGATGCGGATAATTCTCTGTGTGACCAATGATATTGCAACCGACCGCAGGGTTAACCGCATTGCGTTGTCGCTCATGAAATTGTTTTCAAGTGTTGTGGTTATTGGCAGAATTCAGTCCGGCAGCATCGAATTGCCCGTTTATCCTTACCATGCCCGGCGATTCAAACTGTTGTTCAACACGGGACCTTTCTTTTACGCTGAATATAACATCCGTCTTTTTTTCCTTCTGCTTTTCATAAAATCGGATATCCTGGTTGCCAATGATCTGGATACTCTTCCTGCAGTCTTTCTCGTATCACGCCTCAGAAAGTTGCCTGTTGTTTATGACAGTCATGAATATTTTACAGAGGTACCTGAACTGATAGGTCGCAAGTGTGTGAAAAGGATATGGGAAGCAGTTGAGGCCTTGATTCTTCCGCACCTGAAATACAGCTATACTGTGAGTGCCTCTGTGGCCGGCGAATATCATCGCAAGTACGGGATCAGCATGCAGGTGATACGCAATCTGCCTTTCAGGACAGAGAACCCTCAACCTCAGTTTTCACTGAAAAAGAACAATGAAAGCCTGATCATTTACCAGGGTTCCCTCAATATGGGACGTGGTCTGGAGACTATGATCAGGGCCATGCAACACATTGAAAATGCCGTATTATATATAGTGGGAAAGGGTGATATTGAAAACAGGTTAAAGGAACTGACGCGATCCTTGGCACTGGATGAAAAGATCTGTTTTACAGGATTAGTTCCAGCCTCAGAATTGTCACATTATACATTACAGGCTGACCTTGGAATTTCGCTTGAAGAAAAACTGGGTTTGAACTACTATTATGCCTTGCCTAACAAATTATTTGATTACATCCAGGCCCGTATACCTGTTTTGGTAACTGATCTCCCCGAAATGAAAGCGGTTGTCCAGCATTACCGGATCGGAAAAGTAATTTCCACCCATGATCCCTATGAGTTGTCGCTGATCATCACAGAAATGCTTGCCGATCATGTCCGGCAACAGACTTGGAAATCCAATCTCGAAGCTGCTGCGAGAGAACTTTGCTGGGAGAAGGAAGAAGGTGTTTTACTTGACCTTTTCAGGAGTATTTGTTGTAGGAAGTAATCTCGTTCATGCTTTTTCTTTTCTTTTCCCTGATCTGTTCTGTTGCAGGAAAACCCAGGGTAATAATCAGCTCGGCACGCTTGGAAGATGGAATACCCAGTAATTTCTTCACTTTTTTCTCATTGAACCATCCGATGATGCACGTACCAAGGCCTTCTTCAACAGCCTGCAGGCACAAGTGTTCCACTGCAATTCCTATGTCCATCAGCGGATATTCCTTATCCTTCATCACCTGTCCGATATTGGAAGTCAGGTTGGCTTTTTCACGCACCACAACGATATGAACCGGAGCCTGTTTGGTGAAATGATTCATGGGGATCAGCCTGTCCTGGGTGGCATCGGCCAATGCATTCTTCACATCGGGATCATTCACAACAATGAATTTCCAGGGCTGTGCGTTGCACGCTGAAGGAGCCAGACGGGCAGCCTCAAGACACCTTTCAATGCTTTCTCCCGGAACCATTGCGGTACTGTAAGCTCTTACACTTTGGCGGTGCTTCACCATATCCATAAAATTGCTGAATTCTTTCATGAAAAATTAAATTTTACAGGTCACGCTTTTTCAATAACAGGTAAATACAGTAAATGAAAAGGGCCATATATACCAATACGATGATCACTTCCTTAAAAGCGACATAATCCTGCACTTCACGCAGGGCATATTTGCCAAAAGGCATATGAATGAGATTATTGATTGCCCTGTTGGGGAACAATCCTTTAATCCAGTCGGTTTTTACCCGGAATACGATGATAGGTTCAACAATCAGTGTATAAAGAAACAACAATCCCATGGCCAGACCGGTCTTTTTAATCAGGAGGCCTATCAACAGGGCGAAGATCAGATAAGCTGTCAGCTGAAGGAAGTAAGCAGGGATAAAACCCGAATACTTGATCATATCATGGAACTGAAGATCGGGTGTACTGATGATACCGATGATCAGTCCGGTAAAGAAAATGAATAATGCCGAGCCCAAGGCGAGCCATACAATAAGGAACAATTTTGAAATGATAAAATCAGTACGGCTCATCCCGTTCATAATATTCTGCCGCAGGGTATCATAACTGATCTCACTGGTAATTGAGATGATCATATAAATGGCGAGAATGAATTTCAAAAAGCTGGCTACATAGGTGATGTTATGCCAGATATCGGGGAACTGGTAAAGGGGGATACTGTCCGGATCAACCATGTTGCTGATATTTTCACCGTTAATGGAAAGGGAGTGGAGAAAAACTTTACCGCTCAGCACCACCAGTAAAATGATTCCGATGTGTAAACTGACCAAAATCCAGAACGATGCGTTTGATTTTATCTTGAGGAGTTCTATATGGATTAACCGCTTCATGCTTTTTCATTTAAAATTTCAAGAAATTGGCTTTCCAGGGATTTCTTCATGGCCACCAGGTGGGTGATTACAAAGCCATTTTCAAATACAAAGCGGCTCAGATCACTGATTGCATAACTGCCCGGCAGGGTTATCACGAGCATTTCACCGGATATTTCAACCTTTTTAATATCGGGGAAAGTTTTTAACAGGGTAAATAATTCGGAATTCTTATCAGAAGAAATTTCCAGCTGCAGTTCATCATGATGGGTCTCGTTCACCAGTCCTGAATACATCAGCCTGCCTTTATTCAGCACCGCAAAATGTGTACACACTTTCTGCACTTCATCCAGCAGGTGACTGGCAAGAATTATGGTTTTGCCCTGACCGGCGATTTTGCGGATCAGCTCCCTGATCTCTGCAATTCCACGTGGATCCAATCCATTGGTAGGTTCATCAAGGATCATGACAAGCGGGTCACACAAAAGTGCCGAGGCCAGCGCCAGACGCTGTTTCATGCCCAGTGAATAGGTACGGAATGATGAAAAGCGACGATCATAAAGTCCCGTGATCTTTAATACCTCACCTATGTTTTCATAACCGATGCCTTTGATCTCAGCGATTATTTTCAGGTTATCCAGCGCTGAAAGATATGGATAGAATGACGGTGTTTCGAGGATCGATCCGATCTTTTGCCGGTTCTCCTTCTTTGAAAAGTTTCCAAACCAGGAATAGGTACCGGATGTGGGATTGATAACATCCAGCAGCATGCCAAGCGTAGTGGTCTTTCCGCTGCCATTGGGTCCCAGTATTCCGAATACGCTTTTTTCGGGAATGTCTAAAGTAAGGTCGTTGACTGCCCTGATACGCCCATAATGCTTGGTCAGTCCGTGGGTGGTTACAACATTATTCAAAGTCTCAGATTTATGGATTGTTAAAATTCAGGTTTTGTTGACAGTCTGTCTGTCCAGTTTTTGTTTCAATTCCATGAACTTCTTCACATCAATGCTGCCAATCAGATCAATAAGGATCAGGCTTTCCCTGTTTTCAACGATGGCGACAAATCCAACAGTTTTACCGCGTTTCTCGCGACTGTAAAGGTTAATGGAATTACCATTTTCGTTGACCAGCATAATATCATTGTATTTTTCTTCATGCAATGCACTTTTAAGTTCGCTTACATCACCCGCATTGAATTCCCGGGCAGCCTTGTCGTAGTTGAGCACCCTGATCTCCTCAATGTCTTTAAGCATGGAAGCAAGCTCGGGATTGTCCTCCGTGTTCAGCATCTTCAGAGTGCTGCTGTAAAAAAACATGTTGGTGTTCTCTTTGAAATCGGACCTGAATCGCGTGATGCTTTTGCTCTGGCTGTATGCAGGAGTTACAGCAAACAGAAGAAATACAAAGAATAGTTGGCGCATAGGAGTGTTTTAAACTGATAGACGATAAAATCAGCGGAAAATTACAAATAATTCAACAACCTGCCTCTTTTTTAACGTTTACTCTAAACAGGATTGCGCATCAATTACCGTTATCGCAGCCATATTAACGATTTCCCTCACTGAACTGGCCATCTGCAAAACCTGGATAGGTTTCTGCAATCCGGTTACAATGGGTCCGATTACCTCAGCTCCGCCCAATTCCTGCATCATTTTATAGGCAATATTTCCGGAATTCAGATCGGGAAATATGACGGTATTGACGTCCATATCCGCCAGTTTACTGAAAGGGAATTTTTCCTGCCGTATTTTCTTATTAAATGCATAATTGGCCTGCATTTCACCATCTACGATCAATTCGGGATTTTCACGATGCAGGATCTCAACTGCTTCACGCACGGTATTGGGACTTGCATCACGGTTTGAACCGAAATTGGAATAGGAAAGCAGCGCGATACGGGGTACCATATTGAACTTTCTTACCTCATTGGCGGTAAGCAGGGTAGTGTCGGCCAGTATCCGGGCGCTGGGATTTATATTGACGGTGGTATCGGCAAAGAAAAAGGGTCCATTCTTCGTAATTACAATGTACATACCAGAAATGATTTTCTGCGAGCCTTTGGTTCCCACTACCTGGAGCGCAGGCCGAATGGTGCTGGCATACCGGTTCGAGAAACCAGCCAGAAATCCGTCAGCTTCGCCGGTATCCACCATCATAACCCCAAAGTAATTGGGGTCGTGGATCTTCTGGAGCGCCTCCTCATAGGTCATACCTTTCCGTCTTCTCTTTTCATAGAGGAGGGTTGCATATCGTTTTCTCCTTTCTTCTTCTTCCGGACTGTGAATGTCGATAATAGGGATTCCGTTTAATTCAATGGTATGCCGGGCAGCCAGATTGCGGATCTCTTCTGCATTCCCCAGCAGGACGGGTTTGGCAATGCCTTCATTGACAACTATCTGAATTGCTTTCAGCACTTTAGCGTTATTGGCGTCTGCAAAAGTCACAGTTTTGGGATTCTGGCGGGCAGAGTTTCGGATATCGTCGATAAGTTTGTCATACAGTCCCATGCGTTTCATCAGTTCAATTTCATAGGCTTTCCAGTCGGTTATGGGTTTCCTGGCCACACCGGTATCCATGGCAGCTTTGGCAACAGCCGGTGCTACATAGGTTATCAGTCGGGGATCCAGTGGTTTCGGAATGATGTACTCCCTTCCAAACACGAGGTTACTGACCTTATAAGCCGTATTTACCTGCTCGGGAACTGCTTCTTTGGCAAGCCGGGCCAGGGCGTTAACAGCCGCCAGCTTCATTTCTTCATTGATTGTTTTTGCCTGGACGTCCAGTGCACCGCGGAAAATGAATGGAAATCCGAGTACATTGTTCACCTGGTTTGGATAGTCACTTCTTCCGGTGGCTATGATAACGTCTTTCCTGGCATCTACGGCATCTTCGTAAGAAATTTCCGGGGTAGGGTTGGCCATGGCAAATACTACGGGATCCGGGGCCATGGTCCGGATCATATCTTTGGAGAGCACGTTTCCGGTGGAAAGGCCGAGAAACATATCGGCCCCCTGAATGGCTTCAGCGAGCGTGGAGATTGAAAGATCACGCGCAAATTCAAGTTTGTACTTGTTCAGGTCAGTACGCCGGGTAGTTAAAACTCCCTTGCTATCGAGCATGGTGATATTTCCCGGATCAACCCCGAGTTTTTTGTACAAACGGGCACAGGAAATGGCTGATGCACCGGCACCGTTGATGACAATCCGGATATTGTTGATTTTTTTGCCGGTTATTTCAAGTGAGTTCAGCAGTCCGGCCCCTGAAATGATGGCGGTGCCGTGCTGATCATCATGGAATACGGGAATATCGAGTTCTTTTTTCAGGCGTTCTTCAATATCGAAACATTCAGGCGCCTTGATATCTTCGAGGTTGATCCCTCCGAAAGTGGGCGCAATGGCCTTGACTACGGTTATAAACTTATCGATATCCTTCTCATCTACCTCAATATCAAATACATCCACGTCTGCAAACACCTTGAAAAGCAGTCCTTTCCCTTCCATTACGGGTTTACCTGCAAGGGTGCCGATGTCACCCAGTCCAAGCACCGCTGTTCCATTAGAGATTACCGCAACCAGGTTGCATTTGGCAGTGTAGATATAGGCATCGCCTGGATTCTTCTGGATCTCGAGGCAGGGTTCCGCAACGCCGGGGGTATAGGCTAATGAGAGATCGTATTGTGAACTGTAGGGTTTGGTAGGAACCACTTCAATTTTGCCGGGCCTGCCACAGGAATGGTAGTTCAGGGCTTCTTCGCGGGTGATTTTGGCCATTTTTTAAGTTATGAAGTTTAAAAGTTATGCAGTTATGCAGTCTTGCAGTTTTATGCTTTTCATTTGCACATCTGCACATTTGCACATCTGCACATTGGTAGATTGTCCAACTAAAATTACTCAATTTTATGAGATCAGTAAAGGATTATTATCATATTCCCCAAGCCTTTGACTACCGGATAAATTTAGCGATTCCCATTTTTTTACTGAGAATCAATTGGGTTAAGTTGTGGAAAGAATTAAATTTGTAATAAACCAATAAGATCATGCTGGGCAAAACCGAGAAAAACCCACAGCTGAATCTCACAGAAACGCCGTTGATACATTTTATCAATCCCGGTCACGAACTTTGCCAGCAGGCCAGGCATGTTAACTGGGATCAGGTTGAGAAGGATTTTGCGGTTTTTTACAGCGTCAAAGGAGCGCCTTCAGTCCCTGTGCGGATTATGATCGGACTGATCTTGCTCAAGCATATGTACCACTACAGTGACAAAGGCGCACTGGTGCATTGGGTTGAGAATCCATACTGGCAACACTTTTGTGGCGAGGTGCATTTTCAGCACAAAGCACCCTTTTATTACAGTGATTTCAGCCATTTTAAGAAGCGAATCGGGAAAGAAGGGGAAAAGAAAATCAATGAGCTCGGCCATGAAGTTTTCGGTGCAGCTTATTTGAAAAACTTGACCAATCCGGGTAAAAAGGGTCACCCCGGGAAACACGGGAGTTTCTTATCCAGGGCAGCGAACAATCTGGGTAATTACCTGATCAGGATTTCCTGAACGAAAATTAAGACAGAAATACATTTTTGCAATTAAATAATTATACATGAAAAATAACCCTGGATTAATAAAGACATGCCTGATGATGATCCTGGCTTTGTCCTTACAGCAATTGGCCGCCCAATCAGCCGTTCATCCTGAATCTGCTGACTGGAATGACTTATTCACAACGGATTTGTCAAATGCCGAATTTCCGGCCGGTATATGGACCTGCACGGATGGAATACTTACAGCCAGTGAGGACCAGTGCATATGGACAAAAAAGGATTACACAAATTTCACACTCGATCTGGAGTTTAAAACTGCGGAAGGAACCAACAGCGGAGTAATAGTATACTGTACCGATTTACAGAACTGGATACCCAATTCCGTGGAAATCCAGATTGCCGATGATTTTGCCAAACAATGGGCTGAAAGTCCGAAAACCTGGCAATGTGGTGCCATCTTCGGTCACCTCGCCCCGTTGAAGAGCATGGTGAAAAAACCGGGTGAATGGAATCGCATGACGATAACCTGCAAGGGCCAGCGTATTGAAGTATTGCTCAACGGAATGAAGGTGAACGACATGAACATGGCTTTATGGACCAGTGCCAAAACCAATCCCGACGGGAGTGAAATCCCCTCGTGGCTGAGCACCCCATTTGCCGAGCTGAAAACCTTTGGCCGTATTGGCTTGCAGGGAAAACATGCCGGAGCACCGGTTTATTTCAGGAATCTTAAGGTGTTAGAGCAGTAAAAAGTAAACAGTAAAAAGTAAACGGTAATCGGTATTCGGTATACAGTAACAATTGTAATGCTTTTACTTTTTACTGTTTACTTTTTACCGTTTACCGTTTACCGTTTACCGGTTACTGTTTTCTCCCTTACAACTCCCATCCCGCTCTGTATGTCGGCTTTAGCAGCTTATTCGCCTCCTCGTTATTCGTCTTGAATCCAACCGGATCCCATGTCAGTCTCTTTCGGGTTCTCATGGCAATGATTCCCAGGTTGAGTGCTTCGGTAATGGGAGCAGCCGATTCAAAGGTACTGCGGGCTTTTTTGCCACCCCGGCAGGCTTCGATCCAATCGGGAATATGACCTTTGGACCGCTCGATCATTTGTGGCGGTTTGATCAGGTCCTTGTTCAGGGAAGATGGGAAAACCCTGGGATTACCTCCCTGGAAACTGCAAAGGATCCTGCCATAATCTCCAACAAACAACAACCCTTCAGGGGCAAATTCAATGCCGTCTTCTTCGAGTTCTTTGGTGCGGGAGAATTTCATACCACCGTCGATCCAGTAAAGGTCCACTGCCGGCATACCAGCCCTGGCAGGAAAGGTGAAATGGGCGTTCATGGCATGGGGATGGGAAGCATACGGTATTTGCTGTGGATTCCCGTTCACCACTCCCACAAAGGTGTTGGCAGAGGCTTCCACAGTGCTTACATGCCCCAGTTTTAGGGCACGGTAAATGGCAGCAAAGGAATAACAGCCCATATCGCCCAGGGCTCCGGTACCAAAGTCATACCATGAGCGAAATACAGTATGTGTGTAATCATAACTGAAAGGTCGCATTTCGGCCCTTCCCAACCAGAGATCCCAGTTGAATCCCTTGGGTACTTTCTGTTCTTCGGGAAGTTGCGTAAAGCCTGTTTGCCATACCGGACGGTTCGACCAGTTGTAAACCTCCCTGACCGGTCCGATGGCACCGCTCCAGATGAGTTCACATAGCGAATCAACATCTGCGGAAGAAGCGTTGGCCGTTGACACCTGCGTTGCAACACCCGTTTTGGTGGTTGTTTCCGCCATTAATCTTGCCTCATAAACAGCATTGGTCATGGGTTTCTGGCAAAGAACATGTTTGCCCTTGCCCATGGCTTTTACAGCCACCTGGGCATGCTGGTGATCCGGTGTCCCCACCACAACCGCATCAATGCCGGTTTCTTTCTCCAGCAATTCACGGAAGTCTTCATAGGCCGTACATGCCTTATAAGTGGCACCCTGTTTTTTGGTATACCAGGTATCGATAATTCTTTTTGCCGGTTCCCTGCCGGCACGGCAGCCTTTAACACCTTCATCCCACAGGGGTTCTTCAATGGACCTGCGGATATTGTTGCGAAGTTCAAATTCGCCCCAGTTCTGGTAACGGTTGTCGTCCTTCACAGGATCAGCCAATGCGGTGATTTGTATGTCAGGAATCTTCAGCAGGTCCAGCATTACGCGTGTTCCCTGTGTGCCTGTTCCGATACAGGCAATGTTCAGCTTGTCGCTCGGGGCAACATAACCTATACCTCCCAGAACATGGCGGGGAATCACGGTTATGCCGGCCGCAGTTACAGCCGTTGTAAGAAAGTTTCGACGTTTCATATGGTTTATTATTAGAGGTAAATAAATGTACAAAACATCGCCTGAATTATTGAGATCTGGCCGCGAAATATTTTCCCCGGGTTTGCGGCGAAGCGGGAAATACTTTAAATTTGATAAAAGATAAATAAATTCATAATTCATAATTACTTCATGATAAACAGAAAACTCAGAATGGGCATGGTTGGCGGCGGCAGTGACGCATTCATCGGAGCCATCCATCGTCTTGCAGCCTTTATGGATGGACAGATTGAGCTGGCCTGCGGCTGTTTCAGCAGTAATCCGGAAGTGTCAGTATCTTCAGGTAAGGCATATTTTCTGCCGGATAACCGCGTGTATAAAACTTACCGCGAAATGTTTGAACAGGAGGTGAAACTTCCTGCCCATGAACGAATGGATTTCGTGACCATTGTAACACCCAATTATGCGCATTTTGAACCGGCCATGATGGCACTTGACCGGGGTTTTCATGTGGTAATTGACAAACCGGTGACTTTTACCCTGGAAGAGGCTAAAAAGCTGAAGGATAAGGTACGTGAAACAGGTCTGATCCTGGCGCTTACGCATACTTATTCAGGCTACCCGGCAGTCAAGGAAGCCCGTGAGCGTGTAAAGCGCGGAGAATTAGGCGAAATCAGGAAGATATATGTTGAATATCCTCAGGGATGGCTTTCTGCTAAAGTGGAAGATAAGGGAAATGCACAGGCGGCATGGCGGACAGATCCCAAGAGATCAGGAAAAGCAGGATGCATGGGCGATATTGGCACACATGCTTTTCATCTTGCGGAGTATATTTCCGGTCTGAAAGCCACTGAGCTCTGCGCTGAATTGAACATTTTTGTATCAGGTCGCCTTCTCGACGATGATGGTGCGGCTTTGCTACGTTTCAACAACGGTGCCAGGGGAGTTCTGATGGCCACCCAGGTAGCTGCCGGAGAGGAAAACGCCATCAAAATCAGAATATATGGAAACAAGGGCGGTCTGGAATGGGCACAACAGGAACCCAACACCTTATGGCTGAAATGGACCGATCGACCTGTTGAAATGATCAGAACCGGTCAGGGTTATATGGGCGTGGCTGCCAAACACAATACCCGCACGCCGGCGGGGCATCCTGAAGGATACCTGGAAGCATTTGCCAACATTTACCGAAACTTTTCACTTACAGTGAGGGCTAAACTCGAAGGCAGAACTCCTCAGTCTGAATGGCTTGATTTTCCAACCATTGAAGATGGAGTGAGGGGGATGCAGTTTATCGAAACGGTGGTTCAGGCCGGTTATGATGATACGAAAAAATGGATCCCTTTCGCAGATTAGTTTTAAAGTACAAACCTAAAAATCATACAATATGCGACCCGTAACACTTTTCACCGGTCAATGGGCTGATCTTGACATTGAAACGGTATGCCGCAAAGCCAGTAAATTCGATTACGATGGTCTTGAATTGGCCTGCTGGGGAAATCATATGGAAATTGACAAAGCGGATGAGGCATACTGCGCAAAGCGCAGAAAAACACTTGAAAACTACGGTCTTAAACTATATGCCATTTCTACCCATTTGGTCGGACAGGCAGTTTGTGACAACATCGATGTGCGGCATAAAAGCATTCTTCCCGATTATATTTGGGGAGATGGCGATCCCGAAGGGGTTCGCCAGCGGGCTGCCAGGGAAATCATTACTACCGGGCATGTGGCCAAGCGACTCGGTATTAATGTGGTAAACGGTTTTACCGGCAGTTCAATCTGGCAGTATGTGTATTCCTTTCCTGCAGTACCTGAGGAAATGATCAATGCAGGATATGCTGATTTTGCCCGCAGGTGGAAACCCATACTGGATGAATACCAGAAAATAGGTATAAAATATGCTCTCGAGGTGCATCCCACCGAGATTGCATTTGATATTGCCTCGGCTGAAAGAGCCCTGCAGGCTTTGGATTATCATCCGGCTTTTGGTTTCAATTACGATCCCAGCCATTTGGGTTACCAGGGTGTTGATTATGTTGAGTTTATTTACCGCTTCAAAGAACGTATTTTTCATGTGCACATGAAGGATGTTTTCTGGAGAGAGAATCCCGGAACCGTTGGCGTTTTCGGCGGTCATGTTCCATTTGGTGATCCGCGCAGGTATTGGGACTTCCGAAGCGTGGGCAGAGGTCATATCCAGTTTGAAGAAATTATCAGGGCACTGAATTACATAAAATACGACGGACCCCTGTCGGTTGAATGGGAGGATTCAGCTATGGACCGCGAGGCCGGAGCTGCTGAATCATGTGATTATGTCAAGGACATTGACTTCAAATCCTCTGGACTAGCATTTGATGCTGCATTTGAAAAGAAATGACCAGTAAACTAACCTAATCTATTACAATGAACCGTAGAAAATTTATAGAAACCTCCGGTGCTGCTGCCGGAGCGGCAGTGCTTGGCAGTGTGACCACTGCCGCCAATGCAAGTTCCACACCATCAGCTGGTATTTCCGGGAAAGCAGGCAATATTAAACTCGGATTGTACTCCATTTCATACGGGGGAATCTGGTATAAAGGCGATGCCCTCACTTTTGAAGAATTGGCCAGAACCGCCAAGGAATTTGGATATGACGGTGTAGAACTTGATAACAAGCGTCCCATGGGAAATCCTTTGGACCTGGATCAAACCAGGAGAGAGGAAATGCGGAATACATTGTCCAAATATGGATTGGAAATACCCTGTGTTGCCGCCAACAACGATTTTTCAAGCCCGATTCCCGAACACAGGGAATGCCAGTTGCTGATGGTGCGCGAGACAGCAAAACTTGCCAAAGACCTCGGCGCCAAATATGTTCGCCTGTTCGCGGCCTGGGTGGGGGTACCCATTCACGAAGGCGTCGGAACCTATGACTTGGTACAGGATAATTATGGTTATTATTCTTTTATGACACAATATCCCTATGCAACTCATATTGACAGGTGGAATTTTGTAAAGGACTGTCTGAAAGAAGCAGCAAGGATGGGAGAGGAGCAGGGTGTGGTGATGGTCCTGCAAAACCATAAACCACTCATCCGGAACTGGAAGGATACATTCGACCTGGTTAAGGAAGTGAATTCCCCCTGGCTGAAGGTATGTCTTGACCTGCCCATTTTTGAGAATTTTGATAAAGATTATGTGGCCAATGCAGTTCGAACCGTTGGTGATTTGCAAATGCATTCGCATTATGGCGGGGAATATTACCGGGATGCTTCCGGCGTCGTGAAACAAAAGGTTCTCGACTATAACTACGGCAAGCCATTACCTGATTATGCGCACTATTTAGGCTTAATGAATGAAATTGGTTACAATGGTTATTTTACCTTTGAACTGTGTCATCCGGTGCTGAACGATGATCATACCCGCGCAGGTATCGATTATGTGCATGATCAGGTGAAGCTGGCGCATGAATATATGGCTAAAATACTGGGTCGCTAATCGTTAGAAAAGGCAGGTAAATTAAGGCGTAACAAGATGTATTTTTCGTCAAAAAAAATTGGAGAAATCCTGGTTTTTTTGTACATTTAATTACGATTTAGATGGTCGCAGACCCATGAGAGGTCTGAAAAAAAACTTGGCCAAAGAGGCCTGTACAGCGCAGTAAGTTATGCGTCTGTTTAACGCCCGGCACTTTTGCCGGGCTTTTTTTGTGCTGTGTTTCGACTACGCGCATGCTTCGACTCCCCTGCCCGAATGACTTCGGTCAGGCGGGGCTCAGCATGACGAAAAGAATGTAAAATAGGATCATTAATATTGATAAATTCGTAACCTACTTTTCAGTAACCATGAACCAACTCTTCCAGATTATCAACCACTTTTCCATCACAGGAAATATTACCGATATCAAACCCTTTGGCTCAGGCCATATCCACGAAACTTACCGGGTCGTTACGGAAACGGATACAGCGGATGATTATGTCCTGCAGCAGATCAACACGAACGTCTTCCGTGACCCTGAAGCTGTAATGCATAACATTGGCCTGGTCACTGAACACATCGGGAAGAAACTCAAAGCATCGGGTATGTCAGATGCCGGCCGCAGAGTGCTTACACCTGTGAAACTCCGCGACGGTCAGATCATGTATCGTGACCATGCGAACAAAGTTTGGAGGTGCTTTGTTTTCATAACCAATCCTAAAACCTACGACAGGGCTGTCAGTGATGAACAGGTGTATGAAGGCGGCAAGGCCTACGGAAATTTCCTGTGGATGCTATCGGACCTGCCCGCCAGTAATATCAGGGAAACCATACCCGGATTCCATGACCTGGACCTACGGCTGAACCAGTTTGAAGATGCCTGCCGGACTGGCTTGAAAGAGAGGATCACCGAAACCCGGCATGAGATAGAACTGCTGTCAACCCGGAAAGATGAAATGCGCACCATTCTGCAACTTGGGAAAAGCGGCAGGATTCCTGTCCGGATCGTTCATCATGACACCAAGATTAATAATGTGCTGTTCGACATAAATGGCAGGGGATTGTGTGTGATTGACCTTGATACGGTTATGCCCGGGTTTGTGCATGATGATTTTGGCGATTCCATCCGTACCTTTACCAACACGGGAGAGGAAGATGATGCCAACCTGGATAACATCTCTATGAATATCACGTATTTTGAGGCATTCGCCAGGGGATTTCTTGAACAGGCGGGGTCCATGCTTAACCAGGTTGAAAAGGACTATCTGGCGCTATCAGCAAGGGTAATGACCTATATGCAATCACTCCGGTTTCTGACTGATTATCTGAACGGAGATATTTATTACCGTATTCATCACCCGAATCATAACCTGCAGCGAACCAGGGCACAAATCAAACTTATGAAGTGCATGGAGGTTAGTTTTGATAAAATGCAAAGGATAATTACAAGTCTGGGTTAAGTCTAAAGCACACTTTTTTTTATTGAGGCGAAGGATAAACCTGAAGTTCTATCAATTTCATGGAATCATTATTGATAGCAAAAAGAAAACCATCCCTTCCTGAGGCCAGTTTTATCTTCCCGATCGCCTTTACCTCTCCTTTAACGACAAGTCCACTTTTAGAAGGAGGAACAACCATTATTTCACCCAGATCATTAGCATGCAACAACAACCCGATGCTTGCATCATTTCGGGGTGTCTCTGCTTCCGAACCGTATAAATTACCTGCAACAAGAAACATAGTACCGTTGGCCTCTTTATGGAAACCGGCTATTGCGTTAATTGAAGATAATTGCGCCCTGTCAGGGAGGGGATGCATTTTAAATATGCCATTGCCCGTATTCTCGATCCAATGATGCGCAAAGGTATTCGCCTTATAGTGCAAAGAGGCGTTAAGCATTTTTTCCCCGTATATTTCTGTCAGGGTTGCACGGGCAAAATTTTCATAATTTTTATACCTGATCCCAATGGCCGGAATCTGCCCTGAAGTAACATCAAAACTGTTCACCGGATAACTTTTCCCATCCTCACCGTAGCTTAACACAATATCAGTTTTGCCATTTACATCATAATCATGGGCAAATATTTCAAATGGCTCTGTTTTGCTTGTTTTGTACTTATAATTTAATCCAAGATTGCCTACCAGGTAATCATTGTCGCCGTCCTGATCCATATCGATACTTTCAACACTAAACCACAAGCCCACGGTCTCTTTAAATCCCATTCTTTCAGAAATATCTGTAAATCCGTCCGGAGTATTTTCGAAAAAACGGATTCCCATCCATTCTCCTACAACGATCAGGTCAATGTCACCATCGCCGTTAAAATCATCCCAGAGGGCATCCGTAACCAGTCCCAGGTTTTTAAGCTCCGGAGCCAGCTTGTCTGTAACATTTTCAAACCTCAGATCAGCGCCATGCCTGCCATTATTTGCCAGGATAAAACTGCTGGCCGGAAATGGGTAATTCGCTGGAGTAATGCGTCCACCCACAAACAGATCGAGATCGCCATCCTTATCAAAATCAGCAGCCTTAACGCATTTTCCACTTTGTTTCAGAGGGTCGGGAAGAATGTTCCTGCTTTTTATAAAGCCGTTCTCAGTATTCAAATACAACCTGTCCTGGTAAAACTCTTCTGATCTGTTGTTATCATTTCCTCCACTTACAACATACAGATCGAGTCTTCCGTCTCCATCAGCATCAAAAAGTAGGGCTCCGGTATCTTCCTGATCTGAATCATCTGTCCAGGGTCCGGGGATTTCCTTAAAGGTGCCTTTCCCTGTCTGCCGATACATGGCTGCTTTAAAACCCGCACCATTGCCGACAAAGAAGTCATCCAATCCGTCTTTGTCAATATCCCCAATCGCCAGGCCGGGTCCCATCTGTGAATTCTTATAGGGAAGCAATGGTTCAAATTCATAATCATCATAATGATCTTCATGATGAATGAAATTAATTCCGGCTTCGGCCGTAATATCCTTAAAAATTGACTTTTGTAAGGTTTTATTATCCTGAGCCACGGCATCCTTATACTTCAGTTCAATGGTTTGGTCGGCTTTAATATTATTAATCACTTGTTCTTTCCTATCGGGCCATATTACGGTTAACTCATCGATGATATCTTTAGGCCCCAAACCAAAATGAAGGGTGGCAGGCACACTGGACTGGTAACCCCTCGTTAGAGTCAATTCCTGATATTGAGTGGTATCGCCGGTTTTTACCCTGATCGTGCTTCCCAAACCGAATAAATTGGTATTCGGGCCGTTGAGCTTGATTTTAATATAATGATGATCTTGAATGACGGCTTTATTCTCATAAATGGCCGAAACTTCATTGACAAGACTGATCACAATGTCAAGATCGCCATCGTTATCCAAATCACTATAGGACATTCCGTTGGCCAGGTTAAGTTCTTTAAAACCCCAGTCATCTGATTTATTCGTAAAAGTGAGGTTTCCATTGTTCTTAAAAGCATAATTCCTTACCGGTGTGCTGGGGAATAGTTCCGGACGATATTCCTTCATTTGTCTGAAATACACATTGCTGTTGGGATCATCAAGGATATCACGATTATTGATATCTTTCAGTACACCGTTCGTGACAAACAAATCTTTGTTGCCATCGTTGTCCATATCCAGAAAAACACCACCCCAGCTCCAATCGGTGTATGCAACTTCCGAGAACAAAGAAATATTGCTGTACAGGGGAATGCTGTCGAAAACCCCATTGTTCAATTGCAGGGAATTTTGCATGTATTGGTAATGAAGGCCTAAATCAAGACTTTGATCGAATGTTTTCTGCCTCATGGGAATAACATTCACCATTCTTCGAAAATGATCCTCCGGAGTCATGTCAATCTGAAAAAGGTCGATCAAACCATCATTATTGAAATCTGCTGCATCGAAACCCATGCCAAAAATAGAGGTTTGAAAGGTGGCTTCCTTTACAATTTCCCTAAAAGTGCCATCCCCTCTATTTAAATAAAAATTATCAGGTGGATTGAAATCATTGGATATGTATAAATCTTTCCACCCGTCATTGTTAAAATCCATCGCCACTATGCCTATGGACATGCCAAAATTCCGAACACCGGTTTCATCGGTCACGTCGGTAAAAGTATTATTTCCATTATTCCTGTATAAGTGTCCTGATTCCTCATACTTGTTTCCCTTTATTTTATTGCTGTAGAACTCGACCCCCATGCTGACCAGAACAATCGGGTAATTGGCCACAAACAGGTCCAGGAAACCATCATTGTTATAATCAAAAAAAGTTGCCTGTACGGATGAACTTTTATCATTAATCCCAAAGCTTTTTCCGCTTTCTGTAAAGGTGTTGTCCTGATTGTTTATAAACAGCAGGTTATCCGAAGGCTGGTATTTTGCTGACACACACACATAAATATCCAGCCAGCCGTCATTGTTCACATCGGCCATTGTTGAACCTGTAAACCATTGATGATTTCCCATTATACCGGCCTGTTCAGAGATATCTGTAAATCGCATATTGCCTTTGTTCAGGTAGAGCCTGTTTGGGACCAGGTTGCCGCAGAAGAAAATATCATCCAGCCCGTCATTATTGATGTCACCCACCGAAACCCCTCCTCCCATGTACATATATGGGAAAACTGTGTAATTCAGAGTATCATTTTCAACCAATTCATTGGTGAAATCTATCCCTGTTCTTGAAGGAGAAAGTTTTTTAAAGGTCTCTTCAGAAAATTGATCACATGAACAGAATAGAACTGTGAGTATACCTATATAAAAGCTGATCTTCATAAATTATCAACCTGTTTTGGAAATTTCGCGTTTCATTTTATTTTAAAAATTTGCAGCCGGTCATTATTATTCCCGACCAATACGGCCTTTACTTCAGTAGTAATCCCGTGAATCAATGAAAGGGCCTTGACATCCCGGGGAACAAAGAACCCGGACAAGGCCGGAGGTATTACTTTAAAGTTGCCCTTGCCATTACCTTTCAGAAATGCACCAACTCCACCGTCGTTTCTGGGTGTTACAACTTCCACAGAAAAAAGATTACCGGCTGCCAGGATATCAAGGTGTCCATCCTGATCAAAATCTTCGATGATGATATCATTTATGGATGATAATTGAACTTCATTGGGCAAATGATGTATTTTGAACTTTCCATTTCCGGTGTTTTCAAGATAGCAACTGGCAAAGGTCTCGGCCTGCAGGTGGAGGGATTCTTTCAATACTTTCCTGGTGTATACATCCGAAATTGTGGCTTTGGCAAAGCTTTTAAAGTCAGGAAATCTCAGGGCCAGTCCCGGATTCTGGTCCAGAAAACACCCTCTGTTTCTCACCGGATACTGTTCATCCCCCTGGTAATAGCACAGGGCAATGTCTGATTTCCCATCATGGTCAAAATCTGCGGCATAAACATCAAATGTCTTGTCGGCACTTGCTTTATACCTGAAGTTTAAGCCAAGGTTACCTGCAACCAGGTCCGTGTCACCGTCTTTGTCGAAATCGGCACCCTCAATGCTGAACCACCAGCCGCTTGTGCCTTCTATTGCAGTCTTGCTGAATTTTCCGTGATCGTTAAGGTAATAGCAAACGGGCATCCATTCTCCGGCTACAATTAAATCGGGCCATGAATCATTATTGATATCAGCCCAGAGGGCGTCGGTTACCATCCCTGCTTTAGCCAGCTCCGGGGCTAATTTTGCCGTAACATCGTCAAATTTCACAATCCCTTTTTGCGATTTGTTTTCGAGCAGGTAGCTTTGAGCCGGGAAGGGATATTGGTGGGGTACCTGTCTTCCGCCTAAGAACAAATCCAGGTCACCGTCTTTGTCATAGTCAAACGCTTTAACGCATGATCCACTGGAAGTGGTTACCGGCAAAGCTTTTTCATCTTTCATGTAGTTACCCTTGCCATCATTGAGGTAAAGCTGGTCCTGGTATTCTTTCGAGTCCTTTGGATACTCATAGCCACCGCTTACCACGTACAGGTCGAGATCCCCATCGTTATCGGCATCAAAAAGCAAGGAGCCCGTTTCCTCAAACCGGTTATCTGTTTCCCAAGGGCCCGGTTGAATTTTAAAACTTCCATAACTGCTTTGAATGAACATCTGGCCTGAGCTATGGGATGCGTTGCCAATAAAAAAGTCTTCGAGCTTGTCGCTGTTCACATCACCCACGCTAATACCCGGACCCGTCATGGATAATTTGTAGGGGAGAAGGGGCTGAATACCGAAGTCGTTGAAGTTGTTTTCTTTATGCATGAAGCCGGGTTGAACCCGGTCAGTGATCTCTTTGAACAGTTTTTCCTGAATGGCATTAAATGATGCCGGACTCGTGGCCTCCGCATAATGCAAGGTCAGCTTTTGATTGGCATTTACATGCCTGAGATGTTGAACCTTTCCGTCGGGCCATTTCACATGCAGAGAATCAACCATCTCATACCTGGCAAGGCCAAAATAGAGGATGGGTTCCACCGAAGACTGATAACCCCTTGATAGAATCAGTTCTCCCATTTGCATCTTTCCGTCAGTCCAGATGGTGATAGCAGAACCGATTCCCATCCTGTTTTGCGGTGAACCTTCAAATCCGATTTTCAAATAGTTGCCAAGCTTTTTTTCAGTGGCATAGTTTTTATATACCAAAGCTTCTGCATCGATGTTATTTACAATGAGTTCAAGGTCGCCATCATTGTCCAGATCGGCATATGCAACGCCGTTTGAATAACTGGTTTCCGTCACACTCCAGTCGGCATTGTGTTTTGAGAAAGTTAAATCGCCATTATTTCTGAAAATATAATTTACAAGGGGTTTAAAGGGCATATTTCTGACTTGCTCCAACAATTCGGCTTTATCCAGACCATTGTTGAAATAGGAGGATTTTTCCATATTGTTGAAATAATCAATATTGTTTATATCCCTGCGCGAGCCGTTTGTTACATAGAGATCTTTCCAGCCGTCAAGGTCAAAATCAGCAAACAAAGCAGCCCAACTCCAATCGGTTGAGGTTACTCCCGCAATCCATGCGGAATTGCTGAAATATGGCAGCCCGTTTTCCCGGATCCCCCTGTTTAATTGCAGTGTACTATATCTGTATTGATGGTGAAAGCCCTGGTTCAGCATTTCATCAAAATCCTCCCGGGCCATGTCGGTCATATTCTCTTTGGCCCTTTGATTATCTTCAGGAGCCATATCAATTTGCATGATATCGGGCAGGCCGTCATTATTATAATCTGCAATATCAGCCCCCATGCCGTAAAACGAGGTCTGGCCGATTACTTCTTTTGTCCTGTCGCTAAAAGTTCCGTTGCCGTTGTTGAAGAAGAAGAAGTCCGGGCTTGTGAAATCATTGGATATGTAAAGGTCCTGATATCCATCCTGGTTCAGGTCGCTAACCGTAGCGCTTAACGACAAACCAAAAGTCAACAGGCCTGCTTCAACTGTAACATTTGCAAAAGTGCCATCTCCGTTATTTCTGTATAAATGTCCCGATTCATCCATTTTTACATTGTTCATCATTTGCCGGTAGAAATAGGGAGAGGCCTTGAATTGTGTAATCGGATAATTTGCCACATAGAGATCAAGATCGCCATCATTATCATAATCGAAGAATGTGGTCTGTGTGCTTTTACCTTTGTCATCAAGGCCATATTTAGCTGCTTCTTCCTGAAACACGGGTATCCCCTCGGGATTGTTTCCCAGGTTCACAAACAGCATGTTTTTGCAATTGCCCTTTAATCCGGAAACACTAACATAAATGTCGAGCAATCCATCCCCGTTAATATCACATAGGGTTGAACCCAGCATCCAGCGATGGTCGCCACCTGTTCCTGAAATTTCGGTAACGTCTTTGAATTTCAGGTTACCCATATTCAGATACAAGCGGTTGCTGACCATATTGCCGGTAAAATAAATATCTGTAAGCCCATCGTTATTCAGGTCTCCGACGGATACCCCACCGCCCATATACATGTAGGAATACAGAAAATAGTTAAAAGTATCGGTCTCTGTCAGCGTGTTCTGAAAGGTAATATTTGTATTTTCGGAAGGCAGTTTCCTGAAAACAGGATCTTCCGCTGTTTTTTCAGGTTTGCACGAGAAACAGGTGCCAAGTATTGCAGTCCATAAAACTACCGGGTAAAGCCATTTACTGTATTCAGGGTTTAAATGGGGAGTCATAAGGGCGATCATGAAAAGAATGAAGGATGAATTTACCTCAATTAAATCACAGAAAAAAATGGTCCTGTTTTACAGGACCATTTTTTGAATCATATCAGTTTCTATCCATTAATAACCCGGATTCTGATGTTCCTGGCCAATGTTAGGGTTAACATCAATTTCCTTCTGAGGAATAGGCCAAAGAAGATTTTTGGGTGAAGAGAAAACCAAAGCTTGCTTATCGGCTTTAGGAATCGAATTCTGTAACTTAGGAGAAGTTAAAAAATCAGCGAGTCTGCCCCATCTTACAAGATCAGAGAAACGAACCTGTTCACCGCATAATTCAACTTTACGTTCATGTTCCAGTGCTACCATGAATTCAGTCAAATTTGAAACAGGATAGGAAGCATTCATTTCAGCTGAGCCATATAACGGCAGATCAACATCAGCTCTTGCTCTGACCTGGTTCATATAACCGATTGCTGTGGCAAGACTACCACCGGGTCTGTTGGCTTCAGCTTCGGCCATCATCAACAATACGTCGGCATACCTGATCACCTTCATATTGATTCCTGATTGATTTCCTGCAACAGCTCCTTCAGAAGTAGCTTTATAGTAGTTCTGGTATTTACGCCAGCCTCTTCTTTTGTAATGATCCAGAATTGTGACGCCGTCCGGAGCATATACGATCATAGAATCAACTGTAATAGTAAGGGTATTGTTGAAATACAAATCACCGGTCTGGTAAGCGCAGTAACCGCGCCTCGGATCGGTTTTTACACCATTAACAGCAGTGGTTTCGAACTCATTCCAAAGATCCTCAGAAACGAAAACGTTAAACCAGTTTAGGCAACCGTATTCCTGACCCCTGAAAGTGGATTCATTCAATCCCTGGTCAGTTCTGTCGGAACTCCACTGGCTGGAATAACCAGCCTGAATGCTAAATTGGACTTCGAAAATGGATTCCTGACCATTTTCGTTTTCTTCCGTAAAGTTGTCAAAATAATTAGGTTCCAGCGTGTAACCGGTAATATTATTAAAGGCTTCGAGCGCTCCGGGATAGTTTTCCTGGTATAAACGTGCTTTGCCTAACAGGGCCCAGGCAGCTCCTTTAGTAGCCCTGCCAGGGACTTCATCTGCTTTGGCACGACATTTTGCTGCAGCATCAGGGCAGTCGGCTTCAATTTGTGCCCAAATCTGTGCTTTAGGAGCTCTGGCAAGACCTTCATTCTCTATAGGATCAACGCCAAGATAAAGGGGAACATCACCAAATTTGTCAACCAGGAAGAAGTAATATAAAGCGCGCAAGAATTTTGCTTCACCAATTATACTTGTCTTTCATAACCTGGGACAAAAAAGCATCCGGGATTTCGTTAATTAAATCGACATTGTTGATCACAAAATTGGCTTTATTAACGCCTCTGTAGCAGGAATTCCAGTAAGCTTCAGTCAAACCATGTGTTGCATCGTGTGTGAAATTAAGCCATTGCCGTTTATCAGCTTCCTGCTGGGGATTACATGTATTCTCATGAGACATGTTGTCATTACCATACCACATGCCACGGTTGTACATACCGGTTGTCTGCATACTTCCGTAAACAGCATCTACAGCTGACTGAACCTGAGACGCCGTCTGAAAATAGGTGTCAGGTGATAGATTGTTTGGATTCGTAAGTTCCAACTTATCCGCATCACAGGAATAGTGGAGAACCAATGCACTGAAAACCAGTGCCTTTAAGAAATGTATTTTAAGTCTTTTCATAATAATTCTGTATTAAAGGTTAGAAGGTAATTTGAATACCAGCAATAACTGATTTTGGTATGGGATAATTACCTACATCAATTCCATTGGCATAGTTTTGAGTTGTTGTCTGAGGAGAACCAATTTGTCCTAAAGAAGTACCATTAGCAAGGTATCTGCCTACCTCAGGATCCAAACCGGAGTATTTGGTAATGCAAATCATATTCTGTGCACTAACATAAATTCTGAGTCTGGTGAATATGTTCTTCAAAAGATTTGCAGGTAATGTATACCCCAGTGTGATGTTTTTCAATTTGGTATAAGCACCGTCTTCGACGAAACGACTGGATGCCTGGGCATTGGCAGCAACTGCACCGGCTCTTGGGATGGTGTTTGAAGGATTGCTCTCAGTCCACCTGTCAAGAACTTCAACGCCGGCATTAAATAACCTGGGCATCGCTTGCAAGTCGTATAAATTGGTGTTATAGAGCTTATTCCCATAAACTCCGCTTATAAATACGTTCAGATCAAAGCCTTTGTAGGAAGCATTGAGGTCCAAACCAAGCGTCATCTTGGGGAAGGGGTTTCCTATATTGGTTCTGTCGGTTGCAGAAATTACGCCATCACCATTGGTGTCTTTGATACGAAAATCTCCTGCAGTGGAAGCATTGAGCGTGTGTTGCGATCCGCCCATATAACTTTCAGCTTCTGAAGCAGACTGGAAGATACCATCGAAATCCCATCCGTAGAAGAAGAAGGCAGGTTCTCCAATCTGGCATCTGTTGAGGTCTTCACCTTCAAAACCAAATCCGGAAATATAGGTGGCACCACCCAGGGATTTAACTTCATTTTTGAAAGTACCAAGATTTAAACTGGCAGACCATTCAAATTCACCTTCAAAATCGTTGTAACCCAACTGCAATTCAAACCCTTTTGTTTCCATGGAACCTGCATTCTTGCTGATGGTACCTGTCCAGTCACCCGAAGACAGGGGCAGTGGTACTTGCATCAGAAGGTCATCACTCTTGTTCATATAATATTCAGCAGACAAGGTAAACTGGTTATTCAACAAGCCCAAATCCAATCCAATGTTGGTCATGGTTATTTCTTCCCATTTTAAATCGGCATTTGGCCTGCCTGCAGCGGTTGTTCCAACTACAGCTGCATTACCAAAATTGTAGTTCATGTTTGAAGTTAAGGAAGAAGAGTAGGCGTAGTCTGAAATTTTGTCATTACCGGCTTTACCCCAGCTACCTCTTAGTTTTAAGTTGCTCAGGTAAGGAACATCACTTAAGAAAGCTTCCTTAGCAAGATTCCAGCCCACAGATATGGAAGGGAAAGTACCCCATCTTTTGTTTTTACCAAACCTTGACGAAGCATCTGTTCGGAGTGAAGCCGAGAACAAGTACTTCGAATCAAAGTTATAGTTTAATCTTCCCAGGTAACTAATTCTGTAATAATTAATTGTTGCTGAGGATAATGAAGCGTCAAGGTTACTCACTTCTTCAACTGCGTCGGAAATATTATTGTGTGAATTGGTATTCAGAACAGTTGAGTTAACAGCGCTGTATTCAGTCAATGCCAGCAATTCAAAATTATGCTTGTCAAGAAGTGTTAAGTTATAAATAAAATTGTTGGTAAACAGGAATGCACTGTAGGTTGCACGGTTTTTATAAATATTCGCAAAGGTGGCCCGGTGTGTATTGCCTCCCAGGTTATCATCATTATAGGAAGGGAAGAATTGGTTGGACACTATTCTCTCATCCTGAAGACCAAGATTGGTTCTGAATTTCAGGCCTTTAATAAGTTCCAATTCACCATAGATATTACCCAAAATGTCCATTGTGTTCGTTTTGAGGCTGTTCAGTTCCATGATTCTGACGGGGTTCTCAGCATCCTGTCCGTCAATGGAGCTGGTAGGACCCTGGAATCCACCCGGATTATCCGGATTGTATACCGGCAGGTAAGGGGCCATTTTAATGGCATGCTCTAATAAAGAACGTCCGCCATTATCAGCCAAAGGATCCTGTGTTGAGTATGATAAGCTGAGGTTCTCGCCAATTTTCAGTCTGCCCTTTTTAAAATCACTGTTGGCTCTGAAATTGTATCTTTCAAGACCGGTTTTGATAACAATACCTTGCTGATTCAAGTAACCGGCTGACAATCTGAAAGTGCTGTTTTCATTACCACCGGAAAGGGAAAGGTCATAGTTTTGCATGGGTCCATTCTGGTATATCTCATCCTGCCAATCGGTTTCTGCGGCAGTAGTACGGGCAGAATATGTTGGATTTGAGTACACAGTAGGTGTTGTAAATGCCCCGCTTGTTGCATATTCTTTATATTGAGCGCTGTTCATCAAATCATATCTTGCCTTGGTATATTGAACACCGAAATAACCATCCAAAGCAACTACCACATTACCGGCTTTACCTTTTTTGGTTGTAACCATAATGACACCGTTTGATCCCAATGAACCATATATAGCAGCTGTGGAAGCGTCTTTTAATACTTCAATGGATTCAATGTCTGAAGGACTGATGTTGCTGATGGTGGTTGAAACAACACCGTCAACGACATACAAAGGATTGGCATCGTTAACTGTACTGATACCCCTGACCCTCATGGTTGATGAATAACCCGGAGCACCATTGCTGATAACCGTCAAACCTGCTGCACGTCCCTGCAAAGCCTGGTCAAGTCCCGATGTAGGCAGAGCAGTAAGTTTTTCAGAGGATACTGATGAAATAGCACCTGTTACTTCGCCCCTTTTCTGAGTGCTATACCCAACAACCACAACCTCATCGAGGCTTTGAATATCGGATGCCAAAGCTACATCAATGATTGCCTGATCAGTAACAGTAACCTCTTCACTGGCATATCCAATGAAGCTGAATACTAAAATGTCACCGGCTTTTGCATCAATAGAGTATTTTCCGTTGAGATCACAAACAGCACCGCGTTGTGTACCTTTAATCAGCACGTTGGCGCCTGTTAATGGTTCACCGGTTGACGCATCTGTAATAGTGCCCTTGATGGCATACTGTTGCAGATTTTGTTTCGGAGTCAGCACAACAAGGTTGTCATTGAATACCTTGTAAGTGATGTCAGAAGTCTCAAAAAGCTTTTCAAGAATCTGTTCAATATTCTCATCTCTCACGTCCAGGCTGACAACGTTGTCAATATAACTGAATTCATCGTTGTAAAAGAACCTGAATTGGCTTTGTTGTTCCAGAATCTGAAAAACCTCACGTATTGTTTTCCCGTTAATATCCAGGTTAAACCGGGTATTCTGCGAATACACCGATGCTCCCAGATTTAATGTCAAGGCAATTGAGAATAGTGTAGTTAGTTTCATAATTAGGATTAAATTTTTAAGTTTTCTTTTGTACAAGAAAACTTCACCAGAATAATAGTTTTTCATAATTTTGTTTTGTTTTTTAGGTTTGACACTTTTTATGCCGGCATGTTTGATGTGATGTCTGCATAACTGATGTTTGACTTAATACAATGGGGAATAGATCGCGACATCTATTCCCTTTTTTTGTTTTTATTAATACATATGGTTTTATAGGTTAAAGGTTTATTAATTGGATAATATATTGGTTTTTCAAGATTACTTTTTCTTCATGTGGTTGTTAAATCTCTCCAACATCTTCATATTCTCAGATATTCTCACTTCTTTGCCATTGATTGTATAATCGATGGGCGCAGAAAGCTTAATTACATCCAGCACCTGTGTGAGTGTTTCGTCTTCAAGCGTACCGGTGAAACGGAAATGCTTAACATTTTCCGATTCATAGCAGAAAGTAACATTGTATTTTCTTTCCAGTTTAATGATTAGGTCGCTGAGTTCTTCGCCTTTAAAGATTAGCCTGTTATCTTTCCATGAAACGACAGGCAGAGGATCAACCTCAGGTGTTACGTACATGAGCCCTTGTTTCAGCTTCAGCGGTTCAGATTTGGTTTGTCTGATGGCATTCAAATCCTCAACGGTTAATTGCCGATTCTCTTTCACAAAAACAGCCTTCTGATTGGGTTCAAGAGAAACCACGGGCGAACGTTTGAGTAATTGCTGATCACCGCGTATGAAGACCTTCCCCTCAACCAGGGTAGTTTCAATAAAATCTTCATCACTGTAGGCTTTCACATTAAATTCCGTGCCTGTGGCAACAATCTCTATATCACCTGTTTTTACTATAAAGGGCAACCTGCTTCTTTTGGCAACCTTAAAATAAGCCTCACCTTCAAGCAAAATATTCCTGTTTGTCTCATTGAATACATTGTGGTACCTGATTCTACTCCCCGCATTCAACCAAACTTTTGATCCATCGGGAAGCACAACTTCAGATCGGGCCCCCAGAGGTGCTTTAATTTCATTAAAGGCAATAACGGTATGCTCTTCCGGGTGATTGAACAGAAAATAAGACAAAGCTCCACCCGCAAAAAACAGGGCAATAATTGCTGCCGCAATCTTTAAAAATGGCTTAATGCCTCCGGCATGCCATCTGAAGAATCCGGGTTTTATTTCCTGATCCTGACTATTTTGATTTACCGAGGATACAATTTTTTTGTAAACGCAATCAAAATCCATGGTTCCGGCTTGCGAATGGCTGACAGTGAAAATATTCAAATCTTCTAAAAGCAGCTCTTTTACATGTTCTTCATTATGCTCATCGGAGATCCATTCGTTCAACTGTTCAAGTTCATCCCCGGTACATCTTTTTTCCCGGTACTTTTTGAGTAATTCTTTAAGTCCTGAAACTTCCATAACTTATTAATTCATTTATTTTGTCACTACATACTAATACAATTCTCAAACCTGAAATACTCAGTCAAAAAAAAATAATTATTCAAATGATTTTATAATATACCGGAATGGCTATCCCGAAAAGAGCGGCAGGAGGATCAGCGGTTTATTATTCGGAGAGGTAGTATTCTTTGTTTAGATTCTCTTTGAGGTATTTCATTGCCCTGTATATCTGATTCTCAACAGAGCGAACTGACAGTCCCAGGCGAGTGGCAATTTCATTGGGAGAAAGACCTTCCTGCTGATTTAATTTGAAAATCTGCTGCTGTCTGACTGGCAGTTCTTCAATCAGGTTATCGAGACTTCCCTTCAAATCGTTAAAATAAACGGATTGCTGGGAATGATCATCTTCGAGTGATTCCTGCGTTACCACGTGATTCTGGTATCTTTGACGAACTGCCTGATGTTTGAAATAATTGTAAATCTTGTTGATTACTGCTTTGTACAAAAAATCTTTCAATGTAAATACTTCGATGAGCGCACCGCGATTCTCCCATAGCGATACAAATACCTGTTGTATAACCTCCTCGGCTTCTGAAGGTGAGTGAAGATAACCCAGTGCAAAAAAATAAAGCTTTTCATTATACCTTTTGAAGATAAGCTCAAAGGCTTTCTTATCCCCTTTTCTGAGTTCAAGGATAAGGCTCCGGTCATCATTTACAGAATTCGAAGACAAAATTTGTAATAGTTTCGAAATTCATTTTTGTATAGACAAATATATCATTTTCTGGAATAAAAAATGCAATCGGTTGCATATTTTGGTTGTCAATTATTTATCAGATTGTAGTGCAAAAGGTTGGCAAATAATCCTGCCTAAAAAAGGCCATTGTTATTTAAATAACAAAATATTCACTAACTTTGTGCCAGTTCATTCATGCCGTCTGCGTTGCGGATTGATCTTCAACAAAGACCCTCATAAAACATTCTGACCCAAAGGAGGATCCGATGGATAAGAGAATAGGAGCCATCATCATACTTGTTAAGGATAAGGAGAACGTTCAGAAGCTGAACGATATTCTTTCACACCATGCATCCATCATCATCGGCAGGCAGGGTATTCCCATTCGTGAAAAGGGAATAAATGTGATCTCGCTGGTAATTGAAGGAGACCAGGACGAGGTCAGCACGCTTTCAGGTCAGTTGGGGCGACTGGAGGGGATTACGAGTAAGGCGGTGTATGCGAAGGAATAATGGATAAATGTGCCAATGTGCCAACCTGCCCGCCGGCAGGCGGGTGTGCCAATGTGGGAATAAAAAAATAAATAGAAAAGATGAAGTTTAATCCTGAAAAGTACCGGATACCTGATGAGCGGATGAAGCCCTTTATTGATGCGGCCGAGATTGATGAGATGTTGCTGAATGCACGACCGGATAAAAGTGTTGTCAGGGATATCGTTGCCAAATCACTCGATAAAAACAGGTTAAGCCTGGCTGAAACGGCCATGCTTTTGAATGCCAATGATCCGACGCTGGTTGAAGAGATCAAGGAAGGCGCACACAGGCTCAAGAAGGCAGTTTATGGCAACCGCATAGTTCTTTTTGCTCCTTTGTATATCGGCAACAAATGCACCAACAATTGTCAGTATTGCGGCTTCAGGACATCCAACAAGGATGCGGTCCGCACAACCCTGAGTACAGGGGAGATCATCGCTGAAGTTGAGGCTTTGGAGGACCAGGGACAAAAACGACTCATCCTGGTATTTGGAGAACACCCCGATTACAGTCCCCGGTTCATAGCCGATGCCGCCCGTACCGTTTATTCAGTTAAAAAGGGAAATGGCGAGATTAGACGGGTGAATATCAACGCCGCACCCCAGGAAATTGAAGGATTCAGAATTGTAAAGGAAGCCGGGATCGGCACATACCAGGTTTTTCAGGAGACCTATCACCCCGAAGCCTATAAAATCTATCATCTTTCCGGTAAAAAGCGGGATTACAATTACAGGCTTACATCACTCGACCGGGCGCAGGAAGCCGGCCTCGATGATGTTGGAATCGGAGCGTTGTTCGGATTGTATGACTGGCGTTTTGAAGTGATGGGACTCATCAGGCATACCAACCACCTGGAAGCCTGTTATAACGTGGGTCCGCATACCATTTCCTTCCCCCGTGTCAAGGATGCTTCCGCGATTGTCATGAATGACAACTACCAGGTAAGTGATTATGATTTCGCTCGTATGGTTGCGATTCTGAGACTGGCGGTTCCTTATACGGGTATGATACTGACAGCGCGTGAACCAGCGGCTATCCGGACTGAACTGATGCGCTTCGGCATATCGCAGATCGACGGCGGCACCCGGATCGAACTGGGCGCATATGCCAGAGATGCCATGGCTGATCAGAACCTGGATAAGGAACAATTTAAAATAAACGATGACCGCACCCTGGGTGAGATCATTGATGAACTGATTGATACGGATCATATTCCGTCGTTCTGCACAGCCTGTTACCGCTTGGGAAGAACGGGAGAACACTTCATGGAGTTCTCGGTGCCAGGTTTTATAAAGAATTTCTGTTCACCCAATGCCATGCTGACCCTGGCCGAGTATATCGAAGATTATGCAACCCCCGAGACGGCCCGGAAAGGATATGAGATCATTGAGAAAAACTTGCAGCAGCTGAATGGAAATGTTAATGCAGGTGAGGTCAGAAAAAGAATTGAAAGAATCAGGATGGGGGAGAGGGATCTTTATTTTTAGGAGGCAGTAGCAGCGGCAGTAGCAGCGGCAGTAGCAGTAGCAGTGGCAAGTAGCAGTGGCAATAGCAGCAGCAGTAGGGGCAGCCCCTTGTGGCTGCCCGGCAATTTTAATAATAAACATATTCATCATTAATGCGCAAGGAAACTGATTTTATCGGCACATTGGAGATCCCCGAGGATGCGTTATACGGTATCCATTCATTGCGCGCTGCAGGTAACTTCCCCGATTCAACACGTTTTCACCTGGAATGGTATCAGGCAGTGGGTTCTGTTAAAAAAGCCTGCCTGATGACTTACCGGAAGTACGCTTCAGCTGTCGGCAGCAAATATACCGCTGACATGCTGCCACAGCCTCTTATTCAGGAGCCGGTGGTGGATGCGCTCATCCGTTCGGCATCTGAAGCGGAATCGGGTTTGCATTTTGAGCATTTAATAGTTCCTGCCATCCAGGGCGGAGCTGGTACCAGTATCAATATGAATGTGAATGAGATCATTGCAAACCGCGCGCTGAACCTGATGGGTCATAAGGCCGGAGCTTATGAGCATATTGATCCTGTGGAGCATGCCAACGTTTTCCAGTCCACCAATGATGTTATTCCCACCTCCCTGAAAGTAGCCATACTGCGCTTATTGCAAAACCACGAATCGTCGGTTAACAACCTTCGTTCCGGAATGGAAGTGCTGGAAAGAAAATCCGCCAATGACCTTCGTATCGCCTATACACAGATGCAGGAAGCGGTTCCCTCATCCTATGGACGGCTGTTCGGTGCATATAACGATGCCTTGTCACGCGACTGGTGGAGGATTTCAAAGTGTTCTGAACGGATCAAGACCGTGAATCTTGGAGGAAGCGCAGTAGGTACCGGTATTACGATACCACGCTACTTCATCCGGGAAGTCGTGCAAACCCTGAAACAAATCACGGGACTACCGGTAACCCGGGCAGAGAACCTGCATGATGCCACCTCCAATCTCGACACCCTTGTGGAAGTTCATGCCATTTTAAAGGCCCATGCTGTAAATCTGGAAAAGATGACATCTGACCTGCGGCTTTTGGCTTCAGACCTGTTGAGAAATCACGAACTGGAGATCCCGAAGCGCCAGGTTGGCAGTTCCATTATGCCGGGCAAGGTGAATCCTGTAATTCCTGAATTTGTGATCAGCTCATCCCATAAGGTTTACAGTAATGATGTGCTTATCAGCGGGCTCTGCGGCCAGGGATGTCTTGATCTGAATGCCTACCTGCCAGTAATAGGTCATGCCCTGATTGAAAGCCTGAAACTGCTGATCGCAAGTGACAACACACTATTGGTTAACCTTGTTAAGGGACTGCAACTTGATCCGTCTGTTTCCAGGGAAAACCTGCTCAACAGTCCGGCCATCGCAACAGCCCTCCTTCCGTATATCGGCTATCATAAAGCATCTCTTCTGGCTCAAGAAATGAAAAACAGCAGCATCAACCTTCTGGAGGCAAACCGGGTACACGGTTTATTGGATGAAGGGAAGATCCTGCAAATAATTGAACCTGCCAACCTTCTCAGGGAAGGCTTTACTATGAATGAAATCATCGGTGATCATGGAGAAGGGAAGGGAACATAAACCGCATATCGGAATTTTCGGTCGGCGCAATTTTGGTAAAAGTTCTTTGATCAATGCGTTGACAGGACAAGATGTTGCCATTGTTTCAGAGCAACCTGGCACCACAACCGATCCGGTTAAGAAGTCCATTGAAATACCGGGGATTGGCCCTGTCATCCTGATCGATACAGCCGGAATTGATGATATTGGCACCCTGGGCCAGCTTCGTACGGAAAAGACAAAAGAAGTCATGAAAATCATCGACCTGGCCATTCTGGTGCTTAACAATAATGAGTCCGGCAATTTCGAGGATCAACTGATGGAAGGGTTTTACGAGAGCGGTATACCATGTGTTTTTGTTCATGGCAAATCAGATCTTGAATCGCTGAACGAAAGCTTCAGACATTCTATCACAGCCAGGTATCAGTCTCCTTTGGTTGAATTCAGTTCTGTCAGCCGGTCCAATCTTGAGGAAATCATAACAGCCATCCGGAATACAATGCCTGAAAAGGCCTACAGGAAACAGTCTCTTCTGGGAGACCTGGTCAGCTATGGCGATATCGTTCTGCTTATAACCCCTGTTGATACTGAAGCCCCCGAAGGCCGGCTCATTCTGCCCCAGGTTCAGGCGATCCGCGATATACTTGACAATGAATGTATTGCAGTTGTTTTAAAGGAGCGCGAACTGGATGCTTTTCTGAGGAATTCCAAAATCAAGCCAAAGCTGGCTATTTGCGATACTTCCGTAATTCTCAAAGCCAATGCCTCGGTTCCGGAGGATATTCCGCTTACCGGATTCAGCATCCTTCTGGCCAGGTACAAGGGAGAATTTGAAAGCTATCTGAAAGGGACTCCGGAGATCAGCAGGCTTCGTAACGGTGACCGGGTGCTGTTGCTGGAATCATGCACGCATCATGTGTCATGCGATGACATCGGGCGAACCAAAATTCCTCGCTGGATGAATAATTTCACCGGAAAGAAATTGCAGTACGACGTTGTTCCGGGATTAAATCACCTGGAGCGGCCGATAACCGACTACTCACTGGTCGTTCAATGCGGAGGATGCATGATAACGAGGAAACAACTTGTCAACAGGTTAAAACCTGCTATTGACGCAGGAATTCCGGTGACTAATTACGGAATGGCAATAGCCTGGATGCAGGGTGTGTACAAGAGGGCGATCAGACCCTTTGTGATAGAGGGAATGGGGGAAGAGGAAATATGAGGGACAAGGGACATTGGACCAGGGACAAGTTGCAGGAGCAGCAGCAGTGGCAGTATCTTGATGTGACTTTAAGAAAATCAGACCTGAACCACGATGACATAGTATACCTGTTGGGATTGCAGGGCGCTGAGAAAACCCGGCTATTCGAATATTCTTCCGGCGTTAAAGAAAAAAATGTCGGTAATAAGGTATATTTCCGCGGATTGATCGAGTTTTCCAACGTCTGCCTGAAGAATTGTCTTTATTGTGGTATCCGGCGTGGCAATGTTCTTGTTAACCGCTACAACCTGCACATGGATGAGATTCTTGCAGCAGCCCGCTTTGCCTTTGAAAACAATTACGGTTCCCTGGTCCTGCAGTCAGGTGAGCTGGAAACCGGCAACTTTGTGAGACAGGTTGAAAAGATCCTCCGGGAAATCCATAGGATTTCCGGAGGTAAACTGAGAATTACCTTGTCATGCGGTGAGCAGGAAAAGGACACTTACCGCCGCTGGCATGACAGCGGAGCGCATCGTTATCTGCTGCGCATAGAATCATCCAATCCGGAGCTTTACCGTAAATTGCATCCGCAGGATGGCCTGCACAGTTACCAGCGCAGGTTGGATTGTCTCTACAGTCTGCAGAACACGGGCTACCAGGTAGGCACCGGTGTGATGATCGGTCTTCCTTTTCAAACCCTGCATGATCTTGCCGGAGATCTCCTGTTCATGAAGCAATTTGACATTGACATGGTGGGTATGGGCCCTTACCTTGAACATGAGCATACACCATTGTATGCCTTCCGCGACCAGCTTCTTCCGGTTGAGGAGCGACTTCAGCTGACTCTGAAAATGATTGCCGTGCTCAGAATGCTCCTGAAGGATATCAATATCGCTGCAACAACCGCATTGCAGGCCATCGACAAACTGGGTCGTGAAAAGGCGATTCAGGTCGGCGCCAATGTAATTATGCCGAATATCACTCCCGGCAGGTACCGCGATGATTATCTTCTTTACCAGAACAAGCCCTGTACCGATGAAAATCCGGAAGATTGCATGAGTTGCCTGAATGCAAGGATAGCACTGACAAATAATGAGATTGCTTATGGGGAGTGGGGCGATTCGGAGCACTTCAGAAAAAAAGGGACAAGGGACAAGGGACGAGGAACAAGTCAGCCATAAGTTCACGGAATCACTCTCACACTCAACCCCACACTTAACTTGTCCCTTGTCTCTCGTCCCTTGTCACAGTTTCACGGAAATCCCCGGACCAATCAGCATCATCCACTTCTCAGCCTTGAATTGGTATCCTGCACCAATGTATAAAGGGAAGGCCAGCTTCTTATCGCGTGTTGTGGGGTAAAGGCTTGCCAGAGCCACCAGCGCCAGGTCCTGCCTTTCACTCTGGAAATTGAATGCATCCAGCGCCAGGAAACCTGCCCCTATGCGATAAGGTCTTAATTTGGCGATCTTCTCGGGGTGATAAAAAGCAAACTGAGCAACCATGGCCATACTGATCCCGTAGAGGTTACTGAATGTGGTCTGGTCGGGATTCTCATCGTCTCTGGAAACGGTAACCAGACCGGCCGGGAACGATACATCGATGTCGAATTTATGCTTCTTTTTCAGAATGATTTCCAGATCCTTCTGCTGGCTTTCTCCGCCGTACTTTTCCGGATTTGTTTTTACGGACAGGTAGATTCTTGACCAGTCATCGAGGTCATTGGTGCTTCTCCGGAGGTATTTGTTCAGGCTGATCTCATTCGGGGTGCAGTTCCTTTTATCATAATAATTGTAACGGGGGGACTGATCGGAGGGACAAATTACCACGTTGGAAATGGTCCGCATATCAATGAGTTCATTGTTTGGTCCGGTGATGCGTACATCAAACGTCAGGTATTGCTTGCCAAACAAACGATGATCAGAATCAATTTTATCATTATTAAAGGTCAACACAATATCACGAATGGCCTTTTCAAATAGCACCGGACCATGCACGCCGGCTAGAACGCGGTTAATATCTCCATAATTCATGTAGATATAATCAAAAGGCCTCGGTATTTCATATTCCCTCACCGAAAGAGCATGACCGGTTGATACATTGTAATTGTAAAGATTGACCCTTTTTTTACCGATATTAATAGGAACCTGCAATTTTAGGATAACCTCATTTTCGTTCTGGATCAGGGTATCAGATGTAATATCGGTCAATTCCTCAAAATGAAACCTGGCTTTGTACAAAGCAAGTCCTTCAATTTTGACGCCAATGGTTTCACCGGGATAAACCGACAGGTCATTGCTCCAGTCGCTCCCTTCGCGCATGACTGATAATCGTGTGACGGAGGTGGCCGGAGTAATGCTGAAATTGGAAATGAATTTCGCCTCGTCCCCATCTTTAATGTAAAGATATCCATCGGAGTTGCGGTGATAATTATAAGTTTTGAGATAGCAGAGAATCCGGTTATTGGACAGAAAGCTGCGGGTGAAGATTTCAGCAATCAGAATACCTCCCGGATTTTCCTGATTCTCAATCCTGTACGTCCGGTTGATCTCCAGCGATCTGTCGTAATCGAGCTGGATTTCCACACCCTGTTTCCTTGAATTTTCATCCAGGGTGATTTCACGTTTGTCGATATTCAGAAATCTCAGCCGGCTGGTTTTAACATGGAAGGTAAATTCAAGTGGTTTGATCTGTGTGATAACACGATTTTCCGCCTGATCCACGACTGGTTTCTCAGCTTGCAGGGTTACCATGAGTTTCTGAATACCAAGTTTATTGGGAACTACATGCAACCGCAACTGTTCATTCAGCTTTTCAATGCGGTAATCGATTCCCAGCCCTTCGGTCCATTCACCTGAAAACCTTATATTTTCAGCGTTATTGGTTATCAGATCAAATACTTTTTCTTCTCCGATATACAATTCGTCGTTGGAAGGTTTCAGGTCAACATAGGTATGTGTACAAGGTAATAGTCTGACAATCTCCAGATTATCAATCCCGTTTTGTTTGTATCTGAACTGAAGTTTAAGAAATTGGGTACGCGTCAGATTTCTGAACCGAATCTTGCATCGCCAGGTTTCATCATAAAGCATAAGTGAATCAACCTGTTCAAAATCGCCGGAAGGCAGCAGGATCAGATTCTGGAAAGAACTGTTTTTTTGGGGGAACAGAACAACTTCTGCAACTTCGTTCTCATCGTCGTAAGTAAAATACAGGTTCTTTTCATTATTAAAATTCACGGTATTCCGGTTGTTGTTAAATACCAGGGAATCGATGTGTATTTCAATGTTCCGGAAGATGCTTTCCCCGGGTACCTGAGCTGTTAAACAGGTTGTAAGAAACAGCGAAAATACGGATATGAAATTGATATTCTTCATATTACAATCAAAACATTTTTCTTAAACATCACGAATATAGGGATTGTACAGACAAGTGCAAAGAAATGTTTCATGATGATAATTATCCTGAAAAGTATTCCTTCATTTCCATAATTTTGATAACACCTGATAAAAACGGCTATGATCAACCAGCAATTGCTTAACCCTGCCAGCATTGTTGTGGTGGGCGGTTCCAACAACCTGCGCAAACCCGGCGGCAGAATAATCCAGAATATTCTCAGTGGTGGTTATTCGGGCAATTTATATGTCGTTAACCCAAAAGACGCATTGGTTCAGGGAATTCATGCGCATGCAGGTATTCAGGAACTTCCTGAGGTTGACCTGGCTGTGCTTGCTATTTCAGCAAAACAATGCCTGGAAGCGGTTCGGATGCTTGCTGAACTTAAAAACGCCAGGGCATTTATTATTTTATCGGCCGGTTTCAGCGAAGACAGTGAGGAAGGACGTCAGATTGAAAATGAAATTGTTGACATTGTCAACAAGGCAGGTGCCTGTTTGATTGGTCCGAATTGCATTGGTGTTATTACGCAGGCTTATAATGGAGTTTTTACCTCACCGGTACCGCGTCTCAGTCCCCGGGGTTGCGATTTTGCATCAGGATCCGGAGCTACAGCGGTTTTTATTATTGAATCGGCACTTCCCAAAGGTCTGTCCTTTGCCAGTGTTTTCTCCGTGGGTAACTGCGCGCAGACAGGTATTGAAGACATACTGGAATATTGGGACAGTTCCTATGAGCCCGGCATCAGTTCGCCGATCAAACTTTTATATATTGAAAACATCAAAAACCCTGATAAACTACTGCATCATGCTTCTTCCCTTATCCGCAAGGGTTGCCGGATAGCCGCCATTAAGGCAGGAACCACCGAAGCCGGCAGCAGGGCCGCTACTTCGCATACCGGTGCAATGGCATCATCTGACCTGGCTGTGGAAGCTTTGTTCAGGAAAGCAGGAATTGTAAGGTGTTTTGGACGGGAGGAACTTACCACGGTGGCGTCGGTCTTTACCCATAAACCCTTCAAAGGGAAAAACATTGCCATTATTACCCATGCCGGCGGACCGGCCGTTATGCTCACCGATGCCCTGGTGGCCGGGGGGCTAAATACGCCAAGGATAACAGGTGTAGATCATGAGAAATTGTTGGCCATGATGAATCCCGGAGCATCAGCTGATAATCCGGTGGATCTCATTGCCACGGCAACTTCTGATCAGCTGGACAAAGTGATTGAGTATGCCGACAAGCAACTGCCTGTCATGGATAGTATCATTGTGATTTTCGGCAGCAATGGCATGATTGATATCACGGAAATCTATGATTTGTTACATAAGAAAATCCAGGAATGCAATAAACCGGTTTTGCCGATTCTTCCCTCTATAACCAGTTCCAGGGAAGAGCTTGAAGTTTTCATGAACCGCGGACATGTTATCTTTCCGGATGAGGTCGTTCTGGGTCGCGCGCTCACAAGGATTTCCAATACCCCTTATCCAGCCGAGGAAAAAATCATGCTGGATTATGTTGATGTTCCGTTGATCCGGAAAATTATTGATGTTTCATCCGATGGTTACCTTGAACCCGAAAGCATACAGCAATTGTTAAACGCTGCCGGCATTCCCCTGGTAACTGAACGCGTGGTATCCACAGGAAGAGAACTGAAGATGGCTGCTGCTGAAATTGGTTATCCCCTGGCATTGAAGGTGGTTGGTCCGGTTCATAAATCAGATGTGGGTGGAGTAACCCTGAATATCAAATCGGATGCACATCTGAAGGCCGAGTTCAGTCGCATGATGAAAATCAAGGAGGTTAAGGCTGTGGTGATGCAGAAAATGATGACGGGCACTGAACTGTTTATCGGAGCCAGTTATGAACCGCGGTTTGGACATGTTATCCTGTGCGGGTTGGGCGGGATTTTTGTTGAAGTTCTGGGCGATATTCAATCGGGACTTGCACCGTTAACCTTCGATGAGGCACGTTCCATGATCAGGAGCCTGAGGGTCTACCGGATTATCCAGGGAACGCGCGGTAAGCCGGGCATCCATGAAAAGAAATTTACCGAGATCATTGTCAGGCTCTCCAGTTTATTGCGGTTTGCCACTGAGATAAAAGAACTGGACCTGAATCCCCTCATCGGTAATCCCGATGAAATCACGGTTGTAGATGCCCGCATCCGGATTCAGAAGTAAACCGGGTGAATATTTTTACAGTGGTAATGTCAAATTTATTTATATTAGAACTTTTATTCAGCTAAAATCTCGGGTTATGATTATTCATCAATTGTCAGTATTTCTCGAAAATAAGTCGGGACGACTTACTGAGGTCCTGGAGACCCTGGGAAGTGAAAACATCAGGATCACTGCCCTGAGTGTTGCAGATACTTCGGAATTCGGAATCCTCCGGATGATTGTTTCTGACCCTGTCAGGGCAAAGGAAGTGCTGAAAAGCCGGTCGTTCACGGTAAACCTGACGGAAGTAATTTCAATAATGGCACCAAGTGAAGCCAAATATTACGCCAAGGTGCTGAAGATACTGTCAGACCTCGACAACAGCATTGAATATACCTATGCTTTTTCCCTGGGCGAGAAATCGGTTATTATTCTTCGGTGCAGCAATACCGAAGAGGCGATACGTGCGCTCAAGGAACACGAGCTGGAATTGATAAAGGCAAGTGACCTCTATAAACTGTAAATGATTATGGAAATCTGGAACAGGCATTTTGAATGTATGGATCGTGAGGAACTCAAAGGGGTTCAAAGTGAAAGACTCAGGGAAACCGTTGAAAGGGTGTATTTTAATGTTCCTTACTATCGCAACAAAATGCAGGAAGCAGGATTGGGACCTGAGAGTATCCAGACCACCGATGATTTGCATAAACTGCCGTTTACTACCAAGCAGGATCTGCGTGATAATTATCCCTTTGGGCTGTTTGCTGTTCCCATGAGCGAAATTGTAAGGGTTCATGCTTCATCAGGCACAACCGGCAAATCCACTGTAGTTGGATATACCCGGAATGACATTGCCACCTGGTCGGAAGTGATGGCCAGAACCCTTACATGTGCCGGGGCAAACCGGCACGATTTTATTCATGTAGCCTATGGATACGGACTTTTCACGGGGGGGCTGGGTCTTCATTACGGCGGTGAAAAAATCGGAGCCTCGGTAATTCCGGTATCCGGCGGTAACACCTTCAGGCAGGTACAGCTATTGGTGGATTTTGGAAGTACCATGCTGGCCTGTACCCCTTCCTATGCTTTGTTCATTGCGGAAGCTCTTGAGGAAGCTCATATCCGCCGCGACGACCTGAAACTCAGAGTAGGTGTTTTCGGAGCAGAACCCTGGACAGAAAATATGCGCAGGGAAATCGAGGAAAAGTTAAGGATCAAAGCCATTGATATTTATGGGCTTAGTGAAGTAATCGGACCGGGAGTGGCCAGTGAATGCCTCGTTCAGGAAGGTTTACACATCAGTGAGGATCATTTTTATCCTGAAATAATTGATCCGGTTACCCTTGAGGTATTACCGGAAGGTAAAACTGGTGAGTTGGTATTTACTACAATTACCAAAGAAGGACTGCCCCTGATCCGCTACCGCACACGCGACCTCACCCGGTTGAGGTATGATAAGTGCCGGTGTGGTCGCACCATGGTGCGCATGGAAAAATGTCTGGGTCGCAGCGACGACATGCTGATCATCCGCGGGGTGAACCTCTTCCCCTCACAGGTTGAAAGTGTGCTTCTGGAAATGAGTGAGATTAAGCCGCATTACCTGCTTATCGTAGACCGGGTCAATAATCTCGATACCCTTGAGCTAAAAGTGGAGGTTGACGAGGAGTTCTTCCAGGATAAGATCAGCCAGCTGGAAGGTTTGCGACAGAAAATACAAACCAACCTTGAAAGCACTCTGGGACTGGGAATCAAGGTAAATTTGGTTGAACCCAGAACCCTTGAGAGAAGCGAGGGCAAGGCAAAACGCGTGATTGACAAACGAAAGTTCTAAGCTGATTTCTAGATATGAATGACCCAATTCCAATCTCCCGCGATCTGGTTAGATCTATCGCGGAAAAGGCCGGAATTCCTGCTCCCGGTAAAGCTTCCATCCGTGAAATTGTCGCATTGGTGAACCGGGTTGAAAAAGAAACCGGTATTCCCTTTGTGCGGATGGAAATGGGCGTGCCGGGTGTTAAACCACCTGAGATAGCCATTGAAGCAGAAATTGCGGCATTAAAACAGGGTGTTGCATCCGTTTATCCGCCTATCGAAGGAGTGGCATCACTCAAACAGGAAACATCCCGGTTTTTAAAACTTTTTCTGGACGTTGACATTGATCCGGCAGGTTGCATTCCAACCTGCGGTTCCATGCAGGGTTCCTGTGCAGCTTTCCTGACTGTAAACAGGACAGACAGGAGCAAAGAGGGCACTTTGTTCATTGATCCGGGATTTCCGGTTCATAAGCAACAGTGTCATGTGCTCGGGCATGACTTCTTTTCATTCGATATTTATGATTACAGGGGCGAGAAACTCCGCGACAAACTCGAAAGTTATTTCAAAACCGGAAAGATCTCCAGCCTGCTGTATTCCAACCCCAACAATCCTTCCTGGATCTGTCTGAATGAGGAGGAGCTTTCCATTGTAGCAGAACTGGCTGACCGATATGATGTGGTTGTGATTGAAGACCTGGCTTATTTCGGAATGGACTTTCGCAACGATATCTCGAAACCTGGTGTTCCGCCTTTCCAGCCAACCATTGCCAAATACACCGACAATTATATCCTGCTGTTTTCATCGTCCAAGGTTTTCAGTTATGCCGGGCAAAGGATTGCCATGATGGCTGTGTCGGATAAGCTATTCACTAAAAGGTACCCTGATTTGCTGCGGTATTACACTTCTGATGTGCTGGGTCATACCATCATTTATGGTGCCCTGTATGCTTTATCGGCTGGCGCTTCGCATTCTGCGCAGATCGCTCTGGCCTCTGTTCTGAAGGCATCGAGTGACGGAATATTTAATCCGTTCACTGAAATACGGCAATATGGTGAACGTGCCATGGTTATGAAAAGACTTTTTACCGGTAACGGATTCCGCATTGTATACGACATGGACCTGGATGTGCCCATTGCTGACGGCTTTTATTTTACAATTTCCTATCCCGGTTATACAGGTTCTCAATTGCTGGAGGAATTGCTGTATTATGGCATTAGTGCCATTACACTGGATATAACAGGCAGCACGCGCACAGAGGGGCTTAGAGCCTGTGTCTCACAAGTCGGACCTGCTTATTTTCCCCTGTTGGAAGAAAGACTGCAAAAGTTTTCCAGGGATCACGCATGATTTTTCTCAGATTTGGATTTTTAATTCCGAATGCTGACTTTTACCTTATAATTTTTAATATATGTTTCTGAAATTTGGAATTACTTCTTGATGATTTGATTGTTCTCATACTAACTTGCTTAACCCATGGCAAAAATAAAAGGTGCTATTGTTATAGATATCGAAAAGTGCAAGGGATGTGAATTATGCCTCGTCTCCTGCCCCACCGATGTAATCAGGATGGAAAAGAAAGTGAATGGCAAGGGGTATCATTTTGCTTACATGGAATATCCTGATAATTGCACAGGCTGTGCCAATTGTGCAGTAGTATGTCCCGACGGGGTTATCACGGTGTACAGGAAAAAATTTGAAGAATAATTACCTCTATATGGGCAAGATGAAATTAATGAAAGGAAATGAAGCATTTGCTGAAGCGGCCATCAGGGCCGGATGTGATGCTTATTTCGGGTATCCTATCACGCCACAGTCGGAAGTTATGGAATACCTTGCAGCTCAACAGCCGCAATTGAGGACCGGCATGGTTCTTTTGCAGGCTGAAAGTGAAGTGGCAGCTATCAATATGGTATATGGTGCCGCAGGTACCGGAAAAAGAGTGATGACATCTTCATCTAGTCCGGGTATCAGCCTGAAACAAGAGGGCATTTCCTATCTTGCAGGAAGCCAGCTACCTTGTCTTATCCTGAATGTTATGCGTGGGGGGCCCGGACTGGGTACCATTCAACCCTCGCAGTCCGATTATTTTCAGGCCACCAAAGGAGGAGGTCATGGGGATTATCGGATGATCGTGCTTGCTCCGGCATCGGTTCAGGAAATGTCGGATTTCGTTAAGCTGGGTTTTGAGCTGGCTTTCAAATACCGGAATCCGGTGATCATGCTATCAGATGGTATCATCGGTCAAATGATGGAGAAAGTGGAACTTTTTGAACAGGTGCCGAGACTTACGGAATTTGATCAGCAATGGGTTACTACCGGTAAGACGCCTGACCGTGAAAGGAACGTGATAACGTCCCTCGATCTTGACCCGGCACGGCACGAAAGACACAACCTGAAGCTTCAGGCAAAATACCAGAAAATGCGTGAAAACGAGGTTCGGTTTGAGAATATCGACTGTGATGATGCAGAATACCTTTTTGTTGCCTACGGATCGTGCGCACGTATTTGCCAGAAATCTGTAAAACTGGCCCGTGCCAAAGGAATTAAAGTAGGACTGATCCGTCCCGTTACTTTGTTTCCTTTTCCTTCTGAAGAAATCGGCCGGAGGGCAGCCAAACTGAAAGGGATCCTGACTGTTGAGCTGAGCTCAGGTCAGATGATCGAAGATGTCAGGCTGGCGGTCGACGGTAAAGTCAGGGTTGCCCTGCACAACAGGATGGGAGGAATGGTTCCTTCACCCGAAGAAGTAGTTGATGCATTGTTAAAGAGCTTTTCAATCCGATAAAATATGGAAATCAGAAATCCCAGAATTCAGGAGATTATCAGCGAGGAAAACCTTGTTTACAAGAAAACCTCACTGATGACCGACAAAGCATTGTCTTATTGTCCGGGTTGCGGACACGGTGTGGTGCATCGTGTGATCATGGAAATCATTGATGAAATGGGCATACAGGCCGATACCATTGGAGTGGCTCCGGTGGGATGTTCCGTGCTTGCTTATGAATTCATGAATATCGATATGCAGCAGGCATCTCATGGCAGGGCTCCGGCCGTTGCAACAGGTATTAAGCGTTGCTGGCCCGAAAAATATGTGTTTACCTACCAGGGGGATGGAGATCTTGCGGCAATCGGCACTGCAGAGACCATTCATGCCTGCAACCGCGGTGAAAATATCGCCATCTTTTTTATAAACAACGGCATTTATGGAATGACCGGCGGGCAAATGGCGCCAACGACCCTTGTGGGTATGCGGTCATCAACAACTCCTTACGGCCGTGATGCGGCGCTTATGGGAAATCCTCTCAAGATAACCGAATTGGTAGCCATGTTGCCCGGAACCTATTTTGTGGCCCGCCATACGGTGCATACTCCTCTGGCAGTCCGGAAATTTAAAAAGGCCGCAAAAATGGCCTTTGAAAATCAGAAACTAAATAAAGGCCTGTCTTTTATTGAGATAGTCTCGAATTGCAATTCAGGCTGGAAAATGACTCCGGTACAGGCGAACAAATGGATGGAAGAAAACATGCTGCCCTTTTACCCCCCGGGAGATATTAAGATGAATGGAGAAATAGTCAAAAAAGCTGAAAAAGCGGAATAATTTCAAAACGGTTCACCATGAATGAAGAGATCATAATAGCCGGTTTCGGCGGACAGGGTGTCTTATCAATGGGTAAGATCCTGGCATATGCAGGAATGACGCAGGAAATGGAAGTTAGCTGGATGCCTTCCTACGGACCTGAAATGCGGGGGGGCACTGCCAATGTTACGGTAATCCTTAGCGATGAAAGGATCAGCAGCCCGATACTGAATTTATTTGACACGGCCATTCTGCTCAACCAGCAATCCATGGATAAATTTGAATCAACCGTAAAACCGGGAGGTGTGCTGCTTTATGATCCCAATGGAATCACCCGTCATCCACAAAGAAAAGATATCAGGATTTTCAGGGTTGAAGCAGCAACTGAATCCGCCAGGATGCTCTCAGCCAAAACCTTCAATATGATTGTTCTCGGTGCTTATTTAAAAATCAAACCGCTGGTAAGTATGGATAGTGTTCTGAAGGGTTTGAAGGACTCCCTGCCGGAACGACATCACCACCTTATTCCGGTGAATGAAGAAGCTGTGAAAAGAGGAATGGAGATTGTGAAAGAATTATGATATGATCTCTGTCCGAATCTGTTTAATTTGTTTGCCTATTTCATTGATCTTAACCAAATATCCCTGCAGAATTTTCTTTCCTTCCGCGGAATTGGGATTAAAGCTGGCATCTACATCCACCAAGAAGGAATCAAACTGAGACTGAAGTTGTTTCAGCTTAAACAGGTTTTGTTTGATATCCACATCCGTAGCATAATCATTCAGCATGGCAATAACATTGCTTAGTGATACGCGCTGCTCAGCCAGCCGTTCGATCACTTCAATATCTTTGGTGCCGGAGGCAACCTGGGTTGCAATATAGATGGCTTCAACCCAGCCTCCGAGTATGATCTGCGCCGAAGCGGCATACCGTTCATTTTCTCTCAGGTAGTTATCAGATGCCATGTAAACTTCATTGGCTATTTTGATAAGTGAATCCTTGTTGTCGATATTCATTTCAAACCGTTCAGCAGTATTCTCAAAATAATTGGCAGGAATACCAAGTTCCTCGGCCAGTCTCTGCATGGCATTGAAGTACCTGCCTGCTGTTTCCAACTGTTCGCTTACCTTGGCATAGCTCAGGTCAACGGCATATACTCCCAGGTTAAGAGCTTTCTTTGAGCTGGTGACATAATTGGAAATTTTCTCAGGTGAATTCACCAATTCCGACCTGTAAACGGCGCCTGAAGATTGAAATAATGATGACATTTCAACCGAGAGATACATGTTATAGAAAATGGGTAATCCTTCTCCCATGGTATCTATATTGTGTACGAGGGGTTTTATATCACTCAGGCTGATACTGTCAGTTCCTTCGGTGAGGCCTGATTTTCCGCTTTGCTTGCAGGAATTTACGGATGAAATCAGATATGCAGCTAAAATAAAACCAAACAAGCGTATTTTCATGGTATATGGGTTAAAATGATATTCTTATAAAGACCGGGCTAAAGCTATTAATAATTTCATTTACTTGATAACCGCGTTTTGCATATTTGTTATATTTTTTCAACTGCCGCTGCTAAAACAGCTTCCCGGTGGTCTTCTTCATGAACTGCAAACGTTCAAAGGCTGCGGTATTCTCTTCATTCTTGGCAACCAGGCCTCTGAATGCTGCCAGATTGGAATATTCTTTCCGGCTCATCCATTTTTCCAGATCATCCAGCATGGTTCGCAGGAAGGGAACGCCATTTTTATAAAGCGTCGAACAGATCTGTACGGATGTTGCTCCGGCAAGGAGTTGTTTTATTACACCCTGGTAATCATGAACTCCGGTGGCTGCTACAAGCTCCTTGCTGATCCTGCCATAGAGCAGGGCAATCCATCTCAGGGAAAGAGTTATCTCATGGGGTGAGCTGTATACATTTTGCGCGACAACACGCAGGGTCTCAATATCGATATCCGGTCGATAGTAACGGTTAAACAGAACCAGGCTGTTAATATCGAGATTGCTGATCTTGTAAAGCGTACGGTACAGGTTGGTGAAGTAGAACCCTACTTTTACGGCAATGGGAATATTAGTGTGCTTGCGGACCTCATGGATGATGTCCATATAGGTTTCTTCAATCTTGTAGCCTGTGAGATTGATGTTGGTGGGAGGGATAAAAATGTTCAGTTCAATCCCGTCAGCTCCGGATTTTTCAATTTGGGCTGCAAACCTTGGCCATTCCCAGGGCGTAACGCAGTTGATGCTGGCCATAACCGGTATCGAAACGGACTTCTTGGCTTTTTCGATCATGTTGAGATAGGCTGACAGTCCCTCCTCTTTCGAAATCGTATTCACGAAATCCAGAGCCTGGGGATACCAGAAATACATGTCATCCTGATTGATCAGTTTAGCTTTTCCGGTGATCAGCTGTTCTTCAAACAGCGATTTCAGAACAACCGCTCCTGCACCGTTGTCGGCACATTCTTTAATCTTGTCGACCGAACTGGTCAATCCCGAGCTTGCCACAATCAAAGGATTGGCAATTTTGATACCCATGAAAGTTGTTGAGAGATCCATAGCTGTTTTTTTAGAATTTAGGTGATGACAAAGTTAGACAATTGGAGTGGAATATTCCAGAATAAACTGTTTAACACGATTGACGGCCTCAACCAGATTTCTTCCGGCACCTTCGGTCATCTCTTCCATGAACTCCCATTCGTAACCCCGGATATGCAGGAGGTAGGCTTCCGGCTTATGATTGAATATCTCATGGCATAAATGCAGGATAAAGGCAGGAGAAACAGCGTGCATGGTAAATTCGGTTTTTGCCGAAGGAAGCAGCCTGTCAAAGCTGATACTTTGAATATTTTCACGGGAAGCATCCGCAAAAATGACCAGGTCATAGTTCGCCAATCCAGCAGCATCCTCAACATTCAACTGGTAATTGGTATCGGTACTGACATGTTGCCAATGATGATTGGCGCACCATTGGTCCAATTCCTCTGCCAGCCTTATCCCCAGACCATCATCCTGGCGGCCGGGATTTCCGTATCCGTATATCAGTATGTTCGGAAGCTTACCGGTCAATGTTTGAATTTTCTTTCGATCAGCTGGTTATCAGCATCATATACTTCGAACTCGAGTGGCATTTGACCCAGGGCATGGGTTGCACAACTCAGGCAAGGATCATACGCTCGGATGGCCACTTCTACAGCATTCATCATGCCTTCCGTGATTTCTTTTTTACCGGTCATTACCTTAACTGCTACCTGATTTACAGCCTCATTCATGGGCTGGTTATTGTTGGTGGTGGACACTATCAGGTTGGCCATGGTGATCATATCGTTCTCACCGATTTTGTAATGGTGGAAAAGTGTCCCGCGGGGTGCTTCGATAAGTCCCACTCCTTCAAGACACTTGGTGCCCTTTATGACCAGTTCTCCTTCCATCAGATCTGGATCGTTCAGCAATTGCTTTATCTTTTCGGCAGAATGCAAAATCTCGATGAGTCTGGCCCAATGCATATGCATGGATTTGTTGCTGGGTTTACCTCCGTTGTACTGTTTGAACAGCTCGAACTCTTTTTGTGCCAAGGGAGTATCGATAAATTCGGCGGTATTCATCCTGGCCAGTGGTCCAACGGTATACCAGCCGTTCTTTTTACCAATTTCTTTCAGGTAGGGAAATTTCATGTAGCTCCACGACTTTACTTCTTCATTGATGTACCGATCGTAATCCTGGTAATCAATATCGTGCAGTATTTTTTTGCCATCTGTATCAACCGCCCTCAAAACGCCATGATATAGATCGAGTGCACCGTCTTTGCGCACCAGGCTGAGATGGCTGGAAGGGAATTCGACAAAACTATCAATGATACCCTTGTTTTTCTTATGATATTCCTTAAAGAATTCCAATGCGTCCTGTGACCAGGATATCATTTTGTCGATATTCATATAGTCATCGCCATGCAGGAGGAAATCGCGTTCCTCTTCGCTGAGATGTTTGTTGATACCCCCCGGTATGGCTCCGGTTCCGTGAATTTTTTTCCCGGCTGTAGCCTGGATCACTTCCTGCCCGTACTTCCGCATCATCACACCCTGAACGGCAAGATCACGATGTTCAAGAGCTACGCCGATGATATTGCGTTTCAGCGGATCAGAATCGATTCCGAAGAGGAGATCCGGAGAGGCCAGATGAAAAAAGTGCAACGAATGCGATTGAAAAATCTGTCCATAATGCATCAACCGGCGCATTTTTTCGCCGGTAGGCGTCAGTCCTTCGCCTGTTCCGGCACCAACAATAACGTCCATGGCTTTGGCGGCTGCCAGATGATGGCTCACTGGGCAGATACCGCAAAGACGTTGTACGAGTACCGGCATTTCCCAGTAAGGCCGCCCCTGTACAAAACGCTCAAATCCCCTGAATTCAACAATATGCAGGCGTGTCTGTTCTATTTTTCCCTCGTTGTCGAGGTGAATAGTAACTTTTCCATGACCTTCAACACGGGTTACCGGTTCAATGGTTATCTTTTGTCCCATAATTTTCTGAATTAATCGAATTTCACAACTTCATAAGGCAGTTTCATTTCATCACCGGTCACCAGGGCAACCAGCGCCTCCCATATCAGGTCGGCACGGGGCGGACAACCTGGCAGAAAGTAATCAATTTTAACGATTTCATGGCAGGGATATACCCTGTCAAGTAGCATAGGGAGTTCCGGATCATTCGGAAAGATCACTTCCTCATTGCTAACCACTGTGGGACCATTCACATAAGCCTCTTCAAGGCATTCCTGTATGGCGATGCCGTTTCTCATGGCAGGCAGTCCTCCCATGATGGCACACTCACCCACGGAGACCAGTATGCGGCAGTTCTCCCTGAAATCTTTCAGGACATGAATGTTTTCACTGTTGCAACAGCCTCCTTCAATCAGCCCGATGTCACATTTCTTGCTGAACTTTTTGATGTCATCGATGGGCGATTTATTAAACTCAACCAGTTCAATAAGTTCCAGTATTCTGTCATCGATATCCAAAACCGACATATGACATCCGAAACATCCGGCCAGCGACGTGGTGGCTACTATTGGTTTACTCATGGAATATGGTCTTTAGATTTTTTTTACTTGCATGTTTTCAATATCACTACCAATGGGCATTGTATCGTATTTTCTTGCACCGATAGGTATCTGGAATCCTTTCTCCTTGACAATAATCGACCCCACTGGACAAACATCCATTGCCTTTTGTGCAAGTTCTTCGGTGAGCTGTTTTCCGAGTTTCGGATCAACAACAACCTCAACCCGGGCACTGCGGCGACGGTATGCAAAGATACTTCTGCCATTTTCGTCGGTAATTGCCCGGATACAACGCTTACACAAAATACAGCGATTCTGTTCCTTAATGATTCTCGGATGTGTGGCATCCACCTTGCGTACCGGGAACTGGTAGGGAAATCTTGGAACCATAATTCTGAAACGGTAAGCCAGCGCCTGCAGCTCACAGTTCCCACTTTTTTCACAGGCCGGACAAAAGTGATTACCTTCAATGAACAGCAGTTCGATGATGGATTTTCTTAATTCATTGATGTCTTTGACCTCGTTTTCTACGCTCATATTCTCTGCAACGGGCGTAGTGCAGGCTGTCATTAATTTGCCGTTCACCCGCACGGTACAGATCCGGCAACCACCTTTTGGCTTAACCCCCGGAAAATTGCAGAGGGTAGGAATGTACACTCCGTTTTCCCTGGCGGCGTCAACAAGATACTGGCCCCTGATGCCCATGCACTCGGTGCCGTCGACTGTAAATCTTACGTATTGGCTCATGATGAAAATTCTTTAAATATTAGGTACTCTGCCGGTTACTTCACAGGATTCCTTAACAGCCGCGTTCATATCAAAGCCGCTGTCAAACACCTTGTTTTTCTGTATTTTTTCTTCATACAAAGGTCTGAAATTCTTTATACTCGAAAGGATGGGGTTGGCAGCAGTCTGCCCGAGTCCACATCGACTGGCTTTTAAAATCTTGCCCCATTCAACCATATCATCAATGTCCTGTTTTACACCACGGGCATTCAGTATCTTCACCAATTTGTTCTTGAGCAGTGTTGGTATAATTCTGCAGGTGGAACAGCTTCCACAGGATTCTTCAATAAAAAATTCGGTGAAGTTCAAAACGATGTCGGTAAGGATATCCCGGTTCTTACCTATGATAATCAGGGATCCCCCGGTGGCCAAATCTTCATAACCTAAAATGCGGTTAAATTCATTGGACGCAATGATGGCTCCTGAAGGGCCGCCCACCTGAACTGCCTGCACCTCTTCATTATGAGCGCCAACCATATCAAGGATGTCGTTAATGGAGAAGCCCCATTCCACTTCATAAACTCCCGGGAATTTACAGTCACCCGAAATACTCAGCAGTTTTGTACCTGTTGATTCAGTTGTTCCAAACGATTTGTACCATTCTCCGCCATTCAGGATCACCTTTACAACTGCGCAAAGCGTTTCAACATTGTTCACCACCGTGGGCATGTCAAGGTACCCCTTTTCAACGGGGAAAGGAGGCCGGTCGCGTGGTTCACCGCGTTTTCCTTCAGCCGATTCTATCAGCGCTGATTCTTCACCGCAAACATAAGCGCCTGCGCCGAACTGAATGCGAATGTCAAAATTGAATCCTTTTTTGCCCAGGATATTCTTGCCCAGGTAATTGACGTCTCTTGCCGCCTTTAGGATAGACTCGAGGTAGGTCTGGAGGTATTTATACTCATGGCGGATGTACAAAATCCCTTCGGTTGCGCCCACTGCATAACCTGCAATTACCATTCCCTCGAAAAGCAAACGGGCCCGTTCGGTAAGAACAACCCTGTCCTTGAAAGTACCGGGTTCACCCTCATCTGCATTACAAAATATGTATTTCTTCTCACCGGGAGCATTGCGGCAAAATTCCCATTTCATACCGGTAGGGAAACCAGCGCCGCCCCGGCCTCTTATGTTGGATCTCTTTACTTCATCGATGACCTGCTCGGGTGTCATCTTGGAGATCTTCTCAATGGCCTGCCCGGGTTTGTGATTGCGTTCGAGAATAGGCCCAATTTTGCGGATATTATTGGTTACAACCGATTTGATGAGATCGGAACGGTTCTCCCCGTCACCGTAATCCGCCACAATCATATCATCAATGTCTTTACCTTCCTTGATATCCCTGACAATCTCCTTGGCCCTGAAGGGCGTAAGTTTTGTGAAAATACGGTTGTTGATAATTGCCGCCGGTTCCTGGTCGTTCATCCCGATACAGGAGGTCTCAAATAAACCTACCAGGCCGTCGGGCGTGACCTCATTGAAATTGATCCCGAGTTCCTTGGTGAAGGTGTCTGCCACCTCCTTTCGGCCCATCATATATGCAACGGCGCTATTGTTGAGAAAGATATGGTACTTTCCGGTAGGCCTTTGTGAGAAGAAATGATAGAATGAGATGGTCTGATCCACATCAACTTCCGACATGCCCAGATCATCAGCGATCTGAACCGTAATCTCACGGGGAATAAAACCAAACTCCGACTGAACATCGATCAGGATATCCATGAGCCGGGTTTTATCCTTTCCGTATTTTTCTACGATTTTTTGAACTCCTGTTTTCATGAGAGTTTATTTATTATAAGAATACTCATAATACAGGCCCTTCAGGAAACATTGCTTTTCAAGAGGGCCTTCAATAAAGGTTTGAATTAATTGTTAATTAATTCACAACTAAAATAGAAATGAAAAATCAGATAAACAAATGAAAACTGAAATTTAGAATGAGTATAAGCAGGGAAATAAAATACCTCAATTATATATTATACATAATGAGATGGTTCCTGATAAAATACGGATAATCATTGCAGGTACGAGGTAAGAAAAAGCTGAGGGAAATAAAGATTGCGGATTTTTTTACAGCAAACTAATTCATTCTAGTGTTATATAAATAACGAATGCGTAATTACATATAGTTCTCCTGTTTGGTAGATGTCCATTTCCGGCGCGGTTTAGCTAGAAATCTGTCTCTCTTGCGCCGTAGAAATCCTCTTCATAAAAGTTGGTAAGTGTAGTATAGATATCCTCAAAAGATACAGCATGCTTTTTGCATCCGATCCTTGAACAGACGTGCACTTTACCCCCTTTTTCCATAGCAAAACTCACAATGGGTGCTCCACAAACATCACATGTTGTGATGGTCGGCAATTCCTTTTTGCAATGAGGACAAATCAGTTTAACGATCTCATTTTCCACAAGTTCAATGTTACTGACCTTGTCATAACAGCCATACGTTGAGCACAGATTGATGACGCCATGTTTACCACCCGCCTCAATAAACAGCTTAATACTCGGTTTGGCATTGAGAAAATGGGTGTAATCCATTAATGGCTGATGACAATGGAGACATCTCACCTTTAGAGAAATCATTTGTTTCGACATGATACCTCCCTTTTTTAGTAATTAGTACAAGTTACAACAAGGATGAATTATTTGCAAGAAAACAGGAATTGATTTTTTGGACAAGGTGTTCTGCTTTCTTTAAAACCGGTGTTGAAAGCCCTTCACCCAAAGACACATTGTCAGGTTGAATACCCAGGATAAAAGTCTGAGCGGTGAACAGGTTGCTTATATTTTTAAGAGCAATATTGTGCGTGTTTGTTGTATAACCGATAAGATCAGTAACCGGTGATAACCTGCTATAACCGGGTTTCCGGTTATAGAAAACACAGTCCATCAGTATCAGCAGGTCAGGTAAGTAAGAATTGATTTTTCCAATATAGTTTTCAATGCTGGCCTCAACGTTGATAACATGGATATTGAATCCCGGATGAATATTTTGAGCAAGGTAAACACCTACTCCGTCATCGTGCCGGAGAACATTTCCAAGTCCAACAAGAACGATGGTCTTACCTGCATGGACAGTGTTTTTTAAAAGCTTGCAGAGCACTTCTTACAATGATTTTAAGAGTGATTTTCTGAGACAATCAGGACACAGGACGTTGAACATATCCTTGCGTTTTAATTCGTCCACAACTTCGATGGAGACAGATTCCCGGTCAGCCAATTTCAACCGTTCGTTCAACAGGTTCAGATTCAGAATAGAGGCATAGGCAGAAGGGCCCAATTTCTCATGAAGGTAGCGAAAGTGATCCCTGGTGGTAATAACCTTGCCACAACTTTTACAGAGCAACAATTCCTTTTCCTGCCGCTCAATCAGATTTTTCCTGTCAAAGGTGGCCATATCGTATATCTGATCACTCAGCCTTACCCCCTGTTGTGTGATGCAGTGTTCCTGGCATTGCCCGCAAAACAGGCAAAGGCCATAGTTTCTTTCAATAATCCGTATACCTTTTTCTATATCATCGGTAAAAGTAATGGCATGTGAGGGGCATACATTGGCACATGTTTCACAGCCAACGCAATGCTCATCAAACACAACAGGCTTACCACGATAGTGTTGATAAGGTATGTGAGGTTTTGCCGGAAATGAGGTGGTATATGCTTTTGTAAACAAAGAAATCAAGGCCTCACGGATTTCTCTTATTTTTGGGTATATCATGCTAATCTTCTTTAGGTTCCTTTTGCGATGATTCTTGCTTATGATCCGCATATTCATCGATGACACTTTGATCGCCCATTTTTACACCGAAATGATAGGAGCCCCTTACCAGGGCATGCGCTGCAACAGTAGCTGCAAAGAAAAGAAGCGGAATACCTAATAACGCTTTAATACCAGCCTCAGTGAATCCAAACCGGAAAATCAGACTTAATAAAATACTGCAGGTTCCAAGCGTGACGCATTTGGTGGCTGCCTGCAGCCGGTTGTAGACGTCGGGAAGGCGGAGAAGCCCAATGCATCCAAAAAGGTTAAACACGACGCCAATGGTTAAAAGCACTTTAAAAAGTATTTCATTCATTTAATTTCTTCCCTCCCAAATATTTTGCCAATGTTAATGTGCCAATGAAACTTAAAATGACCCAGGCGATACCGATGTCGATGATGAACATCCTGTTGGTAAGAACGGCCAGGATCACACAGATCCCCACTACCAGAATCCCGAAAATGTCAATGCCAACCATCCGGTCGGGTATTGTAGGTCCCCTGATGATCCGTACCAGGCAAAAAAAGCACAGGGCGATCTGGATATATAACAATATTATAAGGTATTGGTCCATGGGATAAGAATTAATCAAAGATTCGTTTGATATATTTTTCAAATTTGCTGGTTATAAATTCTGAATATTTTTCCGGATCAGATGTTCGAACATATATCCAGTGTACATACAATATATCACCGATAAGATCAACAGACAGGGTACCTGGTGTCATGGTTATTGAATTGGCAAGCATAACTTTGGCAAAATCCGATTTGAGATCCAGCTTCACCTTAATAATTCCTGGCCTTATGGGCATCTTCGGGTGAATAACCCGGTAGGCCACATCGAAATTTGCTTTCAGGCATTCCCAGATAAAGATGACCAGAAAAACTAATAACCACAGGTACCGCATGGGTTCCAGAAACTTTCTGATACCGGTTACGAAATACCGGCCAAAAAACAGGGTGGTTACCAGGGCGGCAGTTATACCGGCAAGCATGTTGGCTGTCCTCAGGTTCAAGGTCAGCAGCAACCACAGACCCAGTAAAATGATAAAGAGGGCAACGTGTTTCATGCTATTTGTTTAGCAGGTTAATAAAATATGCATTTCTGCCGGTAAGAATATCCACGGCCGGTTGGAGGACATGCTCCCGCAGGTCAGGGATCAATAGCAGGCTGAGGGCCAGACACAGCAAGGCCATAATCGTCATTGAAAACGCCATGAAAGGAGGAACTTCTGAGATATTCACCCGGCTGGCTGAAATTTTTCCGTTGAAGAAGGCATACCGCTGAAATTTCATAAAGGAGGCAAGGGTAATGATACTGACAAGCACTGCAAGTGCCGCCAGTATATAAAACCTGGCCTGAATGGCTGCAATGATGATGATCAGTTTACTGAAAAAACCATTGAAGGGAGGTATACCGGAAATGGCCATGGATGCGCCCAGTGATGTAGCCGCGGTGAGGGGCATTTTTTCTGCCAGACCGCCCATCTTTTTCAGGTCTCTTGTGCCCAACCTGTACTCAATGGCCCCGGCATTCAGGAAAAGCAGTCCCTTAAATACGGCATGATTAACCAGATGAAAAAGTCCGCCAGTTATGGCTAACGATGCTGCTGCCAGGCTACCTTGCCTGGAAAGGATAATCATACCCATACCCACACCAATAATGACGTAACCCATCTGGCTGATGCTGTGATAAGCCAGCAGTCTTTTCAGATCCCATTGACCGATGGCCAGAAATACGCCTACCACCATCGATAAGGTACCGATGGCCGTTATCAAAACACTGATCTCGAAATTGAGTTCAAACATATTGAAAAACAGTCTGAAGATCACATATAAACCGGCAGCTTTAATGACAACACCCGACAACATGGCGGATATGGGAGAGGGTGCACTCGAGTGGGCATCAGGCAGCCAGCCATGGAAAGGCATGATGGCCGCTTTCAGTCCGAAGCCTGCAATCAACATTAGCTGGCAGAACTGGATAAGTTTCACATCGCCGCTGGCATGAAGGACTCTGGTTATGTCCATCATATTGAGTGTTTTGGTATACCAGTAGATCATCCCGATACTGAATAGGATCAGGGATGTGGCAATTCCCCCCAGCACCTGGTACTTGAGTGAGGCTTCGAGCTCCTCTTTATCGGTCCCGAATGCCACCAGCGCATAAGAGGAAATGACTGTAATTTCCAGAAAGACATATAGATTAAAAAGGTCTCCGGCAAGAACCACTCCGTTTAATCCGGCAACCATGATGCTCAGCAGGGTATAGAAATAGTTTACGCCTGTGAATTTAGTAATGTAATTGACGGAATATACAGTTGAAAGGAGAGCAATCGTGTTGATGATGCACAGCATAAATCCGCTGAACGGATCCAGGAGCATATAAACCCCAATGGGAATATCGTTGATTGGTTCCCAGCCACCAATCTTGTAAAGCATGGTTTCCTGATTTCCGGCAACCATGTACCAGTAACTTAGGACCGCTGTGGAAAGGAATACCAAAACGGATAGTATCTTTGCCAATCTTTTGAACCTTTTCCCGACAATGGCGATCAGGAACGCGGCGACCAGTGGCAGGATAACCGGCAGGGGTATGAGTTTGTACATTATATTATCCTTTAAGGCTCCGGATTTTTCGGATGTCAAAAGTCTTGAACTTCTTATAAATCCTGATGGCAACAGCCAGCAACATGGCGTTGGTTGACAGGCCAATTACGATGGATGTGAGTACCAGCGCTTGTGGCAAGGGATCAACAAAATGCAGGTTTTCGGAGCCCTTTACCAAAATCGGTATCTGACCACCCTCTACATATCCGATCAGGACCAGAAAGAGATTGATACTGATTTCCAGGAAGGTAAGCCCTATTATGATCTTGATGATATTTCGGCTCGTCAGCACACCAAAAAGGCCAACCAGGAACAAGATGAAACAAAGGATATAGACGATCATTTTGAGATCTCCTCTTTATAAATTACCAAAGCAAGAAAAATCGTAAACAGAGCAGCGCAAACTTCTATGCCCACAGCAATATTATACAGGGGTATCAACCCTGCACTTACCAATTCTCCCAGTTGACCTTTGGGGAGATAATTGTTGAAAAAAACCTTAATCCCAATTATAAAACCAAGAATGGCCAGCAGAATGAAGGCAAGCAGTCCCAGTCCTTCAAACAAGGAAGCCCTTTCCTCGTCGTGTTTCAGATGTATGATATCTGTACCAAAAGCCAGAACGATCAGGATGAATGCTCCTGCGAGAATCGCACCACCGGCAAAACCTCCGCCCGGTGTAAGATGACCGTGAAGCACAATATAAATGCCGTACAGGAAGATGATGCCGGCGATCAGCTGACTGACTTTTTTTACGATGATCGACATTCCTTTCATTTCGGTTCTTTTTTTCGATTTACCAACTGATCTTGCATGGCTCAGGTCTTCCCCCTTAGTCTTAAAATGGCCAGGATGCCCACCACCGCTGTAAACAGTATGGTTGCTTCACCCAGTGTATCATAACCCCTGAAATCAAAAACAACGCCTGTGACCAGGTTTGCACTTCCTGTAACCCGGGCTCCATTTTCAATATAAGCTTCCGCCATCCGGGTGGTATGGGTGCCGAAGGGCTCAAGTTTATCAATGGCCTGGTTGAAAAAGAACAGGAAGAATAAGGCAAGGACCAGCACGGTTAGTACATTGAAAACGTACTTTGTATTAATGTATGAGCTTTCCTTTTCACGGATCATGATTCGCTCCTTCAGATCTTCCCGTGTACTGTCGAGCACCACCGCCACCATAATGATGAGGGTGATTGTTTCAACTACGACCTGCACAATGGCAAGATCAGGAGCCCTTAGCAGCAGAAAGCAGATCACCAGGCCATACCCGACAATTCCACAGGAAATCAGCGCGGACAGAAGGTCCTTGGCAAAGAGAGCATAAATGGCGCCTATTATCATGAAGATTAGCAGTATAGACAGAATTATTTCCATGGATTGCTGATTTAGAGTAAAAGAAAAAGAAACATGAAAATGAGGCCTGCCAGTACCCAGAAAGCCAGATTGGAAAGAATACCCGTATGTGCTTTGCTGAACAGGTCGCTCACATCCAGTACAAGTTTTTTGGACAATTCATAAACATCAAAATATTTTTTTTCTGCCCATGCATAAAACGGTTTGAAGAGTAAGGAATTCCTAATAGTCTCGTAAAAAGATACCGGTTCAAATCCCGTTTCATCCCTGTTGGTCTCTCCTCCGATAAAACTCTCAGCGACGCGCAACTTTCCGGAGGTGGCAATAACATAGAATAGTATTCCAAGCAATAATGAGATGCCTATCAGAAGAGTAATCAAGGATGAATTCCACAGCCCGGAATAGTGAATATTTCCTGTAATGGGTTCAAGCATTGAGGGTATTACCCAATTGGTGGCAAACGTTCCAAAACCTATACAAATGAGCGCAAGTAACAACATGGGAGCCCACATGAGGGGATTTACCTCCTGTATGGTTCCTAATGCCGGTTTTTGTCTTCCCAGAAAGATCCCGGAAATGAACTTGACAAAGCTGGCCAGTGTAAGCGCTGATCCAATGACTGCCATGGCCAGCCATACCATCCACAAATGGTTTTCGGGGCCGGTACCTTTACCCAAATCAATAATCCCCTGGTAAATCATCCATTTGGATGCAAAGCCATTGAGCGGAGGTACGCCCGATATCGAAAGGGCGAAGATCAGGCTGCAGATAAAGGTAACGGGCATGGCCTTGCTCAGCCCTCCCAGCTCTTCAAGGTCATCCTTGCCGGTAGCGCTCTTAACACATCCGGCAGCCAGGAATAATCCGGACTTATATACCGCATTATTTATCATGTGGAAAAGTCCTCCGGCAATACCCAGAACTGATCCCAGACCGATACCGGTAATCATATAACCTACTTGTGATACAGCGTGGTAACCCAGCAGTCTCTTGTAATTGTGCTGGATGAGGGCCATCATTACGGCAATGATAATGGTTAGCGCTCCCAGGCACAGTATAGTAAGCCGGATACCTCCGCTGATCTGAAATACATCGTGGCATATCCTGGTGAGGAAATAAATGCCCAGTAGTTTGTCCAGCGCGGCAGGCAGGTAAGCGGATGCAGGAGCTGTTGCAGTTTGTGTATAGTCCGGGATCCAGGTATGAAAAGGAAAGGCTCCGGCTTTGGTAAAGGCGCCAATGGCCAGACATAAAAATGCAATTACCGTGAGCGCATTGGTGGTTGAAAGATCCAGCAATGCCATGCTGAAAGTTCCTGCTATTTTCCCGATTATTGCGATGCCCAGTATCATCAATCCGTCTGATGCTCCGATCAGGATCAGGGTTTTTTTGGCGGCGGCAGAGGATTGCTCATCATCAGGTGATAACATAGCATATAAGGTAAAGCCCAGGAATCCCCAGAAAACGATCAAAACCATGAGGTTATCTGCAAATATTGCTGCTGATGAGGCAGCCAGCGTGAGCAGCAACAGGGAATGAAAGTGCTTCGGTTTTTTTTCTGCATGATGATAACCAGTTGCATAAATGCTGATCAACAGGCTGAATCCGGCGACCAGTAAAATGATCAGACGGGCCATGGCATCTACATTCAATGTCAGGTATTGGGCACACTCAGCCGGTATTTGAAACCAGGCTTTGAATGGTTGCAGTATGATGCTGCAATATCCCACCAATACTGCCTGTTGAACTGATGCATATAGCTTAAATGCAGCAAAGCATGAAAGTACGGTAATTGCAATTGTCAGGATGTCTTTTATCCGATTTGATTTTTTAGGCAGGGCAAAAAGTACAAGGCCGGCAATTGCCGGTATGATTACCGTAAACAGTAAGGCATGACCCAAAGTGATTGATGTCAGGTTGTCTTCCATACGGTTACAGTTTTATTAACGTATCAGTCACATGCTGTGACAGGTCAATAAGTCCTTTTCCATCCAAGATTCTTTCACCGGTATGAAGGTCATATGCGCAGGCCATTCTCTCCGTACAACAATAACATGGGTCAACTGCAGCCAGAGAAATGGTGGCATCAGAGATTGTCTGCCCAATGCAGGCCTTTCTGAAGGTGGCTATATTCACATAGCTGGGAGCTCTTATTTTATGCCTTACCGGGTAGTTCGATCCATCGGTTTTTACGAAATGGAATACCTCCCCGCGTGGTGCTTCTGCACGGCCCGTACCTACACCTTCAGGAATTTCCTTTACCAAAACTTCTATATCACCCTCATTTTCTTTTTTAAGCCCTTCCAGACATTGTTCAATTATGTATATAGATTCAAGTATTTCAAGAAGCCTGACCTCGGTTTTAGCAAAAACATCACCTCCTTTGGCTGTTATCACTTTCCAGTTAACAAGTGGATAAGCCGCGTAAGGATCATCGTGCCTAACATCAATCTCAACACCCGATGCTCTTGCAGTTGGCCCTACAGCAGCGTAATTAATGATATCCTCCTGTGTAAGTATCCCTACACCTTTGGTACGGGCATGAATAACAGGGTCGTCCATTATAGCACCGACCAGCATGTCAATCTTTTTCTTTAAGAAGTCAAGGGTCTCCTTAATTTTTGGGATTTTGCTGTTTTCTATATCCCTGCGTACGCCGCCAATTTTAAACATGGCATAACTGTTTCGATTACCGGTAATCATTTCAAAAAGGTCCAGCACAGGCTCCCTATACTTCCATACCCACATGAAAACCGTGTTATACCCCAGAAAATGACCGGCAAGTCCAAGCCATAACAAATGGCTATGGATTCTTTCCAATTCTCCAATGATCGACCGGATATATTTGGCCCTGTCAGGTACTTCAATATCGGCGATCTCTTCCATGCAATTGGCAAAAGCAAAGGGATGCGAGGTGGAGCAAATACCACAAACCCTTTCCACTAGGAAAAAAACCTGGTCAAAGGTTTTTGACTCACTTAACTTTTCGATGCCACGATGATTATATCCGGTTTCCCATTTAATATCCTTGACAATTTCTCCTTCACAGTAGAGCTTGAAAAGTTCAGGTTCTTCCTGCAACGGATGATATGGACCTATGGGAATAATTTTGTTCATGGTTGATGGTTCACTTTTCATTTTTCACCTGTCCCTTTTTCACTTTTCCTATAGGGATAAACCCCTTCCGCCCAATTACCCTCCGAAATCAATTTTTCAAGATTGGGATGATTTTTGAAATGGATCCCGATAATCTCATGCATCTCCCTTTCGATCCAGTTGGCAGCTTCAAACAAGCCGGTGAGCGATTCGATTTCCGGCTTTTCCTTATCCAGTATCACGAGCAGGTTCAGGATCAGACCAGCAGGATCACGACTGAAATGATACAGGATCTCAATACCCCGAGAAGTTTCCATTGCAGAAGCAATGATGAACCTGAAATGCAATTCCCTGTATAGAAACTGACTGAAAGCTACCAGGTGATCAGGACCTATGGTAACTGTGGCCCTTTTCATGTTCCTGATGCTGACGTCAAGAACCTCCTGTTCAAATTGCTGCTCAAGCCGCTCGATATCAGGTAGCTTCATCACGGGTAGCTTTTTTTGTTTTTTCAATCAGTCTTACGATACCCCCAATGATGGCTTCGGGCTTGGGAGGACATCCGGGAACATAAGCATCCACGGGAATAATCTTATCAACTGGTCCGGCGAAGGTGTTCCCTTCTGCAAAAATACCTCCCGTGCATCCGCAGGCCCCAATGGCCACCACCAATATGGGTTTGGGTGCCTGGGAGTATAGTTCCAGCAATCTTATCTTATCTTTTTGATTGATCGAACCATTCACCAGCAGCACATCCGCATGCCGGATGCTTCCCACGAGCACCATACCGAATCGCTCAATATCATAACGCGGGGTCAGACAATCGAGGATCTCGATGTCGCAATTGTTGCATGAGGCTCCGCCAAAATGGAACACCCAGAGTGATTTCCTGAAGCAATAATCCTTAAAGCCCAAATGGTGAATGTTTAAAGATTAAAATAGTCCAATATGATCGCCGCAATGACCAGCAAGTTCATCCAGATAAAGAAAAACCGCATGGCCTGATCAATTCTTACTCTGGGGTTGGTGTTTCTGATGAGTGTTAAAACAAGTAAAATCCCCAGGGTTTTTAATACGGTCCATAACAGGTGAATGCCATCGGTTCTGAGTCCACCCAGTAAAACAGTACACAGGAAAGCTGGTAATATGAAAAGCATCATGTATCTGGTCAGTCTGATCAAAGCGTAAGCCTGGCCAGAATATTCAATAAAGGATCCGTGATTAATTTCAGTTTCCGCTTCCGCCATATCAAAGGGAACAAGGCCCAGTTTGGCCTGAATGCAAAAGACAAAGGCTATGAAGAGCAATATTCCGGAAATGCTGCCGATAAAAGCACCTTCATCAGTCTGAACAGCTAGTATTTCGTGAATCGTGATCGTCATTCCGGCTTTCATGATGATGGCCGCCAGAATCAGCAGGAAAGTAAGTTCATAGCTGATGATCAGTTTCATTTCCCTGGATGCTCCAACTGATGCCAGGGGATTTCCTGCAGCCAGGGCTCCTATGATGTAGGTCAGGGAAGGTATAGTAAGGATGTAAAAGATGACGATGATATCACCGTTAAAACCCGGTTTGGTACCAATTGCCGGGAGCAGGATCAGCATACTTGCAAGTGCGGCACCGGTAAGACCCAGTAAGGGGGCAAACAGAAAGGTCATTTTCGAGCCTCTGGCCGGCAAAATGGTTTCCTTTACCAACAGAAGCTTGAAAAAGTCATAGAACGGCTGCAGGAAAGGAGGACCTTTCCTGAACTGAACCCAGGCGGTTACCTTTCGGTCGATCCAGCTGAAAATTGCCCCCACCAGAGCCGTGAACAGGAATCCGGGGAAGATCAGATAATATAAGAGGTCTTTTGCCATTTTATTCCCACGTAAATTCACTCACCAGGATATCGTCACTGAGCCGGAATATGTGATTGGCAGGATCTTCATCCATGTCCACCAGGCTCACCACATCTGCCGGAAAACACGCTGCAAAGTCCTGAAGATCATTGCCATTCCTGACAGAGATAAATTTCCGGCCGGAATTCCTGACTGCGAAAAGATCATCCATCATGGTTCCAAAGGGACATATGACGATACAGGATTTACAACGAATGCATTTTAACATGGCACGTGTGATAACGCCTTCCGGGTTCTTTTCCAGTGCGTTCACCGGACAGGAATCGATACAGGGAGCTTGTTCACAATGGCGGCAGGTGAACATGAAAGTGGCCAGTTCCCGGATCGATTTGAAGGAAAGGGTGTAATTGTCCGTCTTCAGAATGCCTTCAGCAGGGAAGTCTTTCATACTTCTCAGCTTATTAAAATCGATGAGCAGTTTCTTAGCCATGAGCCTTATACCCAGATATCAGGTTGTTCTTTTATTTCCTCATAGGTGAAAACAGGACCATCCTTACAGACGTAATATTTTCCCATCATGCAATGTCCGCATTTTCCCATGCCGCAGGACATGTTCTTTTCCATGGAAAGGTATATGTCTGATGCAGGATATCCCATTTCAAGCAGTCTAAATGTACCGTATTTCATCATTACCGGCGGACCGCACACGATGGCTACAGACTGCTGCACATCAATCCTGATATCATCCAGAAGTTTGGTAACAACGCCTTCTTTTTCGCTCCAGGTAGCATCTGCCTTGTCCACACTCCGGTAAACCTCGAACTTTTCCACCTTGCGAAGTTGGTCAACAAAGGGTTTATAGATGCAGTCCTCTGGTGATTTGGCACCGTAGCACAGAATTACCTTTATAAACTTCTCTTTTTCAGCCATCAGGTTGAATAATAACGAACGGATGGGCGCAAAACCGCATCCTCCGCCAAGTATCAACACTTCATGACCATAAAACCTGTCCAGCGGGTAACCTCTTCCAAAGGGGCCCCGGATTCCCACCAGGTCGCCTTTCATAAGGGCATGGATTTTCTCTGTGACATAACCTGCTTTCATCACAGTAACCTCAATTTTATGACTTTCCAGGGGTGAGGAAGAAGGTGTAAAAGGAGCTTCTCCATAACCGTCGATGGTTAACTCTATGAACTCGCCGGTTTTGAAGTGAAATTCAGTTTCCGGGATAAGGACAAAGGACTTGATGAGGGGCGATTCATCAATGACCTCTTCCACGGTGGCCCTGATGGGGCGGTATATGTTCTCGGTCTCCAGCATGATTCGTTTGTCAGGCTTGTTGTGATAGTTCCAGGAATATTTCATTCTTATTAATCTTTCCGATACAACCATCGATACATCGCCCGCATCCGGTGCAGGCAATAGATTTGAACCTTTCAGGTTTCCATACATATTTGCAGAGATACCGATTCTTGAATCTCACAGATTTCCGATGCAGCGGATCCTCTCCTGCTGCAATTTTCTCAAATCCCGGATACTGGCAGGCATCCACCTGCCTTACTTTTTCAAAATCAGGCCGATCGATCAGCAGAAAGCAGGTGCACGTAGGACAAATGGTGGCACAAGCTCCACAGGAAACACAGGTTCTTGCATATTTTTGCCAAATCTCTTCTCCGGCGTGCAAGACCAAATCACCTGTGGTTGAGTAATCGGGCAGATCAGGATTCTGTTCTTCAAGCATTCTGAGGGTGGCAGAACGCCGGTTTTCCGCCAGCTCCAGTTTTTCCTTATCAGGTAATACGTTTTTAAAATACTCAGGGTATTGTTTGATTAATGCCTCCCCCTTGGAAGTATAAACTGTAAGAAGGATGCTGTCATTCAGGCTAACCAGGTTCAGATCGGCATTCGCAGTAGGGAAAGGTTCAATCCCATAAGACATGCAGTGGCAGCTTGTCCTGATGGTATGACAGTCAGTTCCTATCAGCACGGTGTTCTCTCTGTTTTTCCTGTATATTGGATCGGGGGAAGTTTCTTCCAGATAAATTTCATCCAGGAGATTTAGTGCTTGCAGGTCACAGGAGGGCACACCAACAATAAGTTTTTTATTGTGAAAAGATCTGCTAAAAACTACGTTTTCCTGAAATGGCAGGAAGAATGTTTTCAAGGGAGTGACAGGAAGAGGTTGGTTGTATTGAATGGGATAATTACTATTATAAAGTTTATAATCAATAAATTGATTAATCTTGACTGGCACGAAAACATCCCATTCAACTGCAAGCTTTTCAAGAAAAAAATGCCAGTCTGAAAGCGAGATCTGGAATACCTCACTCATTCTTTGTGCATTTTTTCACAAATAATATTTAAATGTAGAAAATATGAATAACTTTAACAAATAATTTTAGTGAAATTTTCTTCGACTTTTTAAGATACATTATTCTTATACATCCCTGTATTTGCGGTTGATAATTTCTTTGAGTAGATGATCAGTCAGCGGGTTTTAAAGAGGTTCTTGACGTATCGCCTGGTATTGCTCAAACTTCAACGGATCGGATTTACCAGGGTATTTTCCTATACCCTGGGTTTGGAAACCAGGATCAAACCTGAACAGGTCAGAAAGGATTTTTCCATGGCCTGCATTCAAGGCAGCAGGCGGGGTGGCTATAATATTGTATATGTTCTGGAATCTATCAACAGATTATTCAAACAGGATGGGGAACGCATGGTGATCCTGGTGGGACTCGGCAATATCGGACAGGCATTGATCAATTATATCGGTTTCAAGGAAAGCCATATTAAAATTGTGGCAGGATTTGATCTGGATCCGTCAAAATATAACCGGAAAAGTTCAATTCCGGTCTACCCGGTGGAAAAGATTGCTGATATAGTTAAAGAATATGACATTAAAACAGCCATCATTGCAGTCCCTGAAGCGGCAGGACAGGAGGTTTGTGACAGGCTTGTCAGCACCGGTATAAAGGGAATATTGAATTTTTCTCCGGTGGTGCTCCATGTACCGGATCATGTTATTATCAATTACGTGAATATCCGGAATGAACTTGAAAGCCTTTTCTATTTCAGCTGATCGGATGCTTACAACTTCCTTTTTTTAATACTTCCTGCCTCTGTAATAAACATTGTGGTTGTTCATTCCCTTATTCACCACAACAATATCCCGGTACAAATGTATCTCTTCGGCCAGGTCATAGGTTAAAACCCTGGTTTCACCCCCGCTGAAGATCTTGACATTCCTGTTCAGATCACGGTATATGACTGTATTCCAATCCGCTTCCCATTTATCAGGGATTCGTGTCTCCAATGTATACGACCTGTTATTGTACCAAACCTTGAAATAGCCCTGTTCACCGTATATCACCATCCGGTTACTGACTTCATAGAAATCAGGCGGAAAGGAACTTATATCTGTCGTCCTGCCGTTCTCAAAAACCTTGAATGATCCCGTGTTGTCTACATAGGCAATGAGACCGTCACCCGGCAGCCAGGATTCCGGAGGGAATTCTTCCGCCAGATATACATCTCCCCCGTAAAATACCCTGAACTTCATATCCGATTGGTTAACCCATGCCAGTATATCTTTTCCGGCCAAAAATTTGCCACCTGATAAAAACGGCTCGAGTATCAAGGTCTTGCCCTTGTAGAATACCTTCAAATCACGGGTGGCGGAAGATACCCAGGCCACCATATTATCACCCGAAGTAAACAAAACAACATTCCTGCCAGCCAGTACGTCTTCCAGCATGTGGATCTTACCTTTGTAATAAACAGCAAGCAATTTCTGGCTTGCATCATAAAAGGTGATCAGGCTGTCTTCAGCCTGAAGTTGCACAGCATGCGTACTTACAGTAGTAAGGTTGCCATTTTCAATGATTCTGACAACCCCTCCTATATTATAAACTGATAGATAATCAAGTGCTTCAAAATGATCTACAGAATTCACCTCAAGTTCTTCAATTTCACCTTTGTAATACATTTTCAAACGATTCCGGTTATCAGCATACAACAAACAGGAACCTCCAATACTGAAACTTTTCACGGGCAGGTATTCAGCCTGCACGGACCTGCCATTATCGAAAATATAAAACCTGCCCTGGTTATCATGATAGGCAGCCAGATGCTGGGACATAAGATTGGCCGGAAAAGCAAAAAGCAAAAGAAACAGGCCGCTATTTGATAAAAAACCCGATCTCTTCAAGCGATGTGATGATATCATAATCCTTTAAATAAATATCTGGTGAGACATCCAGGTGCACCGATGTAAAGTTGAGGATTCCACGGATACCCGACTGAAGCAACAGGGTGGTTGTTGACACGGCAACTTCAGGCGGAACCGTCAGAATGGCAATGCGGATATTCTTTTCCCTGATCACCTGTTTTGCCTCCTGTATATCGAAACAGGGCACGTGGGCAATGTGGGTATTGATTTTGTTCCTGTCAATATCAAAAGCGGCTACAATGTTCATCCTCGTCTCTGCTTTCCGGATGAAACCCAGCACGGCTTTACCCAGGTTACCAATGCCAACCAGGGCAACCTGTTGTCCTTCCTGCCGGTCAATGGTGTTGCCAATTATCCCGATGAGCGCTTTGATATTATAACCTTTCCGGTGGTTGCCGGTAAGGCCGATCAGCATAAGATCACGCCTGACCTGTTCGGGAGTCAGGTTCAGCAAACCTGCCAGTTTATGGGAATAAATATGGGCTTCATCCAGGCCCTTGTATTTATCGAGCAGGCGCCTGTACTTACTCAATCTCTCGACTGTACGCGGTGGTAACTTCGTGTTCATGATTTGTCCGAACATTACGAAACGTTAAAATTAACTTTTATAAATCATTATTTTCATACTTTTAACACGATTATCAGAAACAACTGTTATTTTTTTCACATTGCTCAACCCTGAACAGGATCATATCATTGCCTTGCTCATACATGTTGAAGGACTGGTGCAGGGTGTGGGTTTCAGACCTTTCATTTACCGCCTGGCGAAACAGTACCATTTGAATGGATGGGTGGTTAACCGCACCGACGGAGTTACCCTGAAAATCGAAGGACAGGCAAAGCATATGCCGTTCTTTGTGGAGGATTTGCGTTATAAAGCACCTGTGGTTGCTCAGATTGAAGAAATATCCATTGATCAGGACATTCCCGAAGGCATTACAGGATTTCAGATCCTGGCAAGCCAGGACCTAACCGGCGAAACCTCGGAAATCAGTCCGGATATCGCTGTATGCCCCGATTGCCTTTACGATATGAGTCATCAGCCTCATCGGATAGCCTATCCGTTTATTAATTGCACCAACTGCGGACCGCGCTTTTCAATTATCCGTGATTTCCCTTACGACCGGAAGAATACAACCATGGCTACCTTTGATATGTGCCCGGTTTGTAACGCCGAATACACAGATATCAACGACAGGCGCTTTCATGCGCAACCGGTGGCCTGTAATCATTGTGGCCCGGCTTATTCAATGACGGTTGGAAGTGAGATTGTTACCGGTCTGCCGGAGATAATGGATCGGATCATCTCTCTGGTCCGTTCCGGCGGGATTTTGGGTTTAAAAGGGATTGGTGGTTACCACCTCGCTTGTGATGCATTGAATGAAGAGGCCGTCAACCGGCTTCGACATCTGAAAAGGCGGGAGGGTAAACCTTTCGCCGTTATGTTCAAAGACCTCGACAGCCTAAAGCAGTACGCTGAAGTCTCCGGGACCGAAGAAGCAGCCCTCTTGTCATGGCATAGGCCGATTGTTATTCTGAAAACAATTCAACCTCTGGCCCCGGGAATAACACTTGGACTGGATACCCTGGGCGCCTTTCTGCCCTATATGCCATTGCATCATATGATTTTTGACCGGCTGGGGCTTCCGGCTGTTGTGCTTACCAGCGGCAATCTGGCTGATGAACCTATCATTATTGACAACCCTACAGCCCTTCATACTTTGGCGTCATTGACCGACGCTGTCATTACATACGACCGTGATATCTTTAACAGAGTCGATGACTCGGTGGTTCGTGTAATTGGCGCTAAAGAGCGGATAAGCCGGCGTTCACGCGGGTACGTCCCGGTGCCGGTGAAACTTGGGTTTGATGTGGACGGAATCCTGGCTGCCGGTGCCGAGTTATCCAATTGCTTCTGCCTGGGGAAAGGCAACAGGGCATATTTGAGTCAGCATATCGGGGATCTGAAAAACCTGGAGACCTTCACATTCTTTGAGGAAACACTCGGACGGTTTAAGCACCTTTTCAGGATTGAACCACATACAGTGGCAGCCGACATGCACCCCGATTACCTTTCCACACGCTTCGCCCAAAAACTTGGAATTAAACGGATTGAAGTGCAGCATCACCATGCGCATATTGCCTCATGCATGGCTGAGAATGGAGTTGATGAACAGGTAATCGGACTGGCTTTTGATGGTACCGGCTATGGTAGCGATGGAAATATCTGGGGAAGCGAGTTCCTGGTTTGTGATTTGAAAGATTTTATCCGGATGGGACATTTTGAATATATGCCCATGCCCGGAGGGGACAAAGCCGCCACTGAACCGTGGAGAATGGGCTTATCGTTGCTGTATCAGGCATTCGGACAGGATATCCTGGGTCTCGACCTGCCTGTCATACAACAAACAGATCCCGCAATTATCCGGATGATCATAACGGCCATCGAAAAGAGCATTCATTGCCAGCTCAGTTCAGGTATGGGCAGGTTGTTCGACGCAACGGCAGCCATAAGCGGCATATGCCTGCATGCCCGGTTTCATGCTGAGGCTCCCATGAGGCTTGAATCCAATGTGATTTCGGGTATACATGGGCATTATGATTTCACAATCTCGGAAACCGTATCTGTTTTACCGGCTGTCAGACAAATTTGCGCCGACATTTCTTCAGGCGTGGCGCCGGGCATTGTGGCTACTAAATTTCACAATACGATCGCAGAAGCCTCTTTCCGCATGGCCCAAAAGATCAGGGATGAAAAAGGCATACAGAAAATAGTGCTTTCAGGTGGCACTTTTCAGAACAAATACCTGGCTGAACTGTTGGAAAACAAACTGGTAAAGGATAATTTCACGGTTTATACCCATGCACGGGTTCCCTGCAACGATGGGGGAATTGCGCTGGGCCAACTGGTGATTGCGGCGAGAAGAAAATGATGTGCAAACCTGCCTGCCGGAGTGCCCGGCACGCAGGCAGGTATGCAAATGAGAAACTGCAAGACTGCAAGACTGCAAAACTGCATAACTTTATAACTTAATATTTCCAAACATGTGTCTAAGTATTCCTGCCAAAGTCCTCTCTGTTGAAGGAAATATGGCCAGAGCCTCGGTGGGAGGGGCGATAGTGAACGCCAGCCTTCACCTGGTGGATGATGTGATACCCGGAGATTATATTTTAATCCACACGGGATTTGCACTGCAGAAAATCAGCGAGGAAGAAGCGCTGGAAACCATGAGATTGTTTGAAGAACTGAACAGGGCCAACGGGGAAAATGATGAAGTATCTTGATGAATACCGCGACAGGAAGGTAATTGAAAAACTGGTCCATGCCATTGCTCACGAAACCAGGCAGTCGATCCGGATCATGGAAGTCTGCGGAGGTCATACCATGGCCATCCGCAAGTTTGGGATTCAGCGGCTTCTGCCTGAAAAAATTGAACTTCTGTCCGGTCCCGGCTGTCCGGTTTGTGTTACGGACAGGACTTCCATTGATCGCGCCATTAAACTCGCCAGGATTCCCGGAATAATAATAACAACCTATGGCGACCTGATCCGTGTCCCGGGGTCCGACTCGAGCCTGAACCAGGAAAAAGCACTGGGTGCAGATATACGTATTGTTTATTCCACCCTGGAAGCCCTTGCCATTGCCAGGGATAACCCGGGAAAACAAGTGGTCTTTCTGGGAATCGGATTTGAAACCACAACACCATCAAGCGCCGTTGCCTTATGGGAAGCACATAGCCAGGAGATCCGAAACTTTTATCTGCTGAGCATGCACAAGGTGATGCCTCCTGCCATGGCGGCACTCATCGAACAGGGTGTGCAAATTGACGGTTATATTGGACCAGGCCATGTGACTACTGTCGCAGGAGCCAATATGTACGGACCATTGGTGGAAAAGTTCAGGATCTCAGTAGTGGTTTCCGGATTTGAACCGGTTGACATTCTCCAGACTATTTATATGTTGGTTAAAATGAAGGAAGAAGGGAGATATGGTACAGAGATCCAGTATAAAAGGGCGGTTACTGCAGAAGGCAATTTAAAAGCCAGGAAGATGGTCAGCCTGTTTTTCGAACCGGCAACCGATTCGTGGCGGGGATTGGGACCCATACCGGACAGTGGTATGAAGATCAGGGATGAATACCGGTCACTGGATGCTGAAAGACAATTCGACCTGCAGGTTAATACCGTTCCCGAACCCAAGGGATGCATATGCGGTGAAGTATTAAGGGGACTGAAACGTCCCGATCAATGCCGCTTATTTGCTGGTGTATGCACACCTGCAAATCCTATCGGAGCCTGCATGGTATCGGGAGAGGGGGCCTGCCAGGCGTATTACAATTACAGGTAGAGACGCAAAATCTTGCGTCTCTACGGCTATTTTTAATATATTTGCCGCTTTAAAAATATTGCCTTACCACCTCTCATGAATACAAAAAGACGTATCCTTCTCTCCCTGTTAAGCGGGCTCCTCCTCACGCCGGCCTGGTATGAATGGGGACACGGACTTATCCTCATCGTTGCGCTTGTTCCCCTGCTGCTTGTGGAGGATGATTTGGATCAGCATAAAAAGGAATTCGGATCCGTGACTTTTTTCCGTTATGCATCACTCACTTTCCTGATCTGGAATACTGCTACCAGCTGGTGGATCTTTAATGCCACGGCAATAGGCGTTGTGGCAGCCGTAATTATAAATACGCTGATGTGGTCGCTGGTCATGTGGCTTTTCCATATTGCCAAACGCAAGCTGGGACCTCAGATAGGATATTTCAGCCTGATCCTGTTCTGGATAACCTGGGAATATTTTTACCACAATTCGGAAGTATCCTGGCCCTGGTTGTCACTGGGGAACGGGTTTCTATACAACACAAGGCTCATACAGTGGTATGAGTATACGGGAATCCTGGGAGGATCCCTCTGGATTTTATTGCTGAACGTTTTAATCCTGAACCTGATTAAAGGATATGCTGATATTTCGCGCAGGCAATTGCTGTCGCAGACCATCCTGGTGCTGGTGATTATTGCCGGCCCGATTGCCATTTCACTGGTAAGGTTTCATACCTATCAGGAGAAACCTGATCCTAAGACGGTGGTTGCCATTCAGCCTAATATTGATCCTTATGAGAAATTTGTGTCAATCCCCAGTCTGGACCAAACGCATATACAGCTTTCAGAAGCCGCCAAAGCAGCCGATTCCACGGTAGATTATTTTTTTGCACCCGAGACATCCATCAACAATAACATTTGGATGGATGAGATGGAGCAGGTACCCGATATCCGGATGATCCGTGAGTTCTTGAGGGCATACCCAAAAGCCGCCTATATTCCAGGAATTCAGTGTTATAAAAGGTTTTTGCCGGGGGACAAATTATCAGACAACGTGCGGGAAATCCCCGGAACCGATTTGAAGTTTGAAAGCTTCAATGCGGCAATCCAGATCGATTCCTCGAACCGGATACCTGTTTATATCAAATCAAAGCTGGTTGTGGGTGTCGAAAAGATGCCCTATGCCAAATACATGAAATTTCTGGAAGACTTTACCGTCCGGTTAGGGGGCACTTTTCGTGGATGGGGAACGCAGGATCACCGGGGTGTCTTTTTCTCGGCCACCGACTCGACAGGTATGGGCCCCATCATTTGTTATGAATCGGTTTATGGGGAATTTGTGACCGGCTATGTCAGGAACGGGGCCAACCTGCTTTGTGTTGTCACCAACGATGGCTGGTGGGGCGATACTCCGGGTTATCACCAGCACAATGCCTTTTCAAGCCTGAGGGCCATTGAAACACGGCGCAGCATTGCCCGTTCAGCCAATACAGGGATTTCCTGCCTGATTGATCAGCGGGGAGAAGTCATTGAAGAACTGGGGTGGTGGAAAAGAGGTGCCGTAAAAGGCACACTCAATGCAAATGATGTTCTTACCTACTACGTGAAAAATGGAGATTATATAGGTCGTGTGGCAAGTTACTTTGCCCTGCTGATCCTGTTGCTCTATGCCGTCAGATCACTGATCCGGCATAAGTAATTTCCTTTATTTTCCTTTTAGTTTCTTAAGCTCTTCCTGGAGTTCTTTCAGCTGTCCGGCCTTTTTAGCAAGTTCAGCAGCCATTTCTTTTTCTTTCCGTAGTGATTCTTCCTGTGTGGCCATCATCTCTTCCATATTCTGCCTCATCTCTTCTTCCTGGGCCCTGAGCTCTTCCGCCTGCGTGTTGTTTTGTTCCAGCATTTCATTGGTTTTCTCATTGACCTTGATAATGGTTATCACGGAGGCAAGAGACTCAGCTGTTTTTTCGATGAGGGTGACCTTGTTTTCCGACAGTTTTTCAACCGAGGCTATTTCAATGACCCCTACGCAAAGATTATCCTGTATTATCGGTACATAGAGCGCATGTTGCAGGGATACGCTGCCCAATCCTGAGCGCAAAATGATATACCCGTCCGGCAGATTATCCACCCTGAGGGTCTGCTTTTCTTTATAACAGGTACCGATATTACCTTCACCGGCTTCGAAAATGAAATTTTTCTCCTGATCCGAACTCAGGCAGAATTCACCTGTGGCCCTCAATAAGATATGTTGGGGATCGGCATCATCAATGGTAAAAATTGCCCCTGCTGAAGCATCCGTATACCGCACCAGTTCTGAAATGATCCCGGTTGCAAGGTCCTCCAGGTTGCGCCTTTTCTTTGCTATTATATCACTTAAAAGGGCAATTCCTTCCGTATAGTACTTGATGTCTTTTTCTTCTTCATCACGCTTTCTAAGCGCTTCCTGCTGCCTTTCCAGTTCACGCGCCTTGCTCTTTAATTCAGCCTGGGCTTCCTCGATTTTTTGTTCAAGGATCAGCTTATCCTGTTTGGATTGTCTTTCCCGCTGTTTAATATAAAACCATATCAATCCGGCCGCCGAAAGCACATATATTATTATGGCGAATTTGGTGGCATACCAGGGTGGAAAGATCCGGAACTTAAGCATTCTCGGATTTTCATTGAATAATCCGTCACTGTTGGATCCTTTCAGAAGGAATGTGTATTTCCCGGCATCCAGGTTGGTATAGGTCACAAAAGTTCTGTTTCCGGCATCAATCCAATCCTCATCAAATCCTTCCAGTTTATACATGAACCGGTTTTTGGTCGGAGTACTGAAATCGAGCGAGGCAAATTCAATGGTAAATGCTGATTGCCTGGGATTCAGCTTGATATAATCAGTAAAATTGATGTGTTTCTTGATGGGTGAACGCTTTGCACCCGGCACAATCGATTTATCGTATATTTTGAAATCGGTGAAAACCACATTGGGTATAATACTGCTGTACCTGATACTGTCGGGATGAAAGATAGTAAGTCCGTTTACGCCTCCAAACATCATCCGGCCATCATCCAGGATAAATTGTGAGTTGTATTTGAATTCACTGCCCTGTATTCCCTGTGACTTATCATATACTTCAATGGCCTCGGTAACCGGATTGAACTTCATCAGGCCTCTTGTTGAACTGATCCAGAGATTATTCTCATGGTCCTTGAGTATGCCCATAAGTGCATCGGAGGTCAGGCCCTCCTGCATGGTATAGATCTTGAAGGAATCAGTTTTAAGATCCAGACGGTTAAGCCCTCCTCCGTTGGTCGCAATCCAGGCATAGCCATTCAGGAAAACTATGGATTTTACATCATTATAAGACAGGGAATTCTTATTGCTTTCATCCTGCCTGTAATTCTTGATTTCCTTTTTTTCGTAATCCAGAACGCATATGCCGGCATTCTCGGTTCCAAGCCATATTTTCCCCTGATCATCTTCGGTAATGGTCATCACAGAATTGGAGCAGGAAGCAATTTCTTCACTGCTTTGTGAAAAGTTTGTAAAAGCTTCTGTCACCGGATCAAAAAGGGTGAAACCAGCGCCGAGTGTAGCAAGCCAGTATCTTTCCCTGCTGTCCTTGAAAATATACCATACGTGGTTGGACCCTACTCCGTCAGCGGCATCATATGCCTTGATCACCCGTTTTGTTTCCGGGTTAAAAACCATCATTCCGCCCGAATAAGTTCCCAGCAGCAAATTCCCATCCGGATCTTCATTAAAACTTAAGATCACATCCGACGTAAGAGAACCGGGATCACCGGCTTTGTAACGGATGTGTTCAAATGTCTGATTTTCTTCATTGAATAAATTCAATCCCCCGCCATCCTGCCCGATCCAGATCCTGCCCCTGGAATCCTCAAAGATACCGGTAACAACTTCCTTGTTCAGGGAACCAGTATTAAAGGGATTATGAGAATAGGAGGTGAATATCTCCTTGTTTCGTTTCCAAACACTGATACCGGATCCAAAATGCCCTATCCAGATATTTTTATCCTTATCCTGGTACATTTTGAATATGGCATTGCCGCTGAGAGAATAATCATTCCGGGTATCAACCATTAAATACTGCACGACACCGGTCTTGGGATTGTAAACATTAATTCCGCCGCCATCGGTGCCTATCCATATTTCTTCGGAGCTTACAGGCAGAACTTTGGTTTTTATGCTGGCTGCGTTCAGGCCTCCCTCTGTCTTGTCCAAAAGCAAGGATTCACCGGTAACCGGATTATAAATGTGAACGGCGGAGAATTCGGAGGTAATATAAATCAATCCGTTCTCATCCTCCTGCATGTATTTCAGGTTATTATTGCCCAGATGAGCGGTTTTATAGAGGATTTCTTTAAAAACCTGATTATTCCGGTCAAATTCATAAATAGGATCGGCATTTGCTCCAACCAGCAACCGTTTGTCATGGGTAACATAGGTGCTGAAGACCTCACTGCTTCCTATCGATCCTGGAATATTGGGATCGTGTGTATAAGTTTTGAACAGATTTCGTTTTGGGAAATAATGAACAAGACCACTGTTAGTGGAAAACCAGACCGTGCTGTCAATATCCACGGTTATGCTGAAGATTCTTCCCCCATGATAGGCATTCGGATCTTCCCGGTTCACAGGAATCCGGGTAACACGGTTCATAACCGGATCATACTTATTCAGTCCGTCAGATCCTATCCAGATATTCCCTTCTTTGTCTTCGGCAAGGCTTAAGATCCAGTTGGAGGCAAGACTTTGCGGATCGTTCCGGTCATTCCTGAAAGTAACAAACTTCCTTCCGTCATAACGATTAAGTCCATCACGCGTGGCAATCCAGATATAACCCTGCCGGTCCTGCATGATGTCCTCAATAATTCCCTGTGACAGGCCGTCATCCACTGTCAGGTATTCAAATTTAACTTTGGACAGGTCTGTTGAATATGCTGAAGACAGAAAAAACAGCGCTTGCAGGAATACAATCAATCTCTTCATCACCGCTTGTTTTTGGAACAATATTCAGTATACTGAAATTCACGATAAAAGTTAACATAAAATATATCAAGTATGTGAACTATTTTATTAATTCACCCTTCTAGGGTCCAGGGACCGCTTGAAGGGTGCCATCTACTCCCTACTCCTTACTCCGACCTATCTCCGCCATCCATTTCCTTTAAGATCTTCTCCACTTCTTTTTCTGTGCTGAAAAGTTTGCCTTTGCAGAGTTTGAGCAATTCCGAGGCTTGCTTTACCTTTTCAGCCAGTTCGTCCACATCCAGGTCTCCCGTCTCAATCTGTTGCAGGATTTCATCAATGGTGGCAATGGCTTCGGAATACGACAGATTTTTCTTGGTCATAGGCTTGTTTTAAAATGTTTTACTTTTAATCATTCCCTCAGCCAGCCTGGTTTCAATAATTTCATCCCCGGCAACCTGTGAAGGATTTTTGAGGGCTTTGCCTTGACGATAGGTGATCGAGTACCCTCTTTTCAGTATCAGGAAGGGATTGAGATATTCATTCTTCCTTTCAAGCACCTCGATTTTGTGTTTATGAGCGACCAGGATTTCTTTGATTCCTGCTCTCAGGTGACTGATCCTTTCATTGATTTTGCCTGATTCCCGGGTAAGCAATTGCTTCACCGATCCCGTGAGGCTTACACCCAGGTACCTTAAATTTCCGGAAGAAGCTGCCAGCCGTTCTTTTAAAGCAGGTTTCAGCAACAACAGGAACCTGTTCAACCGTTCTTTTTCTTCCTTTACGGTTTGAGTCACGCTATCGAACAAAGCCATGGAAAGTTCATTAATCCTGTCATCGGCCTGACGATACTGGTTGATCAGAAATTCTGCAACGGCTGTAGGTGTTTTTAAGCTTGTATGTGCCACCAGGTCGGTGATGGTTTCATCCTGTTCGTGGCCAATTCCCGTAATGACCGGCAAGGGGAACTGACACACATGGGAAGCCAGCAGGTAACTGTTGAAGCAATTCAGATCCGATTGAGAACCACCTCCCCGGATGAGGACCACGACATCAAAAAAGTTCTCATGGATATAAATTTGATCCAGGGCATGAATGATCGATTGTTCCGCCTCGTCACCCTGCATGACAGCAGGAAAAAGCTTTACATAGAACTTATATCCATAGGGATTACCGGTGAGCTGATCCAGGAAGTCACCCAGGCCCGCGGCAGTTTTGGACGATATCACAGCCACTTTGCCAGGCAATTCGGGCAATGACAATGACCTGTTCATGTCAAAGACGCCTTCAGCGACCAGGCGGTTGATGATGGCCTGTTTCTGCAATGCCAGCTCACCCACTGTAAATGAGGGTTCAATATCGGTAATATTCAGACTGAAACCATATAGCTCATGAAATTCGGCGGTAACCTTCACCATGATCCTGATGCCGGCTGCAAGCCTTATTTTTGCAGTAGTCTCGAAATAGGGCTGCAGCATGCGGAACACAGACGACCATATCGTAGCCCTGGCTTTGGCCTTAATAGATTCACCCGCAGATTCTTTCTCGATAAGTTCCAGGTAACAGTGTCCGCTGTAATTTATTTTTAATTCGCTGATCTCAGCTGTGATCCAGTATGAACCGGAAAGAGAGCTTTTCAGAACAGTTTTTATTTGACCCAACAGCTGATGAAGAGACAAGGCCTGGTTATCCATTTGTCAGAACTTAATGATTTTAACAATGGAAGTAACCTGGGATACACTGCATTTCAATAAATAGAATCCTCTTGGCAAACCAGAGAGTTGTTCTCCATCCATTTTCAGGTATTTCCTTCCGGGAAATGCAGGGAAAAAATACTGCGCAATTTCTTTGCCTGTCAGATCGTACATCCTGATATCAACTGGATCTTCCACCACAAGATTGAAAATCAGGTAAAGCTGATCATGGAAAGGGTTGGGAAAGACAGACACTCTTTCAACAAAGCCGGAATTATTCTCATTGGCCTTCAGCAAAACATCGGCCAGGTTAAAATCCGGGATCCCGTAACCATAATCGTCTCCAGGAAGGGCATACCTGTCAGAGCTTTCCCTTATGGCAGCAAGCAGTTCAACAGCTGAGGCATGCGGATTGGCTTGCCAGAGGCAAGCCGAAAGTCCTGCAATTAAAGGGGCCGACAGGGAAGTTCCATTGCCCTGCCGGATGCCGCCATCAGATCCGGCCATGTAGGTTCCCAGCCCGATGGCCATTACATCGGGTTTGATATTGCCGTCTGAAGAGGGACCGCGACTGCTGAAATACGCGATATAGCGGTTCTCATCAACAGCGCCTATCGCCAGCACGCTATCAGCGTCTGCCGGGGCACCAATGTATTTCCATTCGGAATTGCCCTGGTTACCGGCACTAACGATCACCAGTATCCCTTTGGAAGCAGCGATATCAGCAGCCCGGGAAATACGTGTGGTATTGCCGTCCATATCATCCCAGGTATGATCCTGTGACGGATCATCAAAAACCGTATACCCCAGGGAGGAGTTGATAATATCCGCGCCTGCGCTGTCGGCAAACTCTGCGGCCGCAATCCAGTTGTCCTCCTCAATCAGGTATTCCGAACCGGTGTCTTCAGACCGCAACAGCCAAAAATCAGCCTCAGGAGCAGTACCCATAAGCTCTCCGGTAAGGGTGCCCCCAATTATGGAAAGCACATGCATCCCATGGGTATGACCTCTGAATAGGTCTGCACCCGGGTTTACAAAGTCGCGTGTACCCAGTATCCGGTTGTTATCCCATAGGTTGCTGAAAGCCGGGAGCTGATCAACGCCAAAAAATCCGGCGTCAAGCACAGCGATGGCAATACCCTCACCCCGGTTACCCCGGTTATGCAGCAAATGGCCATTGTGAATGGCTGTTTGCCACCACGAAAGGCCATAGTCCGCGTCAGGTGATCCGCTCAATTTTTGAGCACCCGAAGTAGCAGAGGTATTTATTGAGCGGACAGGTATTGATGCATTCTGAGGGAATCCTTTTACAAAGGTCAGTTTTGAAATCAGGTTCAGGGTGCTGTCATGTTTTATCAGAACAGTAGCTGCGTTGAACCACCTGGACACAGTCAGTATTTCTGCTCCGGCCACACGCAGGCTATCCATGTATGCAGGGGTAACAGGAATATCATTCTGTGCAACCGGAATATTCTGTTTATTGCGCCTTTCCAATGCTTTTTGCGAGAGAAATTCCGCAGGATTATCAGTTGAAAATGGATTATCGTTTTTATTGCTGAATTCGATCCGGTACTTCGAAGGAGCAGTTTGTTCAAAGAGCGTCTGAGCCGACAGTGTGGAAAAACTGATGCCAATGATGAATGGCAGTATCAATCCGAACCGGGGCTGAATGAACAGGTTGACTGTTAATCTACCTGCCTTGTGGTATAAGAAAATTGCTCTCATCAGGTTCCTCAAATTTACCCTCATTGGCATCGATGGTGCGGAAAAGCTCCTGCTGTTTTTCGGTAAGCTGGTCTTCATTCAGGGGAGTTCCGTTGACATATTCCATTTCTGCCTCAACAGTTCCGTTTTCTGTAAAAAAAGTCCACTTCCCCTGCCGTCTGTCATTCACATAATAACCTTGCAGATAAGGTTTGCCATTATCATAATTAACCAGGAAATCGCCTTCAAGTTTCTGGTCAACATAAGACCCCTTCATCTTCAATTTCCCGCTGGGGAAGTATTGTTCCCATACTCCGTGTTTTTTGTCATTTTTCCAGTCGAGTATCTCGGAAACGATACCGTTATTGTAATAATTGGTCATTCTTCCATGCCGCAAACCTTTCTGATAATTTTCCGTTGCAGTCAGTGATCTGTCATAATAACTGTAATACGACCAGGTACTGTCCTTCAAGGAATTATAGAAAACCCCCTCGGCAGCAAGGTTACCGTCTTCGTACAGCAGCCTGGCGCGGGCATATTCACTTTTAGCATCATAAATCAGGATTGCTTTTACGGCGCCGTTTTCAAAATACCTGTACATGGTCCCGACAGGTTTGTCGTCCCTGAAGAATCCTTTATACATGAGCTTCCCGTTGGGATAAGCCTTTTTCCACCAGCCTTGTTTCAGCTTGTTAGCATCAGTCTGGTTGAAAAGGGTGTCCGGTTGGGAGTTTGCAACAGCGCAGATGAACACCAGGAAGCCCAGCAAAAAAGTACGCATTTTATGGGTATTAGAATTATGCGATAAAGATAGCAAAAAAGGAATTTTTGCCGGCTAACCTTGTGAATATATCAGGAACTAGCACAGCCTATTTTGACAAACAACTTGACTTTGCCTGCATAATATTGTAAATTATGAATCCTAATTTTATTCTGATTATCATAAATCTCGACAAAATGAAAACTATCCGCTTTCTTGCAGCCATACTGCTGGTTATCACCGGCGTATGGCATGTTACCTTGTTCTTTAAGGCCACCAGTGATCCAAACAGTATCCCCCTGCTGATTTTTGGGATACTTTATGGTCTGATTGGAGTGTTTTTATTTACTCCGAAAATGCTATGGGTTTACCTAGGGTTGATTTTCCCGCTTATAGGAATGACTATGGCCAGTATTCAAATGGGTGTGAAGAATTTTGATCTTACCATGAAAGTACTGATACTTATTGATGTGATCGTGATTATATGTTGTGTCTACCTTATTCTGGTCAGGAAGAAAAGCACATGATATTGATTTTTTTGTAATTAAACCCGATGGGTTTTATGGTGTGCCATTTAACCTAACTATTAATCCTATTAACCATGAAAATCTTTATTACGGGAGCAACAGGGTTTATTGGAACACAGGTGGTCAATCGTCTGATGAAAACCAAGCATGAATTGACATGTCTTGTAAGGAAAAACAACGAAACCAGTGAACGGCTCAGAACATTCGGCGCAAAATTGGCTTTGGGCGACATAACCGATAAGAATTCGGTTCTTCAGGGTATGAAAGGGTGCGATTGGGTATTGAATCTTGCTGCTCTGTATTCCTTCTGGGAAAGAAATAATCGTCTTTACCATGACCTAAATATTGACGGAACCCGAAATGTGATGGAATGCGTACTTGAAACAGGGATTTCAAAAGTTGTACATGTGAGTTCAATGGTAACCTTTGGAAAACCTGCTGATATGCCATTCACCGAGGAAAGTCAGATTGGTCCGGTCAGACTTAGCAGGTACGCCCAAACCAAATTCGAGGGAGACTTAATTGTGTGGAATTTATATAAGAATAAAAAGTTGCCTGTGGTAATGGTATATCCTGGGGCAGTATTGGGCGCCGGTGATCCCAAATCAACGGGAAAATACGTAACCGATTTGATAAACAAGAAATTACCTGCTACTGTCTTTAAAGAATCTGCCCTTACCTGGGTACACGTAAATGATGTGGCGGAAATAATTGTAAGGGCTGCAGAAAACCAGGGCAATATCGGTGAGAAATACCTGGCAGGGAAATCTCAATTACTTATGGCCGAAATCAATAAAATCATCCATGATATATCAGGCGTTTCTATACCGTTCCTACATATGCCGGATTTTCTTGCAATGGCCAGTGCCTATATGTTTACGGGGCTTTCGAGGATAACCGGGATTTCACCTCCCTGGGGTATGTCGGTTGATCAGATGAGAACCATGAAGGAGGGATTCAGGGGAGACGGAAGTAAAGCTGAGAAAGAACTTGGAATTACATACACACCTGTACGAACGGCTATTGAAGAAGAAATCGCAGCGATGAAGGGGTGATTTTGATTCTATAACAGGTCGCTGCGATGAAGCTTATTGTTGGTTATGAATTTATTTTTCTAGTAACAGGCCGGCCCTACGGGCCTGTAATGTACAGCCTGTGTTTATTTTCTATTAACAGGTCGGCCCTACGGGCCTGTCATTTCTCAATCGTCCAGCGCCGCATATACCAGTACCCTGAACTTATCGGATATTTCCCCGTGTGATAGGGGAAATTGTTGGCAGAACAACAAACAAACCAGCTGTTCTTCTGGATCAGCCCAATAGGTGGTTCCCCAGAAGCCTCCCCAGGCGAATGATCCTTCTGTGACACCCAGTCGGGCCTGTCCTGCCTCTGATGTGATTTGGAAACCCAGACCGAATTTGTCCGCTCCCAGATCCAGGTTCCCGATCTGGTTGGAGATCATCAGATCCACAGTCCTTGCTGCCAGCAGTCGTTTCCCATTGTACTCGCCGCCATCCAGCAACATCTGCAGAAAAGTCGCATAATCGGTTATGGTGCAGCTTAATCCCGCCCCACCTGAATAATACGTTCCCTGGGCGAGGGGATAGTCAGCATCCAGGCCTGCAAGCGCCTGCTTATCCCAATTCACGGCTAAATGATCGGCATCCTCTGTGGATACGGATGCAAGTCGGGATTGTTTTTCTTCGGGCAGGTAGAAATAGGTGTCTTTCATTCCCAGAGGTTCAAATATCCTTTGCTTTAAAAACTGATCGAAAGTCATCCCTGAAACAACTTCAACCAGGTATCCCAGCACGTCGCAATTCAGACCGTAGGTAAAACGTTCACCCGGTTGATGCACCAGGGGGAGCCCGGCCAGTTTCTGGATGGCATCACCCAGTATCAGCGGCCTGCTTTCAAAACCGACAGGAATTTCCGACTTGGCATAAATTGCATTCATCATGGTAGATCCTATCCCGGCATAATCAATACCTGATGTATGGGTCAGCAGATCACGAATGGTAATTTCCCGCAAAGCAGGAATAGTGGTATAGGTAGTGTCCTTTGCATTGTACTGATCAACAACCGTCGGATTGGCAAACTCGGGAATGTATTTTGAAACAGGATCGTCAAGCAGGAACTTTCCTTCTTCAAAAAGCATCATCACTGCCACACTTGTAATGGCCTTGGTTTGTGAAGCGATACGGAAAATTGCATCCTTTGCCATGGGCGTCTGCTTTTCGGCATCACTTACCCCAAAAGATTTGTAATATACGATTTTCCCATTGCGAGCAATGTAGGCAACAGCACCATTGATCCACCTGTTATTGATACTTTCCTGCAATATGGTGTCAATGCGTCTGAGTCTTTCAACCGACATTTTTTCCGAGGCAGGGGAAACCGTCCCGGGATGATTGGGAGAAGTACAGGAAATTATACTTATTCCTGATAAGATCATAAGTAGAACAGGAAGGATGTTTTTCATGGCGATGATTTTTAAGGAGAGTTACTTGATTGGTCCGGTTATCATCGCTGAAAGTAATAAATTGCAGGAAATTTTCCAAAAAAAAAAGTTGCAGGTTCCGGGTTGCAGGTTTATGGTTTGTCTGTTGTCTTAAGTTCTTGTATTAATTGTGCAATGCCATTTTCCGGGGATACGGGAACATAATTAAACTTATTCTCAAATTTACTGCTGTTAAAAATATAATCCCGGTCGTACTGGTATACCATTTCTTTAAATTCCCTGAAGACAGGGATAAAGATTCCCATTAACGCCAGAAGCCAGTTAGGGATTACAAACAACCGGGGTTCTTTATTCATTAATCTGGCAAATAATTCTACCCATTGCTTTCCTGTAAGCGGCGTCCGATCGGTCGGCAGGTGCCAGATCTGATGAAAGGCATCGGGTGTATTGCCGAGTAACGCCACAGCTCTTGCAGCATCAGCAGCGGCTGTGAATGTATGTACTTTTGTAGCATCTGCAAACCACATGGCTTTTTTGTTTTTCAGCAGGTTTTTATACACCATTTCCACCAGGACACTGTTTTTGATGCCATAGAAATCTGCCGAGCGGGCAATGATGGCCTGCAGCCTGCCACCGTTTATTTCATCCATGATCATCCGGTGGATTTCCGCACGCACCTGTCCCTTTTTGCTGACGGGTCCAATGGGCGTATCTTCCGTGAGGTTGTTCATGAAACGGCTGTCCAGCGCATATATGTTGTCAAAGAATACAAGCCGGGCTTTGTGCTTTTTGCAGCTGTCTATAACATTGCGGATCAGATCGGGCCAAACGCGGCGCCATACTTTAATATCATAAGCAAACCCTGCAGTCAGATAAACGACTTCGGAACCCGAGATGGCTTTATCCAACTGGTCGGCATCGGTGATGTCAGCGCGGAATAATTCATCGGCATCATTGACTTTTATTGGATTTCGGCTCACAAGCCGTATTTTGTCTGTAAAATGCCTGAGTTCTTTTGCCAGGGGAGTGCCGATTGCGCCTCCGGAGCCGAGGATGGTTTGCATGGATTTGAGTTGTAGGTTGTAGGTTGTAGGTTGTAGGTTGTGTTTCTATAATATTTTGATATAACAAACCTGGTAAGATTTGGTTTAAAGTCGTTAAATTGGTTAATCCAAAATAGCAGGAATTGTAAATCTCGAAATATGGAAAAGAAGAGTCGTCAGTGTTCATGCGTGATGCTGATTTTGTGCTTAATGCCCTTTAAGACCGACATGCTGAATGCACAACAAAAAGTTGTTCACTCACCGAATGGAAAGGTAGTTGTGACTTTTACGGGCGGAGAAAACCGGAAAATTTCAGTCATGTTCGATAACCGACCTGCCCTTGACATCATTGATCCGGCCATGATCATAGTGGGTAAAAAAGCAGGATCAGGCTCATTTACGGCAAAGACAAGAGCTGTAAACCTGGTACAGCACCCGCTGATCCGCGAGAAAAGAGCCCTTGTAAGTGATCATTTCAATGAACTCGCGTTATCCTTTAAAGACCGGACCGGTCTTGTTATCCGCGCCTATGACGATGGGTTCGCTTACCGGTTTGTTACCCGTTATGCGGATGATACGGTAGTGGTAAATAATGAAACGGGTATGCTGACTTTTTCACAGGGAGATTCAGTGTGGCTTCCAGTAATTGCCTGCCGGAATGAGAAGGATGTGGATTGCTTCCACACCAGTTTTGAGGAAGATTATAAACATATTCCCGTCAACGGTCTGAAACCGGAAGATCTGGCTTATCTGCCGCTGTATGCAAGAACCACCAACGGCATTAGTCTTGCCATCGCTGAAAGCGATCTGCGGGATTATCCCGGCATGTTTGTCGCCGGTGGTGACGCGGGAAAGTCATCCCTGCAACTGAAGTTTCCTGCATACCCTTTAGAGACTTCTGTAAGAGGGGACTATTTTAAGCAGGAACTCGTGACAAAGCGAGCGGAATACATTGCCAGAACTGCAGGTAAACGCGATTATCCCTGGCGGGTATTTATCATGGGTGAAAACGACAGGGATTTGGTAAATTCAGATATGGTATACCGCCTGGCGCCTGAATGCAGGCTCACGGAGACAGGTTGGATTAAACCTGGCCAGATCACCGATGAGTGGATCACCAACAGCATATTGTATGATGTGGATTTTAAATCGGGAATCAACACAGAGACCTATAAGTACTACATTGATTTTGCCAGCCGGTTTGGGCTCGACTATGTTTTCCTGGATGCGGGCTGGTGCGATATCGGAGATTTTTCAAAGATCAGTCCCGGTATGGATATCCGCGAAATAGTTAGATATGGCGCTGAAAAGGGAGTGGGCATCTGGCTTTGGACATCCGCACTGACCTTAAAACACAATATGACCTTCCTGCAGCAATTTCACCATTGGGGCATCAAAGGGATCATGGTGGATTTTATGGACAGGGAGGATCAGTTGATGGTCAGATTTCTGGAGCATGTGGCGCAGGAAACTGCCAGGTATGAACTTATGGTTCTGTTTCACGGGGCATGCAAACCCATGGGCCTTCGCAAGGCCTATCCCAACCTGATCAACCGCGAAGGAGTTGCGGGCCATGAGTTCAATAAATGGACTGAAAGGATCACTCCCGAGCATGACCTGATCATCCCTTTCACCCGCATGATTGCGGGCCCTCTCGATTATGAGGGTGGCGGAATGATCAATGCACAAAAAAATGCCTTTCGCATCGTGGATCCGGTGCCGATGACCCAGGGAACCCGCATTCATCAGCTCGCCATGTACGTAGTATATGATAGCCCGCTCCAGTTTTTGGGAGGCAATATCAGCGATTACATCCGGGAACCTGAATATGCTGCTTTTTACGGCAGTATACCTTTTGAATGGGACGAAACCATCGTGCTTGACGGCCAGATCTCCGATTATATCCTGGTGGCCCGTAAAAGCGGAAATGACTGGTGGGTGGCTGCAATGACCGACTGGACGCCACGGACAATGGAACTGGATTTATCTTTCCTGGGGCCCGGAAGATATCAGGCAGAAATCTACCAGGACGGGGTGAATGCAGATGCTTATGCATCAGATTACAGAAGGCATATGCAGGAAGTCACCCCGGATGATAAGCTTCACGTAAAAATGGCACCCGGTGGCGGTTTTATTGCACATTTCAGGGCAAAATAAAAAACCCCGCCAAAGGCGGGGCTCATTATTAATACACAAAATCACAAACCTACTTCACTTCTTCAAAATCCACATCGGTAACTTCATCGTCCTTTTTAGCACCGGTACTTTGTCCGGAGTCTTCCCCGGAACCGGCATCTGCTGTATAACCCTGTTGCGGGCCAGCCTGTCCGCCGGCCTGCTGATTCTTGTACAATTCCTCGGAAGCAGCCTGCCATACTGAGGTGAGCTCGGCTGTTGCCTTATCCACGGCAGCAATATCCTGGCTCTTGTGCGCATCTTTAAGTTTTGTAAGTGCCTGTTCGATGGGGCCCTTCTTATCGGCAGGAAGCTTGTCACCAAACTCCTTCAACTGCTTTTCGGTTTGGAATATCAAACTGTCCGCCGCATTCATCTTGTCAACACGTTCACGCTGTTCCTTATCCCTGGCTTCATTTTCCTTGGCTTCCCTTTTCATCTTTTCGATCTCATCGCTGGTAAGTCCCGATGAAGCTTCAATACGGATGCTCTGCTGTTTGCCAGTACCCTTATCTTTGGCCGAAACATGCAGAATGCCGTTGGCATCTATATCAAAGGTCACTTCAATCTGGGGGATACCTCTGGGTGCCGGCGGGATACCATCGAGATGGAACCTGCCGATGGTCTTGTTGTCATTGGCCATGGGACGTTCACCCTGCAGAATATGAATCTCAACCGAAGGCTGATTATCAGATGCAGTTGTGAAGGTTTCCGTCTTTTTGGTAGGAATGGTCGTATTGGCTTCGATCAGCCGGGTTGATACGCCTCCCATGGTTTCGATGCCCAGTGAAAGCGGAGTAACATCGAGAAGCAGGATATCTTTTACTTCGCCGGTCAATACACCCCCCTGTATGGCTGCACCAACTGCTACCACTTCATCGGGATTAACTCCTTTGGAAGGTTTACGCCCGAAAAACTTCTCCACGATATCCTGGATAACCGGTATACGGGTGGATCCGCCTACCAGAATTACTTCGCTGATATCGGAGTTTGACAATCCCGCGTCGTGCATGGCCTTGCGGCAGGGCTCAATGGTCGACTGCACCAGTGAATCAATCAGGCTTTCGAATTTCGCACGTGTAAGCGTCTTAACCAGGTGCTTGGGAATTCCGTCAACCGGCATAATGTATGGCAGGTTAATTTCCGTCTGGGTTGAGCTCGACAGTTCAATCTTGGCTTTTTCAGCAGCTTCTTTCAGTCTCTGAAGGGCCATCGGATCTTTCCTCAGGTCAACACCCTCGTCTTTTTTAAACTCATCAGCAAGCCAGTCCATGACGCACTGGTCAAAATCATCTCCACCTAAATGGGTATCACCATTGGTTGATTTTACTTCAAACACACCATCACCCAATTCGAGGATGGATATGTCGAAAGTTCCGCCGCCAAGGTCGTATACGGCGATCTTCATATCATGATGCTTTTTATCGAGACCGTAGGCCAATGAAGCGGCTGTAGGTTCATTGATGATTCTCCGGACCTTCAGACCTGCAATTTCACCTGCCTCCTTGGTTGCCTGGCGCTGTGAATCGCTAAAATAGGCAGGTACGGTGATCACGGCTTCAGTAACCTCATGACCCAGATAATCTTCAGCAGTTTTTTTCATTTTCTGCAAAATAAGGGCGGAAATTTCCTGCGGCGTGAATTTGCGGTCGTCAATCATCACCCTGGGCGTATTGTTATCGCCCTTGGCAACCTTATAGGGCACCCTTTGCATTTCTTTCTGTACCTTATCATAGGTTTCCCCCATAAAACGCTTAATGGAATAAACGGTTCTTGTTGGGTTGGTAATAGCCTGTCTCTTGGCAGGGTCACCCACTTTCCGCTCACCGTTATCCATAAAAGCTACCATCGAAGGCGTGGTTCGCTTACCTTCGCTGTTGGGAATTACAACCGGTTCATTACCCTCCATCACTGCAACGCATGAATTGGTCGTCCCCAGATCAATTCCGATTATTTTGCTCATGCTAAAATTATTTTATTGGTTAGTATACAATTTCTTTGTTTGCAATAGAATGACAAGGATTATGCCATTCAGATATGCTGACAATACGACAGTTTTCGCAAACGGAAAATGGCAGTTTTTGCAGGATGACCGCATGGAAATATGACAGTTTGTAATAGTTTTATTGGTTTATCCGGGTTTATTTTTAAACTTTGTACACCGAACCATTACTTAATTTTTTTTCTATGTCAGTTGCTTTAGCCGATAAACCCAAAAGGATCACTACCCATGTATTGCAGGAAATGAAAATACGGGGTGAAAAAATAGCCATGCTTACGGCATATGATTATTCCATGGCCAGAATCATTGACCGGGCTGGCATTGATCTGATACTCGTTGGCGATTCAGCTTCCAATGTGATGGCAGGCTATGAGACTACAATTCCCATTACCCTGGATGAAATGATTTACCACGCCTCCTCTGTGGTTCGTGCTGTAGAGAGATCTTTGGTTGTTGTGGATATGCCCTTTGGGTCATACCAGGGAAATTCAAAGGAGGCATTGAATTCTGCCATCCGCATTATGAAAGAAACCGGTGCAGGAGCAGTCAAGCTGGAGGGCGGCAAGGAAATCCAGGAATCCATCATACGCATTCTGTCTGCCGGTATACCGGTGATGGGTCATCTGGGACTCACACCGCAATCCATTCATAAATTCGGCACCTTTGTAGTAAGGGCGCGAGATGACGAGGAGGCCAAAAAGCTGGTGGAAGATGCCCATTTGCTCGAACAGACAGGATGTTTTTCCATTGTGCTTGAAAAGATCCCGGCGCGCCTGGGAGCCCAGGTGGCAGAGGAATTGAAGATTCCCATCATCGGTATTGGCGCCGGCAGGTATGTTGACGGACAGGTGCTGGTATTGCATGATATGCTGGGTATCACGCAGGATTTCTCTCCAAGGTTTCTGCGACGCTATCATAACCTGAGCCAGGAAATAACAAGCGCGGTGAATAACTATATTACCGATATCAAGAACCTGGAATTTCCGAATGACAAGGAACAGTATTAGTAGAGAGTGATGAGTAATGAGTGATCAGTGGGCATGTAGTTTTGGGTTTGGGGTGTGATCTGAGCCTTACCCATGTCTCTGCACTCAAACCCCGCTCGTTACTCGTCACTCATCACTCATCACTCATCACTCATCACTCATCACTAAGAATATATGGCCACAACACTGCAAATCATTTACGAAGACAATCACATCCTCGCTCTAAACAAAACCCATCATGATCTTGTGCAGAAGGATGATACCGGAGATCTGGCACTTGACGATAAGGTAAAGCAATATCTGAAAGAGAAATACAAAAAGCCTGGCGAGGTTTTTCTGGGCGTGGCCCACCGGCTCGACAGACCCGTTACGGGAGTCGTATTATTTGCCCGCACCAGCAAAGCGCTTACACGCCTGACCAAAATGTTCCGGGAAAGTGAAATAAAAAAAACCTACTGGGCGATTGTCAAGAATGCACCGCCAAAGGAATCGGACAGACTGATACACCACCTGGTGCGAAATGCAAAGCAAAACAAAACCTACTGCAACGAAAGTCCAAGAGCCGGCTCAAAGGAAGCCATGCTGAGTTACCGGATCATAGGCAGATCGGATAATTACTTCCTGCTTGAGATAGACCTTGAGACTGGCCGGCACCATCAGATACGCGCACAACTAGCCCATATCGGCTGCCCGATCAAAGGTGACCTGAAATACGGTTTTCCGCGTTCAAATCCTGACGGAGGCATAAGCCTGCATGCCAGGGAGATCCGTTTTATTCATCCGGTAACCAGGAAAGCGGAGGTGATAACAGCAGCGTTGCCGGAAGAGGATAAGTTGTGGAAGGCTTTTCCCGCCGGAACTACATCATAAACAACGAAATCACCAATACTACTGCAAACCCCGTTACTCCCATCACCACGGTTGCCGTGGAATATACTTTTAAAGTGTCATCCGCTTCTATCTTCGAGAAGTTGGTAATTACCCAGAAATAGGAATCATTGGCATGGGAAACCATCATAGAACCGGATCCCATGGCAAGCATCACCAGGATCTTACCTGTTTCCCCCGGAAATCCCATGTTGTCAAGCATGGGCGCCATGATGGATGCGGCGGTTATTATGGCAACCGTCGACGAGCCCTGGGCCGTCTTCAGGATGAAGGCCAAGAGAAAGGGTATCAGCAATCCCAGTCGGGTTTGCGACAGGAAGACCCCTGCCTGCTCTCCGGTCCCGGTAGCTTTTATAATGGCTCCGAAAATTCCGCCTGCAGCAGTGATGATCAGAATCGGTCCCGCTTTTTCAATGGAGACCGACAGGATGTGATTGATTGTTTTTCGGTCAAAGACCGGCAACAACAAAAAAGAGAGGAGCATGCCCAGTAAGAGCGCCATGACAGGGTCGCCGATAAAGCCGATGAGGTGGATACAGGTTGAGGCATTTCCTGGGAAAAGAAATCCGGTCAGGGACTTGCCGGTAATCAGCAGCAAGGGGACCAGGATGGGTAGGAATGATTTCACGGGTGAGGGAAGACGTGATGTGGTTGATTCTTGGGATTCAGGACCAGTATCCTGGCCAGTTTTTACGGCAAATCGCTTTGTCATGAACCGGGCCCAGAAATAACCGGCTGCGGCAACAGGCACTGCCACGGCAATGCCGGTAAGAACCAGGTTCCCGATATTGGCGCCGACAATACCGGCGGCCGCGGTGGCTCCCGGGTGAGGAGGAATGAGGCAGTGCACTGAATAGAGCGAACCGGCCAGCACAGTTGCCATAAATACAGGGTTGGATTTGCTTCGGGCTGTCAATGACCGATTTAGGCCGCTTAATACGATGAATCCCGAATCGCAAAAGATGGGCAGCCCGGTAATGAAACCCGCAATGGACATGGCCGAGGATGCATTTTTGTCTCCTGTTTTTGAAAGTATGTAATTGGCCATGCTCCTGGTTGCTCCTGCATAATCGAGTGTCACCCCGATCACTGCGCCGAAAATGATGATCAGGCCAATGGCAGCCAGGGTATCGCCAAAACCCTTTTTCAGGGCCGGTACAATTTCAGGGAAAGGAAGTACGATGATGGCCAGCAACAGCGAAACCAGGAACAGGGAAAGAAAGGAATTGATCTTCAGCCACGATGTCAGGATAATGATGAGAATGATACCGGCCAGGATCAGGGAGAGGCCAAAGAGCAAGCTCATAAACAATAATGATTTGGTTCAATAAATGTAGTGATTTAATTAATGATGAACCAATCTGAGGTATAGACTATAAGGACGATCTGACTACGCTGTATCCGGTATCTCCCAGCTCAATAGGCTTTAGCACAATAATTAAAAACTTATCATGACCAATGAATTTATCCATTATGGACTCTTTGTCCCAAGTAGAATTCAGGTCCAACTCAATGGTTTGTCCGTTAACCGCCACGACCAACTTATTATCCCAGTCAGGAACATCAATAAAGAATTGCCCATCCGGGAAGATTCCTGTTTCTATATCTTTCCCCTTTACGGATACCCTGCAATTTGACGGGCTAAGTTTGTTATTTTTATCAATAATTGTACCCATTACTAACAGGGGTTCGTCTGACAAGCGGGGAGCAGGTTTTATAGTAAATGTGGTATCATTTTTCCACATTATTCTTCCTAATCCCTGACTTCTTTTTGGTATTTCCATTTTAACCTTGCTTTTTAATTCAGAATCCAAATAAACGGTCTTTGGCCTTTGATTTTTAACAGAGATCAGAACCTCAGAGTGATTAATATAGCTAAATACCAATTCATTCTTCAGATCCGGAACTTCGATTGAAAATTCTCCCTTATCATTCGCAATACAGCCATTATCAGTTCCTGAAATCAGAACAACAGCCCCTGCAATGGGTTTTCTGGTTTCTTTGTCCATCACTTTTCCCGTGATTTGATAATACTTTTGTCCTTTTAACTCCTGGCCATTTTGGGAAGTTCTATGTTCGGAGGATTGAGCGCACGCAAAAAGCACAAGACAAATTACCGGAAGCATAATCAGCACCTTAAGTTGGGCATGACGTGGCGTTTTGGATTTTGTTATCATGATGATCCTGTTTTTAATTGAAGAATAAAAGTGATTGGCCAGACAGACCGTATTGGTTCCAACAGCCTGGTTAACCAGCAAGATTTGATAGGAGGGTTTATCGGAGTATTTGGCGATGACAGCGTCATCTGCCAGAAATTCATGATTTTCCTTGATGGCATTTGCATACAACCACATGAAAGGATTGAACCATTGGACCATCAAAAACAACTCAACCAGCAGCAGGTCAATGAAATGTTTTTGCTCGATGTGCGTCTTTTCATGAATGAAGATTTTTTCGAAATCCTTCTCCCTGATCGTAGCCGGATTATAAAATACTGTGTTGAACATGGTGAAAGGAAGGCGATCCTCCTTCAATCGCACAATCCGTATACCATGCCGAACGGAACAATCAGATTTCCTGACCAGTAAAAGCGTTTTAATGATCTGAAAAATGAGCCTGACAGCACAAAATACCGCCCCCAGTAAATAAATGGCCAATAAAATCTTGTCCGGTGGCACAGAAGCAGAAGCCTGCCGGGTACTTTGACCGGAAGGATTATTTAATACCTCGATTGTCGGTGTTGCAGCATCATTTAAAACTGCAAATGCATCAGCAGGATAGGGAGTTATCAGAATTGGTGATCCGCGGAATGGCAAATGATATTGAAGTAAGGGCAGAATGAATGAGATTCCCAAACCGATCAGCAACAGGTTTCTTCGAAGTCTGAAAAAAGTGTCTCTTCTGAAGAAAGCCTGGTAAATCAGATAAAAGACTGCCAGGATGATTCCTGACTTAAGGGCATAAATCAATACATTATTCATGGCTGGATTTGGCTTTTTTTAGTTCAATCGCAAGGGTTTTAAGAAGATCATCCATTTCCTTAACGGACATGTTTTTATCCTGAATGAAACAGGCAGCCAGTTTGGGAAATGAATCGTTGAAATACGACCTGGCAAAATCACCCAGCTGCACCCTGGCGTATTCGTCTTTTAATACCAGGGGATAGTATTCATAGGTGGTCCCATAAGTTTTATGAGATACAAATCCCTTCTTCTCAAGAACTTTAAGGACGGTAGCCACGGTATTGTAATTGGGTTTCGGATCAGCGAAAAGGTTCTGAACATCTTTTACCAGGGCACGTTCAAGCTGCCACAATTTCTGCATGATCTCCTCTTCAGCCTGGGTAAGCTTCTTCATTTTTTTGGGATGAATTGGTTTTCGGATGTAAATATACTACTATATATATAGTATTGCAACTATTTAAATAGTTTTTTTACTATTATTTTAATAATATTATATAGGATAAAGATGAGGGGGAGAGGACTATATATTTTATCTACAATAATTCATCCTCTACGAGGATGGGAGAATGCCACATATTCAATCTGCTACTAAAATTCATCCTCTCCAAGGATGTTATAGTTATTGGTTATTCCCTGACCTCGTAGAGGTTCAATTATTGTAGGAATGTCCGCAACGTTAATAAAACTTACATCACAAAAACAAAAAAACCCCGCCATCCGGCGGGGCAAAACTACTACAACCTAACCCCCTATAAAACAATGGGTTTATCCATATATAGATCGAGGATTTTCAGTTTGAAGATATACTCATATTTGGCCTGAAGCATACTGGATTCCGCTGAGATCAGATTGTTCTGGGCAATATTGTAATCCACTGAATTCACCAATCCAACCTCCATTTTCTGGCTGGTATACTTGAATGCTTCTTCGTTGTATTTCACTGCTTCCACGCTGGAATAAAACTTTTCGCGGGCAGCAGTGGCATCGGCATGGGCCTGCTGAACTTCTTTGTAAAGGGCCATCTTTGCCAGGTCGAGCTGAAGTTTTGAATCATTCAGGCCGAGCTTGGCATTGCTGATCGAATTCTTAACCTGTAACCGGTTGAAAATGGGTATGTTCAGTCCAATACTGATCTGCTTTGCATAGAAATCATTCAGCTGGTCCTTGTTCGGGTACTCTGCTGTCGGATCAGCCGGGTTCACGGCCACTTCGGAATAGAAACTGTAAATGCTCCCGGAAAGGTCAACGGACGGACTTAGCTGACCCCAGGCCATGGACAACTGCTTCTTCGTGCTCATCAGGTCATACTCTGCGCTTTTTATCTGCGGCATGGTCTCAAGCGCTTTGGCATAAATATTCTCAACAGATTCCAACGCTGACAGCAATTCAACCTCAATATTTTGGGGTACAACTATATCAAAGCCACCGGTTGAATCCAGGTCCAGTAGCTGCGTAAGATCCAGGTAGGCAATTTTCTGGTTGTTGAGCGCATTGACCAGACTGGTTTTGTCATTGGATTCCTGGGCCTTGATCTGCAGATATTCTCCCTGGGCGATATTTCCCACATCCAGCATTTTCTTCGAACGTTCTGCCTGCATGGAGGTCACTTCGAGTTTGTTTTGGGCCACATCCACCAGTTCCTTCGAAAAAAGAACCTGGAGATAGGCAAGGGCTAGCTGAAGAGAAATATCGTTTTTGGATTTTTCCAGATCAGACTGGCTTTTCAGAAAATCATATTTTGCCATCATGATATTGTTAATGGCCTGGAATCCTCCGAAAAGGGTCACATTGCTGCTGAGTCCAAGATTAGTTGACCAGTAATTCTGGTCTACGTATTCGCTTTTAAAGTAGTCAAAGTCCTTTCCCGAACTGTATCCTTTGTTCACCTGTCCGTTTAAATTGGGCAAGGTGTTAAAATAACTTTGCGTATAGTTATTCTTGTTGTACTGAACATTTAACTCCTGGCGTTTCACCTGCAGGTTATTTTCGAGCGCATAGCTGATACATTCCTGCAGGGACCATACTTTTTGTGCTTTAGCGGGTATGAAGCCTAACAACATCAGAGAGCACAAAAACAAAATTGCTTTTTTCATAGGGGAATAATATTTAGATTTATCGTAATTGTTATGTTTTCAGTTTTTTACGGTATAAAACATGGATATGATCAGCATGCTCATCGGGATTGAAGATCTGGATAAGTTCCCATTCTTTATTATAATTCTCTATCGCGCTTTTTAATTTGTAAATCCTGGCCAGCGATCTTTCCAAAGGATCGGTGAGTGAAGCGAATTCATCCTTCAGCTCCCAGGGGAATGATTCCACCCTGAAACTATAGTTGATCTTTTTACCGGCAAGGGATACCTCTACATTGGCAATTTCCTGTTCTTTGAGGTAAGGTATGGGTATGCAGATCTCTTTCATGGTTTATGTTTTATAATATTTGCCGGATGTTTTCAGTGACGATATGCCCGTCGAATAATTGCACGATACGATGAGCTTTATCAGCATCTGAAGGCGAGTGAGTAACCATCACTATGGTTGTGCCTTCCACATTCAGTTCAGTGAGTAAAGCCATGACCTCTTCACCGTTGGCCGAATCGAGATTTCCGGTGGGCTCATCGGCAAGGATGAGCTGTGGCCGGGTCACAACAGCCCTGGCAATGGCGACGCGCTGCTGCTGTCCACCTGATAACTGTTGCGGGAAGTGTTTTTTGCGGTGCGTGATTTTCATGCGTTCAAGCACTTCACCTACTTTTTTCTTCCGTTCTGATGGAGTGACTTTCAGGTAAAGCAATGGCAATTCAACGTTTTCATATACCGTGAGTTCATCGATGAGGTTGAAACTCTGAAACACGAAACCGATATTCCCTTTGCGAAGATTGGTCCGTTGTTTTTCCTTGTATTTTGCCACTTCCTCACCATTAAAAAAGTACTGTCCGCCCGACGGTGTATCAAGCAATCCCAGGATATTCAGCAGGGTTGATTTGCCACAGCCTGACGGCCCCATGATGGCAACAAATTCACCTTTTTCTACGGTAATATTAACCTTGTTGAGCGCAGTGGTTTCCACTTCATCAGTGCGAAATACCTTTACCAGATCAGTTGTTTTAATCATAATGAGCGTTTTTAGGATTGAAGATTATTCTTAGTTTTTATTTTTTTAATATGAGTTTGTCAACATTTCCAAAGTTTTCATAGTCCGAGACGATTACCTTCTCGCCGGGTTCCAATCCCTCGAGTATTTCATAATACCTGGGATTCTGACGGCCCAACCTCACTTTTCGTTTTTCAGCATAGTCTCCCGAAGGATCCACAACGTAAACCCACTGGCCGCCTGTGCTTTGGTAGAATCCCCCTTTGGGCAGGAGCAGGGCATCTTCAGATTCACCCAGTTCAAGATGTATGCGGGCCGTCTGACCAATCCTGATCTGCTCGGGGATCGCGCTTGTGAATTCCATATCCACCGCAAATGTTCCGTTCTGTACCTCCGGATATACCTTGATGATCCTGAGTGAATTTTTCTTACCCGCAAAATCAAAATCTCCGGGAAGACCTCTTGATATTCTTGTGATATAGTGCTCATCAATCATTACACGCATTTTGTAGGAATCAAGAATATTGATGGTACCTACACGCGTCCCGTAATTAATCACCTCGCCAACTTCGGGATTCAGCGTAGCCAACTCGCCATCAACCGATGCCTTGATATCAAGATCTTCCATTCGCCTCCGTGTCAGATTCAGGTTCATTTGCATGCGTCCGATCGATTCTTCGTCAGATTGGATGCGGGTTTTTGTATACATGGAATCCCGGGCAAATTTCTGCTTTTGAAGATCAAGCTGCATACTTGTCTCTTCGTATTGTTCCCTGGAATATTCAAATTCTTCTTTGGATATCAGGTTCTGTGTAATGAGTTTCAGGTTGTTATTGTATTGCCGTTCAAGTTTCTTAAAAAGGTATTGCAGTTGCAGGATGTTTGACCGGGTCTGGATGTTCTGGTTTTCCAGATTGATGCGTGCGGTCTTCAGGTCATTCACAGCCCGGGATACATCGGCTTCATTGCCGGAGATCTGGAGCAGAAGATTGTAATTGCTGAGTTTAAGGATCACATCACCCTTTTTAACCATGGTTCCCTCCTCAATGAGGATCTCTTCGACCCTGCCGGATTCCACGGCATCCAGATAAACCGTTTTGATAGGTTCAACCGTGCCGTTCACTGATATATAATCCTGGTACTTTCCGGCCATTATTTCTCCGATAGTAATTTTGTCTTTTTCCACATTCAGCTTGGAGCTTTTGTCTCCAAAGATCATTTGCAGTATGACCAACAGGAGAATTAACCCCCCGATACCCATCCATACATGTTTTTTCTGTATTCCTTTGTTCTCAATTTTCCTGTCCATTCCATCCATAGGTACTGCTATATTGCTGTGATTGATATTTTTATTTTTAACAAAATTTAGCATTAATTATGCCATTTCTAATAATGGGTTAATATACAACTATTTGTTATAATGTATATCCATAAATTACTGACTATTTTGTACAATATTGAAACACATAGCGTACGAAAACGGACAAATTAATTACATTTGCTTATAGGTTCAAATAAACTAAAGATTATGAGCGAAAAAGTCGGTAATATTCTTGCTGTCGATGATAATGAGGATATCCTGTTTGCCTTGAAGCTGTTGCTTAAACCCCATGTCGAAAAGCTGACGGTTTTAAACAATCCACAGAACATCCCGGATCTGATGGCCAAGGAGTACTTTGACATGATCCTACTCGATATGAATTTTAACAAGGATGCCATAAGCGGACAGGAAGGCTTTGACTGGCTTGGACGTATACTGGAAATCGATCCGCAGGCAGTTGTGGTTTTCATTACGGCCTATGGAGATGCAGAGAGGGCAGTAAAGGCCATCAAATCAGGGGCAACGGATTTTGTTCTGAAACCCTGGCAGAATGAGAAATTACTGGCTACGATCTCCTCTTCCATAAAGCTCAGGAGATCCCGTCTCGAGGCTGACGATCTTCGCGCCAAGCAGAAAGAAATGAGCGCCGTCATGGATCAGCCCTTTGTTGATTTCATCGGCAATTCGGTCAAAATGCAGGAGGTGTTTACCACGATCAAGAAAGTTGCGCAGACGGATGCCAATGTTTTGATCCTGGGCGAAAATGGTACCGGCAAGGAATTGGTTGCCCGGGCGCTCCACCGCAATTCACCCAGGCGCGACGAGGTTTTTATCAGTGTCGACCTGGGATCACTGAGTGATACGTTGTTTGAAAGCGAATTATTCGGCCACGAAAGAGGCGCCTTTACCGACGCCAAGAAAGAGAAGCCTGGCCGGTTCGAAATAGCCACCCATGGTACTTTGTTCCTGGACGAAATCGGCAACCTTCCCCTACCTCTTCAATCTAAAATACTCACCGTGATTGAGCGCCGTGAGGTGACGAGGGTTGGCGCAAACCGTCCCATAACGGTTGATGTGCGTTTGATTTGCGCCACAAACAGCGATATTTATGAAACGGTGAGCAACAATCTTTTCCGGCAGGACCTGCTCTATCGTATCAATACAGTGGAGATTCACCTGCCTCCTTTGCGCGAAAGAGGAGATGATATTGAACTGCTGTCCGATCATTTTCTGAAGATCTATTCAAAAAAATACCGCAAGTCCCTGAGGGGTATCACCTCGGCTGCCATGAAGAAACTGATGCATTATGCATGGCCCGGCAATGTTCGCGAATTGCAGCATGCCATTGAAAGGGCGGTGATCATGACTGAAACTCCTTCACTGGAACCGGAAGATTTTATTCTTTCACCTCCCCGGAAGAAATCCGGCGACGTTGAGTTTGATACCTACAATCTCGATGAGATCGAAAGACAGATCATTGAAAAAGTCATGAAACAGAACCAGGGTAATATTTCCCAGGCAGCCCAGGAACTCGGACTCACAAGAACTTCATTGTACCGCAGGATCGAAAAATATGGTTTTTAAAAATTACAGGCTCAATATCATTGTTCGCGTCATCCTGCTGGCCGCGACAATCTTCCTGCTTTTCTATTCCCTGAAATCCAATCTGCTGATTGCGCCTGCCATTGTGGCAGTAGTGGTCATTTTTCAGATTGGCTCCCTGATTCGTTACCTGGATAAAACAAACCGTGAATTGACTAGTTTTCTGCAATCGATACGGTTCTCGGAATTCACCCGTTCCTACCAGATCGAAGGTATGGGTGGTACATTCAATGAATTGAACAAGGCTTTCAACGAGGTTATGCAGGACTTTCAAAAGGTCAGGGCCGAGAAAGAGGAGAGTTTTCATTACCTGCAGACCATTGTTCAGAATATTGATGTTAGTGTCATTGCATACACCGTGGATGGTAATATCGAACTTATCAACAAGACCGCCAAGAAGTTATTCCAGATGGCCAGCATCCGGAATATTAAGATGCTGGAAACGCTCAGCCCGGAACTTGTTAATACATTGCTTACCATCAAACCGGGCGAGAACAAACTCGTGAAGGTCCAGTATGAGGATGACTTTCTGCAGCTCGCCATTTACGCTTCTACCATTAAAGTGAAGGATAAATTGATCTATCTGGTAACCATTAAAGATATTCAGAATGTTCTGGAAGAACAGGAAACTGAAGCATGGCAGAAGCTAATCCGGGTGCTGACCCATGAGATCATGAATTCCATTACGCCCATTGCATCGTTATCCTCAACACTTGATCTGATGCTGAAGGGCATGGTTGCCCAGGGCAACGGGGAATCACTGGAAATCGACAGGGAATCCGTTGGCGAGATCCAGGAAGCCCTGCAGACGATCAACAAAAGAAGCACCGGCCTTCTTCATTTTGTGAACACTTACCGTAACCTGACCCGCATACCGAAACCAAATTTCAAGCTTTGCAGCATCCGGGAGCTTTTTAGCAACATTGAAAACCTCATGGAGGAAGAGATCCACAACTGCGGTTTCGAGTTTGTCGTCAGGGTTGATCCCGAAAGCCTCGAATTCACGGCCGATGATCAGCTGATTGAACAGGTGCTGATCAACCTGCTCAAGAATGCCATGCATGCCCTGAACGGAAGACCCTCCGGAAAAATTCAGCTGCTGGGCTTCATGAATAAGCGGGGGAGGATAACCCTGCAGGTCATTGACAATGGTCCCGGCATACTCAAGGATGTTCTCGATAAAATTTTTATTCCCTTCTTTACTACCAAACCTTCGGGATCAGGCATCGGTTTAAGTCTTTCCAAACAAATTCTTCGGTTGCATAATGCCACCATCACAGCGCATTCGGAACCAGATGTGGAAACGGTGTTTACGATGACCTTCTAGGAGTATCTGATTAAATTTGTTTTGGGACATATAAACATATATAAATTATTATATATTTGCAACGAAATAATCAAATGGACACTTCCTCAATCAACATCCGCTATTCTGAATTGGCCAATGAGTCCTGCTGCCTTTCCTGCGGCGGGGCTGTAAATTACGCCGAACCCCAGCCAGGGGAATGTTGTGTTGACCTGGGCAGCGGCAGGGGGACTGATGTGCTTCGCATGGCAGAAGCTGTTGGCGCAAACGGATTCGTTTTTGGAGTGGATGCCTCAGACGGCATGCTGGAGACAGCCCGGAAAACCGCCGGTAAGCTCGGCATTTCCAATGTAAGTTTTGTTCAATCTGACCTGGAACATATTGCCATACCGGGGGGTGTCGCTGATCTCATCATTTCCAATTGCACAATTAACCATGCAGCTGATAAACTAAGGGTATGGAATGAAGTGTATCGGATATTGAAAGGCGGGGGCAGGTTCGTGGTGAGTGATATTTATTCAATCTCTCCTGTGCCTGAGCAATACAGGAATGATCCGGTGGCTGTTTCTGAATGCTGGGCAGGCGCCGTAACCCGGGAGGAATACCTGCAAACTTTAACTGAAGCAGGATTTTCAGATATCCGCATTCTCGAAGAAAGCAAACCCTATTCCAAAGGGATGATCGAAGTCGCCAGTTTTACTATCTTTGGCAAGAAGGAAAAGAAATGTTGCTGCTGTTCCTGAGCAGTAATGAGTAATGAGTAACGAGTGACGAGTTAAACCCATTTATAATTCATAATTCATAATTCCATATGAAATCTCTAACAACCAAGAAAAAAGCCGGTAAGAGCCAGAAGGTGGCCCAGTGTTGCGCAAAAACCTCAAAGATCGTTGCCGGTTGCCACGACTGATCCGTATGATCCATGGAGCTTTCCAGGCATAATATTCTTTCCAGGATTCACCGGTCAGATGATTATTTCCTGGTGAATGTGCTTTCGGGGAATGCCGACATTCTTACTTCCGGGGAAGCTGAACGTGTCATGAACGGCAGGATCATCGATGATCCTGAATACATCAGCAAGGGATACGTTGTTGATCCTGCGCAGGAAGAAAAGCTGTTTCGCAGCAAATACCTTGATTTTATTGATGCGCGTGAAACCGATGAGATCCAGCTTTTTTATGCTCCCACTTACTCGTGCAATTTTAATTGCTCCTATTGTTACCAGGAAGGCTATGCCAACCAGACCGGCGGGAACAGCCCTGAGGTTGCGGATGCATTCTTCCGTTATATTCTCGATCATTTCAAAGGACGAAGAAAATACGTTACTTTATTTGGCGGAGAACCCCTTCTGAATAGTCAGCAAAACAAGAATTTCCTTGAGTTTTTCATTGGACAGTGCCGGAAGGCAGGCCTCGAACTCGCAGTGGTGACCAATGGTTACAACCTGCACGAGTTTATCCCTTTGCTCTCGCAGACTGGCATCAGGGAAATTCAGGTCACTCTGGATGGTCCCGAGAAAGTGCACAATGAAAGACGCCCACTGAAGGGAGGACAGGGGACCTTTATTCAGATAGTCAGAGGTATTGATGCAGCCCTTGAAGCAAAATTACCCGTGAATTTAAGGGTGGTGCTGGACCGCGATAACATGGCCTCATTGCCCGATCTGGCTAGGTATGCGATTGATAAAGGCTGGACGTAGTCACCGCTGTTTAAAACCCAGCTGGGGCGTAATTATGAGCTTCATTACTGTCAGTCTCAGCAGTCCAGGCTCTATTCCAGGATCGATCTGTACAGGGAACTGTATGACCTTATTCTTCAACACCCACATCTGCTTGAATTCCATAAGCCTGCCTTTTCTGTTTCAAAATTCCTTTTTGAAAACGGAGAATTACCCTTACCATTATTTGATTCATGCCCGGGTTGCAAAACAGAATGGGCATTTGATTATACCGGCAGGATCTATTCATGCACGGCAACAGTCGGTAAACCAGGGGAAGAACTGGGAATGTTTTATCCCCGTGAGGAATTATACCAGGACCGGGTTGATACATGGCAGCAGCGCGATATTTTAAGCATAAAAGCTTGTTCAACGTGCAATGTCAGACTGGCCTGCGGTGGAGGCTGTGCGAGTGTGGCGTACAACCGCGAAAAGAACCTGCATGCTCCGGATTGCCGGCCGGTGAGGGAGTTGATGGAGCTGGGGATAGCGTTGTATAATTCGGGAAATGGTAAGCAGTAAAAAGTAAAAAGTAAAAAGTAAAAAGTAAACAGTAATCGTTAATCGGTGATCGGTGTTCGTTATTAACGATCTGAGATAAAAATAACCAATCCTATGAAAGAAATTATCACCACTGATTTTGAAAAGGAAGTTCTGCAAGCCGGCAAAGTAGTGCTCGACTTCTATTCGAACGAATGTCCCCCCTGCGAGGCATTGGCTCCCAAGTTTGAATCGCTGGCAGAACTTTATGGGGAAGATATAAAATTTCTGAAGGTTTTTCGCCAACAGAACCGTGATCTTGCTGAAAGGCTGGGCGTTTACAGTTCGCCAACCCTGATTTTCTTTGACAAGGGTCATGAGGTGGGAATCCGCCTTACAGGAGGGATCAAGCGTTCCGAAATCATGTTCAACCTCAACTCCATGCTCCCGGCTGAAAAGGCCGACGCAATCAAAAGCCGGATCAAACCCTATACCACGCCTTACGATGTTGCCATCATCGGCAGCGGTCCCGGAGGTCTTACCGCAGGATTGTACCTTTGCCAGGCCCGTGTCAATACGGTATTGATTGATACCGGACTGCCAGGCGGATATGTCAGTCTCACGCATCAGATATCCAACTATCCTGGTTTCATTGACCCCCAGCCCGGCTATATGCTGTCACACAACATGTCGGAGCAGACCAAAAAATGCGGAAGCGTTTTTAAAGTAGCCGTGGATGTCACACGGGTTGATCTGCAGAAAAAAGAGATTATCATTGATGAATATGAAACCCTGCAGGCCCGGAAAATCATCATTGCAACCGGAACCTCCCCAAATTACCTGAATATACCGGGAGAAAGTGAATTCAAAGGCAAAGGACTATCCTATTGTGCCACCTGTGATGCCAAATATTACGCCGACAAAGAGGTTATTGTTATTGGAGGCGGCAATTCAGCGGTGGAAGAAGCCGAATTCATAACCAAGTTTGCCACCAGGGTAACAATGGTGCATCAGTTTGAAAAATTTCAGGCCAACAAACAAGCGCAGGAGAAACTGCTTGCCAATCCACGGGTTGAAGTGCTGTTCCGTCATGAACCGAGGTCATTTGAACGCCGCGGCGACAAAATGGTAGTGGCTGTAGAAAATCTTCAGGATCACACAACGCGTGAACTGGTGACGGATGGGATTTTCATTTTTGTGGGCATGAAACCCAACATTGACCTGTTCGGTGGCATGCTTGAACTCGACCAGTGGGGCTATTTGAAGACCGATGAGGATATGCGGACCAACCTGCCCGATGTTTATGCTGTTGGCGATGTAAGGAGTAAGAAATACAGGCAGATCACCACTGCTATAGCCGACGGAACCATCGCTGCCATCAATATCACCAGGGAACTTGACAATTGAGGATTTCTGTTAAACTTTTGTTAAAAGAAACAGATCAAACCATTTGATCTGAACCATTATCTGGATTTTGTGTTTAATGTTTGTAACCAGATTTTAAACATTTAAAAAGAGTACAACATGAACAAAAAATCCATAATATTTGTAATTGCTTCATTAATAGCATATTCAGGTCTTTCGCTCCAGGCCCAGACAGCTTCATTTAAAAAACTTGCCATAAATACAACGGACAGCAGGGTAAACTGGCTTGGCAAAAAGCCTACCGGTGAGCACACCGGATATGTAAAGCTTACGGGAGGAGAAGTAATAATTGACAAAAATGAAATTATCGGCGGGTCTTTCACCATTGACTTCAATTCAATCGTTAACCTTGACCTGAAAGATGAGGGCATGAATAACCGGCTGGTGGGACACTTGAAATCAGCAGATTTCTTTGATGTTGCCAAATATCCAACTGGCAGGTTTTCAATTACCAAAGTGACAAAAGTGAGCGGACCGGCCGCCGGGGCTGCCAAGGCAACACACCGGATCGAAGGGGACCTGACTATGAAAGGGATCACAAAGAAAATAAGCTTTGATGCCAGCATCAATCTTTTGAACGGCAAGCTCGTTGCAACCACCCCGTCTTTTACCATTGACCGTACGCAGTGGGGGGTCAACTATCAGTCAAAATCTATTTTCGCAGAATTGAAAGACCAGTTCATCTATGATGATATGACGCTGGCCATTGATCTGTATTCGAATTAAGAAGAAATTTTTTCAAAGTGAAAAATCCCTGCAAGGTTGAATAAAACCTGCAGGGATTTTCTTTTTTGATTTTTCTTGTTATTAAGTCTTAAAATAAGTAACTTAGGATAAATCGTACTACTATGTAAACACCAATCACCTAATCACCTAATCACCTAATCACTTATTATAATGAATACTTATATTTATCTGAGTGTTTTGCCTGAGGCCCTGATTGCCTCCATGCTGCCTCCCAAGGATTTTGCAGAGTACCTCGCGACCGGCACCCGTAAAAAAACACGGGGACAGGCTATCTTTTTTGAAGTGGATCAGGACATTGCCCGAAACCTGCTGCCTTCAGAATATATTAATAAAAGATGCGTACGCAAACCCGACGGCTCACCTAAAAGTTCAGTATATCTCTCGGTTTACCGAGCCCTGGAGCATATTCCCCTGAGGGCTTTAAGGAACCTGTTCCTGGTGACTGAAGACGGAAGAATGCTGGAGCTGAGAAAGGGACCCTATGATTTGAAAACAGAAAAGCAAAAACAGCTTCATCTGTACCAGGAACTTTGTCCCGTCACTCCAATCATAGCCAGCAATCTTTCTCCTTCGGCCTTTGCAAAGGAGTTAACATCGGAAAGCGAACAGGTATATATGCCCAAGCTTATGTTTGTTGAATTGATGCTTGATCAGCTGGCACTTGATCCTGTGCGTGGATCGGCTCAGAATCTGCCTTATACGGATATCGGTCATTTGCGGGATTGCCTGATAATTCTGAAAAATGAATCAGGAAAAACTCG
>JAFGGU010000070.1 GCA_016930375.1 Bacteroidales bacterium | reverse complement strand
ATCCGACTGGGCTTATAAAGTTCTGGAAGTCGATAAAAACGCCAGCAACGAAGAAATTAAGAAAGCTTACCGGCAGCAAGCCCTAAAAAACCATCCGGATAAAGTGGCCTACCTGGGAGAGGAAATTCGCAGAAAGGCACAGGAGAAATTTCAAAAGATCAGTGAGGCTTATGAAATGGTGAAGAAGGAAAGAGGGATGGTTTAGGAGTTGGCAGCCGCAGGAGCAGTGGCAGCAGCAGCGGCAGCAGTAGCAGAAATATTCTTCGCCAATAAGCATATTACAGGCAGATTCGTTTTAAGTTAATCATTTTTCACTATTTTTGCACCCAATTATTTATAATAAAGGCATCTATGGATTTAAAGGATATCATGTCTGTATCGGGACAAAGTGGCTTGTTCAGATTTGTATCACAAGGCAGGAATGGAATCATTGTTGAATCATTTACTGATAACAAAAGGAGTTTTGTGAGTGCATCCCACAAGGTGAGTTCCCTGGCAGATATTGCCATTTTCACCGATGGTGAAGAAGTGCCTTTGAAAGATGTTCTGAAAAGCATCCATGAAATGGAACCCGGTGTTCCCGCCCCGGATCCCAAATCATCACCAGATATTCTCAAAAAATTCATGGAAAAAATATTGCCCAATTATGATCGCGAACGTGTATACATGTCCGATATCAAGAAACTCGCTTCCTGGTACAATTCACTGCTGGAATTGAAACTCCTGAATTTTGATGAATCAGCTCCGGAGGAAACTGCAAAATCCGAAGAAACTGTTCAAACAGAATCCAAATCAAAAGCCAAAACCGCGGCAGCAAAGCCCAAAAAAACAACTACACCCAAAAGGTCAGCAAGGGGTAAAAATCAGTAAACGGTAAACAGTAAAAAGTTAGCGTTAAACAGTAAACGGTAAACAGTGGACTGTTATCGGTTTAAGGCGAAAGTGTGCGTAACCGTACATATCCTGTAACAAATCTGGTCGGAAACTTACCTGTAACCTTTTATTAGTATTTTTTAACATAATCATAATCTGTATAATACAGCCATTGGCATGATTTATGCATATTTTTGTCTAAACCCAAAATAAAAACAATGACGACAAAAATGAATTTAATGAGTATGAAATTGCCAATCACCCTGGGTCTTATCATACTGTTCGGTACTGCAATGAAGGCACAGACCGTTATGGAAAGAAATGCCGGAGAATCAAAGGAAACAAGAGCCGCCTTGTACAACCTCGAATTGATTGCAGGTTCCATGGAAAATGAACTCAAGTATATTGCGCCACCAATTGAGCCCTGCCTAAAGGCAGCACAAATCAATTACAGATCCGAAAAACTGACAGCCAGAAGAGAGGATCGCCCGGTTCAGGTTGAATCTTCGAATTATACCATGCAGGAAGCCTGGTTAATTAAAGCAGGGTATTACAAATGCACCAGCACCCCTGAATGGCGGCAGGTTAAGAAAGTCCTCAGCGGACGGTGACCGGGATTCCCTTTATCAAAAACTTCTTGCCAGTCCTGTTTGTTCATTACTGCAAAAAAAACGTTCCGACGTAATGCCTTTTATCAATCTTAATTACTTTTACCACAATCAACCATGTGGTGAAAGTTATTATTTGCTATGAATAAAGTTTTGAATTTGTTGTTGGTTTTGATACTACCGCTTCAATTTTTCCTGCTTCAGTTTAATCTTGATGCCCAGGCTCCGGATAGCATCATTCCCTTTGACAAAGCTTACAAACGCACCTATCACACGGTAAAACTGCAGGGAAATCCGCCCATTGTTGACGGAAAACTTGACGATGCTTGCTGGACGCAGGAAGGAATATGGTCGCAAAACTTTATTCAGAACACACCTGTTGAACGGGGCCTGCCTACTTTTCCGACAAAGATCAAGATCCTCTTTGATGACAGAAATCTGTACTTTGCACTTTGTGCCTGGGATCCTGAGCCAGAAAAAATCAACCGTTTTGTCGGTAACCGAGATGACAATTCAACCGGTGATTTGATCAGCGTGGCTTTCGATACGTATCACGACTACCGGGCCGCACCGGAATTCAATATCAATGCGGGGGGTAACAAAACCGACCTGATCGTAACGGATGCCCTGTCGGTTAATCTCAACTGGAACGCGGTCTGGGAAGGAAAAACCGATGTGAATGATTCAGCATGGACCGTTGAATACCGCATACCGCTCAACCAGCTCCGCTACAATCACAGCGATACAGGTATGGTATGGGGATTACATGTAAGGCGCATCGTGCGTCGTATTCAGGAAACCGATCAGTGGAGCCTGATACCCCGTAAAAACAGCGGGCACGTATATTCTTTCGGCACCATGTACGGTTTGAAAGGCGTTCGTAAACCCGGACTAATCGAATTTTTACCCTACGTATCAGGCAAAACCACCCTTGAGCCGGAAATACCCGGAAGTCCCTATGCCACAGGTGCACGATGGAATGGGAATGCAGGAATTGACAGTAAAATAGGAATAAAAGACTTCACCCTTGATATTACAATCAATCCTGACTTTGGACAAATTGAGGCTGACCCCTCCGTAATGAATTTGACTGCCTTCGAGACTTTCTATGATGAGAAACGCCCGTTCTTTCTGGAAGGAAAGCATATTTTTGATTTTTCTGCCGACCAAAATATGATGTTCTATTCACGCCGGATTGGTCATTCACCTTCGTACAGACCGGTGGTTGACAATATTAATTCTTTTTCCAAAGTACCTGAATTCACCAATATTCTCAATGCGGTAAAATTAACCGGTACAACCCGGAACGGAATATCCGTGGGTATACTGCAAAGCACGACACAGCGCGAAACTGCCAGGCTTACGGAGGCAGGGATTGAAACCAAACCGGTTGTGGAACCGTTGACCAACTACCTGGTCGGGCGTGTTCAAAAGGTTGCCAATAAAGGGAATACACAAATCGGAACTCTGTTTACCTCTACCAACAGGATCATTGATGATTCACACCTGAATTACCTGAACCGGAATTCCTATACAGCAGGTATTGACTTTCTGCAATATTCCAAAGACAGGGAATACTTCATCGATTTTAAGGGAATGGTGAGTTATGTCAACGGAAAGGAAGAAGCAATCCTGGCATTGCAACGTAATGCGCTGCACTATTACCAGCGTCCTGACGCCAGGGATTACCTGGGAGTGGATTCCAGCCGCCGTTATCTGGCCGGTTCTGGAGGTTATCTGAGCGCCGGAAGACAAGGGAACAAACGGCTTGTATTCTCGGAAAAAGTAAGCTGGTGGTCACCCGGTTTTGATTTGAACGATGCTGGTTATCTTTACATGGCTGATCTTGTGATGAACCAGACCAAATTGGCCTGGCGCCAGACGGAACCCATGGGTATTCTGCGGAATTATACATTTACCCTGGCGCAGGTGAATTCCTGGAATTACGGTGGCACCAGTACTTACCACGATGTAAGCGCCCAGTTCACCGCCCAGTTCAATAACCGATGGGATCTTTCAATCCTTGAATCATGGATTTTTTCGGAACTAAACACCCGGCTGTTGCGTGGCGGACCTGCGTTACGGCTTTCACCTTACTGGGAGAATTCCCTTGTATTTAATACCGACAAGTCCAGGCGGGTACTTTTCAGTTTGCAGAATATAAGCTCGGTAAGCACCGATGGTGTTTCCAGACAGTATAAGCTGGAACCAGGTCTATCCTTCCGATTGGGTAATCACATTTACATTAAAAGTGAATTCGAGTATACAAACAATACCGATAATTTCCTGTATGTTGCACAAAAAAATGCCGATACAGAATTACAGTATATCCTGGCCCGAATCAAACAACAAACGTATGCCTTCACATTAAGGTTGAATTACAATATTACTCCTGATATTTCTATCCAGTACTATGGAAGTCCTTTTGTTTCAACCGGTTCCTACAGCGATTTCAAAAGGGCTGCCGACGCAGATGCTTCCAGACCTGAGAACCGCACTTATACTTTTGCGGATCCCGAAATCGGGTACAACGAGACCGCACAAACCTATACGGTTTCAGAGGGCACTAAAGAATATTCATTCGATGATCCCGATTTCAGCTTTCGGGAATTCCGATCCAATCTTGTAGCCCGCTGGGAATACCGGCCCGGTTCAACACTTTACCTGGTATGGGAAAATAACCGGAACAGCAGCGATAATACTTACAATTCTTCCCTGGGCAACAATCTTAACGACCTGTTCGGAACTGAGCCCACTAATATTTTCATGGTGAAGATAAGTTTCTGGCTGGGAATTTAATCAGGATCACTTCAGATTAAAAAATCCCGTCCCTGAAAAGTTGGAACAATCTATTGATTTTGAGTATCTAATATTATATCTTTACTCTGCTTGTATACCGCTTGATGCGGGGCGGAAGCTGAAAAGCCAAATGAGTAAGCGCCATTGGACTGGTCTATCCATGAAAAAGTATTTATTAGCTACAGCACTTCTCCTGCTCCCCATGCCGGCAATCCTGGCACAGACCTTTGGCGTAAAAGCAGGATTGAATTTTCCCAGAATGCTTGTTAAAGACGATGATGAAACTTATTCTGACAACGTCAAGGCGAAGCTTGGATTCCATTTGGGCGGTGTTGTTGAAGTGCCCCTGACCGATGCGCTTTCCATAGAAGGAAGTGTAATCATGAGTCTCAAGGGAGGAAAATTTGTGGAAGAGTTCGGAGACTTCAAGTACACACGGAGCGGAGATCTAATTTATATTAGTATTCCGGTTGCTGCCAGATATACTTATGATCTGGGTGATATAAAGCTTTATGGGTTAGCTGGCCCATATATGGCCGTCGGTATCAGTGGCAAGTATAAGGACAAATTGGAATATAACGGAGACGAGGAAACCAACACCGAATCAGTTGATTGGGGAAATGATTCAGAAACTGATGATTTGAAACGGCCGGATGCCGGATTGTTTCTTGGAGCCGGTGTCAGATTAGGCAACATCCAGGCCGGGCTGTGGTATGAACTGGGACTCCTAAATATATCGCCCTATACCGACAACGGTTTTAAAACACTAAACAGGTCATTCGGAATAACAGCGGCTTATTTTTTCGGAAATGAATAATGAATCCGCGTGAGAACTATCCGGGATACTATTTCTTTACAACTTTAAAATTAAAGGCTCCGGTACCGACTGTACCCATTATTCTCAGCCATAAAGGCAGGATCATTTCGGTACCTCTTGCGGCCGTAATATCGCCAAGATCAAAAATATCCTGTTGATTCCACCCGAATTGTAGCAGCAATTCCCTGACTTTAAACTTGGCATCGGCGTCATTTCCGCACATGAAAACGTTGTGATTTCCGCTGCCAATCATGGCAGGATCAACCATTAAGCCGCCTGTGAGAAATTACCCAGCTTAACCCGGAGATTTAAGGCATGCCACTCCATAAAAGACGGACCACCATAATTGTCTTTTGTATTTCGAACCGATGTTTCGGCCGCGTTTCTTGTCCCAAGCATTACATCGTGTCCCAAACCAACAAGGCGTGAGGCGAGCGTAAGGCCTACGGATCCGGTACCCAGGATTGCCAGTTTCATAATCAGTGTTTTATTAGGTTGTGTTTACATACAAAACAAAAATCCGGAGCCTTGGTTCACAATGAGGTTTTAACCTGGATATCCTTGCCCTCAAACTTCCACCTATTATTTTCCATTTACCTGCTCAGGCGTCTTTTTACAGGCTGGTTCAACCAGTTAACCGATTTTCTTATCTTTTCCTGGTTACGGTCAGTTATTTTTACTTTATATTTATTCTATTATTGAACAACACCATCAAAACTGTTAAAATTTTGAAATTATGAGTAGAGAAATGCACAAAACGGCACCTGCAGGTGCCGTTTATGGTCTGGGATTAATTGGTGCCGCGGTGTATTTTATATCGCACGCCACAGGTTTCTGGATGGGCGTTTTAGGATTCCTTAAAGCGCTGGTTTGGCCTGCCTTTCTGGTTTATGATCTCTTAAAACATATGGCAGTTTAATACCTGTAATTGCCAGAAAGACCAGCAGTACAGCGCAAAACCAGGCGAACCAGTCACCGGTTTGAGCATAGATTGTCCGTACTCCTTTTACCGGCAACTCGGTGATGATGGTTCTGTTTGTGAGGGTATGATAGAAATTCATCTGCGAAAGAACCCTCCCCTGGTAATCCGCCCCCATGGTCAATCCCTCAAGGGTTGTTCTGACCATCGAAAAACCATTTTCTATACTGCGCAACATTGAAAGTTCAGTATGCATATTGGCAGCGCCTCTTGCGGGTTCATCTCCGGGAACAATAAGGATATCAACACCTTTTTTCCCGGCCTCACGGATAAAACGATGAAACTCCATTTCAAAACATATGGGTGAGGCTATCCTGCCATAAGGTGTATTCAGAATCTCTACAAGATTGCCCTGGTAGAATCCTGCGTTGGGACTCCTGCCTTTAAAGTGATTATAAGCTATCTTGCCATCGGGTTGGATGGCTAGCACATGATTGTCATCCGGGTATTGATGATCACCGAATACCAGGAGGCTTGGGAAAAAATAAATCTGATGTTCCCTGGCGAAATCCTGCATCCGACGGATAAGTTCAGCCTCATCTTCGGCAAACACAACGGCATTACCGCTGGCCCACGAAAGAATTTTAATTCCTGAAGGTATTAGTTTTTCAGAGGTTTCAAACAATTCGTTTTGTACCTCATGCATTAAATCACGGTATTTTTCTTTTTGTTCCTGTTTTACTTTTTCCGGCATAGCGTCATAGGTGTAGAAGAGGTTATCTTCCTGAAATCCAAAAATTATTGATCCTACTTTTACGGTTCCGGGACCAGGAGCGAAGAAAACCAGGCGTATGCCGCCCCATAAAGTGATGAGAAGAATGAGGACGGTGAAACTTATCACCGGAAGCCTGGTTTTCTTCAGTTCGAATTTCTCTTCCCAGAGCAAGTTGAAAATGGATGCCAGCCAGCCTACCAGGAAGGAGGGTCCCCAGACACCCGTAACTGAAAGAAGCTGCATGAGAGGCTTCATTGCGAACATAGAATGGGTCCAGTGGAGGATGGTTCCCAACTGTTCAATATAAGAAAGCAGGAACTGAACTGTAATTAAAGCGGCAGGATATACAAGGGTTGAAAGGAACTGTTTATGTATCCTTTTAAATAAGAACCGGTCGATCAGGCATGGAATCATCACATAAAGAGCAAAACTCAAGGCAATGACAATTTCAAACCACAATTCCACCTGTTCTGCAAGACCAATAAAATAGATATGCGATGCCAAAAGAATAAATGGAAATGACAGAAGAATTCCCCAAAAACCGCGTTGTTTCCTGAAATATCTTAAAAAGAAAATGGAGCCGATCCAGGTTGTAACCGGGATATTCCATTTGCCGCCCATAAACAAAAGAAAAACACATCCTGTAAGAAGCCAGAGGAAGTTTTTGACCAGTTGCTTTCTTTCATTCTTATTCATTTGTTCAATATTATTTCATTTAAAATTGTTCAACCCCTGCAGGGTTGAGAGGATCTCTCCCTTTTTATCCGTGGGTTTGCACCCACGGTTATTGAAATTTAACCCTTTCAGGGTTATTTTCATTAAATACATTCAGGGTCCTTTTTTACAAGTCCGAAGGACTTGAATTTGAATAACCTCCGGTGAAACCGGAGGAAATAGCATCCAACAAACCAAAAACCCCGAAGTGGGTTCAACTTTGTTCTTAATAAAATTATACCAGATCAAAAATCAAATATCATTTTAAAAGTATAATAAGCTTTGTCTTAATGAAAGCTTATTCCCTTGAACAGGCCATAATACCTGATGGATTGTACCCCGGTGAATCCGGAATGTACCTGAAGCTTATTTATTGAGCCATTCTTTAAAACTCTGAACCCTTTCACGGCTCACAATAGATTCGAGTTTATCGGGCAGAAGTTGTACGATCACCCTCCGGTTAAAATAGTTGGATATTTTAGAAATAGCGGTTATGCTTACAATGGTGTTGCGGTTTATCTGGTAAAACTGTTCCGGGTCAAGCACCTGATTTAACTCAGTAAGGCTATTTTCAACGATTGTTTTACCACCTGCCAGGCAACAGGCAAATACCACGCCATCCTCAGCCATGAAACAAGCGATGTCTTCAGTTATTATATACTTATAGCCGTTGCCTGATCGAACCAGAAACCGCTGCTTATAGGTTTTCGAACCCGTAGAAAATATTTTGTAGTACTCTCTGGAATTTGAATTCATATAGGCTTCCCGGGTTTTTTTAAATTTATCAAAAGCCTTTTTCAGATCACCGAAGTTTACCGGCTTCAACAAATAATCAATGCTGTTTACTCTGAAAGCATGTATTGCAAATTCATTATAGGCCGTTACAAATATTACCGGTACTTCAATATTCACCTGATCAAAAAGATCGAATGATGTACCATCGGTCAGTTGAATGTCAACCAGAAGCAAGTCAGGAGACTCCGTTTTATGCATGAACCAGTTCACCCCTTTTTCAACTGAATCAATCACTCCCAAAACCGAATAGGCATTGTCATATTGTTTTATCAACCTGATGATCAGATCAGCGGTCCGCTGCTCATCTTCAATTATCAATATCTTCATATTCAGTTGATTTTGGGGAGTTTTACCACAAAGTAATTATCGGATTCTTCTAAAATTATGTCTTTGTTACTTTCGATAGCATATCTTTTCCGGATGTTTTGCAATCCGACACCTGTGGATTCATTCAACAGTCTTCGTTTATTCAGATTGTTGCGGATAATTATGTAATCTTCATCTTCCAATATTTCAATAACCAAAGGATTATCCTTTTTAAAGACGTTGTGTTTTACAGCATTTTCCACGAGCATTTGAAGCGAGTGCGGCAGAATTTTGCATTTTAACTTTGTATGTTCTGAAAGGGCTATCGATAAACGGATGTAGTCCTCATGCCGAATCTTTAGCAGGAAGAAATAGGAATCCAGGTATTCAAGCTCTTTATCAACAGTGACCACGTTATCGGAATGCATCTCAAGAATATAGCGGTAATGCTTGGATAAATGCGAAATATATTCTGCTGATAGTTCAGTGCTTTCATAAATCAGGGATGAAAGCACGCTCAGACTGTTAAAAAAGAAGTGCGGGTCAATCTGGTTCTTAAGTGCCGTATATTGAGCAGTAATACTCTCCTTCTTCTGTTGGGCTGCCAGCACTTCCAATTCTTTCACATTTTTCATGGAACTCACAAAAATATGAGTACCATATACCAGAATAAACAACAGCATAAAACCGAACAGCAATTCAGGATTAACTCTAATGGATTCGAAAAGATCAGCGGGATCAAATATATCCGGATTAATAAAATGTACGTCTTCCTCCCAGGCAAATCTGAACAGATAATGGTCTATGATTCGGTATCCCCAGTTAAAGAAAATTGAACATACAATCACAAATAAAAGCAGAACCAGGGTAACAACGGAAAGCTTGCGGTACCAGATTTTCTTTTCAAGTGTATTCTTCATGAAATTACTGAAAATAGAACTGCAAGCCACCCAAAACAGCATCCAGTAGATGATGAAATACAGGCTGAATACTATACTTCTGAGGCTGGGTTCGAGGGCGCTTGAAAAGGTCTGATCACCCTGTTTAAAAATCAAATGAAGGATTACTATTACCGCCAACCGACGCAGGAAACTTTGTTTGCTTTTATTCATAACTGCCGGTATTCAGTTTTTAAGATACCCCGATTGGGTGAACCATTCCAATGCATCCGCTATGGCTTTATCAACAGGAGTTTGTGGCAATCCCAATTCATCAACAGCTTTGGCTGAACTATAATAATTACCCACACACAGAATTTTGGCATTGACAAGGTTTAGATTAAATCTGAATCCCGATTTTACGGCCAGTGTTCCGATCGTTCCCAAAGCATGTAAAAATCTCGGCCCCAATTTTATCTGGTAGAATGATCGTCCGGTTGCATTCGCAAGCTTTGCATAGAATTCACCATAGGAAAGGTTTTCATTTGCCAGCAGGTAACATGATCCTGATCTTCCCCTTTCAATGGCATTGCAAATACCACCTGCCACATCAGCCACATGTACAAAGTTTTTTCCTCCCGGCGGCACAGGTACGATTTTTTTGGTATGCATCATGGTTATTATCCTGCCTGAACTGGGTTTTGCGTCGAACGGGCCTAACATAAAGGTCGGATTCACAACCACCGTATCAAGTTTACCGCTTTTGGCATATTCAATAACCAATTCCTGGGCCTTCGTTTTACTTATGGCGTATCCCGATGAAGTAAAGGGGTATTTTGCCGGCAAATTCTCGTTTCCCGGATTGGATTTTGTTCCGTATCCGAATGTATTGGCCGTACTGACAAAAATGAATTTTTTTACTTGGTTCCGGCAGGAAGCTTTTAACATGTTTAGGGTACCTGTGACGTTGACCTGCAGGTAAGGTTCGATGCATAAATAATGTTGTGAAGTGTCAGCAGCTGCGTGTATAACTACATCACAACTTTTTACTGCTTCCATAACATCTGCCATACTAGTTATGTTGCCATAGAACAGCTCGTATTCGGCTCCGGACAATGCGCTCAAATCAGCGGTGGAACGAACCATAGCGCGCACCGGGATTCCCCGCCGGTTAAGTTCCCTGACCACATTGGAAGCCAGAAAACCATTTGCGCCTGTCACCAATGCCTTCATATCAGAAAGTTAATTATCATTTTACTGCAACAGCAAATTGTTCGTCTTTCAATTCGCGTTTGATGACCCTTGAAAGCAGGTTCAGCCTGATCCAAACCGGTACAATCTGGATCATCAGCCAGTTTAATTTGTTCAGAAACCCCGGGATAATTAAAGAATCATGTTTTAGCAAATTGTTCACGGCTATTTCTGCTGTTCTCTGTGTTGTGATCAACCCAATTTTACCGAACAATTTTTGCCGCTCAATCCGTTTTGTAACATCAGGATTGGTTTTCATCGGACCGGGATGTATGACACTGACAAATACGCCTGTGTCTTTTAATTCCTCATAAAGCCCTCTTGAAAACGACCATATAAACGCCTTGGATGCGGGATAAACTGTTTTATAAGCAATAGGACTAAATGAAGCCATACTGGCTACATTGAGAATAAAGGACTGATGATGGGTTTTAAGTTCAGGCAATATCAGTCGCGTAAGCAATGAGGTTGCCCGTATATTCAATTGAATGATATTGTCGATATATGACGTCGAAGCCTCATCAAAAGCCCTGGTACCACCTATACCGGCATTGTTGATGAGTATGGTGATCCGTCCCTTCGCCAATGCCCAGGTTGCCACCTGAAACACAACATGCGATTCCGACAAGTCTGCTTCAAAATAATGTACCTCTACTTCATGCTGGTTTGCCAGTGATGAGCTTAATTCTGGTAAACCCTCGTCTTTTAAAGAAACCAACAGCAGGTTGTAGTTCCTTCGTGCAAGTTCCCGGGCAATTTCTTTGCCTAACCCACAACTTGCACCGGTTACCAGGGCATATGTTGAGCCTTCATCATTTAACTTATGAATCCAATTCCTCATCATTGAAATATTATAAAACAACCACCTGTTCCGATAAGAGTTCCTTTAACCGGACCAGGTTATTATGAAACATCTTTTCAATGACCGGATCCTGAATATACCTGGGAAATAATGGCGGGGTGTCGGATATGGCGCAGAATTCAATTTGAACCTTTTGAGGTGCGGTCTCCGTGATGGTCCAGGTAGCCCTATAATTCTCCAGGCGTTCAATTCCGGGTTTTGGAGGGACATAATCCGCTCTGCTGTTAATATTGATCACTACACTTTTGCCTCCCGGATTATTCTGAATCTCAAACATGGATACCAGATCGCGGTTATTGAACGGCCAGGGGATGTTATACAGTGTATAGGTATACCATTCTGCTGGGTTTGATCGGGATAACAGATAGTTCTCCGTAACTCCCGACATCCATTTCACCGTAGCAGAAGCGTCCGTTAAGATTTCGATCGTCTTTCGCAGGGAACAATTTACCTGGGTTTCTCCTTTTCTTTCCCGGGTTTTCTTTCCGTTGCCGTGTTGAATCCATCTTACATATGTTTTAACACCGTTTGTGTTCCTGACTTCTTCCCAATCACCATAAGACAAACTGATATTCGTGTCAACCACATCATCCATATTAATAATGATTGCTGTTATTGACATGCATGCTGAAAGAAATACATGTGACATCATACTTAACTCATTTTAGAATTTCTCAATTATTGCAGGTTAAAAGTAAGCCCGATTTCAATGCCATAAAAGATATTTTTCCGGATCGGGCTTTATTCTTAATTGGATTGTACTTATGCATATTCGGATTGTACCGAAATCCCATTTCAGGTCCTTTATTGAATAAATTTGTTTGTATCCATAATAATACATCTGCTTTTCCTATGTTTGCAGTACCTATTATTCGCAAAATATTTGATCATAATCATTATTCATATGAAAAAAATATCTGTAATTGCGTTAACCGGTATCCTTCTTTTATCTTACTGTACCAGGTCAAATATTAAAAATACTGTACCCGTTATTGGAACCTGGAAGCTTATTTCAGGAACACTCATTGAAAATGGAGATACCCTGGTCACAGATTATACCACAAAAGTATCCTTTATAAAAATAATAAACGAAACCCATTTTGCCTTTCTTGAGCATGATCTGAACCAGGGTAAGGATTCGACGGCTGTTTTCGTGGCCGGGGGAGGCCGCTATTCGCTGACCGATTCTGTATATACCGAACATCTTGAATATTGCAGCGACAGGGCATGGGAAGACAATGATTTTTCATTTGTGGTTACAGTAAAGAATGACACCCTTATTCAACAGGGCCTGGAGATTGTTGAGGAGGCGGAGATCAACCGGTTGAATATTGAGAGGTATGTGAGGGTGAACTGACAAGCCGGCATCATGCAAAATAGAACAGGTGAAAGATTAAATGAATCCAGATTAACTGTATTCATCATTGTACTGGTCGGAATTGGTTTATTATCATTCCGGGCGGACAAAGGGAAAGGTCAGAGAAGATCCATCGTGCATGATAACTTAAACAGAACCTTCTCCGTTTATGCTCCCGCTTCCTTTGACAAAAACGTGCAGATGCCGGTCGTAATTGCCTTGCATGGCAGAGGGACCAATGGAAAAGGCATGATGCTCGTTACAAAGAAAGGTTTTAACAGGCTTGCTGACACGGATAGTTTCCTGGTTGTATATCCTGACGGTATAGAACGGAGTTGGAACGATGGCAGAAGAGATGCAGAGGCCAATGATCGCGCACACAGGGATAATATCAATGATGTCGGTTTTATATCTGCATTGATTGATTACATGATAGCCGAATATAACACCGATCCGCAACGGATATACGTTACCGGAATATCCAATGGCGCCATGATGGCATATCGTTTGGCCTGCGAATTATCTCACCGAATCGCGGCCATTGCGCCCGTAGACGGAAATATTCCGTACCTGCTGGCGGACGGATGCTCTCCTTCTGAACCCTTATCGGTTCTGGCCATCAATAATGTACTTGATCCCCTTGTTCCATTTGAAGGAGGTGAAATCCGCAATCATTCCAAAAAGATAAAACTGGGTAAGGTTTTATCGGTAAAAGAATCCATTGAATTCTGGGTAGTCCGGAACGGATGTTTAAATACTCCGGTTGTGACTGAAATGCCTGACACTGATCCTGATGATGGTACAAGAGTGGTAAGGGAGGACTATACCAATGGCTTGAGCGGAACCGAGGTAATACTTTATTCAATAGAAGGAGGAGGACATACCTGGCCGGGTGGTTTTCAATACCTGCCTGAAAGAAGAATAGGAAAAACCAGCAGGGATATCAATGCCAATGAAATCATCTGGCTATTCTTCAAAAAGCATGCTATCCCAACTGTCAAAATTCATCCGGTGTCAGGCAAATAATACACTACTATCTCATTGAAAATGTTTAATTTAGTAAGATTAAAAATAACCGATTGAATTTACCGTCTAATCATATGACTTATGAAGTGGATATATGTTCTGATAATTTCTGTTTTCATGATGCTTGCCTGTGAGAAAGACATTACGATACCTCCGATAATCAATAAATTTGTTGAAAAAGCAATCATTGCCGCAATAGGGGGGACGCTGAATACATCCGATTCCGTCCAACTGATCATTCCTCCCAATGCTTTCCCTTTCGACGGGAATGTATTTATCGGCAGAACAGGTGATGAGCCAGTGTCAGTTCCCAACGGCGATCTGGAGGTTGTTGGCAGTCCGATTACCTTAAAAATACTGGTGGATACGCTCTATAAACCATTACAATTATCGTTTCCAATGGCTTCCAATTCCATATCTCCTGAAAATTTCTTTATATTTCTGTATAACGGATCCACCTATTTCCCGGTTGAATATTCAATGAGCGGGTCCAGGATTAATGTTACCATTGACTTAATTAATTGGGAATATGAAGCAAAGAAGAGCACAACTGAAACAAATGAAAACATACTGAATATCTTACTCGTCAAAAAACAAACGCCACCGGATTCTGAAACCGGTTTGAAAGAAATCTCAATGACTGATGGAAAAATGCAGTATTCCACCCCAGGCGCATTGCCATCGTCCAAAATTCTGCTGTTGGTGCATGGGTGGACCGCCAGGCCAAAAGTATGGACGGAATTTATTGAGAAAATTCAGCAGGAAACGGACCTTCCTTATACCGATATTTGGACCTTTGGCTATAATTCCTCCTGGGGCATCCAGCAAAATGCGGAGGTTCTTGCCCGGAGTATCGTATCCTTTTCAAATGAAGCACAGATTGATATTGTTGCCCATAGCATGGGGGGACTGTTATCACGATCGATGATAGAACAGTATGGTGGCGCTGAATTCATCCGTAAGCTGATCACCATAGGTACTCCCCACCAAGGGTCACCCCTGGCTGTATCGAGGTATTTGCTCGGCGAGATTGTCAGGACAACCGGCAATGATGAGGATTATATCCTGTACAATCATGTTTCGCAGGGATTTAATGATTTGAATACAAATTCTTCATTTATTGCACAAATGGAGGAAATGGAAAGTCCCCCCTTGCCCTATTATGCTATTGCTGCAACCAATGAGCCCTCGCTGTGGAAGCAGGTCAGCGGAAATATTCTTTCAGGGCCTGATGATGGAATCGTAGCGGTATCTAGTGCCTTAGGTGTTCCGGGGGCAATTACTCCTGAACAAAACACCCTGATTCCCGTGGCATTGGCGCACATGAAAATGACAAAAGATGATCCGATTTATGAGCAGGTTCTGAATTTCTTACGCTCACAACCCAATTAGGAAGCTTCGGCAATTGATTTTTCCGCTTCATCATTTTGCTGGTAAAAATCCCATTGTCCTGCATTAACTTTGAAGGTATGAAAACCAGACAAGTAAGGCAATATATTGCGATCGTAGTGGGTATATCTTTCGGAATAAGCATACTGGTGCATTTTAACGCCATACTTGAACTCTTTGCCGGAAATGCCAATGCCCATTTTCGGCCGTTACAGGTAAGGATCACGGATACGCTTACCGATCTGTTGATTACATTCCTGGTTGCCTTTTTATTGTTTATGATCAATTACTACCTGATCAACCCTTTTAACAATGCAAAAAAAATAGGTTTAATGCAGGTAGCCAGAGCCATCCTGATCACTCTGGGTGTGGTTTACCTGTTAACCGATGTCTTGTTCGAGCTGAAACACGCCATCCTTGAGGTTGATGACCCCAACAAATTCGCTCTGTTCTATTTCTTCAAGGATCTTTTCATAGCTGCAGTCGTGCTGATTTGTGTATTTGTCATCCGTGTAATAAACGACAAACAAGTTATCCTACTCGAAAACGAGCGGCTGATCCGGGAGAACCTGCAAAGCCAGTATGAGTCGCTCAAAAACCAGGTTAGTCCGCATTTTCTGTTTAATTCCCTTACAGCCCTGAAAACCCTCATCCGCGATGATCCTGAAAATGCCGGGCGCTATGTAAACGATCTTTCACAGGTCCTCCGATATACGTTACAAAGCAATGAAAATCTGACTGTTTCTTTGTCCGATGAAATAGAAGCAGCAAAATCCTATATTTTTCTGATCAGGATGCGTTTCAATACGAACCTGAACATTGCATTCCATGTTGATGCCCGGTATAACCAGCACAGGCTGCCTCCCCTGACCCTGCAGACCCTGCTTGAGAACGCCGTGAAGCATAATGAGATCAGCAAACGCCATCCGCTTGATATCACCATCAGTACTACGGACAAGGACAGCCTGGTTGTCACCAATACCCTACAGGAAAAGCTCTCCCTGGAGCCGGGCACCGGAATTGGCCTGGTCAATTTATCAAAGCAGTATAAATTACTGCGTGGCCTGGATATCAGGATCTCAAAATCAAATAACTTGTTCCGTGTGGAAGTCCCTTTACTAAAACCAACCTCAGATGAAGGCAGTAATTGTTGAAGATGAATTGCTGGCAGCTCGCAATTTAATGACAATCCTGGAGGAAATAGGAACCTTGCAGGTCGTTGCCACAATGGAAAGCATCCATGAAACCATTGACTGGTTTAACAACCATCCCCAGCCTGATCTGCTGTTCCTGGATATTCACCTGGCCGACGGTTCTGCTTTTGAGATATTCGATCGCACAGCGGTTGAATGCCCGGTAATTTTCACCACGGCTTATGATGAATACGCCCTGAAGGCCTTCAAGGTAAACAGCATTGATTATCTGCTGAAGCCCATTGACATTCCTGCCGTTCAGCAGGCTTTAAATAAGCTGCAGGGTCTTGCTGGTGCGAACAAATTTCAGGCAGACATCCGGAACCTCATGGCTTCTTTCAAAAAGGCATCGGCCTTTAAAACACATTTTCTCGTTCCGATAAAAGGCGACAAGCTTGTTCCTGTTCAGACCGGCGATCTGGCCTGTTTTTATATCGATGCCGGTTTGGTGAAAGCAAAAACCTATGAAGAAAAAACCTTCACATTTGAACATACACTCGATGAACTGGCCGGCATGCTGAATCCGGATAATTTCTTCCGGGCAAACAGGCAGTTCATTATTGCACGAAACGCTGTGAAGGACATTGATTTCTGGTTTAACAGCAGGTTATCCGTTAACCTGAAGATTGCAGTTCCCGAAAAAATCCTGATAAGCAAAGCCCGCGTGCCCGATTTTAAAAAATGGTTTGCCGGGCTATCATGAAACCAAAACGATTATCAATATGAAAAGAATTACGATTCCATTGGCACTCATAGTCGTGTTCGCAATCTGGGGTGAGACCGCAGAAGGCCAGACCAAAGATCCACTGGTTTTTCCCGGGATTAGTTTTACAGTGGAAACTAAAATGGTGAAGACCTCTGAAGGCGAAAAGAAAGTCACTTACCGCGCTTATATGCATATTCCCTATGTTGCAAACCCGGTTGACAAAGATTATCAGAGCATGAACGTCAGTGTTCCCGTTGAGATTGATGGTAAATCCGTTGACGCTGAAAATGCCCCTATTTTTATTGACATTGGCGTTGGCGGTTATATGTCTGTGAGGAATGCCGGTGGTAATACAGGTGGCCCTGGTGACAGGAGGGGCGGTCCTCCTCAGAGCAGCAATGTCAGCGGCAGGCCGGATTTAGCGCTGGCAGCGGGTTATGTAATCGTATCCCCCGGCTGCCGCGGACGCGATAACAAGGCCGCCGATGGCACCTATTACGGTAAGGCGCCTGCTGCCATTGTAGACCTTAAAGCAGCAGTCCGTTACATACGCCACAACAAAGGTGTGATGCCCGGCAACACGGACAGGATTGTTTCGGTCGGTTGCAGCGCCGGTGGGGCATTATCCGCGCTGCTGGGTGCTTCCGGGAATAGCCCTTTGTATGAATCCTATCTCAAGGAAATTGGCGCTGCTGAGGCGGCTGATCATATTTACGCCAGTGCCTGCTACAGTCCCATTACAGATCTGGAGCACGCCGACGGTGCCTATGAGTGGATGTTCGGGACCTTGCCGACCCAATCCGGCCTCGTAGACCAGGTGCTTTCAAAACAACTGAAAGCATCCTACGCCGGGTATCAGCAATCATTGAATCTGCAGGGCAAAAACGGCTTTGGAATCCTCTCAGCCGAAAACTACGACAAGTATCTGCTGCAATATTATCTGGTTCCATCTGCGAATAAATATTTAAAAGAATTATCAGACAATGCCCGCGCAGCTTACCTGGCAAACAATACCTGGATCAAATGGACAGATCATGGGGCTGCCTTTGCATTTGCCGATTATGTAATGCACATCGGCAGAATGAAAGGTCTTCCGGCCTTCGACGATTTTACCATGAACCAGCCCGAGCCCGCATTATTCGGCAACACAACCACGGCGGCCAGACACTTTACCAGTTTCAGCCTGCAGCAATCAACCGGTGATATGCATGCTGAGATTGACAGTGAACTGAAAACAATAGTAAACATGATGAATGCCATGTACTTCATCGGGCAGAACAACAGGGATTGCGCTGCAGCATGGTGGCTTCGGAACGGCAGCAGTGACAACCACACATCACAAACGGTTATGGTGAACCTGGCCACAAGCCTGGAGAACCTGGGCAGGAAAGTGAATGCATGGGTTTTCTGGGATGGAGGGCATTGCGCGGATGACGATCCTGAAGGATTGATCAGATGGATCGGTGTCGTTACCGGTTTTACAAGGTAAGCCCGTGCTGAAAAAATGATCCCATACAATGAAGAAACTTACAATTCTTATACTGATTGAGGCCGTTCTTGGCTTTCACCTTTTATCACAACCTGGCCCCGGCAACCTGTTCAGTGTTCACAGAAATATGGTTTATACCGGGAAAAACAACCATGCGCTGAAACTCGATCTCTATGTGCCCGGGGGTCAAGCCATGGCAGCCGGTGTTGGTGTAGCCGGAAAGCAGCCCCAACAGGGAATACCTGGTGAAGCCAACCTATCAGCGAGGCCTGTACTGATATGGCTTCCGGGATATGGGAAAGAAATTTTTCCGTCTCCCGTGGCAGGCTATGTCGGGAATGGATATGCCATGGTGAGCCTTCAGGTGGAAAATGAATCCACAACCTCGAAAAACATAGAACAGGCCCTGGATTACCTGCAGCAACATGCAGAAAGATTTAATCTCGACACAGAAAAAACAGGCCTGATCCTGCCGGTGTCCGGCGGATACCTTGCAGTTATCTGGCAAAACGGCATGCAAAAGCAGAAATCACCCGCAGAAGCAGCAATACAGATGAAAATTGTTGCTGAAAGTGACCCGGATTTTTCAATACTGCAATTAGCAGAAAATACAAACCAACTCATCTGTTTCTTTGATAAACACTTACGAAATGGCATGCATACCGAATCTGATCCGCTGGACTTAAGATGTCCCGCTGATTCCTGGATCGATCCGGTCACCAATCCCATCCCCGGCACCACCTATCGCCTGTTTCCCACTCCGGTCAGGGGAGAAAGCCAGCAGGGTAGCTATCTGATCTATTTGCCGGGAGATTATGCAACATCCAATAAAAGATACCCGGTCATTTACTGGTTACATGGCGGCAATGGCAATTCCCGTGATGGCGCCTGGATGTGTGCACAAATGGATGCCGCCATGCAAAACGGCAGCATGTTACCGTGCATTGTGGTGTTCGTGCAGGGATTGCCCATTGGCTGGTATAACAACTCTAAAGACGGCACCATGCCGGTGGAAGATGTCATCATCCGCGATCTGATCCCGCACATTGATGACACATACCGGACCATCAACCGGCGTGAGGCAAGGGGAATTGATGGCATGTCGATGGGGGGATACGGCTCGCTGCACCTCGGATTCAAGTACCCCGAACTATTTGGTGTGGTATCCTCCATTGCCCCAAGTATCACCACTTTTGAAAAGGAAAGGAAGGAGTTGCTCATGCAGACTTTTGAAGATGATGCGGCCTATTTTAATGTGAACCATCCAACGACACTGGTTCAAAAAAATGCGGAGTATCTCCGTCTGCATACGGTCATCCGTTTGCTGGTGGGCGACAGGGATTTTCTGTTTGATATCGTCCAGCAATTTCACCTGCAGCTTGCTGATCTTCAGATCAATCATCAGTATTCCATTGCTGAAGGCGCAGATCATGATTACAAACAGGTAATTGCGAACCTCAGCTTCAATGCCTTTGAATTCTGGGGAAGTGCTTTTACAAAAGACTCCCATTAATTTCGAACCCACATTTCGTCAATTCATCCCCCGATTCATCAGCCTCACAGACAATTAAAGGATTTTGGCCGGCTGCCTGCGTACTTTTATCCTGTTAAACCAAAAATCTCATGAACATGATGTCTTATAAACTGGATAGAAAAACGCAAAGTAAACTGGTCGTGTTTGCTGGTTTGCTGCTGTGCGTGCACACTGCCTATTCCCAGCCCATCCCCGTTGAACTGATGGCCGGTCACCACTATGCCTCGGTCAATGTGGTGGTGAGCAAGAACTTTACCGAAACCTCCCGGCTGGGATTTTTTCACCTGAATACGATTACCATGGATTATGATGAAAAAGGCAACCATGATTTCACCCTGCAGGATCTCCTGTTCTATGAGCCCATTAAAAACATCCGCATCACGGGGGGCGCTGCCTATGGAAAATTCGGATTCAGGCCAACTGCCGGAATGCAATATGTGAAGACCGGAAAGGTACTGTTCATACTTATTTCTCCCAGGATCAATATCGACAGTGAACCGACCTACAATTTTTTCTCCATTGTCAGGTACAAGCCCAGTTTGACCGAAAACACAAAGCTGTATTTCGGAATACAACTTCTCAATGTATTCGATGCCAACGAACATATTAAAAGCTACCAATGGCTTCGTGCCGGCATGGAAATCAAAGGGATCCAGTTCGGGTTGGCTGCAGGGCTTGACGAGATCGGCCCGCAACCCGATGTTCAAAGCAACCTTGGATTGTTTATCCGGTATGAAATCTAACAGACATTTAATTACTGAATTGGTTCAGATATTTCTTAACTTTAAAGTATCAACAAACACCTGGAGAAACCGGTCGGATTAACTTGTGATTTATGAAATGCTTTAAATTCATTATCCTGAGTCTTTTAATGACTTCTTTTCTAGCCGGATGTGAGCGCGATGAAGAAGATTTTTCAGGGACTTATTGCATTAACCTGCAGAACATGGAAATGAGAATCGTCCAGACGGGCGATGTTGTTACTTTTTCACTTCAGAATGATTTACTTGATAACGAAACAGGTTCAGTTTCCGGTGACACGCTTATTTTAACAGCTACAACTTCAGCTTCAGAAATATTTACCAGTGTTCTCGTCTTTTCAAAAGACAGGAAGCACTTTTCGGGGCCGTTTAAAATAGTTAACAATGCAGGTGAAACAACAATGGAAGGGATACTGCTGGGTAACAAAGGTGAGTGCGTAAAATATGATATAACAGCAAACGGAATACCTCAGTTTGTCGGGAGAGATTTTACCCGATTGTCCAGAATAGAGAAGATTTCAAAGTTCAGGTCAGGTTTCGGACATAGCTTCACTGATGGATCCGAGTCATGCAGAAGCATGAAGCATTATTATAATCCGTATCCGGATTTCCGACAAAACAATACCGTTGAAATATATTCACCTGTTAACGGCACTATAGTTTCGGTGGTGAATGACGGGCATGGGGCAAGTATTGGACTGACTAACAAGGAAATACAAATCAGACCTGATGATCAGCCTGCTTTTGTTTTTATTCTCTATCATTGTGATCTGGCTTCAGCAGATGTTGCAACCGGGGAGAAGGTCGGGGAAGGTGATTTAATAGGTTTTGCCAGGATGTATTATGATGATCTGGACCAGTATGCCACAAGTTTTGATATTGCTGTGTGGGCAAATACTCCCTCTGGAATGAGGCTTATTTCCTATTTTGATACAATGAAGGATGATCTTTTTAGTGACTATGTATCACGAGGTGTAACTTCAAGACAGGATTTTGTTATCACCAGAGATGCCCGCGATGCTGATCCACTGCAATGCAACGGTGAAACATTTCTCACAACCGGGGAGATTGAGAATTTTGTTACCCTGGATTGATAAGGTTCCGGTTAGACCATAATACATCATACAGAAAGGCCTTTATTCATCTTACTGAAGAATTTGTATACTTCACCATTATTTATGTATAGTAAGACAAATTGCCTTTTGGTTCATCCTGAATTTTCAAAGAACAGTTCTTTGAATTATGTTGATGTATGCAGGATAGCAGGGGCAAAATATCCCATCCCTCCTTTAGGGCTTATGACGCTAGCGGCACTATTGCCGCAGAACTGGAACTTCAAATTGGTTGATTTAAATACAGCGCCTTTACAGGATAAATACTTCGAGTGGGCAGACATTGTTTGTACCGGTGGAATGTTATCCCAGCAACCAGGCATAATGGCAGTTATCAGAAAAGCACATGAGTATGGGATAAAAGTCGTGGCAGGGGGACCGGATCCTACCTGCCAGCCCAATCTTTATACAGAAGCTGATTATCTTGTTTTGGGGGAAGGTGAAAATACAATTCCTCTTTTTTTGACCGATTTGAACAACGGAATCCCAAAGGGTGTGTACCTCATGACCGAACCAGTTGACCTGAAAGAGTCTGTTGTTCCAAGGTATGATCTGATTCGTTTTTCGGATTACCTGATGATGGGCATGCAATATTCAAGGGGATGTCCTTACAATTGCGAATTCTGTAATGTTATTGAACTCTTTGGAAAAAATCAGAGGGCCAAAAGTTTTGACCATATAATCACTGAACTTCAATGTCTTTACAATCTTGGATACAGGGGACATATCTTTTTTGTGGATGATAATTTCCTGGCCAACGGAAAATCTGTTGAAGAACTTCTGAATTCTATTGCAGAATGGTCTGAAAAAAACGACTATCCCTTTTATTTCCAGGCTGAATCCTCATTGAACTTTGCAGGTAATGATGTTTTCCTGCAATTGATGAAAAAAGCTGAATTCCGTTACCTCAGCATCGGACTTGAAACTCCCGAGGATGCTGTTCTGGAAAAAGCCCATAAACATCAGAACATGAATAAATCTATTCCCGGAATTATCAGAAAGATACTATCCTATGGAATCATTGTAGATGCAAGTTTCATCTTCGGATTTGACAATGAAACTGACCAATCCGCTTGCCTGATGATGAATTGTATCAGGGATTCAGGCATCTGCATGGCTATGGTAGGAACCTTGTATGCACTTCCTGATACACAATTGGCGAGAAGGTTAAAAAAAGAAGGCCGCTTATTTCAGGAAGTTGCCAGGATCAGTAATCCTTCCCTGGAAATAGATCAGATGACAAGTGGGTTGAATTTCCGGACCATCAGACCGAGATCAGATATTTTAAGGGATTATACCACCATCCTTACAAATATATATGATCCTGAAAATTATTATGCAAGACTGACCTATCTGGGCCTTAACCTGCAGCCTTGCTACAGGCATAAACCCGGAACAATTAAAAAAATGAGACTTTCAGGATCGTTTATTAAGGTATGCGGTAAGGCAGGATTCAATATTCGAACCGGCTTTTTGTTCTGGAAACTTCTGTTTACCATATTACTCAAAAACCCAAAGGCTCTTGAACCGGTTGTTGTTTTTGCTGCAATGTATATTCATCTGTCAAAACATGCCCGGTTTATCATAGAGCTGACCAACGCAAAGATCAAAGATATTGAACAGTATGAAGAATGAATTTTTAATAAGTGAACATCTTTTGGAAAAGATCAGGGAACATACTGAGGCAGGGAATACCCCGTTTTATGTTTATGATACGATGAGAATTCAGGAGAATTGCAGGGAATTCTTAAATATCCCATACACTCCGCTTTCTGTGAATTACGCCATGATGGCCAATTCAAATCCCCTTTTTTTAAATATTATTAAACAAGCCGGTTTAAAAATCTTCGTAAACTCGCTGCTACACCTGGAAATGGCTCTCAATTTTAATTTCAGGGGTGACGAAATTATTTTCGCCGCATCAGCTATGGATGAATTAACCATGAGACAGGTTAAATCGAGCGGGGCAAAATTAGTTCTTGATTCCATCGGACAATTGGAATTATGGCAATCCTTGTTTCCTGATACCGGGATTGGCATACGATGCAATATTGGCGAATTGGTTATTCCCAGAAAAACCACCGGGGGCTATTTTATCGGGAACCAAAGCCGTCTGGGGCTCACCATGGACTCAATTAACAACCTTAAAGGTAATCCTTGTATTTCCGGACTTCATATTTATGTAGGGACCAACATTTCTGAAATAGACTATTTTCTGGATTGCTATAAACATATACTGAATCTGGCAGAATTTTTTCCAAAACTCGAATTCATTGATTTCGGGGGAGGTTTCGGATCAGGGGAAAAGGTAAAAAAGAGATTTAACATACATGCGTATGGCCGGAAAGTTACAGAATTAATGAACGATATAACCTCCATTTCCGGTCGCAAAATAAGTCTGATACTGGAACCGGGCAGGATAATCGGAGCTGATGCCGGTTACTTTGTTTGCAAAATTACGGATATAAAAATGCGCAACAATCAGCAATTAATCGGAGTAAATGCCTCCAGTGTCCAGTTTCCAAGACCGCTGTTTTATCCGGATAGTGCGTATCACCCTATTTCAATCGTGAGTAGAAACAATACTGCATCTGACAAAACCGGCAGATTGTCCTCCATTTACGGATGCTCCACCTATTCACGGGATTATCTGGCAAGGGATGTGGAACTTCCGCAGGCTCATATCGGAGATATCGTGATATTGGGGCATGCAGGTTCCTACTGTTCAACGGCACATACAAGTTTTCTGGGCTTCCCCAAAGCAGAGGAGTATTTCATATGATCGCAAAAGAAATACGCACGAAAAGAGATTTCTGCACTTTTTACAAAATTCCGGAAGAGATTTATAAGACCAATACTTTCTACCGGGCTTCGGAATATGATATTACCCGACTGCTGGTGGAGGGACCCTCAGCATTTCATCAACATGCCACCGTTCATTCATTTTTAATTTTGCAGGAGGATGTTGTGGTAGGGAGGTTTGCACTTATTCACGATCAGAAACTCCCCGAATATGTGCAGGTTTCCTTTTTTGAGGCACAGCCAGGTTTGTCCGGTGTGGCCAAACTGATTACAAAAAAGGCATGTTCCGGATTTCCCCATTGCAAACGGATGGTAATCGGACTCAATGGCCATTTGAACTACGGGGCGGGCATACTGGCAAGCAATTTTGGAGAGGCCCCGGTTTTCGGACTTCCTTACAACCGGGAATACTACCAGGATTATTTCCCTGATTTCAGGAAAATACCATTGGTTTCTTACCGGTTTCCCGTTAAACCTTTTATTGAATATCACCATAGAATAGGCAATCATCCTGATTTTAAAGGAATAACGGTAAGAAAGCTGAATAAAATGAAACTCCGGCAGGAAACCGAAATTTACACCTTCCTTAATAATGCCTGTTTCGCGGATCATCCGTTTTGGGCAGAACGGAATGTTCAGGAAGATTATGAACTCTTTCATCCGTTTCGCTTTTTGATTCGGGAAGAAAATCTTTTGTTTGCAGAAAAAGACGGTAAGCCCATCGGATTTTTTCTTTGGTATCCCGATTTCAATCAACTTCTTAAAGGTCACCAGCATCTGGGATTAAAACACCTGCTACGCTACTATTTTACCCATCCGATGGATACTTTCAGGTTTACGGAAATTGCTGTTCTACCTGAGTATAAAAATAGTCATGCCGTGCAGGCGATGATTTTGAGTGCCATACCCTATATCCAAAAATCAGGGATTACATATGGTGAAGGGGGGTTTATTTTCGGGGAGAACACAAATAGTATTGTAATGACCAGGAGATTCCTGGAACGGGCAACAGGTAAAAAAATGGAACCTCATCGCCACTACGCCCTTTTTGAAACTACTTTGTAATATCAAATCCGGTTTCTGTGCAGGAAGAAAATACAATATCGAATCACCCGGATATTTCGGGAAATTACAACCGGTTAAGAATTCTGGTCTGCAAACCCCGGCTGGCTATCCAAACCATCCGGTTAAACCGGTTCATTCGGTGTGAACCATTGGAAATGGAGTACCTGTATACCGTTTTGCAACATCATGATATTTATCTGCTTGACGGTATCGTGGATCGTCGCAATCCTGTCCGTTTGGCTTCGAAACTGAAGACCCAGATTGTCCTGTTTACCTCGCTGATCACAACCGTTACTGATGTGCTTAAAACAGCATCCCGACTGAAAAAGTTGGAAAATCCACCCCTGATATTTGTAGGCGGACCTGATGCGGAAGTAGTCCCGGAGCATTTTTTTTCAAAGGATATTGATGGGGTATTTTTCGCCAATCAGTTGGAGGGAATTACAAGTGTATTGGATCGGATCATGCAGTCAAAACCCTACCAGGATATACCTGGCGGAGCTTTTCCCATCAACGGAAAATTTAAAAGAAATCCGTCGCTTCCCCTTGATCCGGAAAAAATACCCCGTGCAAAACATTTTCTTCTGGAACAAAATCCTGACCGGTATAAAATAATCTATTACAAACCGTGTGCTTCTATAAAAACAGCCTTTGGTTGTTCAGGAAGATGTACTTTTTGTTTCTGCACTGAAATGAATGGTGGTACCTATGGCGCCCGGCCCATCCATGATGTTGTGGATGAGATTGAAGAAATCTCCGTACCAAATATTATCATACTGGATGATAATTTTTTTACTACCAGAAAACGCATGCTGGAGTTTTGTGAGATCATTCAAAAGAGAAAAATCAAAAAGGAATTTATCGCCATTGGCAACGCACATTTTATGGTTCAGAATCCCGATATCATGGCAAAATTGCGCGATGCAGGTGTAAAAGCGGTGATGGTTGGATTTGAGTATGTAACCGACAGAGAACTGGCAGGCATTGACAAGGATTCATCGGTTGCTGATAACAACCGGACCATTGAGATCTGCAGGGAATTGGATATTGACTTATTTGCGCTTTTTATAGTGAATCCCGATTGGCGGCATGCTGATTTCAGGAGATTGGCCGGTTACCTCAAAAAGAACAAAATACCATTTGCGCTTTTCTCAACACTTACTGTTTTTCCAGGCACCAGGCTGGCCCGTCTTAATCCGGAACAGACGCCGGATATGTCAAAATCATGGCGATTCGACCTGCTGCGCCTGCATCAAAAGCCAGGACACATGCCGGCTATTATGTATTATCTCTGGCTTTTCTATCTTTATATGATACCGGGAATGCAATTTGCCTCCATCCGAAAAATCAGGCAGCGGTATGGAGTAACCGGTATTATTCGTCATGCTGTCACAGGTTTTTTCATGGGCTTGGAATATCTGATCAAATTATTGGTATGGAGATAGTTAGTTCTATTAACACCCACAAAAACCGGGAAGGAAATTAAAATGATTCGCATGGATACTGAAATCACTTGCCTGTCCAGGGCCCTTGACCTTCCTGAAAAGTGGGACTGTGCAGCAGTTGATTATTTTCAAACACGTGATTTCCTGAATCATACAGAAAAATACAATCCCTGCAACCAGCGATATTATCTTCTTTATCAGAATGAAACTTTTAAAACCGGGGTTGTTGTTTATACCCTAAAACTTGACCTGTTGACCTATCTTCGAATTCCCAGTCCCTTTCGCATGCATATCGCAGGGATTCCCTGCTCGGTATCAGCAAATGGTATTATTGGCAATCCAGATTATTTGCATCAAATCATCGGACATATCAAAATCCGGGAAAAGGGTATGCTGCTTTTTCTCAATTTGGAATCCGAACTTGTGGAAGAAAATATGATCACAGGTAAAACCCTTCCCACCATTATAATCACAAACCCTTTTGGTACCTGGGAAGATTACTTGCTGGCGATGAGGACCAGCTACAGACGAAGAATCAGACAACTTTCAATTCCGTTTTCAGAAATTCAAAGGAAACAGTTTGACTGTTCCTTTTTTGATGGCCGGATGTACGATCAGTACCTCGGAGTGTTGAAACGCAGCAAGGGTAAACTGGAAACACTATCCATGGAATTTTTCCAGAAATTACCTTCAAATTTTAATCTCACTGTGTTTTACAGTGCAGAAAAGCTCATTGGTTGGTACATCTCATCCACTTTCAATAAGAAATTCTACTTTTTTCTGGGAGGTCTGGACTACAAGGTAAACCGGAAGTTTAATACCTATTTTAATATTCTAATAAACGTTGTCAAAGAAGGGATTGGAAAAAGCGCATCCATCATTGACCTGGGTCAAACGGCTGAAATTCCGAAGCTCCGGCTAGGGGGTAAACTTGTTGAAAAAACGATGCTGGGATACCATTCAAGCCGGATAATGAGAAAACTCATGAAGGTAGGTAAAAGTCTGCTGGAATATTCTGCGGTTGTGAAGGAATCACAAGTATTTAAAGAAATCCAATGAAGATTCTGTTTGTACGTCCGAGACCATCCAAAGACACCATTGGACTTCAGCATGTGATGATTGTTGAACCCCTGGAGCTGGAGGTTATGGCAACCCTGGCCGGTTCATCGCATCACCCGGTGATTATTGACATGATCCTGGAAAAAAAAACGATCGATTATTTCATCAGAAGAGAAAATCCGGATATTCTTTGTGTGACCGGATATATTACCAACGTGCCGGAAATGATTAATTATTGCCGGTGCGCAAAAGGTATAAATCGCGGAATCATTACAGTTGCAGGCGGAGTTCACTGTGAAGTTTGTCCTGAAGATCTGAATGATAAGTCCATTGATTACCGGGTTGTCCGGAATGCAACTGTGGTTTTCCCTCAACTCCTTGATTATTTTGAAACCAGGAAACAATTCCCGAAAGGAATCCTTAGATATAACGAAAAGCTTTTGATTTCTGATTTACCTCCTTTTGATTTTTCTTACCCTCTTCCCGACCGCAAACTGACTCTCCGTTACAGAAAGAACTATTTCTATATTTTTCACAATAAAGTAGCATTGATTAAAACCTCTTTCGGCTGTCCTTTCAATTGCAACTTTTGTTTTTGTCGCGAGATTACAAGGGGAAAATATTTTGAGCGTCCACTCCGTGAAGTTATTGAGGAACTCCTTTCAATAGAAGAGAAAAATATCTATATTGTTGATGATGACTTTTTAACCAGCAAACCCAGGGTAAAAGGTTTTATTGAGGCTAATCGTTCAGCCGGCCTTGATAAAAACTATCTGTTGTATGGAAGGGCCGACTTTATTGCTGACAATCCTGATGTCATGGCAGATTTCCAGGCTATTGGATTGAAAACCGTTATTGTAGGTTTCGAATCATTCTATGACCATGAACTTAAAAAGTACAACAAAAATACAGATGCAAAAACCAATGAGGAGGCCATGAAGGTATTAAATCATAACAAAATTGATTGTTATGCCACCATTATTGTTTCTCCTGATTGGGGTAAGAAAGAATTTGACTTTTGCAAAAAGAAAATCCGCGAACTGGGTATTCATTATGTAAATCTTCAGCCTTACACTCCCCTGCCCGGAACCGGTAACAAGGTTACAACGGATGAACTTATTATTCCATATTCTGATTATGAGAGATGGGATCTCGCGCATGTTACTATTCGTCCAAAAAAGATGAGCACGGCCGATTTTTATAAGCATATCCTCCGACTCTATAATACGATTCTTTTTCAGCCTCGATTTTTATTGGATTACATTAAAAAATACAAACTGGTGATGCTGCTGAAAATGGTAAAAGGAAGCATTAAAGTCAGGAAACAATACTTGTTAAAAATCAAAGAAGTGAAACACGATGCCTAAAATATTGTTTATACAGCCCACTCAGTACGGTACAGATAAAAAGTTATGCAAACAGAAAAAAATTCACCTGCCGGGTTTGGTATTCCCGTTGCTTGCAGCCATGACCCCCGAAAACTGGGAAGTTGAAGTGAAAATTGAAGTTGTTGATGAAATTAACTACAATACGGATGCCGACATAATCGGAATTGGCACAATGGGCTATGCGATATACCGGGGTATTGAGATTGCAGCTGAATTTCGGAAGCGGGGGAAAGTGGTGGTTATGGGAGGTTATATGGCTTCACTGGTGGCAGAAAAAGCGCTGGAATACGTAGACTCAGTTGTAGTCGGGGATGCGGAAATTTCTTATCCTCTTTTGTTGAGAGATTTTGAAAAAAATAGAAGAATTCAAAGGATCTATCATCATCCGATAAAAAATCTCGAGGGATTGCCTCTTCCAAAATATGAGCTTTTGCTGGAAAAACCAATCGGGAACATGCTCCCTGTCCAGGCAGGCAGGGGCTGCACCCAATCATGCAATTTCTGCAGTATTGCATCACTTTATAACGGGAAATATTTTACCCGACCGGTCAGCGAAGTTTTACGGGACATTCAGCGGGTAAAAGACCTGGGGTTTAACAGGTTTTATCTCCTGGATGATAACATTGTATCCAATCCGAAATACTTAAAAACACTCTGTAAAGAGATTGAGCCTTTAAAAATGACCTGGGCAAGTCAATGTACTCTACATCTTGCTAAAAACCCGGACCTGCTCCGGACGGTCCACCGATCCGGTGGAAATTTGATGAGCTTCGGCATTGAAAGTATTACGCAGGAAGGATTGAATAAACTGGATAAATCCTGGTTAAAGGTGGATGAACATAAAAAGCTGATCCAAACGATCTCCGAAACCGGGATCATGGTAAGTGCGGAAATGATGCTGGGGACCGATAGTGATACAGAGGAAAGTATCCGTGCAACCTACGATTTTATTCAGCAAACCAAAATCCCTATTCCCCGTTTTTACATCTTAACCCCAACACCGGGTTCACCGCTTTATGACCGACTTAAAGCCGAAAAACGCCTTTTGACTGAAGATTTGCAGGAATACGACGGTTCTCACTGCGTTCATGAACCGGCAAATATTTCTCCACAAAAAGTCGATGAACTTTACTGGTGGATCTATCGCAAGGTTTTTTCCTGGAAGAGCATTTTTCAGAGAATAATTTTAAATCCGGGTATCTTAAAATCACCGTTCGTACATTTGTTTGCCCTGGCCGTCAATTTGCATTACCGCAAGTACATTAAGAAAGGAGTACCTCCCAATATTTTTTGACACAAGGATGAACCATGAATGAAAAACACATATTGCTTTTTGACGGAGTTTGTAATTTGTGTATTGGCGTTGTGAATTTCGTCATAAAAAGAGATGCAAAGGAAAAATTGATGTTCGCCGCATTACAATCTGAAAGCGGACAGGCATTGCTTAAAAAGTATGGTTTGTCAACCCATGATTTTGACTCATTCGTTTTCATTAGCGGAGAAGAATATTATATCAAATCCTCAGCCGGACTTCGTGTGTTGAAAGAATTAGGAGGAGTTTGGATGCTATTTTATGCTTTAATTATATTGCCAGTACCAATAAGAGATTTCATATATGACATGGTTGCCAAAACACGTTATAGAATCTTTGGAAAGCGGGATACCTGCATTATTCCAACACCCGAAGTCAAGCGAAGATTTTTACCTTAGAATTAAAAGTTGCGGGTAACAGGCAGCCTAAACAATAATTTGCAGCAAGTGTTCTTAAAGGATACAAAAGGAATTCATAATACACAAACAAACACAAAAATGAAAGCTGTTATTTTTGAAAAATACGGAACGCCAGATGTTCTTGAATTAAAGGATATTGTAAAACCAACACCCAAGGACAATGAAGTATTGGTAAAAATATATTCCACAACCGTAACAGCCGGAGATTGGCGTATGCGAAAGGCCGAACCCTTTCTGGCCAGACTTTTCAATGGCCTGTTGAGACCCAAGAAAGTGAAAATATTGGGATTTGAATTAGCAGGTATCATTGAAGAAGCTGGCAAAAATGTTAAAACATTTAAAAAAGGCGATAGTGTATTTGCATTCTGTGGTTTTAAGTTCGGAGCCTATACTGAATATAAATGTCTTCCGGAAGATGATTTAATTGCCATCAAACCTTCCAATATGACATTCGAAGAAGCCGCGGCAGTTCCAGTTGGGGGCCTTACGGCATTAAGATTTTTAAATAAAGCAGGCATAACGAAAGGACAAAATTTATTAATATATGGCGCATCGGGTAGTGTAGGAACATTTGCCGTTCAGCTTGGAAAGCATTTCGGAGCTAATGTGACAGCCGTTTGCAGCACAACAAATGTTGACCTTGTAAGATCCCTCGGAGCAGATGATATTGTTGATTATACCAGGGAAGATTTTACAAAAACTGAGACCCGGTTTGATATTGTTTTTGATGCTGTTGGAAAAACTTCCAAATCAGCCTGTAAGAAATTATTAAAGCCAACAGGAAAGTATCTGTCTGTATGGGGTTCTGCGCCCGAAAACGCAAATGATTTACTGACTTTGAAAGAGATTATTGAATCCGGAAAATTAAAAACAGTGATAGACAGAAGATACACGCTCGAGCAGATCAGAGAGGCGCATGCCTATGTAGAAAAATTCCATAAAAAAGGAAATGTGGTAATAAATATTGTGGAGAATCAGTGAAATGAAACTACTCATACATAAGTATAATTATTTAATCTTTAATTCTTTAATTAAAATGAAATCATTTTTCACCTTAATGTTGGTGCTGTTTGCGTTTGCATTGAGCAATGCGCAGGAGGTACAGCCATCAGAAACTTCCAGGTCAAAAGCAGTATCGAGTGTCCGGCAAAAAGAACCACAGGGACCAATGCGTTTTAACTTTGCCGAACAAGAAGCAATTGTTAAAAAATTCACGCAGTCATTTGATTCCCTGACGCCCATGCAAAAGAATATTTTTTTTACCAATGTAAAGCACATCATGGATCCTGAGGTTGCTAAAGTTGAGCCAGGCGTGATTGATAGTGATCCACCATCGGACGCTATAATTTTATTCAATGGCAAGGATCTTAATGAATGGGAAGAAGTTACATGGGGAATCGGTGGGCCAGGCGGGAAAAAACCGATTACATGGATTATAAAAGACGGCGGTATGCAGCCGGCCGGTACATCAGGCACTGCGCAGACAAAGCGTGTTTTCAGAGATTTTCAGTTGCATTTGGAATGGAAGACTCCGACCGGGTTACCGGCAACAGTCACCGGCCAGGACAGAGGTAACAGTGGTGTAATTATTCAGGGGACTTATGAAGTTCAGATACTTGACAGCTACGCGAATCGTACCTATCGCAACGGACAGGCAGGCGCCGTTTATATGCAACATGCTCCTTTGGTCAATCCGAGCAGAAAAGAAGGACAATGGCAAACATTTGAAATCATTTATACAGCACCCCGCTTTAAGGACAGCGCAACTTATTTTACGCCTCCGAGAATAACAGTTATTTATAACGGAGTATTGGTTCAGAACAATGCAATCATACAGGGTCCAACTGTTTTTCCCGGTATCCCTCAATATATAATTAGGGAGCATGGAGACGGACCCATACAGTTGCAACAACATGGCAATCCGACTGCATTCAGGAATATTTGGATCAGGGAATTGTAATTTGGGCAAATATCTTAAACTCGCGAAGAGATCAATACTTTTAATAAACTTATTGGTGAAATCGGGAATTACTTCGTGATTCCTCGTGGGGGAGAAGCTTTACAACGAAAATCCCCAAACTCCCTGCGGGAGTTTTATTTTTGTCTGGCTTCCTGTCCCTGTTCATGCCGAAAAGGCATGACAGGTTCCGGAACCCAAACAAAAAACCCGGCTAAGGCCGGGTTCGGGGATTTACGTTGTAGCGAGATCGGGAATTGAACCCGAGACCTCATGATTATGAATCATGCGCTCTAACCATCTGAGCTACCTCGCCGGATTGGGTGTGAGTGTGAGTGTGGGTGTGGGTGTGACAGGGCATGGGCATGAGTTTGGGGAGTGCAAAGATATAATTTTTGGTTAAAAATGAAGAATTATCTCCGCAAAAATGTCAGTTTCCTGAAACCTACCATTTGCCGGGCTGACTCATCCCAAAGTCTGAGATGTAAAGTCCGGAAACTCGACAGCAGAGTAATGGGTTTTACTTCCCTGAATAATTCATTCTCGTAATGACAACGAGCCAGGTTATAGTTCGGAATTTTGGGGCTCAGGTGGTGAACATGATGAAATCCTATATTTCCCGTAAACCATTGTAAAATGGCCGGCAGTTTCAGGAATGAACTTCCCTGTATGGCAGCATTTTTATAATCCCATTGTTGGCTCCTGTCCCAGTTCACATCATCAAACTGATGCTGTACATAGAACAACCATATCCCAGCGCTATGAGCAATGAGAACGATGGGTATCTGGATTAGCAGATAAGCTTTTACCCCTATCCAGAGACTCAGTAAAACGGCAACCACCAGTAGTCCGATGTTGGTGACATAAACACTCATGCGGCTGCTGCGATTCATTTTTTTCCTGGAAAAGCGGTTTACGATCATTACCATGTATAGCGATCCAATGGTAAGCATAACGAGGGGATGACGGTACATCCGGTAAATGAAACGATCGCGTTTCGAACAGGCCAGGTATTCCTCCACAGTAAGGGTCCAAACGTCACCCACACCACGCTTGTCGAGATTGCCGGCCGTTGCATGGTGTACCCGGTGATTAAAATGCCAGGGAGAATAAGGAGTGAATGTCAATATACCCATTAGTATGCCTGTTATATCGTTGGCTTTTTTCGAACGGAAAAACGATCCGTGTCCGCAATCGTGGAATATGATAAATAACCGGATGAGAAGTCCTGCAGCAGGCAGTGAAAGTAAAAGTGTAATCCAATATGAATATTGCAGACTAAAGTACATCACGATCCATATTCCCACGTAAGGAACGAATGTATTGAGGATCTGCCAAAGACTCTTCCGCAAATCAGGCCTGTTGTATTTCATGATGATCTTTTCCCAGGTCCTGTCAGCGTGCATGGTGGTATCGGTTTCGATTTTCATGTTGCTATGATTTTAATTTATGTCAGGTAACGTTTGCGCACTAAACCGCTTTACTATAAAGTAAAAGAGGTTTAAGGTCACCGGAATGCAAAAATCTGTTCTTTGCATATTCAAAACTGTACTCAGCCATGAGCTCTTTAAAGACTTCAGAAACATGCTGGATCTTTTCAGCCAGATAGGCGTTGGTTCCTGAAAATGCAAATCCTTCCGACATCTTTCCACGTGCAGCATTAAACAATGCCTGGGCAATACAATAGGGGGCCTCCCTGAAATTGCAGGAACTTAAGCAGTTCCAGGCACATTTGAAGGGTTTTGTATTTCCCAGCCTAATTTGTTCAATAAATTCGTTGTTTATGGCCCGGCCGGGTAATCCGACAGGACTGTTGATAATGGTAATATCCTCCTTTTTACAGGCGAGGTAACTCTCCTTAAAGGCCGGAGAGGCATCGCATTCATGGGTGGTCACAAAGCGGGTTCCCAGCTTCACGCCCTTGGCTCCGGCCTGCATGATGTGATAAATATCCTGACCAGTATAGATACCTCCGGCAGCAATTACAGGTACTTCCCTACCAAACTTATCCTCAAATTCACGCACGGCATTCACCGTTTCTTCAATGAGAATGCGCAAATCAATAGGTGTTCCGGTAAGTTCTTCATGTTTAAATCCCAGATGTCCCCCCGCCAATGGTCCTTCAACCACTACAGCATCAGGTATCCTGTTGAATTTTCCTGCCCAATATTGAAAAATAAGTCGTGCTGCCTTGGCAGATGATACTTTCACAGCAAGCTTGGCAGGATAGTCGGCATAACCGGCTTCTTTGAGCATTCCCGGTATCTTTAAAGGCAAACCGGCGCCCAGAACAATGATATCAGCTTTCTCCTCTACGGCAACCCTGATAAGATCTTCATGGTCGGTCAGCGCTATCATGATATTTACTCCAATCACTCCTTTTGTAAGCCTTCTGGCACGTTTGATCTCGCTGCGCAATGCCCTCTTGTTGGCTTCACGAAAATTTCGCATATAATCGGGTTCAATCATCCCTATCGCCGCAGCCGAAATCATACCAATCCCGCCCTCGTTGGCAACAGCGGCTGCCAAACCCGACAATGAAATGGCTACTCCCATGCCACCCTGAACAATGGGCCATTTTGCCTCCAAATCTCCAATTCTCAATGCCTTCATATCATTTCCTTAAGCTTATTCCTGCACAAAATTACCAATGGTCCAACCACATTCTAAAATAAAAGGGCCGGACATCCGAAAATAGGGCTCAAAGAATCTTTTAGGGGTGAAGTGACCTCTTTTAGGGGCCAAAAACAAGGAGGAATGATTGGGTCAGATCAATTCTTTCAGTTTGTCTACAGATGTTTTGGAAACTGGAATTGCAAAATTTACGTTATCAAAATAAAGCTTATATCCTTGAGAATTACCTTCAAAGCGTTCTATATAATTAATATTTACAACGAATGAACGGTGGCTCTTGAAGATGAATTTAAACTCCTTAACAATTTCTTCGGCAGAAATCATGCTGCACCGCACCATCTGGTTTCTTACCACATCACCTTCCTTCCAAAAGACTTCGATATAATTATTGGCTGACCGGATCAATATCAAAGTACTCGCCTTGATGGCAAGGCTATCCTTTTGGTAGTCCGAAACAAAATAAATAATTCTGTCTTCAACCTGCTTGTGCTCCTTCAGCTTACGGTTCAGCTCATTGGCCGTCTTGACATGAATCCGCAACATCCGGTTATAATTGACGATGATCAACACCGATATGGGGAGAATAGCAGTCAGGACCAGTTTGATGACCGTGTAAAAGTTAAACTTCATTACCCCCAGCCATTCGGTGAACAGAAAATATCCTCCCAAAATGGTAAACAGGGTCCAGGAATTCCAAAGTATATCCTTTTTGATATTCCACACTGCTGAAGAGAATTTTGTGGGAAAGAGGCTGGGAATAATTAAAAGATTGAGGCTCAGGGCCAGAAAGGTGACAAAACCAAATCCCGCCAGCAAATAATACTTTTGTCGGACAGGTAAAGAACTGATATCAAAAGGCTGAAACAGCCACAGAAAAACAAATACCCCAATACTTATAAAAAATATCACCCGGGTATTGTGTTTCAGATCATCATTAAACGGATATGGCTTGTTAAAAATATTCAGCATATCAAGGCTTTCAATTCATGCATAAAAAATAAAATTACAAAAAAACTTCCGGAGAGAGTCTACAATTCTTAATATACATTGATATACAACTAATAAACGAAACATTATCATTGAATTCCGGGAATTAGTCAAAAGTTTCAATCCAATTAATGGCAAATAACGTTTAATTTCATGAATACCAAACTCAAAGGGCATGAATACCATTCATATTAAAGCCACAAATTCGACACCGGCGGTAATTTTTGGTAATGATAACACGTTACTTATCAAGGGACGGTCGATACCCGCAAATGAAAACAAGTTTTACAATCCTTTGATCTCCTGGGCTGAAAGTCTTGAAATCAGCAAGCTTACAGTTGACATCAACCTGGAATATATGAACAGCGTTTCCTCAAAAATGCTGCTCTACCTTCTGAAAAAGCTGGACAACAATTCCAAAATTGAAAGGCTGACCATAAAATGGTTCTTTGAAGCAGGGGATGAGGCAACTTATGAATGCGGAAAGATTTTTAAAGAGATGTTAAAAAAGGCAGAATTCAGATTCTGCAGATTCAGGGACGCTTCCTGATCAAAGATATCCCCACTCTGATTTTCTTAAATTTGTACCTTTGTCTGTATAAGTACAGCAAAGGTATTTTTTTAACAGGTTACTCCATGAAATTCACCCGTGAAGATTACAACCAGCGTATCATTGACAAAGCAGGCAGGATTCCCGGGAACGAACCCGTTTTCCTTCTCAGGGCCCAGGATGTATATGCCCCCTCAACTCTGAGATACTATGCCAAACTCCTGGAGGAGGACGGCAACAATGAAATGGCCGAGGAACTGAGGAATCACGCCCGACAGATGGTGGTGTGGCAAAAATCAGTGAGGGTACACCTGCCGGATAAATGAAATTCCATGAAATCCTACTCATATGTATACATACACATTTGGCGGCAAACACGGTAAAAAACACACCCTGTACGAAAGCACTGACAGGGTGGTTGTGCGCACCAGAAATGCCCGGGACCTTGACAAATCAGTCTTTTCAGATGAAGGACTTGAAGTGTTGAATGATTTTAATGTGGAAATGGAATTCCCCGATGCGGATGTCACTGTGTTAAAGACCAGGGATTCAGTGACAGATCATGTAACCGCGCGGGATAATGCCAGATCAGCCCTGAAAAATGAACCGGAAGTGAGATTTGCAGGCAGGGTGCTGGTGGAAGCCGATGGTATAACACCTGTGATATACACTGAGAATATATTCATCAAGTTCTTTGATACAATTATGATTGATACCTGCGAAAAAATTCTTGCAGAAAACAAACTGACCATAAAACAAAGACTTACCTATGCCAGGAACACATTTTTTGTGAGCGCTCCTGAAGACACGGGTTTAGAGATTTTTAAAATTGCTGAATACCTGTTGAACCAGAAAGAGGTTGAGCTTTGCCACCCCGAACTGATCCGGAAAAAAGGCTTCAGGAATATCCACTCCAAACAATGGCACCTTAAAGATACGATCGTTAATGGTGTACAAATCAATGCAGGTGTAAAGGCCGACCAGGCGCACCGGTTGTCGCAGGGAGAAAATATTGTTATTGCTGTTATTGATGATGGTTTTGACATAGATCATCATGAATTCAATCAGCCTGCAAAAGTGATACACGCAAGAGATATTACTCTCAACAGTAACGATCCGCGACCCAAGAATTCCGGGGATAATCACGGTACTGCCTGTGCCGGTGTTGCAACCGCCGCAGGCATTAAAGCTTCCGGAGTTGCACCCAAAGCAGTTTTAATGCCCATTCGCCTGCATGCCGGATTGGGTTCCATTGCTGAGGCGAACGCGTTCAAATGGGCAGTGGATCATGGAGCCGATATTATTTCATGCAGCTGGGGCCCGATGGATGGTTACTGGACTGATCCTGATGATCCGGTGCATACTTCCCTTGTTGACGTGCCCGACCATACCCGCCTGGCCATCGATTACGCCGTCAGTCAAGGGCGGGAGGGTAAAGGTTGCATTATTACATTTGCTGCGGGTAACGGCAATGAGGATATCCGGTATGACGGATACGCCAGCTATGACAAAGTGCTGGCAGTGGCAGCATGCAATGACACCAATAAAAGAAGCGTTTACAGTGACTTTGGTCAAAGTGTATGGTGTACATTCCCCAGCAGTGATGTCGGATACCCTCCGTTCAACCATCCTGATCCCCTTACCCAGGGTATTTATACAACAGACCGCGTTGGTGTTGCCGGTTACAACAGAACTGACGATTACACCGGCGATTTTGGCGGTACTTCCAGTGCCTGTCCCGGTGTTGCCGGTATCGTAGCGCTGATATTATCTGTAAATCCAGTGTTGAGCGCTCAACAGGTGAAAGAAATCATCCGGGAGACGGCAGAAAAAATTGACATGTCAAATGGTCAGTACAATCTGCAGGGCCACAGCATTTATTACGGTTATGGAAAGGCGAACGCTGAAGAAGCGGTAAAAAGGGCGCTGGCCTTGCGATCCCCGCTTCCTGCTGATTTGGTAAAGATTGTCTCTGCCCTGGTTAACCCGAAAGGTTATGATAAAGGCGCTGAAAACATAACCCTGCTCAATACCTCAGCGGATATTGCCGATATCTCCAACTGGTCGCTGGAGGTCAAGGGCAGGAAAGAAATGCTTACCGGAATTCTGTCCGGCGGAGAAGCTCGCACCATCAGGCTGGATGGTTCGGCTTTAAAGCTACCCAATACAGGCGCTACGATATACCTGTTAAACGCAGAGCAGGAAGTCATTCATGCGGTTACTTACCGGAAAAAACAAATCCAAAAAGGCGTTGTGGTTGAGTTTTGATTATATCGGGAAGTTGCTTTATTTGCATTTTCATTCTGCAGAACTCATTACTTCCCTTTTAATTTGCTTTGCCAAAACATTTTTTATATATTGCACAAAAACCACTTGGAAAAACCCGAATCTAACACCCGTTTGTTCAGATGAAGAAGAAGATAACCCTGGAATATACGTTAAACTCATCGCCTAAAGTACTTTTTCCACGATTGAGCACACCTGGAGGGTTATCGGAATGGTTTGCCGACAATGTAAATATCACAGGCAGTCTGTTCTCTTTTTTCTGGGATAAATCTGAGCAAAAAGCTGAAATTATTCAGAAAAAGGAAAACAAGTATATTCGTTTCCGCTGGGTAGATTCAGAAGATCCGGAGTCACATTGGTTTGAGTTCCGCATCAGCACCGATGAACTTACCGGAGATACTGCCCTTATCATAACTGATTTTGTTGATGATGAAGACAGGGATAGTACGATCGAACTCTGGAACTCCCAAATTGCCAAGCTAAAACATGTTATCGGTCTCTGATCCATTTTACCTCTCGCGAAAATATCCTAGCTTTGTGCTGTGAATCGTAATTCATTCTGTTAATCCGATAGTATTGTGAAGCGACTTTACAGGCTGGTTATTGGTTCGTTTCTGGGGCCATTTGTCATGACCTTCTTTATCGTGCTTTTTCTTTTGCTGATGCAATTCCTCTGGAGATACATTGATGAATTGGTAGGCAAAGGATTGGAGTTTAAGGTCATCGGAGAACTTATGATATATGCCTCAGCAAGTCTGGTTCCGCTTGCGGTGCCGCTCGCGATCCTGCTTTCCTCGTTGATGACTTTCGGCAACATGGGAGAATATTATGAACTAACTGCCATTAAATCATCGGGGGTTTCACTGCGCAGGGTATTAATGCCATTGGTTTTTGTGATAATCCTGGTTTCCATCGGAGCTTTCTTCTTTTCCAACAACATACTGCCTGTCACAAACCTGAAAATGAAATCACTGTTATATGATTTACGACAGCAGCGGCCTGAAGTGCAGATTACTGAAGGTGTTTTTTACAATGGTTTGGAAAATTACAGCATTAAAGTTGACAGGAAGAATCCTGTCACCAATTTACTGTATGATATCAAGATCTATGATCATTCTGATCGCAGGGGTAACAACAAAGTGACCCTGGCTGATTCCGGTCAGATGAAAATGACTTCCGACAAGCGGAATATGGTCATTACCTTGTGGAATGGTTCCACGTATTATGAAAGGAGCGAAGGCAGACGGAAAAAAGACAAAGGGTATTATCCGCATGAGATTGACAAATTCGGTGAACAACGCATTATCATTGAAATGACAGGATTTGAACTCCTGCGAACTGATGAAAGCATCTTCAGAAATTCCTACCAGATGCAGAATGTGTCACAGCTTAAAAAAGCTGCTGACTCCCTGCAGCGCGAGCTGGATTTCAAAAGCTCTGAATTTCACCGTACGCTGCTCAAGGATCATTATTTCAAGATAAGTCGTACCGGGAAGAGTATACTTGCTTCGGATGTGCCACTGGCTTATATGAATAATCCGATACACCCTGCATCCTCCGGAAACCTGAGACCAGCCTCCTCGCCTACATCCCCGGCCAATGCAGAAGCGATCAGAGCATTAAAAGCAAGAGAAAGAGCCAGAGAAGTAAAGACAAAAACTGTAACTGATGCCGTAGCAGATAAATCCTTTGGACAGCCATCTGATACCAGTTTAAAGGCTGATTCGGTGATTTTTCAGAAACCGGTTTTAAAAGTGCAGGATTTTGACAGCCTGTTTAATTCCTATCCCATTGAGCAAAAGAAAAACTTTTTGAGGTCGGCCACCAACTATGTCATGACGACCCAGTACCTGGTTGGAGGTGTTACTTCCAACCTCGATTTTGTGACCAAAGTACTTCGCCGGCATGAGATTGAATGGCACCGGAAGTTCACACTTTCTTTTGCATGTCTTATTTTCCTTTTTATTGGTGCGCCGCTGGGAGCAATCATACGAAAAGGAGGACTGGGTATGCCCACTGTGATTTCAACCCTGCTTTTCATCGTGTATTATATTCTTTCGATGACTGGTGAGAAATTTGTACGGGAAAGTGTTCTGACACCCTTTGAGGGTATGTGGATGTCCTCTTTTATCCTGGTTATTGCCGGTGTGTTCCTGACCTATCAGGCCACCAATGATTCCGCCATCCTGAACCTCGATACCTATTTGAACTGGATCCAGGAAAAAGCCGGTCTCAAAAAGGGTGCATTGCTTGAAAAAAAGGCACACGTTACGGGAAGATTTGACCTGATTGAAATTTCCAAAGAACAATTACAGGAAGGGTTTGCCAATATCAGTGAAATGGCAGGTCATTGCATTGAATCCCTGAAGAAAGATATGCGCTGGAAGGTACTGTTCCAAAAAGCAGTCACCAATACTGAATTCTTTTATCTGATTGAGTTCGCGATCCATTACAATAGTTATATCGATCAGATGATATTAAGCAAATGGTTCAGGATGCCCTATTTTAAGAAACGTTTGACCGAATTTCCTCTGATAACCGGACGGATTGCAGAACCCTTGTTAAGAAAAAAATGGCTGATGATTATCCATCTTGTGGTCTTTCCGCTACTAATCCTCCGGTTGATCTACATCAAATTCAAAATGATATATATCCGCAGGAGCCTCAGGAAAGCGGTGGAATTATCTGCAGGCATGATTAATCTGTTGAACAGTTCAGCCCTCAAACTGGAAATTGAGTATCTGTCATGAGAATATTACAGGTTTGTCATAAACCGCCTTATCCTGCGCTTGACGGTGGATCAATTGCCATGTTAAACCTGGCGCGGTCACTGAGCAGACTTGGCCATGAAATCACCGTGCTTACCATGAGCACTCCCAAACATCAGCTTACCATCGAAGACAAGCAGGAATTCTCAAAAATGATGACGGTGCATTCGGTTTATGTGAATACGAAATTGCGTTTCCCGGCAATGGTCAGGAATTTGCTTTTCTCCCGGGAACCCTATATTGCCATTCGTTTTATTTCGGCTGAATTTGAAAACATGCTGGTTGAACTGCTTTCTGCTGAGACCTTTGATATTGTGCAGCTCGAAGGACTGTATCTTACGCCCTATATACCCGTTATACGGAAAAACTCCAACGCATTGATCGCATTGCGTGCACATAATGTGGAACATGCAATCTGGCAGCGCCTGGCAGCCACCATGGGAAATCCTTTGAAAAAGTGGTATTTTGGAATACTTGCCCGACGAATAAAACGATTTGAATCGGAAGCCATTGACAGTTATGATGTACTGCTGCCCATTACTGCTTACGACCTTGAAAATTATGTTAAAATGGGTAATACCCGACCTGCCTATGTTTGTCCTGCTGGCATTGATATAGAAACTGCCGGAACAACACCGAAGAAAACCCATACCATGCATCTGACTTTGTTTTTTCTGGGATCGCTGGATTGGATACCCAACCGGGAAGGTTTGCTATGGTTCGTATCTGAAGTTTTTCCGGAACTCCTGCGCCGGAATCCCGAACTTAAGCTTCATATAGCCGGCCGGAATGCACCGGCATGGCTGAAGGAAAGTCTGCAACAACCCGGCATCCTATTTCACGGACAGATAGCCAATGCAAAAGAGTTCATGCAGGCTTACGGTATTATGGTTGCACCCTGTTTCTCAGGAAGCGGCATGCGAGTGAAGATCATTGAAGCCATGGCCATTGGCAAGCCGGTGATTACCACACCCATTGGCGCCGAAGGCCTGGCTGTGAAAAACGAAGAAAATATTATAATTGCTTCCCAGGCAGACGAGTTCATTGATCAGGTTGAAAGATTATTGAATCACCCTGAATTTTATTTGAGAATAGGACAAAACGCGCAGAGTTTTGTATTGGCAGCATTCAACAATAAAATTCTGGCAGCAGGAGTTGCAGAATTTTATAAAGCTCATATGCGATGATCCTGAAAGTGCTATTCATCCTTTTTCTTTTCATCATTCTGTATGCCTATTTCGGATACACACTCCTTTTACTGATTCTTTCAAGGTTCAGGCAACTTTTTAAACACGACGTAAGACCTTCTTCCATCCCTGCTGAACCTTCGGTGACCTTATTAATTCCAGCCTATAATGAAGGTGATTATGTTATCGAAAAGGCCAGGAATTGCAAGGATATCAATTATCCTGCCGAAAAGCTTCACATACTTTGGGTAACTGATGGCACAACTGACAATACTGCGGAATTGCTGTTGCTTTACCCTGAATTCAAGGTAATCCATGAAAAGGAACGCAGGGGAAAAATCCATGCCATGAACCGGGGTATAAAACAGGTTCAAACACCGCTGGTTGTTTTCACAGACGCCAATACCATGCTGAATTCTGAAGCCATACGCGAAATCGTACAATTTTTTGCAGATGATAATACAGGTTGTGTTACCGGGGAAAAGAGAATTAGCGGAGCAGGTTTACAGGTAGCTGTGGGCGCAGGGGAAGGGTTATACTGGCAATACGAATCGTGGATAAAAAGACTTGAATCAGATACAAGTTCGGTAATGGGCGCTGTTGGTGAGATCTTTGCAGTGAGAACTGCATTATATGACGAAGTGAAGGAGGATACTCTGCTGGATGATTTTACGGTGTCCATGCAAATCATGCAGAAAGGATATAGCATCAAATACGCTCCAAAAGCATGGGGAATGGAAACCGCCTCCTTAAATATCCAGGAAGAACTTAAAAGAAAGACCAGGATAGCTGCCGGTGGTATGCAGGCATTGGTAAGAATGCCCGAACTGCTGAATCCTTTACACTACGGTATGCGGTCACTCATGTACATCTCGCATAAGGTGTTGCGCTGGACCCTGGTGCCAATTGGTTTTCTGCTGTTATTCCTGCTGAACCTCCTGATTGTTTGTGACCCTGTTACCAATAACAAGGTTTTCACTTTCCTATTTATTCTGCAATGCATCTTTTACCTCTTTGTCCTGGCCGGAAGAATATTACAGAATGTAAGTCTGGGATTAAGAATTCTGTTTGCGCCTTATTATCTTTTCATCATGAACTTTGCCATAATCAAGGGATTCCTACTTTTTATCACCGGCCGGCACACGGTTACATGGCAGAAAGTTAAACGCAGCTGATGAATTTCATGGATTGGTAAAGGGAAAGTTATAATTTTGCATTCCTTGATTTACTGAAAACTGGAGGTATGTTGGAACGGATCAAAAATAACATATTGGTTGAACTTAATACAATTGCGGAAGCCATTGAAGATATCAGGGCCGGGAAAGTCATCATTGTTGTGGATGACGAAGACCGCGAAAACGAAGGTGATTTTATTTGTGCAGCTGAACTTATAACACCGGAGATCGTGAATTTTATGGCCACCTGTGGCAGAGGACTTATTTGCGCTCCGATCCCCGAAAAAAGATGTGAACAGCTTGAACTGGAGCTGATGGTGAGAAGCAATACTTCGCTTCATTCAACCCCTTTTACCGTTTCAGTGGACCTGCTCGGACATGGATGTACTACCGGTATTTCTGCTGCCGACAGAGCCAAAACCATCCGTTCATTGGTCGATCCTGCCACCAAGCCTGAAGATCTGGGAAGACCCGGACATATCTTCCCGCTGAAAGCAAAGACCAAGGGCGTTTTACGCCGGGCCGGACATACCGAAGCCACTATTGATCTTACCCGGCTTGCCGGATTAAAGCCCGGCGGAGCGCTTGTTGAGATCATGAATGACGACGGCAGCATGGCTCGTTTACCTGAACTGGTAGCAATTTCAAAAAAATACAAACTCAAGCTAATTACGATTAAGGGATTGATTGCCTATCTTTTGGAACAGGAAAGTCTGGTTATCAAAGGCGAAAAAGCATTCCTCCCTACCAAATACGGAACTTTTAAGGTTATTCCCTTTATTCAGAAGTCAAACCGCCTGGAGCATCTTGCGCTGATTAAAGGTTCCTGGACACGGGAGGATGAGGTTATGGTGAGGGTACATTCCTCGTGCATGACAGGAGACATATTCGGTTCCTACCGCTGTGATTGCGGATCGCAACTGCATGAAGCCATGAGGATGATTGAAAAGGCCGGACAGGGAGTAATTGTATACCTGAACCAGGAAGGAAGGGGCATTGGGTTGTTTAACAAGATCAAAGCATATAACCTGCAGGAGAAGGGCAGAGATACTGTTGAAGCCAACCTTGATCTCGGATTTGAAGAAGACGAACGTGATTATGGCGTGGGCGCCAGTATATTACATGAGCTGGGACTGGGTAAGGTACAACTGATTACCAATAATCCGGTCAAAAGGGCCGGACTGGAGGGATATGGTATCACAGTAGTCAAAAATATCCAGCTCAATATTCCCCCCAATGAACATAACCTTTCTTACCTGAAAACCAAGAAGAATAAAATGGGTCATCTTCTGGACCTTCTCGAAGACAAAGACTTTAAAATTGTAAACGGAGATTAGGTTGATGAAAAGCTCATCCCCGGGAATAGTTTTCATGGGTACGCCCGAATTTGCTGTGGAATCCCTAAAGGCCATAATAGAGGCCGACTTCCCGGTCAAAGCAGTTATTACATCTCCCGACAAACCGGCAGGAAGGGGCTTAAAGCTGCATGCATCACCTGTCAAGGAATTTGCATTAAAGCATCGTCTGCCGGTCCTGCAACCTGTAAAGCTGAAAGATCCTGAATTTCTTGCAATTTTAAAAAGTCTGCAGGCTGATCTGCAGGTTGTGGTGGCTTTCCGTATGTTACCCGAGGAGGTGTGGAGTCTTCCAAAGTTGGGAACCTTTAACCTGCATGCCTCACTTTTGCCCCAATATCGGGGTGCAGCTCCCATCAATTGGGCATTGATTAACGGTGAGACCAAAACCGGCGTTACTACTTTCTTTTTAAACCATGAAATCGATAAAGGATCCATACTGTTTTCTGAAGAGGTCTCCGTCGGACGAAGTGAGACCGCCGGCGATGTGCATGACCGGCTGATGGCAGTAGGTGCAAAACTGGTAGTAAAAACCATTGCTGCTATTGCAAAAGGCAATGCAGTCGGCCTGGAGCAGCATCTTCTGGAAATACCGGAACCTTTGAAGAGTGCACCCAGGATTTTAAAGAATGATTGCAGAATAAAATGGGAAATGGATGCGGAAAAGGTATATAATTTCGTTCGGGGATTGAGTCCTTACCCGACTGCCTGGTCTGAAATCATTAATGCCAGGGGAGAAATCCTTACGGTCAAGATTTATTTCGGAACCCTAATAAACCGGGCGCATTGCCGTGATTGCGGGGCAATTGAGTCTGATGGCAAGACCTATCTCTGCGTTGCCGTAAGGGATGGATTTATTAATATTGAAAGTATCCAGTTGCAGGGCAAAAAACGGATGGGAATAGCCGAATTTCTGAGGGGCTTTCCGCAACCCAATGATTGTATTTTCCAGTAACTTACTCCAGGTTTAACTCCACTTTTATCTCTTCCTGTTCCTCACCTCCTGCCGGAATTTCTTCCTTTAACGGTGGTGCAGGCAACGGTCTTTTCAGTGGCTTTCTCAATTGCAATGTAACACCAGGACTGACACGGGTTCCCGGGTTTAAAAGATTCATACTGTAAAGCCTGGCAAGTTTAATGGCATAGCGCTGCGAGACTGTGTAAATGGTTTCGCCCGATTTCAGGATATGCACGTTATTGCCAACTTCAGCCTTATTTCTTTTGGGTTGAATAAAAACTACCTGCCCTGGAAACAGGGAATCACCGGCGTGAACATCATTGTATCCCGGAATTTCCCAGTCGAGTTTTCCGAATTCCCGGGTGAGTGATTCATACGTATCCCCCGGTTCTGCCAGAACATATTTGACACGGTTTTTCTCAAGGATCGCACGGGTTGCGATATAACTTGCAGGTCTGGAAGGCCTGCGATGATGCACCTGTGTATTTTCACCCATCCGGTCATACCTGTGAAGACCATATTCATCAATAATCTCAATCAGCTTGCTGGCATAAGAAGGATTGGTGGCATAACCGGCCTTTTTTAATCCCCTTGCCCACCCTTTATAATCCAGCAGATCCAGTTCAAATAAAAACGCATACCGCTGCTTTTCCCTCAGATAATCTGAATGGTCGCGGTATGAATCTTCAACCGACGGGTACTTCCTGAAGCACTCGTTTTTCGCATCATCATCGTAGTAAATTTTTTTTCCATTCCAGTCATTGTGACATTTAATACCGAAATGATTATTAGCGATTCGTGCCAGCGTACTGTTTCCATCGCCGCTTTCCAGTGCCCCCTGTGCGAGTGTAATGCTTGCCGGAACACCGCTGCGGTGCATTTCATGGACAGCCATCTCCCTATAAGTCTCAAAATACTCTGTACGGGACATCCTTCCATGAGACTGGGATAAAACCTGTCCACCGGTACATAAAACAACCGCCAATAACCAAATGATTCTCATAGTTCAAATTGTATATTGCAAAAATAACGCTCAAAACGGTCTTCCTGTTGTTCATTAGCGGAGAGGTTTTCAACAGAAAGCATTTTTTTATGAAGTCCGACAGGGTATCATCCTGTCTTCAGGTCTTATTTACACAAGACAGGTTAATCATAAAAGGGTTAGGTTGGTTGAAATTAATAGGACACTGCGGCGCGGTGTCCTATCTTTTTTTATCCATGGTAATTCTGGAACCGTACTTTTTGTTTTCGAGTTTTGTAGCCTCGGTTATTACACTGCTGCTGCCCCCGTGTTCAACAAAGTATATCGCAGCCTTCATTTTGGGGGCCATGCTGCCTTCACTGAACATCCCCATTTTCAAATATCTCAATGCTTCATCGCGACTGATAAATTCAGCTATCTGTTGATCGGGTTTTTTATAATTCAGGTATACATAAGGGACATCCGTAAGGATATAGAATTCATCTGCCTGAATGGTAACTGCCAGTAATGCAGAGGCCATATCCTTGTCGATCACCGCTTCAACCGGCCTGTAATTGCCTTTTGCATCAATATAAACCGGAATCCCGCCTCCTCCGGCGGCCAAAACAATGTTTCCGGCAGATACCAGGTCTTTGATGATCCGGCTATTCAGGATGTCAATGGGCTGGGGCGAAGGAACTACCCTTCGGAATCCTCCTCCGGACTTAATTTCCTCTTTGAAAACCCATTTTTTTTCCTTTTCGAGCTTCCTGGCCACATCTTCAGAATATGTGCGTCCCACCCGCTTGACGAGTTCACGGAACGATTTACCTTTTCGGTCAACAACAACCTGGCTGATCAAACTCACCACATTTTTATTAATTCCATGTTTGGTAAGCGCATTGCGCAATATGCGCTCAATCATATAGCCGATTTCACCCTGGGTACCCGCCACACAAATGTCGAGCGGCATTTGTGGTATCCCGTAAACTTGCTCTCCGGCATCATTGCGTTGTAATAAGTCGCCCACCTGGGGACCATTCCCGTGGGTAATCACAAGATCATACCCGTCTTTCAGCAGAAAAACAAGATTCTCTAGTGTTCTAAAGGTATTTTTCTCCTGCTCCTCAATTGTTCCCCGCTGATTATCACGTTGCAGGGCATTACCGCCTAAGGCTATCACGGCCAGTTTATTCATAGTGCTGATTGTGAATAATAAAACTCAAAAGGTAGGACAAAGTGACTGGTTAAAAAATGACATAGTTCACTGAATTACATCCGAAAGGTATGATCATTATATTTATCTTTGGGGCAATTAATTTTCACGGTATGGAATTAACAAGAACATTTGATATTCTGAACAACCTTGTAAACATTTGTCCTGACAAGGAAGATATGCTTGTTAATAAGGATAAAGGCAGATGGATAAAGCATTCCGTTAAAGAATATGTTGAAACAGCTGAGAATACAGCATATGGCCTGATGGCCCTCGGACTGAAGAAGGGTGACCTTGTAGTAACGATCTCCAATAACCGCCCCGAGTGGAATTATATGGACATGGCCCTCAGTCAGTCCGGCATCATACATGTTCCGGTCTATCCCACAATTAGTGAAGATGATTACACCTACATTTTAAATAATTGTGAACCGAAGATCCTTATTGTTTCTGACAAGCAACTGCAGGATAAAATAAAGCCTATTGTTGACAAGATACCCTCAATACAGTCAATTTACAGTTACAATGAAATAGACGGGGTGAGGAACTGGAAAGAAATATCAGACCTGGGACGTAAGCATGCTGATCAGTATGCGCCTGTATTGAAAAAGGTAAGGGAAGAAATTACAGCGGATGATATTGTAACTCTCATCTATACTTCAGGAACCACCGGCAATCCCAAAGGTGTCATGCTGTCACATGGCAACATCATGAGCAATGTGGAAGCGATCTCAAAAGTATATCATTTCGATTACACCCACCGGACACTTAGCTTTTTACCCATCAGTCATGTTTTCGAAAGAACCATCAACTATTACTTTCAATCAGTGGGCGTGGGTGTTTACTACGCCGAAAACATGGGCACCATTGCTGAAAACCTGAAAGAAGTTCAGCCGGATGTCTTCATTTCAGTGCCCAGGTTGCTGGAACGCACTTATGACAAGATTATCCAGAAGGGCAGGGACCTCAGCGGAATCAAAAAACAGATTTTTTTCTGGGCGGTTAACCTGGGCATGCGGTACAAAATTCCAAATGGAAACGGACTTTTTTACCAACTCCTCTTAAAAGTGGCCGATAAACTGATCTTCAGTAAATGGCGCGAAGCCCTTGGTGGCAAGGTGCAATTGATTGTTACCGGTGGCGCTGCCCTGCAACCCAGGCTGGCCGTGATTTTTAATGCTGCCGGCGTTCCGGTTGTCGAAGGATATGGTATGACCGAAGCATCACCGGTAATTTCCGCCAACCGGGAACCCCGGACCGGTGATCTCAGGATCGGAACAGTAGGACCTGCTATGCCGGGTGTGGAGATCAGAATTGCCGATGACGGGGAGATTCTTTGCAAAGGCCCCAATGTCATGAAAGGTTATTACAAAGAGCCTGAGTTCACCCGTGAGATAATTGACAGCGATGGCTGGTTGCATACCGGTGATATTGGCATTATGATCGAAGGAAGGTACCTGAAGATCACTGACCGAAAAAAAGAAATATTCAAATTATCCAGTGGAAAATACGTTGCACCCCAGGTTATCGAGAACAAGCTGAAAGAATCCCCTTTCATTGAACAGGTTATGGTGATTGGCGAAAATCAGAAGTTCGCCAGTGCCATCATCTCTCCTGACTTCAATTTTCTTCACAACTGGGCTATGCGGCATGGCATCAATTTCCGGGATAATCTCGAACTCATCCAACATCCCCAGCTAGTGGCACGTTATCAAAGGGTGGTAAATGAAATGAATCTTCAACTTGGACAAACGGAACAGATAAAACGGTTCCGGCTTGTTCAGGAAGAATGGTCACCCAATACCGGTGAACTTTCACCCACTCTTAAACTGAAACGTAAATTTCTCACCGATCGGTATGCAACTACCATTGATGAAATTTTCTCGGTTCAAAGAGGTGAACTGGCTGATTAACTATCCAAACCCTTTCATTCAATACGTTGTTATCTTTCTTAATTCACCTTCAAGTTATTATAAATTATGAGTTTACAGATATTAGGTCCTTATGAAGGAAGTGGTTTGAATTTCATGAACTTCTCCGGAAAAACCATCGCCGAAAGATTTGCTCCATTAAATAACTGGGGCTTGCTGAGAGAAGAACAGCATATCTGGCCGTTTGCTATGACGCATGATAACAGGCAACCTATGAATTTCGGGACACAGGACTATCTCGGTTTGTCCCACAATGATACAATCATTGAATCTGTCAAGGAGTTTATCGATAAGCATCACACGATCCACAGTGCCGGCTCTCCCACCCTTACAGGAAGAACCATATGGACTGAACAGCTTGAAGTAAAGCTGGCAGCCATCCTGAAACAAAAGACCTGTTTGATCTATCCGTCAGGTTGGATGGCCTGTTATGGTGCTGTAACCGGACTGACCAACTCGAAAGACACCATCGTGATGGACGCATTTGCGCACAATTGCCTGCAGTTGGCCGCCAGGTATACTACGCAGAATATTTTTAAATTCAATCATAACGACATGGCCCATCTGGATGAGGTGCTGGAGAAATGCAGACAGATGGATGACCGGAACGGACTTATTGTAATTACAGAAAGCTTGTTTTCCATGAATTCAGATTCCCCTGATCTCAGGCGGATTATGGAACTTATGCATAAATATGAAGCCATACTGATCATTGATATCGCTCACGATCTGGGTGTGCTCGGTGAAAAAGGACTTGGATTGCTTGAAACCATTGATTTGCTTTATGAAAAAAATATAATCATTTGTGGCGCTTTCAGCAAGGCTTTCGGAACCAATGGCGGTTTTATTGCGGGACCGTTGGAAATAAGGAAACAAATGACCACCATGTGCCCGACCTATGTATTCTCCACCGGAGCTTCCCCTCTTCAGTGTTTCGTGGCAAGCAAGAGCATCGATCTGGTTTTTTCGGAAGAAGGCAAACGACTGCGTAAACGACTGAAAGAACTGGTTGATTTTACTGTTGCCAAATTCCGTGAAAACGACTTTGTGCTGAACGGAAAACCAACACAAATTGTACCAGTTCACATCGGCCACGAAAGAATCGCAAAGATGATCTTTAAAAACCTGCTTGAAAAGGGGTTGATGGTAAACCTAATTGAGTTTCCCGCAGTCCCTAAGGGTAAGGCCATTTTCCGGTTTCAGTTGATGGCCAGACACCAGGAGGAGGAAATAGAACAGGCCATTGATATGATGAGAACTTCCAGGATTACAGTAGAAAGAGAAGTGGCGGATCTTATTGATTAAAGATTAAAGATTACTAGTGATGCATAAACTTTTTAAAATTGTTTGTATATTATTAATATCAAATATAATATAAGTGTTCCTTGATTTTTTGAATTGTTTTGGACCCCGGAGGGGTTGTATCTGAATAACCGTGGGTGAAAACCCACGGATAAGTGGATAGAAAACATTTTCAGCCCCGAAGGGGTTGAATCAATCTGAATACCGGTCTGTTATTCAGCCCCTTCAGGGCTGCGTTAGCATACACAGCTCATTTCCGCGGGTTACACCCACGGTTATTCAGATTATGCCACTTCGTGGCCCAAAACCGAAAAACCAAGGATACATCAACTTACAAAATTTTTGCATCAGTAGTTATTACAGAATAAAGATTATAGATAACAATTGGAATGATTTGGTTTAAAACACTATTAATAATTAGTTGGGTCATGTTTACGGCATGCCAAAAGGACAAAGCAGATCTTCTGCTGTATAACGGTGTGATCTACACGGTTAACAATACATTCGAAGTGGTTGATGCCCTTGCGATCCGCGGCGGGCAAATCGTTGACAAAGGAACAACTGCCGGTTTGCTTGAAAAGTACCAGGCTACACAGGAGATTGATCTTCAGGGCAAACCGGTGTACCCCGGGTTTATAGATCCGCATTGCCACTTTTACGGGTATGGTCTTGGACTCAGACAGGCTGATCTTACAGGATCAGTCTCCGCTGATGAGGTAGTTGCCCGGCTCAGAAAACATCACCAGCAGTTTCCGTCATCATGGATCATAGGGCGGGGATGGGATCAGAATGACTGGGAGAATAAAAGATTCCCTGATAAAAACATTCTGGACAGGGAATTTCCGGATGTACCGGTTTATTTGACAAGGGTTGACGGACACGCTGCATGGGTAAATTCCAGGGCTCTTGCCCTGGCCGGTATCGGGCAAAGTACAACGGTTAAGGGAGGCGAGGTGCTTGCAGATGCCAGGGGAACAACAGGCATTCTGCTCGACAATGCCATGGCGCTTGTAGAAAGACATCTTCCGGATATTGATCACACTGGTAAGCTTCACGCTTTGCAGGCAGCAGAAAAGAATTGTTTTGCCGTTGGTCTTACCCTGGTCGGGGATGCCGGGCTCGACAAGCAAACCGTATTGCTGATCGATTCCCTTCAGCAGGCGGGTCAATTGAAAATGCACGTGTATGCGATGCTGAATCCCACACAGGAGAATATCGAACATTTTATCAACAAAGGCATTTACCGCTCAGCCAGCATGAGTGTAAGATCCATAAAGCTTTTCGCTGACGGCGCCCTGGGTTCAAGAGGTGCATTGCTGACGTCGCCATACAGTGACAGCCCGGGAAACAGAGGAATACAGGTAAGCACTTCCGGTTTCCTCTCAAAAATCTGTAATCTTGCCTATGAGAAGGGATACCAGGTAAACACGCATTGCATAGGTGACTCGGCTGTCAGGTTAATGCTGGAAATCTACAGCAGCATTCTTCCTGAGAATAACGATTTGCGCTGGCGAATAGAACACGCCCAGGTGGTACATCCCGAGGATTTTCCGCTGTTTGCCATATATAGTATAGTACCAAGTGTGCAAACCACCCATGCCACATCGGATATGTACTGGGCCGGTGAACGACTCGGACCGGAAAGGATTAAAACAGCCTATGCATACAGAACTCTGCTGGGCCAGAATGGATGGCTGGCCAACGGCAGCGATTTTCCGGTTGAATCCATTAATCCCCTGTATGGCTTTTATGCAGCAATCGCCCGCAAGGACCAAAAAGGATATCCTGCTGAGGGTTTCCAGCCGCAGGAAGCGCTAACCCGTGAAGAAGCCCTGAAAGCCATGACACTGTGGGCTGCCAAAGCCTGTTACGAAGAATCCAGTATGGGCAGTCTCGAAAAAGGAAAATCAGCTGTTTTTGTCATCCTGAACAGAGACATCATGAAGATCGGTGAAAGCGAAATTCCGGATGTACAGGTTCTGGAAACTTATGTAGGCGGGGAGAAGGTTTATTCAGTGAATGGTGAATAGTGAATAGTGAATGGTGAATAGTGAATAGTGAATAGTGAATGGTGAATAGTGAATAGTGAATAGTGAATAGTGAATAGTGAATGGTGAATGGTGAATGGTGAATGGTGAATAGTGACATGGTGAATGGTGAAAATGAAGATCAATAGTTACTTTATTCTGTTGCTATTACTGATTTGCGGAAGCTGTTACCGCAATTCAGTCCCGACTCCCGATAAAAAGGCCTATTTCACTGAAATAGAAACGTGGCGAGCCGGCAGACTTGAACGACTGAAATCCCTATGCCACCTGCCCGCTCCCACTCCGCAGAAATATTTTACCTGTCCGGATCGAAGCTGGAGAAAAAGCTGTGCACCTTTCATATTCTGCACTTATCAAGGATAACATGTAAAACGGAACGGTCTGTTAACAATATTTAAAATACCCGTTTCGTAGAACGAGGTTCTTTTTTTATATTTTTGGAAACTGAAAGCTAACAAATTCCTTTATGGCGATTGTAGGTTCTATCCTTCAGGAGGTTATTAAAAAGAAAAAGAGTAACCTCGAGAAAAAGCAGCTTAGTATGAGGATTCAGGAGGAAACCCTTCGTAAGCTGATTCAAAAGGCAAAGAACACTGAATTTGGACATGCTTACGGATTCCATGAAATTTTGAAATCCGGTGATATACTGCCTGGTTTTCAGAAAGCAGTTCCGGTTTTTGACTATGAGAAAATATTTGCACAATATTGGTATAAACTTCTGGAAGGAAAACCAGATGTTACCTGGCCAGGGAAAGTGAAGTTCTTTGGTTTGACATCCGGGACATCCAACGATTCGAGCAAACGGGTGCCTCTGACCCACGATATGATCAAGGGGATCAGACGCGTAGGGATCAGACAACTCTTGTCCCTGGCTGAATTTGATCTTCCCCCCTATTTTTATGAAAAAAGTGTGCTGATGCTGGGTGGCAGTACATCACTGGTAAAAATGGAAAAATATTTTGAGGGCGATCTGAGCGGCATATTGGCCAGCCGACTGCCTTTCTGGTTTGGCTCATTTTATAAACCCGGAATTATTGCCAAGGAAAGGGACTGGAATACAAAGATCGATAAAATCGCTAAAAAGGCGAAGGATTGGGATATCGGAGGAATTTCAGGTGTGCCGGCCTGGGTGCAGATCCTCCTGGAAAGAATCATTGATTATCACGGCTTGAAAACCATTCATGACATCTGGCCTGATTTCAGGGTTTATTCCTATGGCGGTGTTAATTTTTCTCCGTATAAAAAGAGTTTTGAAAAGCTGATGGGTAAGGAGGTCTATTACCTCGAAACCTACCTGGCCTCCGAAGGATTCATAGCCTATCAGCGCTATAGGGACCATGCCATGCAACTGGTTCTGGACAACGGAATATTTTTTGAATTTATTCCTTTTAATACAAGCAATTTCAAACCCGATGGCATACTGGTGGACAATCCGGAAATACTTTTAATTGACAGGGTGAAAGAAAATGAGGATTATGCACTGCTGATCAGCACCAATGCAGGTGCCTGGCGATACCTGATCGGCGATACAATCCGTTTTACTTCGGTTAAGGATTTTGAAATTGTGATAGCGGGAAGAACCAAACATTTTCTTAGTCTTTGCGGAGAACATCTCAGCGTGGATAACATGACAAAAGCGATCAGCATCATTTCAGAAAAGCTGAATATCGTTATCAAAGAGTTTACAGTAGCCGGAATTCCTCATAACAAGTTATTTGCGCATAAGTGGTTTATTGGAACCGACCAGCCGTTCAGTGACCGCGATGGCCTGAGACAATTGCTAGATCAGACACTGTGTACCTTGAATGATGACTATGCGGTGGAACGCAAGGCGGCTTTGCGGGATGTAATTGTAGAAATAATACCGGTAAAGGCTTTCTATGACTGGATGAAGTTTAAAGGCAAAGAAGGCGGACAGCATAAATTTCCCCGCGTTATCGGCAACCTGTACAACGAATGGAATGAATTTACAAAACAGTACTTGAATTAATATGGAAATCATTCTCAAAGGTTTGATTACCGGACTCTTTCTCAGTTTCTTCATAGGAGCCACTTTTTTTATGCTTATTGAAACAAGCATAACGCGTGGTTTCAGGGCAGCCCTATGGTTCGACCTGGGAGTGGTGATCTCGGATGCTGCCATCATTACAGTGGTATATTTCTTTACCTCCTGGATCAACAGCACGATCATTCAAAACTCGTTTTTTAATATTGCCGGAGGACTTGTTTTCATGGGATTTGGCGTGAATTATATTCTTTCGAGACATCGAAATGATTCCCTCATGGTTGCAAAGAGCCGCAACATCAGGCTTTTTATGAATGGTTTCTTTATCAACCTGATGAACCCTTCCGTGGTGATTTTCTGGCTTAGCGCCATGGCCATTACCCTGTCAAAATTCAGGCTTACCGGTCGCGAAACTATCCTGTATTATGGATCAGCACTGGGCGTTGTTGCAATAACCGATATTCTTAAGGCCTATTTTGCCTATAAACTGAGCGGCCTGCTGAACAGCAGGTTGTTAAAACGCGTTTACATCATATCAGGGCTGCTTATGATTGGTTTGGGCGTGTATATCATTTTCAACTGACCTTCACACTCTCGGAAAAACTCCCGTACCGGTAGCATCCGTGATAATATTTCTATCCAGCGGCCGGTTGACAAAATGTACGTTTTCAATTGTAAAAAAGGCATTGGGATTATGCTTTTGAATGATCTCAATGGCATGTTTCTGGTTCTTACGGTTAGCTATGATAAAGACTATCCCGACTTCACCCTGCATACCCATTGCTTTTACCGTTGTCACCCCATATCCTGAAGTTCTTAGGGCATTTACCATTTCGCTGGCATCCACCCTGGTTATCACCCTGATCAGTTCGTGGCCAATGGCCAGCTTTTCATCCACAAGCATGCCGACATAATTACCTGTGGCAAAACCTGCAGCATATGCGACGTAAGCAACCCAGCTATTCAGGTTTTGCATAATCCGGGTTATTGCCACAATCCAGATCAGAATTTCAAAAAAACCAATGATCGGGGCCAGGTATTTGAATCCCTTTGTCATGAAAATGATTCGCAGGGTATCGAGGGTTACGTCACATATCCTCAGGCAAAAAATAAAAAGAGGAAGAATGAGGTAATCGAAATAAGGAGAGTTGAGTATTTCCATGGGTTCAGGCATTACTAATTTCATGCAAATTTATAAAGTTAGGCGGGAAAACTGAATTTCTCTTTTGTTATCTTTAAAGATTAATTCAACCCATAAACCCGTTATTTTTATATGCGGATTAAAAGCCTGTTTTTATTCATAATTCTGGCCGTTACTTGGAATAATTTGGAATCTATGCCAAACGGACTACCTGATAATATACTTTTGTTAAGATCCGGTGCCATGGGTAATGTGAATCTGAAAGTTGGTTTCCGGGGCGGCATCAATTTCTCACTACCTTTTGTTATGGGTCGCAATGATGTATTGCAGGTTGAAGATCCTGCGGATGTTTTTGAAAAGGACTATTTACCGTTTTTTGCCAACGCCGGTTATCATTATGCTTTTGTATTCCAGACGTATCTGAATGAATCGCTCAGTTTGTCGGTTGAACCTGCCATGACCACATACAACTATAAATATCGACTATCGACATCCTGGACAAACGGAACCGACCCTGAAGACTTCATCGAATATGAAACAAAACACAGGAGCAGCATTTCTTACATAGAACTTCCCGTTGTATTGCGTTATGAATTCGGCGGCAATAAAATCAGGCCTTTTGTATCGTTGGGACTCACTTACGGTTACAGGATATCTGCATCAGCAAAGATGGAATATTCTGTCACCCGACATACCGGTGTCTTGTCCATTCCTTATGAAAACTACACGTTGAGAAGCAACTCAGCAAAATCTTATATTCACAGCCGGTTCGGGATTGCTCCTGGAATCGGTTTCTTTTATCCGCTGGGACCAGTGAAACTATTCCTGAGCGCTGATTTTAGCTTCCCGCTGAACAATATTGTGGATGAATCGCAGCGATATGCCAATTCAACTGCTACTACCGGAATGTATAATGTTCAGGATGATATCAGGCTGGGCGCCTTGAACCTTACACTCGGCTTTATCTTCAGCAAAGGTAGCACCCAGGTTGGTTCAACATGGAAAAAACGGGGAGGCAAAGCACTGGAATGTCCCGATTTTAAACGCAAAAGGAAGTAGTTATGAATTTCACTGTAAAACATTTCTTCAAGTACTATCTTGTGATTTTTTTTACAGGTATTTGGATATCCTGCGATGTAAAGAAGAGTGACATAGACCCATCGGAGGAGTTTTCCCGGATCTATGATCATCCTGATATGAATATTGCGTTTTACCCCGTTGATTTTGAACAAACTCCCGATGGTGGCTTTTTAATTCTGGCTGTATACACCGACACTGCTTTATCAACTTTTCCGCTGATCTATCTTCTGAAAACCGGAAGAGCCGGTGAAAAAATTTGGGAAACATGGGTTGACAGGACCTATAGCAGCGCAGTGCCTTCACTTTTGCCTTCGGGCAGCAATTATTTCTTTGTATGCATGGATTCTGTAAACCAGGAAACCAGGGTATTACAGGTTAATACCGGTTCAGGGGAAGTATCTGAGTTCAGTGCAGTGGAATTGCTATATCCGTTATACACCATTAAAGATTCAGGAGGTGAGATCCTGGTTTTAAATTTCGATCGTGAGAGGCGTATTTCCATCCTTTCGCAATACAGTGAAGCATTTTTGGAAAAGTGGTCACTGGAATTCGGCATAATCGATGACGTGGGGGACCAGATCGTAAATCATCTGGCAAGAACCGGCAGGCAGTTCCCTTTTTTTATAGGTGAAGTAGGTACTACGGATATCTCCCACTACTATGTGAATTGCTTCTATAACAATACCATGACCTTGCTGTTTGCAGATGCAACAGAAGGGAATCATACGGGCACACTATACACTTACCAGGATGATGCCGCCATAAGCTCCACCGTCAGTATTGACGGGGACCGTTTTGCTTTGTCGAGATATTACCTGGAAGATAATTATGTTAATCCATCTGTTGCGCTTGATCCAGGCTCAATACAAAGTGTAACTGACTTTACGGATTTCTCGCTGCCGGAACTGGAACATAATGCACAGGTCAGATGCCTTCACGCGACGCTGAATGAAAAAGACGTGGTGGTTTATGCCAGTCAAACCCGAACCAACCAGTTGGCATTGTACTTTTACAGCGCTTCCGAAAGCACACTGCAATCCGTAAAATTTTATAACGAAAAATACCCGGTTTCTCTTGCTGCATTTGATCTTACCCGGGAAGGAGGTCTTGCCATGCTTGTCCAGACCTATGTTATAGGACGTTTTCCCAGGATCAATCTGGTGAAGTTGTCACCAGAGGACCTGGAATATTAGGGGCAGTAAATAAAAATCAATTGCCGTCGGCTAAAGCCAACGGCAACGCTCTTCTGATGAATGCCGGCTTATTTTATGTTCTTTTCTAGATAAGCTGCGAGTGATTTACCCAATTTTGCATATGCCTGATTGATACCTCCGACACCTGGAACTTTTTCCAAAAAGACAACGGCTACTTTCTCACCTGAGGATGCTTTTGTAAAGGTGATCTCAGCACTAATATAAGATGGCTTGGATGATACTCCGATGTAATAGCCTACATCCGTAAATACAGTATGTACATTCATGGTATAGGCTGCATCATTGGCAGTCTTACTGCAACTTAACCCGCTTTTTTCCGAATATTTATTGAAAAGTTCTTCAAAGCTAGGTTCATAGGCGGATGACCGCTTGTCGAACCATTCCTTCTTCCACTTATCACCCTTTCCTGCCTCAGCATCATTGCCTTCAGCAACTTTCTGATCAATGTAATCAGATTCCTTATCATATTTACCAACCGACATACTGCTGTAATCGTACTGCACCAATAGTGTTTTCTGCCCCTTTAGAGCACTGACGGATCCGCTTTTCACTGTAATTTTCTGCGCATTCATGCTTAGCCCAGATAACAGCATGGCAGCCAGGACAAGAAGAACTGTTTTTTTCATAATGATTTGAATTTAAGTATAAAATATTAAGAAAATTGATATCCTGTATTACGAGTAAATACATGCGGAGTTACAGGTATACCTGTTGTTATTCATTAAACTCCTTTCAGCGGATATTGTTCAGTACAAACAAAACATTTGAAGTGAGCCTCGAATTGTCAATCACCCGGGTCTGCAAGTTGTGCTTTGCAGCGAATTCCCGGATGGTTTTTCCTGAAAGGAAGAACAACCTGTTTTGATCGGATTTGTTAAAACCCGAACGGGTGGAGAAAAACTCAGTGTATCTTGTACCCCTGTGCCTTTTTTCCATATCACGGTCAGCATCCCGCACAATGATAACACCCTTCGGGTTCAGATTCCGGATGCACTTCTCGAGCAGCACCTCCTGTTTTTCGTGGGACATATAATGCAGCACGTCACTCAGAATGAAAACATCGGCAAAATCATAGGAGAATTCAATTGCATCCGCTGCGAAAAAGTTCACATGTTCATTTTTGGAAATGCAATGGTTGGCCATATCAATCTTATCCGCATCATAGTCAATGCCTGTTATCTTTCGTTTTGGGGAGACAAAGCTGAGCAGGTAGGACAAATAACCGTATCCGCAGCCTATGTCAACTATTTTTGCCTCGCGTGGCACAAAGCTGTTTATAAGGTTATAGTTATTCTCGAGTGACAGCTTAATGCGTGTATACCATTCCAGCACCGGTCCCTTGTAAATATAATTGCGGATCAGCTTTTTCCTGAAATAATCGGGTGTTTCAAATTCTTCCTTTAATATGGCATATTCCCTGCGGTAGAATGCAAGCATCAATTTTGTCCGTTCGTGGTAATTTGCGCCGTATGCTTTGTCACCAACCTGAACACGCGGATAAATCTTTATGGTGATGGATCCTCCCCGCAGATGGTTCTCACCCTTGTTCATGCAATCACCAGCACCATGGAGAATAATGGGTATCATATCCAACCCGAGTTTTTCAGCCATCAGGAAGGCTCCCTTATGAAAGCGCCGGATGGAAGAATCGGCTGAACGACTTCCTTCAGGAAAAACCAGGATGGAATAGCCCTCGTTTACTTTGGCTTTTAGTTTATCGGTAAGTTCCTCATAGCCGCCCAATACCGGGTAGTAATCAAGGTATCTGATTACCAGTGCGTAAATGGGATTATTCCATACCCATTTCGTGGTGAGAACGATCATTTTCGGATGAAGCATCAGCAATAAAAGAAGGTCGATGTGTGATTGGTGATTGCTGATGATAATCGCAGGTTTACTGAAGTCTTCACCGCCCAGGTTAATGATCTTCTTGCGGATATGCAACATGGCATAAACCGGAACCTTGCACCAGAAAACCATACACCGGTGCATGATCAGTTTCTTATTCCGGGACGGAAGCGGAAGTAAAACCACAATTCCGAGCAGGAGATTCATGATCAGGCATCCGGTCACAAAAATAGAAAATACGATGATGGTGAGCAGAATATCTGATAAGGTAACCGGCAATAAACGCTTCCGGTTCTTTTTTGAAACCAGCCAGTAAAAGAATACCGGCTCGAAAGTATAGGAAATCAGCACCACCGAAAGTAATCCGACTATGGAAATCAGGGCTATCGAATGCAAAGCGGGATGTTGAGCGAGGATTAGAACCCCTGTTCCGGAAATTGATATCATTACTGAAATCAGGATGCACGTCTTGTAGGACAAAAGGTTGGCGTTTTCTGTTTTATATCCCTGTACCAGGCCTTGCATGATGTAAATGCTGTAATCGATACCCAGACCGGTGATAAATGAAGAGATGATAATATTGAAGATGTTGAACCTGATGCCGAAAAAACCCATGAAACCCATCGTCCATATCCAGCTGAAAAAAATCGGAATAAAAGTGATCACACCCAGTTCAATGCGACCAAAGGCAAAGATCAGGACTCCAAGAATTAACAAGAGGCTCACATTGGCAATGAAACTGAAGTCTTCACCCAGGGTATTCACTATGCCGGAAAGGATGGACTTGCGGTCGATCACTACCACGCCATCCATGCTGCCGTAACTTTCGGTCACCTGTTCCTTTCCTCTGTTGTCAACCTTAAGTATTGTCACAATGGTGGCCAGCGAAGGTGTGACCGAAATATTATCCACAAAAAAGATTTTTTCCAGCGCTTTAAAGGTGGCGGAATCCGCTACTGAAAACTCTTTTTTTAAGAGACCGGAAAATTCACCAAATGAACTGGGTTTAAAGCCTGCCGCAATGGCCTTCTCATCCAGTGACTCCAAAAACTGGTCTTTCCCTTTTTTTTGCCAGAAGCTGTTCCATCGATCAATCTTTTGAAGCTGGAGGGAATCGGACATCAAAAGCGAACTGGGTGAAGAATAACTTTTGATGACACCCTGCTGAATGAGCGCATCAGCTTTTCTCAGCACGTTTTCATTGCTGATCAGCGCCTTTTGCATGTTGCTTCCATGTGCCACCAGGTAAACTGAGTTCAGCTTGGCATTGTTGATCCTGTTCAGATTTTCCTCTGTCTTTTTAAGCTCGTCTGACATGTAATTCATTTTCATCATGTCGGTTTCAAAACCCACCCGTTTCAAATAGTACAGGGAGAGTATTGTGACAAGCGCCATAAAAAGCAATAGAAGCTTGTTTTTATGAAAGCTGTAAAGGGTGATTTTATCCAAAACCCTTTCAAGGTAATTTTTCTCTTCTGTCTCATCTTTTTCACTACGTGTGGCGTCGAGGATATGAGGCAACACCACCATGGTAAAAAAGGCGGCGGTCAACACGCTTATGGCCGCCAGTATGCCCAGTTCATGCAACGATTCTGAGGAAACGAAAACCAGGGTAAGGAACTCAAATGCCGTGGCAAATCCGCAGACAATGATGGGAAAGGAGACGTCTTTGATGGTATCGATAATGGAGTGCTTGTGCTTATAATGGGTTGTGATATGGAGGGCGTAATCAACTGTTATGGCCATGATTACCGAACCAATGCTGAGCGAGATGACAGATATTTTACCCTGAAACAGGTACAGGAAAGCCAGGGCAACCAGTCCGCCAAATACAGCCGGAAGAAAGATGAACGGGAACAGCTTTTTCTTTTTTACAGAAAAAGTAATGATCAGGGATAAAAGAATTATTGTAATGGTAAGGGTAAACCGGATATCTCTCTTCAGTCGATCAGCATTGCCGACCGCCACAATGGCGGAGCCAAAATATTCGATCCTGGCTTGGTTTTCATAAGAACCGGCGACCTGTGACGCCAACTGCCCGAGTTTTTTAACGAACCCTGAATTCCCTGATGTTTCATTCGAAGGCAATGCCGGGCTGATGAACATCATCAGGTGCTTCTTGTCGCGTGAAAACACGCATCCGTCGAGCAGGGTATAGTTCTCATCATTCTGATAGGAACCTAAACGGCCCAGGGCCATGGTGCCTATTCCGACCGGATCGCGCACAATTATCCGTTTCATGGTAAAACTCGCCGGTGAAAGCAGGCTCCTGAGGTTATTGTTCAGCGCTGCCTGTATATTCTCAGGCCGGAGCAGGGTATCAAGACGCGAATAATCTTCTTCTTCCAGAAAAAGAGGAAGATTCTCGTACACGATATCAAAAAGTGCTTCCGTAAGTGTGTCAGACATCCTGTATGTCAAACCTTTAACAAATGGAGCGAAGGCCTGTGCGTTCAGGCTGTCGGCAAACTGATCACCAATACGGATCAGTTCCTCGGGAATGAGCGGCCTGGTCGTATCCGCAGCAGAGACCGTAACGATGATCTTATCGAGCATTTTGGATTGTTCTACTACCCGGCTCATAAGACCCTGTGTGCCATCTCCCGAGATCATCCGGTTAATATCCTCTTCAAGCCGGATCCGTGAAGCGAGAAAAGTGGCAAAAGCGGTAAGAAGAGTTATGATTATGAAAAGACGAAGTCTTCGTTTCTGAAAGAAGTGATAGACATATAAAAAAAGCTTGTCCATTGGTTAGTTGATTAGGGCAGGCTTTCTGCGAATCACTTTCAACAGAATATACGTCAGAAGACCGAAAAAAAGTGCAGCCACCACCGCGAAAATCAGACTCCCGATAATATATTGAAACAGGTTGTCCCGGACCCAGGTCAGGGAAATATCACTGCTAAAGGACAGATGATTATCGCCGGAAAGGACAATGCCCCCTGCAACATAGCTCAGGTAAAGGATAAAAGGTATCATGGGGGGGATGCTGATATTGGCAGCAACGGCAACGATGAGTTTGTTCAACCTGAGAAAGTACGCAAGCGCTATCGCAGTAATTAACTGGTAACCCCATATGGGGACAATACCCATGAACACGCCAAGCATTACTGAAAAAGTAATTTTGGCAACTGAATCTCCTGTTTGCAGAACATGTTTCCGAAGAAATCCCTTGATACTTTCCTTTCTCAGGTACTGCAGGAAAGAAAATGGTTTGACATAGAAAAGGGCAATGATCACACATATAGCATTCAGGAGACTGATCCGCATAAAGTCTGTAAACGGCCGGTAATGACTTACGCGTTCCGCCCTGGCAGGATAATACACCTGGATTGGAATGCCGATCAGCTGAATACCCTTCCACGCTGACCGTATCAGAACTTCGAGTTCAAATTCATATCTCCGGGTGACAAACCGGATATTTTTGATCATTTCCAGCGGGTAGAGGCGAAAACCGGATTGCGTATCCGGCAAAGTAACACCAGTAATGAACCTGAACCAGAAGTTGGAGAATTTATTGGCAAAGCCACTGCCTTTCCGCAGCTTCTCCCGGGGGAGAGTACGACTGCCGACAATGAGAGTTTGGGGAGATGTTTCAGCTTCCCGGATGATTTTTTCGATGTCGGATGCGTAATGCTGTCCGTCCGAATCCAGTGTTACAGCATGCGTATAACCCTCCTGAAGTGCCCTTTCAAATCCTTTCCTGAGCGCAAAACCTTTCCCCTTGTTACGGAAAAAGCTTACAGTGATGATGTTGGGGAACCGTTGAAGAACCATAGGTGTATTATCGGTGGATCCGTCATTCACAACGATTACATGACCGGTATACTGCAATACATCCTGAATTACCTTTTCCAGCGTATTTGCATTGTTGAAAGTAGGAATCACAACACACCAGTTCATGCCGACCATGCTTTGTTTTTCTGCAACAGGCTGCAAATATAACTTATTTGTAATTCATCCTCTGGTGAAATGACAGGTTTACCCCAATCTGACCGCTGGTATAATTCATCCTGAAATCTTCCCATGCAGGATCAGAAGAATCGGTGGCGCCCGCATAGTTGAAGGCACCAAACGGTTGAAGATTGAACTTGTTTAATTGCAGGCTGAAACCCGCCTGCAATCTGAGTCCGGGACTCGATGCCTTGAAATCGTCCAGTTTCATGAAACTGTAATTTACCCCTCCGCCGATAAAAAAAGCATGCCTGCCCGAGGCCACAGGAATGTAATAATTGGCGCTTATACCAGGTGCAAAGCGGTTGTACATGAAACTTAAATCATCCCCATTGGTGATCATGACCAGTTTGGGTGCAATGTCATACTCCACCATACCAGAAATATCAAACTGTTTCATTCTAAAGGTTATCCCGGCATGCAGGTCGAGATACATGATCAGTTCAGTGAAACCGTATTCGGTGACATACCCGGATGGAAGTGAGGCTTCAATGTAATCATTCACATCTCGCGGGTAAAAGAATCCGATACCAAAGCCGAAAGTGGGATACACGGCATGGTCTGGCGTTGATTCCTGGGATTGAAGCAGGGCACTCTGAAGAATGAATGGCATGATCAGCAATGCTTTTAGCAGTTTTCCCCTGAGGGATGAAGTTGGTTTAAACAGGTCTTTCATGGCAAAAGTTTTGGGTAATTGATGATGAATGATTCTTGTAAAGCACTAAAGATAATATTAAAAGTATCTGCAAAAACACTTAAAAATTAACAACGTATGTTCAATAAAAAACCGTTTAAACTAAATCACATGACCCTAATTACAATTACACTGATTTTTTTATTATTTTGCAGCCTTTTTGACACTAACCCCAAATCCTTTGAATTGAACATTTTAATATTTTACTTCTTTTAACCTTATAACAAAAATGCTGACGATAGGCGATCGAAGAATAACATTGGATGATTATCAGCGCGTTTTATTGGATAATGAAGAGCTCAGGATTCACCCGCAGGCACTGGAAAGAATTCAAAAAAGCCATGTTTTTCTCGAAACATTCCATAAGGATAAAATTATTTACGGCATCAATACCGGGCTTGGACCCATGGCACAATACAGGATTGATGAAGCTGACCGGCTGAAGCTTCATTATAATGCCATCCGGAGCCATGCCTCAGGATGCGGTGAACCTGTGGATCCTGTTTATGTGAGATCTGCCATGATTACCCTGCTGAATAATTTTTCACACGGATTTTCCGGAATTCACCCCGAAGTGCCGGTATTGATCTGTGGTCTGATAAATCTTCAGATTACTCCTGTTGTACCCGAACATGGCGGCGTTGGTGCAAGCGGTGATCTGGTTCAGCTTGCCCATATAGCCCTGGCCCTGATCGGTGAAGGAGAGGTTTTTTACCAAGGGAAAATAGTGCCTACCGCGGAGGCCTTTGCTCAGCATAATCTCAAACCCATTTCGATTCATCTCCGTGAAGGTTTATCACTGATCAACGGCACCTGTTTCATGACAGGTACAGGCATTTTCAACCTGATGCATGCCAGAAATCTAATTTACTGGGCAGTAACAGCGGCTTCGATGATCAATGAAATTGTTAGGTCATTTGATGATTACTTTTCCGCGGAGCTGAACCAGGTTAAGAAACATCACGGACAAAACAGGATTGCCGAACTGGAGAGAATGATCCTGCATGACAGTAAGCTGATCCGAAAAAGGGAAGATCATTTTTTTAATGGTAAGCAGGGTAAGGAATATGTGATTGCCGATAAGGTCCAGGAGTATTATTCCATTCGGTGTGTTCCCCAGATCCTGGGACCAATACTGGATACCCTTGAAGCAGCTGAAAAGGTGCTGCTCGATGAGGCCAATTCGTCTAGCGATAATCCTGTAATCGATGCCAAAAACAGCAACATCTTTCATGGCGGCAATTTCCATGGCGATTACGTGTCTTTTGAAATGGACAAGCTGAAAATTGCCATCACCAAATTATCCATGTTGCTTGAGAGACAGATAAATTACCTGATGAACGATAAACTGAACAATAAACTGCCGCCATTTGTTAACCTGGGTAAACTGGGAGTTAATTTCGGTATGCAGGGTGCTCAGTTCACTGCTACTTCAACTGTTGCAGAAAACCAAACCTTATCATTCCCAAATTACGTACACAGCATATCCAACAACAATGACAATCAGGATATCGTAAGTATGGGCACAAATTCGGCGCAGTTTGCACGGAAAGTAATCGACAATACCTACCAGGTCTTGTCAATTGAGCTGATAACCCTCATACAGGCCATTGATTACCTGTCCTATGAACCCAGGTTATCCGGTTATAACCGTGAAAAATACCGGGTGTTGAGGAATATCGTACCACGATTCACGGAGGATACTATAAAATATGTTGAAATAAAGAGAATTAAAGACTACCTTTGCAGTTTATTTATTAAAATTAATTAAAAACTTAACTTTTTGATAATTAATGAAGTACGCGCTTGTGACTGGAGGTTCAAGAGGAATTGGAAGAGCAGTTTGTGTCCGATTGGCCGAAATGGGTTACCATGTACTCATTAACTATCTGGCCAATGAGGAAGAAGCGGGCAAGACCCTTGAACGGGTTCATGAGGCCGGCAATTCTGGTGCCCTGTTGAAGTTCGATGTGGCTGATCATGCACAGGTTGAAAATGTACTTGGCAAATGGCAGGTGGAAAACCCCGATGAATATATTGAAGTTCTCGTGAATAATGCCGGAATCAGGAAAGATAACCTGATGATATGGATGGAAAACAGCCACTGGCAAGATGTTCTTGATACCAACCTGGGTGGTTTCTTTTATGTTACCCGTTTTCTCCTCAAAAACATGCTGGTAAAAAAATACGGCAGGATAGTCAACGTAGTTTCCCTGTCCGGATTAAAAGGACTCCCCGGTCAGGTGAATTACTCGGCCGCCAAAGCCGGCATAATAGGAGCCACCAAGGCGCTGGCCCAGGAAATTGGCAAGAAACGCGTAACGGTCAACGCGGTTGCACCCGGTTTCATTAAAACCGATATGACGAAAGACCTGAATGAAGATGAACTGAAGAATCTTATACCACTTAATCGTTTTGGCCTGCCCGGAGAGGTTGCAGAAGCCGTTTGTTTCCTGGCTTCTGAAAAGGCATCCTACATTACAGGCGAGGTGATTTCGGTAAATGGCGGATTATATACATAATATTAGTTTTCTCAATTTCTTATGAACAGGGTTGTCATCACCGGCATCGGAATTTACTCCTCCATCGGAAAAAATCTGGAGGAGGTAAAAAACGCTCTTTACCAGGGAAAATCCGGAATTGTTCTGGATGAAATCAGGAAATCCTATGGTTATCAGTCAGGGCTTACAGGCAAACTTGAGAGGCCTAATTTAAAGGGAATTCTCGACAGGCGGGCACGGGTTTGCATGCCCGATCATGCGGAATATGCTTATGTTTCTACTTCTGAAGCATTGAAAAATGCAAATCTCGGTGAAGCCTATTTTGATAATCACGAAGTCGGTATCATTTTCGGTAACGACAGCTCCACACCATCCGTCATCCAGAGCGCCGACATCATCCGCGAAAAACGGGATACGACCATGGTTGGATCAGGAGCTGTTTTTCAATCGATGAATTCATCCGTCACCATGAACCTGTCGGTTATCTTCCGGCTAAGGGGCGTGAACTTTACGCTCAGCGGTGCCTGTGCCAGTGGCTCTCATGCCATCGGCATGGGTTTTCATATGGTCCGGCACGGCTACCAGGATATGATAATCTGTGGCGGTTCGCAAGAAGTCAACCTTTTCTGTGTGGGAAGTTTTGACGCACTGGGTGCATTTTCAAAGCTTGAATCTGCCCCGGAAAAGGCTTCTCGCCCGTTCGACAAAAACAGGGACGGCCTTGTCCCGAGTGGCGGTGCAGCAACCGTGATCATAGAAAGCCTGGACCACGCCCTTAAAAGAGGAGCACCTATTTTGGCAGAAATTGTCGGTTACGGTTTCTCTTCTGATGGAAAGCATATATCGGTACCCGATGTGGATGGACCCGTCAGAGCTATTGACATGGCCTTAAGGGATGCCCGGGTTACACCGGACCAAATCGACTACATCAACGCACATGCTACATCAACACCTATCGGGGACCAAAACGAAGCAAAAGCACTGGATCAGGTTTTCGGGAGTTTTAAACCCCTCGTATCATCTACCAAATCGATGACCGGGCATGAACTTTGGATGGCAGGAGCCAGTGAAGTGGTTTATTCCATGCTGATGATGCAACATTCCTTTATTGCGCCGAATATTAATTTTGAAGAACCCGATGAATTCTCAGCCAGGTTAAATATTGTTACCAAAACCACCCACAGGGAATTCAACACTTTCCTTTCGAATTCATTTGGGTTCGGGGGCACCAACTCAACACTTATTATCAAAAAATATAAGTAAAACAAAATACAATCTATATCTATTCATTTAGTATGACGAAAGAAGAAATTGCGGGGATTATCAAGACTTTTCTGATCGAGGAATTTGAAATTGATGAAGCGAAAATTATACCCTCGGCGCATCTTAAAGACGATTTAGGACTCGAGAGTCTTGATTTTGTTGACATTGCTGTTATCGTTCAGAAGGAATTCGGCCTTACACTGAAAGGCGAAGAAATGACTGCCATCAGAACACTGGACGATCTGTACGGATACATTTCCAATTGTATAAACAAGAAATAGCCTGTTGTGGCTGAATGGAAAGGCAAAACCCGGGGTGGTATAGTCGGTTACAGGATCTTTATCACCGTATTAAAGTACCTCGGTCTTCCTTTTGCCTATTTCCTGCTGCGATTTGTGGCGTTTTACTTTTTTGCTTTTAATCCCGTTTCATTCAGAAATATTTATTATTTCTACCACCGTAGACTCGGATTCGGCGCTTACAGGTCAGTACTGGCAATTTACAGGAATTACTACGTTTTCGGCCAGGTATTGCTCGACAAATTTGCAGTCATGGGAGGATTTAGTCCCAGGTTTAGTTTCAATTTCGACGGAGAGGACCATCTGAAGCAGCTGGTGAATGATAAATCAGGCGGACTGCTCATCAGTGCGCATATCGGTAATTTTGAAATGGCTGGTCATTTGCTGGAGCGCCTTGATACCAAAGTCAATATCATTATGCTGGATGCCGAGCATCAGAAAATCAAAGAATACCTGTCGGCTTTTACGCGTAAAAGTTTTCACATCATTCCCGTTGGGGAGGATAATGATCACGTGTATGAAATCAGCAAAGCTCTGAAAGATCATGAAATCATATGCATGCACGGAGACCGCTTCATGCCGGGAAGCAAAACAATGAGGTGTGAATTCCTGGGAGAAAAGACCAGTTTCCCAACGGGACCGTTTTACCTGGCCATGAAGTTCGGTGTGCCGGTTTCCTTTGTCTTTGCCATGAAAGACAGCAAATACAGGTACCATTTTTATGCCACGCCTCCAAAGCGTTATGACCTGCAGTTAAGCCCTGCCAAAAGAGATGATATGCTGAAGAACATCATCACAGGATATATAACCGCCATGGAGGAGAAGATAGAACAGTATCCTTACCAGTGGTTCAATTATTACAATTTTTGGAAAACATGAACCCTTCCGATTTAAACATAACCGATCTCATTCCACAGCGTCCGCCGATGCAGATGATCGACCGGCTGGTTTACGCCGATGACCGATCGGCAAAAGGTAGTCTTTACATTAAAGCCACGAACCTTTTTTCCGAAAAAGGCTTCCTTCGTGAATCGGGGCTCATCGAGTTCATCGCACAGACTGCGGCAGCCTTTACAGGTTACCGGAATAAAATGAACAGCGGTTCCGTAAATGAAGGTTATATAGGCGCTATTAAAAACCTGGTGATCTCTTCCCTGCCCCCTGTCAACTCGGAAATTCAATCGGAGATCATGGTGGAAAACGAGATCGTGGGTTTTACGATCGTGACGGGGAAAGTTTTCTGTAAGAATCGTGTTATTGCGGAATGTGAGATGAGGATACTGGGGAAGCAAAATATTCCCCTTTGAAACTACAAAGTGCTGTTCCCCCTGCCGAAACCGAGGCGGAGCAACTCAGTGCCCCTGTTTCCAAATTCTTTAAAACCAATTCAAACTGGATTTCGCTGGTTGTAAAGGGATTAATAAATCCCAGGTATTTGATATTGCCGGCTCTGGCAAGCAACAACTCCTTTTCCAGGGACTTTTCCAATAATTCCCTGATGATCTGAACGGTGCAGACACCCGGAAGTATTGGATTGCCCGGAAAATGGCCTTCAAAGACCGGGTGCTCCCTGTTCAACAGAATATAAGCGGTAATTTTATCCTTCTCCTTCGATAATTCAAGAGATGACAGGGTGTACAATTTATTCAGCAGCATGGGGATTTTCAATTATCCGGTAGAGACTTATGGCCAACCGGAGATTATCATGTTTGATTTTTACCGAGTCAATTCCGGCATGTGGATTTCCATACAGGTCAGCCGTGACTTTACGGCTGATTCCTGCCACTTGTCTGACCAGGTATGGCCGGTTGTTTTGTGATGCGACATAATAGCAGTTTTTCCTGCTCCCGATTTTAAACCTGAAAACCAGGTCATGTGAATCTTTTAGTCCCAGTACTTCCGGTTGAAGCCGCTGCAGTCCGTTCATCAAAACAAGGCTGATGTCGTTGGACAGGGTATTGACCAATGCTTTCCTGTTCATGGCGTCCATCATGTAGTGAACTTTCACCTGGCGGTCGGGCATAAACTCCAAATCGAAAATCTTCAATCCTACCTCGGTAAGGAAAACCACCCGGTATGAACTGTCAGGAAATGGCTTCACGACCATCAGGCCGCTGAAATGGTCTTTCATGAGGTCAATCTTCGTGTTAAACAGGAAATGAGATGAATCCGACTGAAACCATGATGCCGGGGCAACTGCATCGGTCTCAGCCTGCCGGTGATAACCCGGGAAGAGAGAAAGGGAGCAAGAATTGAGCAGCAGCGGCAGCAGCAGCAGAAGAAGACTCGCCCGATGCTGGGCGTAGTTTGAAACTACGCCCAACAAATCAAACCTATCTAAAACTAAATTTTTCAAGCGGTATATCGGTATTCAGCTTTTTCCCGGTAAAATCAATTTTTGTATAATCCCCTCCAGCTTCCATCATAACTATTCTTGAAACCGTGAGATCATTCCGGCTAAACCAGATCCGGACCTCATTGAGCATTTCACGCATTTTTTCTGAAATGGGAACCAAACTTACATAGTAGCTTTTATCATCTTCGAAATACCCCACCTTGTAGTCTTTTTCATTTTTCAGAATATCACCCTGGATGCAACCGCTGATGAATTTATTCATCTCCTGGAACATCTTGTTGCTCTGAATATCATACTGCTTCTGGTTGTTATCCTCCTTGATGAATATCTTGCCATTGCTGATGATGATCAGATACCTGTATGGGTGGAGATATTCCCATCGGATATTGTTTTCCTTCTTATAGCAAAAACGACCCTGGGAAACGATTTTATGGGCCAGGATGCTGAGGTCCTTTTCCTGTACGAAATCGCTTTCGATGGTATTCACTTTGTCTGACATGGTAACCAGTTTTTCCTTAAAACCGGAAATATCCTTCATGGGTGTACCGGGTACCTGGCATAAAACACTGAAAGCCGGAATACTAAATAACATCATGAAAATCAATCTGAGATTACCTGACATAAGGTTCAATATTTAATAGTTGATCAATCTCTTTCACCATATACCCATTATCCTGCAGATACTTTACCAGGGATTTCAGCCGGTTGACAGTCCAAGCTTTGCAATCGTGCATCAGCAGGACATCCCCGGGTTTCAGTCTGGTTTGGATCCTTTTCAGCAGTGCGCTGTCATCCTGGATCACAGTATCCTTTGATCGCAGGCTCCAACCCACTGAAGTAAGCTTCAGTTCTTTAACAACCCTGGCAACTGTAGGATTTGTGACTCCATAGGGTGGCCTGAAAAGCCTGATATTTTTCCCGGTAATGTCAAAAATAACTTTCGCGGTATGGTTCATTTCCTTTTTCATCCTCCGCGATGAAAACAGATCAAAGAAAAAGTGATGAGAATAGCTGTGTCCACCAATGATATGGCCTTCCCTGTCGATCCGCTCCAGAATCTCAGGATGCTTTTCAGCATTCTGACCGACAACGAAAAAAGCCGCTTTCACCTTATTTTCTTTTAAAATATCCAACACCATGGGTGTTACCAAGCCATCGGGTCCGTCATCAAAAGTGATACTTACTGCCCTGATGTTCCGGTCGCCGGAACAAACGGACCGAAGATAAAAGTCCGCCTGAATCCTGATCGAACCCCAGGTCAACAGCGATATCACGGCAAGAACAATGCCAATGTACAGCCATACGCTGACCGGTTTGAAAATATCAGTCACTGCAACGCCTGCCAGGGCAAGTGAAAATACAACAAGGGTGTTTCTGTAATTCAGCATCTCTCTGTTAAATACAGGACGTGATTATTCTCTCGTAAATGGTTGTATATCAATATTCTTTCAATTCCAACCGGTGCAATATCCTCCAGCAATGCGCAGTCAGGCACATGTTGGTCCTTCAAAATTACCGAAGCCAGCCACAGGGCAAACGATGATGAGGTATCATATTCACCGCACAGGTGCTTGTACCAGGCAAATGGTCTATTTCCCAGTACACCCTCCTTCAATTGATAGTAAACCCGGTCAGTGGCAAAATCTCCGTTTATTCCGGCAATGACCAGGTCGATATCGCCGGGTGTTAAACCCTCATTCCTGAGAAATTGATCAACAATGGATTCAATTTCCGGGTAACCGTGCGGTTTATAAAAAGTCTTTACCGATCTCAGTACGGCCATGTCGGAACCTTTCCTGCCGCCCAGCATGAAAAAAGCCACACCTTCACCGGGAAGACTTCCGCGGGTTTGATAGTTCAGCAGGTCCGCGCTGTTCACCGGATGGTTTTTCCAAAGTCCCATCCGCCGGGTGATGTTGTATGAATTCGTTGTCAGTTCATCAAAGGCGCCCGCAAGCAGGTTTAGTTCAGGGTTTTCTTCCAGGTGCAGAAATGCGTCCTCCAGGGCGCTTTCAAAAGAAAATCCCCGGTGTGTATAGGTAGCATTATAATTATGGCATTTAATGGCAAGGGCGACGGCTCCTGCAATGGTATTATGCGTTGACTGAATGAAGGGTGTCGGATTCAGCAGCTTTTCCTCGTGGGTATAAACGGATCCCAGGAATTTTTCCGTATCCTCGAGACAACCGAGGCCCGTACCAGCCAATATGGCATCGGGCATGGAAATCCCAGAATCCTGCATACATTTCAGCGCACTGCAGACGCCCATCTTCACGATACGGCTCATACGCCTGGCGACCATCGGATCGATGAAATCACGGTAGGCAGGTTCGATACATTTCAGGTAGCTGACTCCATGATAGTCGGTTACTTCTCCGGGGAAGCCCTTTTCACCAAAGGTTTTCTGGGGTGACAGTATTGCTGCTCCTTTAATATATGCCTTCATATCAGCACTTTGAGAATATCAGTGAAGAATTGTTGCCGCCAAAACCAAAGGAATTGGACATGACATGCCTGAGCGGCAATCCTGCTGAAAATCCCGTCACCGGGGTAAAGCTCAACTCATTCATTTTTTGGGAAAAGTTCAGGTTCGGGTAAATCCAGCCGTATTGAAGTGCAAGAACGCTCAGTACCGCTTCAATGGCGCCGGAAGCACCCAATGTATGTCCGGTATATGATTTTGTTGAACTGCAGGGGGGAACTTTCCCCGCGAACAGCTTTTCAAGGGCGTTTCCTTCGGACAGATCATTATTCTTCGTTCCGGTTCCGTGGGCATTGATGTAGCTGATATCTTCCGCTGCAAGATGAGATGTTTCAAGAGCTTTCTTCATGGCCAGGAAAGCGCCGTGTCCTTCGGGAGAGGATGCCGTCTGATGATAGGCATCACAAGAGTTTCCATAGCCTTTTATTTCGCACAATACAGGTTTGTTTTCCCGGATGACGGATGCTTCGGATTCAAGCACCAGAAAACCTGCTCCTTCGCCCAGGTTCAATCCGTTGCGGTTTTCATCGAAAGGACGACATGGCTGCTTGTCGAGTATCATCAGGCTGTTGAATCCGTTCAGCGTGAAGAGAGTAAGTGCATCCGATCCGCCCGCCACTGCCCTGTCGAGTTTCCCCTGTCTGATCATGCGTGTTGCCAGCATGATGGAATTGGCTGAAGAGGAGCAGGCAGTATTGATGGTGGACAAAAAGTCCTTTATGCCAAGGTTATCTGCTATCCTTTCGGTGCTGTCACCGCAATCATGACCGATAATATCCCGGATCCTTCCTTTGTGGTTGTCTTTCAGATAGGCCTGGTAGAAATGTTCACTTCTGTCCATGCCACCGGTGGTTGTTCCGGAAATGAGACCTGTGCGGAGATTTCCAGAATCGCTGAAACGGGCTTGCGCGAAGGCCTGCCTGGCAGCAATTAAACCCAAAAGAGCGGTGCGGGAATAGTAAGCCCCGGCAGACGGTGAAACTTCCTCCAATAACTCCCGGTTGGAAGCCCTGATCTCTCCCACCGGAATATCATCTTTGTAAATCGAATCAATACGTGTAAGAGGACCCACACCGGTCCGCATTTCTTTCAGGGAATCCATCACCTCCTTTACATTGGAGCCGATAGCAGAAATGATACCCAAACCTGTAACGAATACTCTTTGCGGCACAGTATAGGAGGTTTTATCCCTTCTTATTCTCAGTGATGAATTCAGCCATGGATCGGACTGATCGTAAGACTTTCTTTCCTTCTTCAGCGGTTCCCAATTTCAGGCCATAATTTTTTTCAAGAAGAACAATCAGTTCCAGTGCATCAATTGAATCGAGACCCAATCCTTCAACAAAAAGAGGGGCATTTTCATCAATATCAGTCGGCGACATCTCTGAAAGGTTCAGAACCTCAATAATCTCATTTTTTAGTTTTGCTATCAGTTGTTCCATGATTCAGCTTCTCCGGGAATAAATTTCAATAAGTTTTCCTGGTTCAAAATTAACAATTCCATTGGTAACAGACGGTGATTTTTCAACCAAATACAACACTCCGTCATAATGGTCGCTGTCAAGCTCAATCCAGCCAGCGATACAGCTTTCTACCAGATTATCATCCAGCAGCAGCTTTACATAATTATATAATCTATCGGCATCGAATTCCTTTTCAATAAAGAATGTGCTCTCTCCATATAGTTTATGCCGGATACAAATTTCGCCGATAACAATATTAGCCAGGGTGTAAACAAAAACAGAAGGACTTGGATAGTATGCTGCTTGGTCACTGATTGAATTCTGGTGATTTCTGTCAGTATCCAGTGATGAGGACGCGTTATACAGGATAATGCCGGTCTCATAGGGAGTATCGGAATGCTGCAGGTTTTTATCTTTGAGCAGTAATTCTGCGGCCAGGAATCCAAGTTTACACAGGTTGTCCATCTTGTAAAACTTGGGGTAATTCATATCGAAATGCCTGTAAATCTCAGTAAAAAAAGAAGCGGGCGGCATACTTTTATCGCCTGTAAATACAACCTGGTCACCCCGGATCACATGATGATCCCGGATGATGCAATAATCTCGTATGATACTTGTATAGTCCATCATTTGTAAAATAACAGGGCAGCATTACTTCCTCCGAACCCCGATGCGATCTTCAGAAAGGTATCAATCCGGATTTCCCTTGCTTCACGGATCACATGTATCGGATGCGAAACTCCCGGGGTATGAAAACCCAGGGTGCCAAATAACAGGTTGTGGCGCATGGAATAAATCCCCGCAATTGATTCTATCACTCCTGCCGCGCCAAGGGTATGTCCCCAGTATCCCTTGAAACTGTTCACCGGTATATGCTGAAGGCCGGCCCGGGTGAGGGCAATAGATTCCATTTCATCGTTGTAAGGAGTTGCTGTGCCATGGGCAGAGATATAATCCACGGATGCCGCTTCCCCTGATAAACTTTCACCTGCTGCAATCTCCAGCGTTCGCTTAATGGCAATGTAAAGTCCCTCTCCTGTCCTGGAAGGTCCGGAAATGTGGTTGGCATCATTGCTTGAAATTCCCGGTCCTGCAATGATCCTTTCCCCTTTTCCAAACAGTTTCTGATCTGAAGAAAGAATAACTGTTCCCGCGCCCTCTCCCAGTGAAAGTCCCTGCCTGTCTTTATCAAAAGGTTTACATGGACCCGAACACAAGGACAGGAAGGAATTAAACCCCGATACGACGAATTCCGTAACCAGGTCAGCGCCTGTTACAATCACATGATCATATGCGCCGGAGCGAATGAACCGTGCTCCGATCATTATTGCCAGAACACCCGAAACACAGGCATTGGAAACTACAACCGGTTTATGAAACAATGTAAAGAATTGCTGCAGAAGTAACGCCGAATTCCACAGGTAAAGCCGGTCCTCATTAAACCGGGAACCGGACTTGCTGTCAAGGATCTCCACATTACCTTTGGTTGTGGACAGAATGAACAATGTTCTCTCACTGGAGACAGGGATGGAGGTATCTTTCAAAGCTCCCATGACCGAGCAGATTACCATTTGTTCGAAACGGGTGAATTGCTCCGGATTTTCGTATTCAGTAAAATGGTCCGGCAATGCCCGGTTGTCTATAAGGGATGCCCAAAAAGGAGATGGAGCAAGCCGTCGGTCATCATGCATCTCAATGCCTGTTTGTCCTGATTTCAAAGCAGCCGCATTCTCTCCGGTTGTAAAACCAAGTGATGTAATGATGTTATCCGATATGACGAAAGCTTGTCTCAAGGATAGGTGATGAGGTTATGGGCTTTCTTCCAGTCATAAAAGAAGGGCGGCAGGTCCAGCAGAAGTTCCATATCCCGGTTCAGAAAAACCTGGAGGGTGGAACCGGTAGCCACAATATCGTCGGGACTATTTCGATAGATGGTATAATCATACTGCAGCTTGGCGGCTTCGCAATTTACGAAACGGGTTTCGATGATGGCAGTATCACCGTACTTCAGCGGTTTTTTATAATCGCAGGTTATTTTCACAATGGGTATCATTACGCCTACACGATAAAAATCCATGTAATTGATGCCATAAAGGTTGCCAAAAGCTTCACGGCCGTCCTCAAAGTACCTGACATAATTACCATGCCATACAACTCCCATGGAATCGACCTCGCTGAATCTCACCTGCGTTTCGGTCCGGCAAATCAGTTCTTTCTTATTCATTCAGTGATCGCAGTTAAAAAGACACCCCGTAATGCATTGTGCCATTACGGGGCGCTAATATAGTCATTACTGCGTTTTAGTGATCTATTTCAGGTAAAAATTATGGCGATGGCACCATGCAGCAGGGCAAAAACACCAAGGGCTATACCACAGTATTTGTGGGCCTTAAAGGATATCTTGAGGATCTTGAGTCCGCTGAAAACCTGAACCAGTACCAGTATAAAATTAATTATACCCAGGGGAAGAATAAGAGAATACATAATTCTACAGTTATTTTGTTACTTTGACGGTGAAATTGGCAGAACCTGCTGATCCGTGCAAATTGCAGTTACCTTCGGCTTTAATTACAAGTTCCTCACCGGCAGTAAGTTTAAATTCCACTGTAAAGTTTTCTCCGGAAGGAAGCGCACTTTTGTCGTATTCCCAGCGTTTAACCTCCTTGCCGTTTACGGTCAGATATACCCAATCAGTATGGTGAGCCCTGGAATTACCCTTATGAATAACATTAAGGGTAATGGTTACTTCCGTTCCTGCCTTTACCTCTGCAGGTGCTTTGATCTCCACCTTAGTTTTGTTAGCCCATACCCCGGTCAATCCAAGACCAAAAAGTACAAGTAAAACAAGTGCTGCTTTTTTCATGTTTTAAAATTTATGGTTTGTACTTATCTGCACATTTACTTCGCCCACACCTTCATAATATTATACACCGAGCCTGCCCAGTAATTTCGGAAGCCAATGCCGACAGCCTTAGCTTCAAATCTTTGAGCGTCAATTATTTCCTTGGTTTCCTGATCAAAAAAGCACACGTAATAGCTTGCGGTTTGTTGTACTTTATTCAGGTTCTCAGCAACAAAAATCAATCCCAAACCCGTTTTCCCCTTTGTATTATAATTGGCGATGACACTTTTAACATCGTCCAGGGTTATCTTATGTTCATCGCTGATCACAAGAGTAGCGGGATCGATCTTGGCATTTCTTTCGTTCACCTGATCGAGATCCATGGATGTTTCGGACTTGTTGAACCATTTTTTAAGATCATACTTTTCCGGTTCCATCTGGATCAGTGCATTGATCGATTTCAGGTACTGGTTTACAATCATAGCAGGATCCTCAACAACCAGGGTGAATTTACCCACCGTGAAATCAATGCCATACCATACAATGCTCTTTTCGCTTTTAGCCCTGGCTTTGTCCTGCGCCATCGAAGCAGTTCCCAAACAAAATGAAATCAGAAGAACAAAAATGAATAACTTAGTTTTCATGATAGTATTTAGTTATAGGTTTATGGAATGCTAAATTAGAAAATATTTCAATGTGCCAATGTGCAAATACACTATTCACTATTCACTATTCACTATTCACTATTCACTATTCACTATTCACTATTCACTTAATCACCCCAGATCCCAGCAACTCCTCCCCGTCATACCAGGCTGCAAACTGTCCCGGTGTGATCCCGCGTTGCTTTTTATCAAAGATGATATACAATCCTTCCGGTCTTCTGATAAGGACGGTCTGTTGCAAAGGTTGCCGGTAGCGAATTCTGACAAGCATCCTGCGGCTTTCACCATTACGCATTTCCATGTCCTGTCTGACCCAGTGAATATCTTCACCTGGGATGAACAGTCCCCAGCGGTTCAATCCCGGATGCCCGTGTCCCATTCCTACAAAGAGGTTATTTTCCATCGTATCTGTGGCTATCACAAACATAGGTTCTGCCTTCCCGCCGATATTCAGCCCTTTTCGCTGACCGATGGTATAATAATGGGCCCCGTTATGAGTTCCTGAAATGCTGCCGTCATGTGCAGAATATTGAAAGTCAGCAGCAAGCTCTGCCAATCCGACTCCGGTTTTCAGAAACTCGCGGTGTAACCTGGCGTATTCAGCATATACAGGAAAGTCTTCTGGTATTTCAATGATATCACCCTGCCGGATATGAAGCTTTTGTTTTAGAAATTCCGGAAGGTCAACCTTCCCGACAAAACAGATTCCCTGGGAGTCCTTTCGTTCAGCGGTTGCCAGACCCTGATCACGTGCTATATCCCTCACCTCCTGCTTCATAAGGTTGCCAACCGGAAAAAGAACCATCCTGAGCTGTTCCTGTGACAGTTGGCAAAGAAAATAACTCTGGTCCTTGTTCGGATCAAGTCCCTGAAGTAACCGGTAAACCCGATTGCCATTCACCTGAATTTCTTCTTTCCGGCAATAATGACCGGTGGCAATATAGTCGGCCTGATTTTCAAGGGCAGCTTTCACAAACAGGTCGAATTTGACTTCCCGGTTGCAAAGCACGTCAGGATTAGGGGTACGTCCTCTTTCATACTCAGTGAACATATAATCCACCACCCGTTTGCGATATTCCTCACTGAAATCAACTGTTTTTAAAGGGATCCCCAGCTTTCGCGCCACCAGTTCTGCAAAAATGAGGTCATCGTTCCATGGACAATCTCCTGCCAGAGTACCTGTTGTATCGTGCCAGTTGATCATGAACATACCCAGCACATCATACCCCTGCTGTTTCAGCAGGAAGGCGGCCACACTTGAATCAACGCCGCCGGATATTCCAATAACAACACGCTTTTTCAGGATACTATAATTTTTTACAAAGATAGCAAACGGTTGATAAAAAACTGGAAGCAGCTACTTTTCAACACCAGCCTTTATTTCATCAGAAAAGGTGATTTAAATCACCAAACATTGACCTCTCTGTTCCCGTAGAAAATTCAAGTAATTGATAACTATTATACCATTTTAATGAAAGTTGGGTTAAGGATTTTCTTTCTTACAGCTCTAACTGCCGTCCTTTCCATAGGCGATCTATTCCCACAGGCCGCCATCATCACCGGTTGGAGACATCCCGATTTAGTATACTGCGCCACAGAAGGCGGTGATACGCTCACAGGGGCATCACCTTCAGGAAAGCCATTCTATATCGACGGGGTCAGCTATACTGTTTCGAGTAAACTTGTGCGCGTTATCAACGGTGTGGCCATCTTTTATCCCAGCCTGGCAGGTGTCGGCACACATACCATCGTGTATGGAACCATCGGTTCGCACGATGTAACAGTCATTGTTACTGTTCAGAATCTTCCACCCATCAGTCTGACATCCTTTTCCAGCGTATGTGCCAATGCTTCCCCCTTCTCACTGTTCAATGCCGATTCAAGCAATGTAAATCCCAAAAACGGTACTTTTTCAGGTCCCGGTGTTGATGCATCGGGAATCTTTAATCCTGCGGCTGCGGGACCTGGCATACATACTATCACCTATACCGTACTGGTCGGAAGCTGCGGAACCTCAATACAGAGAACACTTACGGTACTGCCTGTCCCTGCCGTTGGTATCAATCCGTTCTCTCCTGTTTGTCAGGGTTCACCATCGCTATTGCTTACGCAGGGATACCCAGCCGGCGGCACCTATTCAGGACCGGGAGTGGACGGGGCCGGCTATTTCGATCAATCAATCACCGGATTGGGTATTTTCCCGATTACCTATACCTATTCAAATGGCATATGTGAAGGCTCTGCCTCCCGTGATATCGTTGTTGCCGCAAAACCCGCAGTGAGTCTGGCAGGTTTGGCTGACCATTATTGTACTGATGATGCAGGTGTCGGACTCACAGGAAATCCTGCCGGAGTTACCGGGCAGTTTAACGGACCGGGTATAACAGATAATGGAAATGGCCTGGCCACATTTGAGCCTGCAGTATCCGGGCTTGGCCTGCACCAGGTCAGCTATGTGTATACAAATGCAGAGGGTTGCAGTGATACAGCGATGCAAAATGTACAGGTAGGTACAAATGTTTTGATAAACGGACTGGCTGACAGTTATTGCATCAATAGCAGCCATGTTTTAATTTCAGGTAGTCCGGCCGGGGGAACTTTTGGACCTGTCCCGGGTCTCACGGATAACGGAAATGGTACGGCTGATTTTAATCCCTCTGCCGCAGGCACGGGTTTTCATACCGTTACCTATACCTATATCGATGCCAACGGGTGCACCAATGTACGAAGCCAGCAGGTAAGGGTTTATGCCCTGCCGGTTCCTGCCATCCTGAACCTGACCGGATCCTATTGTGCCAACACCGCTCCGGTTACCCTTACAGGAAATTATGCCCCATTCGGAACCTATTCTGGGGCAGCCACCGCCGATAATGGCAATGGCACGGCTGTATTCCAACCTGCCAGCCTTTTACCGGAGGGACCGTATTCCATAACGTACACTTACACTGATCCGATAAGCGGTTGTCAGGGTTCTGCTACAAATCAAGTGATTATCAATTCTATACCGTCGGCAGTGCTTTCAGGAAATGCCCAGGTTTGTCAGGGTAATCCTTCCTCCATCACCATTTCGCTTACAGGCAATGGTCCTTTCCATATCGATTACACCGATGGTGCCGGCACCTATACATTTAACAACATTACAGGTCCTTCTTATACTGTGCAGGTACATCCCCATGATACCACAACATACAATCTGGCCGGTATTACAGATTCCAGAGGCTGTACAACAGCAGGGACAGGAAGCGCGACGGTAAATGTTTTACCGGAGACTGTTATTACCGGTCAACCCGTTTCCCAAACAGTATGCCTTGGAAGCAATGTACAGTTCAGTGTGCTTGCCTCTGGCGTGAACCTGCAATATCAATGGCAGAAAGACGGTGCAATCATCGCCGGGGCCAACAGTCCAGTCCTGGCTTTGAACAATGCACAACCCGCTGATCTGGGGGTTTATAATTGCACGATTACCGGAACCTGCGGACTTCCAGTTACCAGTAACGATGCCATACTCTCTTTCTGGTCACCAGCAGTACTGACCTCAAATCCTGTTAGTGCCCATGAGTGTGCCGGAGAAAATATCAGCTTCACCGTTACGGCTACCGGATCAAACCTTGCTTATCAATGGTATAAAAACAATCTGGCTCTCCAGGACACGGGCAATTATCTGGGCACCACAACCAATACACTTTCGGTTAGTGCGCTCACGGCTGCAAATGCAGGAAATTACCATTGCGCGATCAACGGTAGTTGCGGCACAATGGCTTCGGTACCGGCTGTCCTCGAAATCGACAGGAGCATCGCGATTACCTCGCAACCTGCAAGCGTGAGTGCTTGCAGCGGAAACAATGTAAGCTTTACGGTGACGGCTGAGGGTGATAACCTAACTTACCAATGGCAGAAAAACAACTTCGATATTGCCGGGGCTACTTCACCCACCCTGGCCGTCAGCAATACTGGTATTGCCGATGAAGGATTTTACCGTTGCAGGATACAGAGCGACTGTGGTAGTTCGGTGTTCACCAACTCAGCAGGTCTCTCCATCGAAACTGCGCTGACCATTACTGCGAATCCGATGAACCTCATCCGGTGTGAAGGTGACAATGCCGTTTTTTCGGTTTCCGCATCAGGATCAGGATTAAATTACCAATGGTTCAGAAATGGCATGGGTATTTCAGACAATGCCAGGATTTCCGGAGCCACATCTTCATCACTTGTTATCAACCAGGTAACCGGGAGCGATGCCGGAACCTATTCTTGCACGATCACCAATAACTGCTCCAGTCTTAGCGCATCACCTGCCTCACTGGTAGTGGATACAGCTTTATTGATAACAGCACATCCTGCCGATGTGAACACCTGTGCCGGAGGGAATGTATTCTTTACCCTGTCGGCAACCGGCAACCATATTTCCTATCAATGGTTTAAGGATGGCGTGTTGCTTCCGGGACAAACAGGGCCAACACTGGCAGTTAACAATGCCGGTGCCGGCGATCAGGGAATTTATACCTGTATGATCAGCAATACATGCGGCAGAAGTATTACCAGCGACCCTGCCCGTTTAGCCATCGATCCACCTGTACAGATAAACCTGCAACCTGACGATATGGAAGCCTGTTCTGGCAATAACGCGATATTCTCGGTACAGTCGGCCGGAGCCGGGATATCTTTCCAATGGGAACTTAACGGGGCGGTTCTTGACAATGGTGGCAATGTATCCGGAACACAGTCGGCCACGCTTATCATTCAAAATATTACTGAAGCCAATGAGGGCGTATATAATTGCATGGTAACCGGGTACTGCGGCGCGGAAAGGAGTTTTCCCGCCAGCCTGGTAGTCAATGACCGGTTAATAATCGATATGCAACCGGCCGGAGATACAGTTTGCGAGGGGAACACCGTACAGTTCAGGATCACCGCCAGTGGCGCCATCCATTACCAATGGCAGAAAGATGAGATTAACCTTCCCGGTGAGAACACTTCCGTTTTGCTACTGAATAACATTACGGCTTCAGATTCGGGCGTTTACCGGTGCATGGTTTTCAGTCGTTGTGACACCCTGGCCACCGACGGTGCATTGCTAACGGTTAAGACCTATCCTGTGGTTACCGTACAACCGGTATCGGCAACTATTTGTGAGAACGGATCAGCAGAGTTTACTACCCACGGAACAGGTTCGGATCTCGTTTGGAGTTGGCTTAAAGACGGTGTATTACTCACAGAAGGAAACGGAGTGCATGGTACACAGTCGGCGGTACTGGGATTAGACTCAGTAAACACGACCAATAACGGAATCTACACAGCACGACTCTCAGGGTTTTGCGGCACAGAACAAACCCATGATGTTGCCCTGACCGTAATACCGGACCCTGTTATTACAGCGCAGCCGCAAAACAGCACTGTGTGTGAGACCCAATCAACGAGTTTCAGTATAGCAGCTTTGGGAATTCTTACATACCAATGGCAGAAAGACAACATCAACCTTCCCGGTCAGAATACAGCAACATTGGTGATCACCAATGCCGCTTCTTCCGATCAGGGTATCTATCGCTGCAAAATGACCAGTGCCTGCGGAGTGATTTTCTCCGAAGCAGCTATGCTTTCTGTGAGTCCGGCTGTCAATGTGACACTGTCTCCTGAAAACGTATCGCTTTGCAAAGATAATTCTGCAACCCTTCACTTTTCCGCAACCGGCACAGGTTTGACCTATCAATGGAAATTCAATGGTGCCGCCATAACAGATAATGATTCGATCAGTGGCAGTACCACTTCCAATCTTGTAATAAATCCGGCAGCTCCGGTCCATTCGGGTGTTTATCATGGCATAGTCACGGGCATCTGCGGAACCGATATGACCGATCCGGCTATTGTAACCGTGCTGGAAAACATCAATATCCTGGTTCAGCCAAAACTTACAACGAGTTGTGTGGGACAGGGTGCAGGATTTGAGATACAAGCCACGGGAACATCCGTCACCTACCAGTGGCAAAAGAACGGAGCTAATATACCCGGTGCAACGGCATCATCGTATGCCATGACCTCTGTTGCAGAAACTGATACCGGATTATATCGCTGCTTACTCAGCAGCCCTTGCGGACAGGTTATCAGTGAGGGAGCCCGGCTCACTGTTGAAACACCGCCGGCCATTATAACACAACCGCAACAGGTTGTGACCAGCTGTGCGGGAAGTCTTGTGTCGGTGAATGTTGTGGCAGGAGGCAGTCATCTGCAGTATCAATGGCTTTACAATGGGAATCCTCTGTCAGATAACGGTGTAATAACCGGTTCAACAACGGCAAAGCTTATTATTAACAATGCCGATGAATCGCACGAAGGTCTTTACTTTTGTCAGATTGCCAATAGCTGTTCTTATGCCGTCACAAACGGTACGCAGGTCTGGATCAATCAGCCGGCAACAATCACCTCACAACCCCGAAATACCAACTCCTGTTCAGGTGAGGATATTTCGCTGACCATCGTTGCTGAAGGAACGGGACTTACCTATCAATGGCAGAAAGGAATGACAGACATTCCCGGTGCCATTTCTCCGGTGTTGACTATTACCGGCGTAACAGAAGCTGATTCGGGTACATACCGCTGCCTCGTAGGCTCAGTATGTGGAACAGAAATTTCAGAAGCCGTCCGGATAACAGTATCGGAGCCTTTAAGCGTCGTCATGCATCCTTCAGCCCTGCTGACACCATGTGAGGGAACAATGGCTACACTTAGCGTTACAGTTACCGGAGATGCCCTGACATACCAGTGGAAGAAGAACGGTATCAGCCTGAATAACGATGCAAGGATCTCGGGTGCCCAATCCCCTACTCTGCGAATAACCGCACTAACAACCGGCGATGAAGGCAATTATACCTGTGAGGTAACAGGAATCTGCAACCCGGTTAATACACCCGTAACACGAATTGATGTTCAGACCGCTCCCGTTATACTTTTCCAGCCGGCCGATTACTCGGTACTGGTGGGTGGCAATGCTGGCTTTGCCGTTACCGCCACAGGTGACAGTCTCACTTATAACTGGCAATTCAATAGTATGACCCTGACCGATGGAGCAGGAGTTTCCGGTTCGGAAACTCATCAAATATCCGTTACAGGAGTTTCTGCAGCCCATGCCGGCACCTACAATGTTTTCATCAGCGGTTACTGCGGAACCGTTGCCAGCAATCCTGCCACGCTTACCTTGCTCGCATCAAGCATTATCATTGACCAGCCCGACGGAGCTACCAAATGTGAAGGGGAAAGCGTATCATTCGTGATCACCGCGGCGGGCTCCCCGCATACCTATCAATGGAAAAAGAACGGTATCAACCTGTCGGATAACGGCAACATTACCGGAACTCAGCAGGCTTCACTGAATATCACCAACCTGGTACCTCAGGATGCCGGATCCTATAACTGCCTGGTGGATGGCGTGGAGAATTCAATCCCGGCTTTGCTGTACGTAAACCGGAATACCAGAATAAATTTCACCTCCGGATCCGCTGATCTCTGTACCGATGAGGTGATAACCCTTTTGGTGGAGGCAACAGGTGACTTCCTTGCATACAGATGGTATAAAAACGGGTCTCTTATTACCGACGATGTCAGTATATCGGGATCTGCTGCACCGGTTATGAGTATCTTTCCGGTAAGTTTGATCCATGCCGGATCCTATCATGCCAGTGTAACCGGAGCATGCGGTACGGCAAACAGTGAACCACAAATCATTAATATATCCACGCCTGTTTCCATCACTTCCCAGCCGGATGACACAACCGTCTGTGAAAAGCAATCCATTAACCTGGCTGTTCAGGTATTAGGTAGCGGAGTAACTTATCAGTGGCTCAGGAATGGATCGCCGTTGATCGGTGATGGCCGGATAAGTGGTGTAAACAGCTCCGTACTGGCTGTATCGGATATCATTACCGGCGATCAGGGTGCCTACACATGCATGGTTTCCGGTAATTGTAATACGGCATATACAACTGCCGCTTTTGTTACTGTTGATCCATTGGTAGAAATCACGATACAGCCGACCTCCCTGACACTATGTAACAGCAATCAGGCCACGTTCATCGTGAATACAAATTACGCGTCTGCCGGATATCAATGGCAAAAGGAAGGTGTTAATCTGACGGATGGCGGTCAAATTTCCGGTTCCCTTACCAATGTTCTTCAGATCAGTAATGCCGGGACATCGGACAATGGCGTGTACCAATGCATCATTACAGGGCCCTGTGGCAACCTCATGAGTAGTCCGGCACAATTAGAAGTCAACAACGGTCCACAGTTTACCACCCAACCGATTTCGGGTTCAGTGTGTGAAGGCGGTATCCATTCGATTGAAGTAAATGCCACAGGGGCGTCTATGGCTTTCCGGTGGCTAAAGAACGGACAGCCACTGACCGATGGTAACGGGATTTCGGGAACCCTAACCAGGGTGCTTTCGATAAGCAATGCAGCACTTCAGCATGCAGGAGCTTATACCTGTGTTGTCACGGGAACTTGCGGCAGCACTGTGAGCATTCCTGCCACACTTACAGTAAATGAAATTACCGCAGTTCAAACGCAACCTTTGAATGCTGACATTTGCGCCGGCGACGGCATGACACTGATTGTAGCGACCAAAGGAACAGGCAACACATACCAGTGGGAAAAGGACACTGCACCCTTAACCGATGCATCAGGAATCTCCGGTTCCCTCACACAGGTGCTGAATATTGCCAGTGCGGATCCTGCAACTGCAGGTGTGTACCAGTGTGTCGTTACCGGCATTTGCAACAGTCAGTCGTCACAGCCCGCTGTCATTTCCATAACAGTTCCTCCTGCCGTTACGCTTCAACCTGTTGGTGCCAACGTATGCGAAGGACAGAACGTGTTATTGCAGACAGGAACAACAGGCAATAACCTCATCTTCCAATGGAAGAAAGACGGAACGCCACTGACCAACGAAAATAACATCAGCGGAGTATCTGCAGCCGCCCTGCATATTGATAATATTAATGTTTCGAATGCAGGTTCCTATACCTGTGAAATTACCAACACCTGCAGCAGCGTCAATTCGAATCCTGCCATCGTTGTTGTCAATCAGAAGGGCCTTATCACTGCGCATCCTTTAAGCAGTGCAAAATGTTTGGACGATGCAGTAAGTTTCTCGGTAACCGCATCAGGCAACAACCTGTCCTTCCATTGGGAATTCAATGGTGTGGCTCTGGCCGACGATGGTCGGATAACCGGCGCTCATACTGCCGCAATCACAATTAACCATGTAAACCCTGCTGATGAAGGCTTATATCGTTGCGTGATCACCGATAACTGTGGGTTTACACAGAACTCGGATGCGGCTGCACTTACCGTTTACGAACCTGTGTCGATCACATTGTTGCCTTCGGGCGATACGCTGTGTGAGGGACAGTCCTGCTCTCTGACAGTAAAGGCATCCGGAAGTAACCTTACATACCGCTGGTACAGGGATGGGATGCCTTTGTCCGACGGTTCGGGTGTAATGGGTACTGCTGCGTCATCCCTGATCCTCAATAATGTAACACCTGTCATGTCAGGCTACTATCATTGTCAGATCAGCGGTTCATGCGGCATTGCTGTAACTCCCTCGTTCCCTGTTATGGTGAACCGTCCGGCAAAAATTACAGTTCATCCGTTAAACGCCGACCGGTGTGAGGGAGACATGGTCATATTCAGTATAAATGCCGAAGGTGATTCCTTGCACTACCAGTGGGTAAAGGATGGTGTTGCACTGACCAACGGCCCCGGTAGAGACGGTGTTAATTCATCCCTGCTTATTCTTACCGGACTCACGGCATCAGGCAGTGGTTCCTACCACTGCGCAGTAACGGGTGTTTGCGGACAATTGAACAGCAACCCCGGAATTCTCACACTTCATGTTTATCCAGCTGCGGCCGGTGCAATTGCCGGACCTGGTGTAGTTTGCCAGGGTGCTGAAAAGGTTGTTTACAGCGTAGCGGCCATTCCGAAAGCCGATTCTTATGAATGGCTTTTACCACCGGGTGCTTTTATCACTTCAGGTGAGAATACCCGGGAGATTGAGGTGACATTTATGAATCATGAACTGGGCGGACCGTTAAGTGTAAGAGGAATAAACGGATGTGGTCGGGGACCGGCATCCCCGGTTCTGATAATCACAGCAAATCCTTTGCCAGTCACCTATGCCGGTGAAAATGCCGGTGTTTGTTCTGATCAGGCTGTTCTTTCAGCCTACCCGCCTGAGGCGGGTGCCACAGGCCTCTGGCAGGTAATAAGCGGACCAGCTTCAATACACCAGCAACTTCAGCCGATTACACAGGTGAGCAGCCTTCGCATCGGCGCAAATCAGTTCACCTGGACCGTAACGAATAATGGCTGTGCCGTTACCGATACGATCACCCTATACAACAATCAGCTGATCGTGGATGCCGGGAAAGACACATCTATTTGCAACCATATTTATGCCCTGCATGCAACTGCACCTGTAACCGGTGTTGGAGAATGGTCGATCATCTCCGGGGCAGGTTACAACATCAACCGGTATAACCCGAATACCATAGTCTCCGGACTGGCACAGGGCAGGAATATCTTCAAATGGTCGGTTAATAACAATGGCTGTATCAGTTACGATACGGTGATCATCACCAATAATCTTCCAACCGAATCGAATGCCGGTCCCAATCAGGCCATTCACGCGGATTATACCAACCTGAATGCCAATAATCCGTCGATAGGAACCGGTGAGTGGTACCTTCTCAATGGTTCAGGGAACCTGAACGACCGGAGAGCATACAATACGCTGGTTACAGGCCTGGGAAGAGGCTCAAATATATTCGAATGGCTGATCACACACAATGGCTGTGTATCCTCCGATACGGTGATCATCGAAAACATCCTTACCGATACTACGGATGCAGGGGCTAACCAGATTGTGTGCAGCAGTTCGGCAAGGCTCAATGCCCGAAATCCTTACCCCGGCTATGGTGAATGGTCTGTAAAACGCGGATCTGCCACCTTCGCCAATAACAGTCTCTACAATACAACCGCTTACAACCTGGGACAGGGAGAAAACGTGCTGATCTGGACAGCTTTCCTGAACGGGGTAACCTCCGATTCGGTCATCATTGTCAATAATCTGCCAACTACGGCCAATGCAGGTGTGAACTTGTCGGTATGCGCAGATTCGGCAAAGCTGAATGCCAATCTGCCTTACATCGGGTCGGGCACCTGGACCATCGCCAGCGGGTCAGGAACCTTTGAAAATGCATCATCCAACACCACCTTTGTCAGAAACCTGGCCAGGGGGAATAATAATTTCCGATGGACCATCACAAATGGTACCTGCATTTCAACTTCACTGGTAACCATCACCAATAATACGCCCACAGATGCAGAGGCCGGTTTTGATGTTGTTACCTGCGAGGATACCATTGTTCTCAACCCGAATGTACCTACATTCGGTGTGGGAGAATGGAGCGTGCTTACAGGTGCTGCCCGGTTTACCGGCAATATTGCCCGCGATCTCGGAAGGGATGATAATTATCTGATTTATTCAGTCAGGAACGCCGGCTGCTATTCTTTTGACACCCTTGTGATCACCTCACATAAGCCGACCATAGCCCGCCTGGGTGCCAACATGTCAATTTGTACCGATTCCGTTATGATGGTGGCCAATGTACCCGTGACCGGAAATGGTATGTGGTCACTGCAAAGCGGTTCCGCCAATATAGAGGACCTGAATGCTGCCACTACCATGGCCAGGAATTTGGGGGCAGGAGAGAATATCTTCCGCTGGACGATCACCTACCTTGAGTGCAGTTCTTACGACGAAACCATTATCAGCAACGACTTTGTTCAGGCCAACGCAGGCACAGATCAGGTACTGTGTGCCGATCGCACGGTGCTGCAGGCCAACGATGCCGGGTACAGCAACGGATACTGGACACTTATCGGAGGAGCCACCGGTGCAACAATTACTGATCCGCATTCGGCCAATACCATTGTGGAGAACCTGGCAAAAGGAACCAACATCCTGAGATGGACCATCAGCAAGAACAGTTGCAGTTCTTATGATGAGATTACCATTGTAAATAACCTTCCGACCCGTGCATTTGCAGGCCAGGATACTTATCTGTGCCAGGATCATACACAGCTTCATGCCGGAATGGTATTACAGGGCCAGGGAACATGGTCGATCCTGAGCGGATCAGGAAATATCTCCGACCTGCATGATCCCCTGGCCGCAATTTCCAACCTTGGACCCGGGGCCAATTTGCTGCGATGGACGACTGACCATGCCGGATGCGTGCTTACCGATGAAGTGATCATTAATAATAATCTGCCGATAGATGTATATGCCGGTGAGGACCAGGCTCTTTGCTCGGCATCAACAAGTCTGTATGCCAACCCGCCTGTCAATGGCGACGGTTCGTGGTCGTTTATCAGGGGATCGGCTTCACTGGCAGATAATAGAATTTACAACACTGCTATAAGCAATCTCGCCAATGGTTCCAATATCCTGAAATGGACCGTATCAACCACGGGATGTTCCGTGACCGATACCGTGATCATCACCAACAATCTGCCTACGGCAGCCATAGCAGGTTCTGATTTTGCCGTGTGCAACAGCGCAGGATACCTGAGCGCCAACACACCGCTTTACGGTACCGGAACATGGTCGGTTACAAGCGGTTCAGGACTCATCGAATATATCCACTCACCTTACACGGCTGTTACAGAGCTTGCATTGGGCAACAATACTCTATCATGGACGATCACCAATCAGAACTGTACCTCGTCAGATGAGATCCTGGTGGTGAACAATTCTCCCACCATTGCTGATGCTGGCACTGATGCAGAGGTTTGCAATGAATCCGCAATTCTTTTTGCCAATTCGCCTGCCGTAGGAACAGGTTACTGGGAAGTGATCAGTGGAAAAGGGGTATTCGTAGATTCCCTCAATTTCAATACTACCGTCAACGGACTCATCTTCGGAGAAAACACTTTACGCTGGACTACACGGAATGGTGAATGTGTTTCGGATGATGACATAGTGATTACCAATAACCTTGCCAGTGTATATGCCGGTGAGGATATGGTCGTTTATGAACCTGTCGCCGCCCTTACAGGTAATAATCCCGGAAGAGGGAAAGGAGAATGGCTGCTCATTGCCGGCGCCGGCAACATCGGAGAGCCGGGCAACTTTATGACTTCTGTGAATAACCTGGGAGCAGGTGGTAACACATTTGAATGGACCATAACGTTGGGTAGCTGTGTGGCGCGTGACCAGGTCATGGTCAATTACAAGGTAATGCCAAAGATTGGTTTTATACCGGATCAGATCGAAGGTTGTCCCGGCCTTATCGTGGCGTTTGCCAATACAACACAATACGGTACCACCTACCAGTGGGACCTGGGTGATGGCGTCATGTCGGATCAGGTGAATGTGACACATACATATGACTATCCCGGCAGTTTTGTGGTACGCCTCACGGCATTTGGCCCCGACAGCAGGGTAGTGACCCGTGATACGGTCATCACCGTTCACCGTCCACCTATTGCCGATTTTCAATTCGCGCCTGATACGGCCTTTGTGAACAAACCCATGCGTTGCTACGATTATTCCTATGGGGCATCGGTATATGCCTGGGATTTCGGTGACAACCAGACCTCCCAGGAGGTCAATCCCATGCACTATTATGAAAACAGCGGGGAATATACCATTACTCTTACTGTTGCATCGGCAGAAGGCTGCACCGATACCGCTTCAGTAGTAATATATGTTGCCGAGGACGGTCTGATCATTTTCCCCAATGCATTTACACCTGATCCGGGCGGATCCCGTGGTGGCATTTATTCAGAGAATGACCGCAGCAATGATGTCTTTCATCCCTATCATGAGAATATTTCGGATTACAGACTGGAAGTTTACAGCCGGTGGGGGGTACTCCTCTTTGAAAGTACGGATGTAAATATAGGATGGGATGGATATTATAAAGGAGCACTGCTTGCCAAGGATGTTTATGTATGGAAAGCAACCGGAAGGTACGTAAGCGGATCTGAATTCTTTAAAACCGGAACGGTATTGCTGATTAAATAAACAGGAATGGATATTCATGATGAATACAAGAAACACAATTAAATATCTGGTTCTGATTTTGTTGCTCACCGGCATGCGAAACAGCACTTACGTGTTGATGGCGCAGGATCCGCAGCTCTCACAATTTTACTCTGCGCCGTTGTACCTGGGACCCTCGTTTGCAGGTTCAGTGGGCGCTCCCAGAATCAGCATGAACATCCGGTCGCAATGGGTACAGTTACCTCATTCATTTATGACATCGTCGCTGTTTGCCGATACCTATATTGAAAAATACAAGCTTGGAGTCGGATTATCCATCATGTATGATGATGCCGGCGGGCTGATCAATTCGACATACGCTTCGACGCAGTACTCTTTCCGGATCAGTTTCAATGACAGGTGGCACTTTGTCCCCGGAATTCAGGCCCAGTATTTTACCAGGAGGATTAACAGCGGGGCGCTCACTTTTTCAGATCAGATCGTGAACGGAGAGATACTGTCTTCCACGATCGAGATGTATGATGACGATCGATTCCACCATTTCGATTTTGCACTATCAGGTATGGTTTTCAGCGATAAATATTGGATCGGGATCACCGGGAACCATCTGATGAAGTTTAACCGGAACCTTCCTGATCAGGAGGATTATTCCCCGCTTCTTTTTTCGGCTTACGGAGGAATAACCTTTGACCTGCTGAATAAGTCTCATATCACCAAAACCAGGAAGAATATATCCTTGACTTTTCATTATAAAACCCAGGAACGGCTTCACCAGCTCGACCTTGGCCTGTATCACATCAATGCTCCATTCATGCTTGGGATCTGGTACAGGGGCATACCTGCCATCAGCAATACGGAATCGAAGGATGCCATAACCCTGCTGACCGGTTATAATACGGGGCCATTATCCATTTCCTACAGCTACGACATCACCTTATCGAGGCTGATCAATACTACAGGTGGATCGCATGAGATTTCGGTGAATTATAAATTTAAAACCCTTCAGAACCGGCGCCGGAAGATCCGCGCCATTCCATGTCCTCATTTCTGATAACAGAGATCATGGTTTCCCGATCATATGTTTTTTACGGTACTCATTGGGAGTACATCCTATCAGTGCCCTGAACCTCCTGGAAATATTTTTAACATCGCTGAAACCAGTTTCAAAGGCTATTTCCGTGATGTTCTTATCGGTTTCCAGCAGCTTTTCAGCAAACTTCTCAATGCGGAGGTTATATATGTATTTATAAACAGGAAGGCCCGTCATCTGCAGGAATCTTTTTTCAAGTGATCGGCGTGACAAAGGAAGTTGCTTTAAAACATCATTTACCCGGATGCTCGCCTGGATATTCTGATGTATAAATTTCAATGCGGAAGCAATGTATTTGTCATGGGTGGCATAAATATCGGTAGACTGGCGGGTTACCACCTGCATGGGTTCAACAATGATATCCTTCTCCTGTTGGCTTTTCTTCCTGATCATAAGATCCATAAGCCTTGCGGCCTCAAAGCCGGCTTTCTCGGTATTAAGGACAATACTTGACAAAGGGGGATCCGACAGGGCGCATGTGGTTTCATCATTATCCACACCAAGCACGGAAACCTCTTCGGGGATCCTTATTCCAGAAAACCTGCATGCTTCAGTGATGTGTTGACCCTGATTATCGTCACAAGCCATCAGGGCAACCGGTTTGGGCAATGATTTCAGCCAGTTGCTCAACGAAGAAGGCTTATAATACCATAGTTCACGGGACCTTGCATTCTTATGCTCAAAAAACTCCACTGTAAAGCCACTTTTATTGATTCTGTCTTCAAATCCCAAAGCTCTTTCTCGTGACCATACAATGTTTTTGAATCCATAAAACGCAAAATTCTTATATCCTTTCTTCAGAAAATAATCTGCGCCCATCCTCCCTGCTTCAAGGTAACCACCGGTAATGTTGGGGATTCCGGTAAATCTTTCCTTGAAATCGACCGCGATGAGGGTAATCCCTGCTTCAATAATTTTCCCGACTTCAGGAATATTGTACAACTGGCCGAATATGCCATGAGCTCCCCATTCCTTCGCCCACTTAATAATGCCTTCAATACCAATAGTTTCCCTGTAGAATGTAGGCATGCGGCAAAATACCCAGGGACCATGCTCCCTGGAAAACCGTGTGATCCCCCGGAGTAAATTCTTGGTATATTCCTCCGAAAAATCAATCAGCAGAATTATCTTATGCATTAGGTGCTTTCCGGAAAAGATCCTTAATCTTCCGGTTCATTGTGGCATTGGTAATAATAGGCTTTGCCCAAATACCAGTACTGAAAATATATCCCAGGGTGACGAAGATAAAGAACATGGCGTACCGCAGACCTACAAGCTCAGCCAGTCCCCCTATCAGCAATGGCACCAGGGCGCCACCAGCGATACCGGTACACAGGATTCCCGCGAATGTTCCGTGATGCTTGGGCACCGAGTTCAGGGCCAGGGAAAAAGTAACGGGATACATAACTGCTGCAAAGAATCCCGTAAGCGGAAAAGCGATCAACGAGACCTCCCTTGAACCGAACAAAGCAACAAGGAGCGCGATGATGGCTCCTGCCGTAAATACAAGTAGAACGCTTTTACTGTCGAATATCTTTAACAAACCCATACCTATAAAACACCCGATCGTCATCAGCCCCCAAAACCAGGAGATCGCCGTAGCCCCTTGCGTGGTGGGATCAACACCATGATAGGTCTGCAAAAACTTCGAAGCCCAGTTGGCGATTCCCTGTTCCGTTCCAACATAGGCAAATATGCTGAAAAAGAAAAGAATGACATATTTGTTCGAAAAAAGCTCTTTGAAGGAATGCCCCACTTCAATTCTTTCTTCCTCTGTCAGTTCTACCTTTGGAAATTTAATCAGTGCGTTAATTATGATCATAACCAGTGTGATCACTGTAAATACCCAGTACAGGGACACCCATTTCAGGTTTTCGGGAACCAGTTTATCCAGTATGGATATGGCGAAAGAAGTATTGCCCGAGTGAACATTATGAACGAGATAGGAATATAACAGGGGGCTCAGAAATGACGCCAGTCCAAAAATCAACTGCGCCATGGCCGAATAGAAGGCATAATTTGATTCACCCCCGGAAACCCTGAGCAAAGGATTAATGATCACCTGCAGCATGGCCATGCCGATCCCGATCATAAACAGGGATATTAGGGCAACGCTGAATTTCGGGAACATGGCGAAAAGCAGGGCACCCAGAAAAGCGAGGACAAATGCGGCAATAAGAACCGGCTTTTCAGTATATTTTTCCGTAAGGATCCCGGCGGGGATTGACATCACACCGTATGCGACAAAGAACGAGAAAGGCAGGAAGCCTGCCAAACCCAGACTGAGACTGAAATTATCAATGATATCCGGGATCAGCGGACCTAATACGTTGGTCAGGAACGATATCACGAAAAATGTCACCAACACCAGGATGACCATGGAGGCGCTTCTTTTTCTCATAATGCAATATTTGTTATTTGTTCTTTGACATTCCAACCTGAAAGGGTCAGGGTGCAATCATTTACGAGGGTTGGACCTCCTGGCACAGTGCATTGTATGGTTCGGGTCTCTCCGGGTTGAAGGCTCAGGTAATTATCTTCCCAAAATACCGGGAAAATGGTTTGGTTAAAGCTATTCTTCAGGGTAAGGTTGATAAAAAATGCCATTCCCTTGGATTTGTTTGTAAGGGTTATCTCAACCACCATTTCATTTTCCTTGCTGAGAACCTTTTGGGTAAGCCCTACCTCGGCCAAGGAAAGATAATTCAACGGTTTAAAATCAGCGGAAGATTGAATGGGGGTATAAAACCACTCCGTTTTTTCCCAGTCATACACATCGGGTTTGCCCGACAGCCAGTAGAAATTATCCGCTACCACATTATTCTGCCCGTCTAAAAGCGACAATACCAGAAAAACATTCCCTGCCGATACCGGCGGAAGCTTATAAACGACAGCAGACTTATTGCCTTCAATGTTCACAGCCATTTCTTCCGTGAGAATTTCACGGCCCTGAATATCCAGCAACCTGATCCGGGCCTTGGCGTTATCCAGTGAGTTCAATGTTTCATTTACAGTATAAATGCTGTGGTTTCCGTAATTATAAACCAGCTGCAGCGGTGCATTTGCTTTGCGGGCAGCATAATACGCAGAGGTTGGCAAAAGGTAATAATCATACAACTGCCAGTAAAACGACGGCCAGGCAGAATTCAGCATCCACTGAACAATTCCGGTTGTATTGGGTCTGTTGGCCCTGAAGGCCTCGAACATGCCTTTCATGGCTTCATAGGCCTGGACATTTGCTTTGAGCATGTAACTTTCAAGCGTATAAGGCTTGCCGTACCTCTGGTATAGTACATTATTGAAAATGTCAAGCGATCCGAAACTTTCGGAAGGATTGCAGTGAAAGTTCCAGATCTCGTCGATGGGCCAGCGGTTCTTCTCCGGGATCATTTTCACAAAAGTTTCCATAACCGGGATCTGGGGACCCGGACCGGTTTCTGTGTTGAAACCAAAGGCTCCCCCATTCACCGAATCAATGTACCAGTAGGAGGGACCCACATAATTATAAGGTCCCCTCATTTTTACACCGCTTGGACCGCTGATTTCACTATTTCGATCACTGGCTGCGCCCAGGTAAGTCCGGTTATCAATGGCTGCAATCAGTTCACGGTACCTCTTTTCAAGGACAGGCCTGGGGAGCATGTCACTACCCAATAGCCATACGAATATCGAAGGATGATTTTGCAGGTAACGTATCTGATTTTCCAGTGATTTCACCATGAGGTCCATATCTTCCTCAGTTTTTATACCGCCAAATTCATCGCATTCCTTACCCAGGTAATTTTCCCATTCCCACTGACAGCTCCATCCCACCATCGCCAGCAGGCCGTACCGATCACACAGGTCATAGATGTTTTGACTTTTCCCCCAGATGTTCTCAAACCGAATAGTATTCAGGTTCATATGCTTAACATACTGCACCTGTATTTCATTGCTTTCATCGGTGTCCCGGAAGAAAATGTCATCTGTCCAGCCACCCGCTTTAATCAGCACTTCCTTCCCGTTGAGCTTGAATCCCCTGTGGCCGGCGGCATTGTTGTATGCTTCAATTTCCCTGATCCCGAAGGTAATATCACGCGAATCGCTGACCATGGAGTTGGTGACATACTGAATATTCAGATTATACAGGTTAGGCTCTCCCAGGTTATTACACCACCAAAGCCTGGGATGACTGATGCGCAAAGCTTTAATGTCATCCGGGGTAAGTTTTACCTGTTTGATTTCTCCGGCTTTCAGATGCACAGGAACAGCAAATTCAAAATCTTCACTTTTACCGGTCACCTCTCCGTTCACAGCGCTGTTCGAATAATTGACCACATCAGCTGTAATGGTGAGTGATGCCTCATCGAGAGTTTCGGTATTCACATCGCTGCTGATAAAGGTGTTTTTAATGGCCACATCACCGGTGATCTGCAGGTAAACCTCGCGCCATAAACCCATACTGTTATCCGGTGGTGCCGGATTCCAGTCAACAAATCCATGCCCGAAATCACCGGGCTTCTGTTTAAATATTTCTACCGCAAGAATATTAACTGAGTCTTTCAGAAGATTCGTGACATCGAATTCGAATCTTCTGAAAGTACCGTAAACACTGTCGCGAGAGGCAATCAAAACACTGTTCAGCCAGACATTCGCATAATAACTTATCCCGTCAAAATTCAACATAACGCGCTGATCTTCATTGGCCCCAGGCAAAGTGAATTCTGTCCGGTACCACCAGGACTTTTCAAACTGCCGATGATCAATGTTTTTAATGCTGTCACCCAGGAAAAGATCTTTATAGAGCCCATTCTCGGTCAGTACGCCCATAATGGTGGAAGGAACCCTGGCCGGGTACCACCCGGTGATGTCAATTACACTTCCCGAAACCACTGAACCGGGCACGGCACTAATATTTTCCGATGACTGGACACGCCAGTTATCACTCAGCAGGATCTTTCCGGCGAGCGTCATCTGGGGTGATCTGGAGCAGGAAAGCGCTAGCAGTATAGCCAATAGGCCGGTTGTCATTTGAAAAGCACGATTTGTTTTCATGGTAAGGTTTTAATGTTATCAGGGTATAAGTGATGCTGCCCCCAGCAGGGCAATATTTTTATTCTGTGATGTAAAAATCTTCAGTCGCTTCATGGATTCCGGGAAGGCAAAATCCATTCTGGATGCTTCCATGGACTCTGCAAAGAAATGGTATGCCTTAACCAATGAACCACCTAATACAAGGGCTTCGGGGTCATAAGTATATACAACAGTTTTAACGGCATTGCCCAAATGAAAACCAAATTCCTTCCAGCTGCCCAGCGCGGCCGGATCACCGGCAGCCGCTTTCTCATAGGCATCCAGGGCGGTTGTATTGAACTTCTTCTGAAAGAATCCGCCACTGCAATAAGCTTCAATATTTTCATCGAGGTAATTTACAAGTCCGAATTCTCCTGCTCCACAATTGTGACCCGCATACAATTCGTTATTGATGATAATGCCTCCACCCAGACCGGTTCCCATGGTGAGACCGACGACCGATTGAAAGCCTTTGGCTATTCCATAACGGTGTTCACCCAGTATGAAACAGTTGACATCGTTGTTAACTCTCACCGGCAGATTGAAATGAGACTCGAGGATGCTTTTCAGTTCGACCTTTTTCCAGGATGATATATTGGTTACGTCATAAACAGTGCCGGTATCGATGTCCACAACCGATGGAACACCAATTCCTATTCCCGAAACATCACCGTCCATCACCGATTCAATTAAGGCAATCAACTGCTCCAGGGTTTTCTCCAAAACGTCTTTATCGCGCAAAGGAGTATCTTTCTGAATAAGGATCCGGTCCTTATCCAGGCGTCCGGCCCTGATATTTGTGCCTCCTAAATCAACAGCAACTACCATACTAATTTTTAAGTGATTGGTTCCTGAAGTAAAGCTAAGTTAATAAGCTAATCCCAGAATTGCAATTAACGTATAAAAATCCTCAAAAAGCGAAAGCCTAAAAGTTTTTATTCTTTCACGCAATACTTTGCTAAATTAGCCGTAGTAATAAACTGAAATAATAAAATATAAAGTACTCGTCATGAAAAAGTTTCTGAAGATTGCCGGGATTGCAATTCTGGTTTTACTGGTATTGATCCTTGCCGTTCCTTTCCTTTTCCAGGGAAAGATCATGAAGATTGCCAAGGAACAGATCAACAATAACCTGAATGCCAAAGCCGATTTTGAAAAACTTTCACTTTCGCTTTTCCGTTCGTTTCCCAATGTGTCGGTTGGCATAAAGAACTTCTATATAGCCGGAATAGATGAGTTCGAAGGTGACACCCTGTTTAAGGTAAAATCAGTGGATGTAGCCCTTGACCTGATCAGCGCCATTAAAATGAAAAACATCAAAATCAAACGCATTGCCATCGACTATCCCCGGGTGCATGCCTGGGTGATGCCCGACGGTAAAGTGAACTGGGATATCGCCAAAGATACAGGTGAGGAAGAGGAAGAAGATACCACGGCGAGCGACATCAATCCGCAGGTTGAACTGAAACGGTTCGAGATTAACCATGGCCTGATACGTTACGACGATGACAGCAGCAGGATCAATGCAAGTCTGGATGATTTCAATTTTGTCATGACAGGTGATCTTTCCAGGGATTTTACCACTTTGTTGCTGAATTCCAATACCAAATTCCTGAATGTGGCTTATGATGGCATCAAATACCTCAAAGATGCCGCACTGACTTTGCAGATTGGTGTGGATGCAGATCTGAAGAATTCACAGTACACATTAAAAGAAAATTCCGTTGCCCTGAACGATCTCATGCTGCGTTTCGATGGCAGTGTTGGTATGCCCAATGAGGAAGATATTGTGATTGATCTGAAATACGGATTGGACAAGGCGGATTTTAAGTCTCTTCTGTCCCTGATACCCGCCATTTACAGGAAGGATTTCCAGGATGTACAGGCAACGGGCAAACTACAACTCGACGGAAGTGTAAAAGGGACTTATAACGAAAAGGTAATGCCCAATGTGGCACTTAAACTGCTGGTCGAGAATGCCATGTTCAAATATCCTGATCTTCCCAAATCGGCAGATAATATAAATATTGATGTTAACCTCCTTTTTGACGGGGTACAAAACGATAACTCCGTGGTGGATGTGAATAAATTTCATGTTGATCTGGGTGGAAATCCTGTGGATATGACCCTGAACATTAAAACTCCCATAAGCGACATGCAGCTCAACGGCAATGTAAATATGGACCTCGATTTGGCCACGATCAATGATGTCATACCTCTTGACAGCACAACGCTCAAGGGTCAGATCAAGGCAGGGCTTGATTTTATGGGCTTCATGTCCTACATCGAGAAGGAAGAATATGAGAAGTTCAAAGCCGATGGTACTATGCTGATTAAGGAATTTACATACAGCAGTCCGGATTTGCCCCGTGATATGAATATATCAGAATCTTCACTGGCCTTTTCACCGAAGTATGTTGAGGTGAAAAGCTTCGATGCGGTCATCGGCAAAAGTGATCTTCACCTTTCAGGCAGACTGGAGAATTTCATTCCATACGTATTCAAGGATGAAACCATCAAGGGTGACTTCATCTTTACCTCAGGCGTGCTCGACCTGAATGAATTTATGACTGAAAGCACAGAAACCACCGTGGAGGAAACAGATACAGTGCCACTTACAGTTTTTGAAGTTCCTGCGAATGTGGACTTCAAACTGGTCTCGAGGATCAACAAACTCTATTATGATAAGCTTCAGATTGAAAACACGATTGGCACCATACTGGTTAAAGACAGCCGGGTGATCCTTGACGGAGTGAAACTGAACATGCTGGACGGTTCCATGCAGCTTTCGGGTGAATACAATACCAAAGACTTGAAAAATCCATCGGTGGATTTCGATTTCACCGCCAGTGCAATTGATATACCAGCCGCATTTGCTTCATTCTCCATGTTACAGAAATTTGCACCCATTGCAGGCAAAGCCATGGGTAAGGTTTCCCTGGGTATGAAATTTTCGAGTTATCTTGATGAACATATGATGCCACTGTTACAGTCCATTGTCGGTAATGGTAATTTTACTTCTGATTTGATCGGGTTGAAAAGCTCAGCCACTTTTGATAAAATTGGAAATGCATTGAACACAAACGCATTCAATAATATGACGCTGAACAAGTTAGGAGTTAATTTCGATATCCGGAACGGAAGGCTCCTGGTGAATCCGTTTGAAACCAGAGTGGGAAAGGCAACCCTTCTGATAGGTGGTGATCAGGGGATCGACCAGACCATGAATTATACCGTAGGTATTAATATTCCGCGATCCGAACTGGGTGCGGCAGCCAATGCACCCATCGATAACCTGCTGAGCAAGGCAGCCGGAGCAGGTTTGAAAATTGACCCGCTTGAAAATCTGAACATCAAGGTGAAGGTCGGGGGAACTTTCCGTGACCCGAAGATCGGCCTCGATTTGAATGAAAACTCAGGCAATGCCAGGGAAGCTTTAAAAGAAGAAGTAAAACAGGCTGTCCAGGAACAGATTGATACCAAGAAAGAAGAAGCCCGCGCTGCTGCGCAGGCTGAAGTGGATAAACTGATGGAGCAGGCCCGGAAGGAAGCAGACCTGATCCGTGCCAAAGCCCAGGAAGCAGCTGATGCAGTGCGGAAGGAAGCCGATGCGAATGCTGATAAACTGGTTGACAAAGCCAAAGATCCCATTTCCAAAAGACTTGCTGAAGAAGGCGCCAAAAAGCTCCGGCAGGAAGGAGAAAATACGGCACAGAAAATCATTAAGGAAGCGGATACCAAAGCTGAAGCCGTGTTAAAAGCGGCGCAGGAGCAGGGGGATAAGTTGTTGGGGCAGTGAAAAGTGAACAGTGAATAGTGAACAGTGAACAGTGAACAGTAAAAGGTAATCGGTGAGCGGCCAGTAACCCTTCAAGCGGTCAACAGACCCTTGAAGGGTTATTTTTTTTGCAGGAAATAGATGAAACATAGAATGGATATATTTGGATACAAAATGGATATATTTGTATTATTTCCATACTGTTGATGCGTTAACTTCCTAAACCCCAACGAGCTTCAATTTGAATAACCGTGGGTGCAACCCACGGAGAGTATGACTGAATCTTTTCACAACCCTGAAGGGGTTGAATTTGTTCCAGTAAAGCATGCTTATATTCAACCCTTTCAAGATACTCACGAAACACATTTAAGTCAGACCCTGCCCTTCTGGTCAAAGATGGGTTATTGCTGAAAACCAGCGAAGGACGAGGTTTCAGGTACCATATAAAGGAATAAAAGAAATACCTTATGGCTAAATAACAAAGATATAGTATTAGGATTTATTGGGGAGAATTACCAAAGATTATCTATTAAGTTTATTACAGTAATCAAGAATATTAACGCACCGAATAAATATTATGTTTTTGGAAAAAGCAAAGTGAAAGACAATATATGCCAATTCATAGGCGAAATTGAAATAATCCATATTAGAAAATTTGTTGATTCTTATAGGTCTGGATATTTAATGGATGCAGAAGAAAATCAGGATGAAGATGTGATTAAGCGTTTTACTAATCAAAAATACATCCTATTAGCTAACTATGAGTTATTTGAAGATCAAAAACAGGGAGGTTCAGGTAGATTTAAGGGAATATTAGAAACAAGATTCTATCTTAATGGTGAAAAGATACTTTATGATAATTTGGATATCGAAAGTGATGATTTTTATAACAATCAATTTGTTGGTAACTGGGAAAGTTACAAAAATATGGTTGTAAAAAAATGTAATTGGGGTGACTTTCGAATACCATATTCAAATGATTTGGATATTGGGATCGGGGAGTTCTCTCCAAGCGAAAAACATCTTAATAATGGTTGGTTAAACTATTATAAGGCATATACTTTACAAGATATGGAAGCTAAAAAAGTTGAAGATTATAAGTGGTGGTGATTTTTTTTCAGTGTTAAGTAAATCACCCTAGCAAAAGCGTCCCCTATCTTCGCCTTCTTTGAGCCACAGTCTCTGACAGCCATTCGTATGATTCCGTTGCGAAGTTAAAATTTAAAATACTTCATATAGTTCGTCCAAACAAATGTGTTATGTCAACCGGTTATTGAGTTCGGAACAGTGAGGAAGGTAGTCTGGAGACTACAGTTTTGGAAAAGCGAAGTCGGGAGACTTCGCGGGGGTTTGTTCCACCTTATCGGACTTGTTGCCGTTCACCAGGTAATCGATAGACACTTTGAAAACACCAGACAAGTAGAACAAAAAATGGATAGTAACAATTAATGGATAAAATTGGATACTAAATGGATATATTCATAATTATTCCGTAAATTTAAAACGGATAAAATTGGATACAAAATGGAT
>JAFGGU010000069.1 GCA_016930375.1 Bacteroidales bacterium | reverse complement strand
CTACTTGCTGCAAAGCAAGTAAAAAATAATTAATTTTGAATCATCTCGTTCTTTGAAAAAGCCGTAGTTGAACCTGTAGAAAGTATTCTTTCCCTGCAATTGAGACGCACCTTTCCTGCGAGCTTCTTTAAAGACAAATGGATGAGTCGTTCCACCTGGGTTTGCCTCCTGACACATACTTACTTCCGCGTTCCGAATGAGTCGGAATCACGAATTATCTGATTCGGTCCAAGGAGGCGCGGAACGGCTGGCTTATCTGTTAGTCAGAGCGCCTTCCGGTATTCCGGGAAACCTCTTACGGAGCTAATCAGCCAGCCATCCGGCCCCTGTATGGTTACAGGATCTTGCCTTATCGCCTCTTGAAGATGAGTGTCTTGAATCATTGATCTTTAAATTTCAAAGAACAAGGGATTTAATTAAGAAGCCTTTTTGTAGACTTTTTTCTTTTCCTTGAACTGCTCGAATTTCAATTCCAAGTCTTGAAGTTCTTTGACTTTTTCTTCCCGGAATTCATACGGCCGATTCTCCTGAATGAGTGTCATGATCAGTTTCAAGAGGTTGGATGCGCAGGCAATGATGTTTTTGCGATGCCGGTCATGAATCATCTTTCGATTTAAAAACCGGATACGGACTTCAGGGATATGATTCTTCGTTTCTGTGGTCATACGAAAAATAATGGACCTGAGTCGTTTATTCCCGATCCTGCTGATATGCCGGTAACCCTTATATTGTCCTGAATCCCAGTTTCTGAGGCCGATTCCGGCAAAGGCTTCGATCTGTTTATAATGCTGAAAGTTATATAAATCCCGGAGTTCTGCTATAAAGAGAGATGCAGAGATATCTGAGATGCCTTTGATGGAAGTCAGGATACTGTAATACGGTTTTTCCTTTGCCATGGCAATTATTTGATTCTGGACCTCATCGATTTTAACAAAAAGCAGTTTAATCATGGCAATCCAGGCATCTCTGGCCATATGAGCTGCTTTGATCTGTTCTTTATCCAGATCCAGGCCGATGGAGGTTCTGGCTGCTTCCTGCAATTCCTTTAGTTCTCTGACACCCTTTTGTTTTCGAGATGCTTTTTCCATGCCTTGAATAGCAGTAAAGATATTGGCATCCAGAAATTCCTGAGGCGTAATGTAGTGTTCCAAAAGAAAAAGGGCTGTATTCGTGCTGAGTTTTATGATTTCAGGAAATTCCGGAAAGGTTAATTCAACCAGACCTCTGAGACGCAGTTTCGTTTGAGTGAGAGATCGTTTGAGTTTGTCATAAGTCACTGCCAGATCATGCATGGCTTTTGTTTTGTCCGAGTGTATCCGGTAGTAATCAAAATATCCTTCCCTGGCAGAATTGGCCACGACCAGGGCGTCTTTGGCATCGGTTTTGGAGAAGCTGTGATTGATGAGAGACCGGGCTTTGTAAGTGGACAGGGGATTCAGTATCACTACGGTATATCCTTGATTATTGATATAATCGGCGAGTTTCTGCCAGAGATTGCATGCGGCTTCAATGGCAAATATGGAGTTTTCTTTCGAGAAACCGGGAATGCGTTCGTTGAGATAAATCCAGAGTTGCTTTTGAAATCCTTGATGATTATTTTGGAAAGAGAATGTTTTGCCTTTCAGTAAACCAAATGCATCAATGACAGCGGCATCGGATTTTTCTTTTGAAGGATCGATGCCTACAACGTATTTACCTGCAATAAAGTGCCTTTTCATCTGAAGGTTGGAAAACTGCATAGCGAACTCCTTTCGTTATGTTATTATATGAACTGGGTATTCATATTTTACAGATGGAAAGGCACATTTTAAAGCTATTTGTCCGGTTTATGAAATATAGAAATCGTTAGCATGAAAGAAAAATACTAAAATTTAAAAAGCTTTCTATCATAAATTGTAAGATTTAAGATGATGAAAACATCTTCAATATTAATAATTTATATCCTTATTGTATTTGTATTAACAGGATGCAGTCCAACCGAGGTTGAACCAATTGTACTCAAGGATATAGATGGCAATACATACAAAACGGTAAAAATTGGAAACCAGTTTTGGATGGCAGAGAATTTAAGAGTGACTCATTACCGTGACGGAACCCCAATCAACCATGTAACTGCTGATTCAAATTGGATTGCACTGTCAGCAGGAGCCTATTGTGCTTATAATAATAGTGAGCACAATGCTGAAACATACGGTTATCTCTATAATTGGTATGCAGTAGATGACAGCCGCAATATAGCACCCGAGGGCTGGCATGTACCCACTGAAGAAGAGTGGATGCAGCTGGAAACACATTTAGGTATGCCTGAATCAGAATTGGATGATAAATATCGTGGCATTGACGAGGGTGGTAAAATGAAAGAAGCTGACACAACGCATTGGCACAGCCCAAACACAGGTGCTACTAATGAGAGTGGGTTCTCAGCGCTTCCTGGCGGTTATCGCCATGGCTATTTTACCTTCAGCGCTTTAGGCTATTGTGCCAGTTTCTGGTCTTCTTCGGCATCAAATAATTATCATGCGTGGAGCCGTCACCTGATTTATTATGATTCATACATCACGCGTATAGATTATGATAAGAAATACGGACATTCCGTGCGGTGTATTCAGGATTAGGTTAATTATTTGTTCATAATTGTCAATATTTGTATTAGAGAAAAAACGCTAACGATACAGAGCTGCACCGGAATTGAGCGGAAGCGAAATTCCG
>JAFGGU010000068.1 GCA_016930375.1 Bacteroidales bacterium | reverse complement strand
GCCTGAAAAATTCCTCAGTAGCTCAGTTGGTTAGAGCATCTGGCTGTTAACCAGAGGGTCCTAAGTTCGAGTCTTAGCTGAGGAGCAGAAGGGTATCTTTAAAAAAACAAGATGCCCTTTTTTAATTCAATTTCCCGTCATGAAGATACTCGGAATTGGCAATGCCCTCGTTGATGTTATCCTGTTCCTGGAGAATGATGATCTGCTGACTTTTTTCAGTCTTCCCCGGGGCAGCATGCAGCTTGTAGATGCCGAAAAGGCGCTCAGGGTGGAAGAAGCTGCCCGGTCATGCCGGAAGCACATGGCTTCGGGCGGATCTGCGGCAAATACAATTCATGGTCTTGCCCAACTTGGCATGGAAACAACTTTTATCGGAACGGTAGGCAGGGACCCTTTCGGTGAGTTTTTTGGGAATGATCTTAGGGATTGCCAAATCAAGCCTGCCTTATCACTTAGCTCCACCAGTACGGGAAGGGCCATTTCCCTGGTTTCTCCCGGGGGAGAGCGAACCTTTGCCACATACCTGGGTGCAGCGGTGGAATTATCTGCCAACCAGGTTGATGCTAAAATATTTTGTGAAAATGACCATCTTCATCTCGAAGGGTACCTGGTTCCCAATCAGGAGCTGGTTGAGAAAGCCCTGGAACAGGCCGGCCGTTTGGGTATGACGGTTTCTCTTGACCTGGCCAGTTACAATGTGGTTGAAGCCAATCTCGGCTTCCTGAAACACATTATCAGCAAGTACAAGCCCATCGTTTTTGCCAATGAAGAAGAAGCAAGGGTGTTTACAGGAATGGCAGATCCCGGAAAATCGCTGGAGGTTTTTGCATCATTGTGCGATACGGCAATCGTAAAGACCGGTGCCAAAGGCTCATTGATCTGCCATGAGGGTGAAAAGCACACCGTGGATGCTATTCCGGTGAATTGTATGGATACCACAGGCGCAGGCGATTTATATGCTTCAGGATACCTGTATGGCTATATCAACGGACTGAAGCCTGACATTTGCGGCAGGATCGGTTCCCTGCTCGCCGGGAAGGTCATTGAAGAGGCAGGAGCTAAGATCAGGAATGAGGTGTGGGAAAATATTCGGGAAATGATAAAAAAAGGCCTCTAAAACAGCCCGTGTACCGAGGCATTCACTTTATCAATCACAACACTCAGGTCTTCGGCCTTATCGATGAAATTATAGCTGTCCACATCCACAATCAGCATTTTCCCCAGCTTATAGGACTCAATCCATGCTTCGTAGCGTTCATTCAGCCTCTTCAGGTAATCCAGCCGGATATTGTCTTCGTATTTCCTGCCTCTTTTTTGAATTTGCCTGACAAGTGTGGGAACGGAGGCGCGCAGATAGATGACCAGGTCGGGAGGTTGTATCAGGGAGCCGAGCATATTGAACAAGGTGAAATAATTCTCAAAGTCACGGGTTGACATGAGCCCCATCGAATGCAGATTGGGTGCAAAGATATAAGCATCCTCATAAATGGTGCGATCCTGAACCAGGGTTTTCCCTGACCTGCGGAAGGACAGGATCTGGTTGAAGCGGGTATTCAAAAAGTAAATCTGAAGATTAAATGACCAGCGCTGCATGTCATTGTAAAAATCATTCAGGTAGGGATTATCCTCCACATCTTCGTAATGGGCATCCCAGCCAAAATTTTTGGATAAAAGGCTGGTCAGTGTGGTTTTACCCGAGCCGATATTCCCGGCAACAGCAATGTGCATACTCATATCAATTATTTGACTTTATCCGTGCATTTATTTCAAGCAATTCTTCAAGGTATTTTCTTTCATTGAACAACCGGGGCACTTTATTCTGTCCCCCAAGCTTGTCTTTTTCCTCCAGCCACCGGTAAAATGTGCCCGTTGCAGCGACATGAACTACCGGCTTATCCAACGTCAGGTTCCGGTATCGTTTGGCTTCATAATCAGAATTGATGGCCATCAGGGCATGATCGAGCAGGGTTGCAAAATATTCCGGGTCGGCCGGTGGACTGACAAATTCAATAAGCCATTCATGCGCGCCCTGGTGTTCATCAGACATAAATACGGGGGCGGCAGTATAATCGATGATTTCAACCCCGGTTTTATCGCAGGCTGTTCTGAGTGCCTTATCGGCGTTGTCAACAATCACTTCTTCACCGAATACATTGATAAAATGCCTGGTTCGGCCTGATATCACAATTTTATGAGGATAGAGCGAGGTGAATTTCACGGTATCACCAATCATATAGCGCCAAAGTCCGGTGTTCGTTGAAATCACCAGGGCATAATTCACATCCTTTTCGACATCACCGATGGTCAGGACATCCGGATTGGCATTGTCCAGCTGATCCATGGGAATGAATTCATAGAAAATGCCATAATCAAGCATCAGCAGGAGATCAGGCGCAAGTGGATCGTCCTGGATGGCAAAAAAACCTTCGGAAGCATTGTACGCCTCGAGATAATGCATTTTTTCCGAGGGTATGATTTTTTTAAACTGTTCCCGGTAAGGTGAGAAACTGACGCCTCCGTGCATGAAAAGTTCAAGTCCGGGCCAGACTTCGAGAATATTCTTTTTGCCTGTCCGCTCAACGATATATTTCAGCATCACCAGGTTCCAGGAGGGAACGCCGGCTATGCTGGTGACATTTTCCTGGATTGTTTCGTCGGCAATGCGATCCAGTTTCTCTTCAAATTTAGGCAGTAACGCGACTTCCTGGCTGGGCGTGCGAATGAATTCGGTCCAGAAAGGCTGGTTCTCGATCAGAATGGCGGAGAGATCACCGTAATACGACTGGTTGTTGTAATTATCAATTTTATGACTGCCGCCAAGAGTAAGTCCCTTGCCTGAAAATACGCGGGTTTCCGGATTATTTTGGAAATAAATGGTAAGAACATCCCGTGCTCCCTTGAAATGACAATCTTTGAGTGATTCCTGCGATACCGGGATGAATTTGCTTTTATCGTTGGTGGTGCCTGATGATTTGGCAAACCATTTGATTTCTCCGGGCCAGAGAAGGTTGTTCTCTCCCTGCCGGAGCCGGTCAATGTATGGTTTAACTTCTTCATAGGTTTGTATGGGTGTGCACCCCTGAAAATCCTTTGTGGTTTTCACCGATATGAAGTCATGAATTTTCCCCCACTCCGTATCAACAGCCCTGGTGATCAGTTTTTGGAAAATATCCTGCTGCACCTCCGCAGGATATTTTCGGAACAGGTCCATTTGATGGATCCTTTTTACATTCAGCCAGTTGATAATGGAGGTCAGGATGGGCATCAGATAGAGTTAGAAAACAAATATAGGTTAAAGTTAACATTAGTTTAGCTAACCCGTGGTTTTCCCCGGACTGTTTTTTTGAAAATGGTGAGCACAGCCCCGGCCAGTACAATGATTGCCCCGGTCAGGGTAATGAGGGAATAGTGCTCGTGCTGAATCCAGGTGGCACCTGAATAGGTAATGATGGCCATCAGCATGAAGGTAAGAATCGGATTCAGGATCAGAATGACACTTATTTTATTGGCCTCGGCGTAATGCATGGCCAGGGAAAGCAGACCGTAGGCAAACAATGTATTGAGTCCCATGAAAATAAGGATCAGCCAGCCGATGAAATCAAGTTCCGCAAGGTGGCCGAAATTGACAAAAGGCAAATACAACAGCACCGGCAGTCCGAAAATCACCAGGTTGAGCTGCATGGGAGGATATTTTATGACCATGATCTTCAGCAATACCGAATAAACAGCCCAGGTTACTGCTGCCATCATTATCCACAGGATGCCGGCTTGAAAATTCACTCTCCCCGAAAGAATCAGATTGAACTGTTCCCTGTAAAAAACAAGCAATCCTGCCATTACCAGCACCAAACCGACAATTTGCCTCCATACGACTCTTTCATGGAAAAAAATGAATCCGGCCACGGCAAGCAGCACGGGACCAAGCTGAATAAACACCTGGGCGATACTGGGGGTGGTAAGGTTAACGCCCTCGATGAATCCATAATAGTTTGCTGCAAGACACAGCGTGGCCAGGATCAGGATGAGCGGAGGCCGTCGTAAGATCCTAAGATACTGGGGCTTTCTAAAGTAATAATAGAGGGTGAGGATGACAAATGCCAGCAAAAACCTGAACCATGTAATATCAGCGGGGGTAAGGTCCGTCAGGGACACCTTCATGACAATGGCCAGCACGCTCCACAAAACAGCGGTGATTACCGCGTAAAGGATACCTTTGTAGGAATTGGGCATATTTAAATTACTTCCCGGCTTTCAGGAATTTGTCCACAGAACGGGCCAGACCGCGACCCTGGAAAATGGCTCTTACAACCAGGCTGGCTCCCGTAGCGGCGTCACCTGCTGCGAAAACCCCGGGTGCGCTGGTTTGAAAATTCCTGTCGACCTTGATATTGCCCCTGGCATCGAATTCGAGTCCGAGTTCTCCGGCCACTCCTTCGTGCACACAATGCACAAATCCCATGGCCAGTAACACCAGTTCCGCATCCATTTTCCGGGTTGTGCCTGGTTTTTCAACCATATTCATCCTGCCATTTTCCTTCACCCAGTCCACTTCCACCACTTCAATCTGTCTGACGGATCCGTCGCCGATGCATCTTTTGGTGGACAGGCTCCAGCTCCGCTCGCAACCTTCCTCGTGCGAGGTGGAATTGCGGAGAACATTTGCCCAGTAAGGCCATGGATTATCCGGTAGACGTGTTTCCGGCGGTTTAGGAAGAATCTCGATCTGTCTGACGCTCAGCGCTCCCTGCCGGATTGACGTTCCCACACAATCCGATCCGGTATCACCACCGCCAATGACAACAACGTTCTTTCCGGCAGCAAGTATTCTTTGATCTTCCGGTATCCGCTGACCCCGGTTGATCCTGTTTTGCTGGGTAAGAAAATCCATGGCGAAGTGAATGCCCGAAAGTCCCGAACCCTCCACCGTCAACTCCCTGGGTTTCATGGCACCGATGGTGAGGCAAACCGCATCGTAATCCTTAAGCAGTTCTGCTCCCTGGATATGGGTTCCCACATGGGTGCCGGTTTTGAAAATAAGTCCCTCTTCCTGCAAAATCTCGAGACGCCGGTCGATCACCCATTTATTCAGTTTAAAATCGGGGATACCATAACGAAGAAGTCCGCCGATGGCATCGTCTTTTTCAAACACAGTGACTGTATGTCCCCATTTGTTAAGCAGATCGGCACAGGCCAATCCCGAAGGACCTGAACCGATTACCGCGACTTTCTTACCACTCCGTACTGCGGGTGGCTTTGGCACGACAAATCCGAGTTCAAATCCTTTTTCAGCGGCTGCAGCCTCATTTTCCCTGATGGTAACCGGTTCGCCTTGGATATTAAGTGTGCAGGCATTTTCACAGGGAGCCGGACATATTCTGCCGGTAAATTCCGGAAAGTTATTGGTTACATGAAGAAGATCGATGGCATTTTTCCAGTCGCCGCGATAAATGGCATCCTGCCATTCGGGCATGTTGTTCATCACGGGACATCCCCACTGGCAAAAGGGGACTCCGCAGTCCATGCATCGTGATGCCTGATCTTTCCGGTCCTGTTCATTCAGGGTCTGCTCAACTTCGCCGAAATCTGAGGTCCTCTCGTTCAGTGGCCTGTATCCCGCAACTTTGCGGGTTATCTGAATAAATCCTTTCGGGTTTCCCATAGATGCAATGTTTATAAGCTAATTGAAACTGTTAATAATGAAAATGCGGCTCATCCTCGGTACGTTCAATTTTCTGGATCAGTTGGGAGATCTTTTGCTCTTCCAGCACTTTCTTGTATTCCAGCGGAATTACCTTGACAAAACGGGGCAGGTATTCATCCCAGTTCACCAGGATCTTTTCAGCCAGCTCGCTTCTTGTATAGAGATAGTGGTTGTTGATCATCATCTGCAATTCGATCAGGTCGTCATGATCCCCCACCGGGCTCAATTCCACCATGCCCTTGTTGCAGAAATATTCGAAATTACCTTTTTTATCAAGTACATAAGCAATGCCACCGCTCATGCCGGCAGCAAAATTGCGGCCTGAATTTCCCAGTACGACTACCCTTCCCCCCGTCATGTATTCACAGCAATGATCTCCGGCGCCTTCCACCACGGCATAAGCACCGCTGTTGCGAACTGCAAATCTTCCTCCCACTTCGCCCCTGATGTAGGCTTCACCGCTGGTCGCACCGTAAAGAAGGGTATTGCCGGCGATGATGTTCTCCTCGGGCCTGAAAGTAGATCCCTTGGGCGGCACAACAATGATTCTTCCGCCTGACAGGCCCTTCCCAAGGTAATCATTGGAATCACCTTCCAGTTCAAACTGGATGCCCTTTACCAGGAATGCCCCGAAGGACTGTCCGGCAGAACCTTTGAACTTGCATATCAGCATTCCGTCGGGTAAACCCTTCTCTCCGTATATGCGGGTGATCTCACCGGAAAGCATGGCGCCTACTGTCCGGTCGGTGTTGGTAATGCTCCTGGACAGCCAGACTTTTTCATTGTTTTTAATGGCTTTGTTGGCCAGCTTGATGAGTTCATGGTCCATGACCTTGTCGATCTTGTGCGTCTGCAGACAGGTGCAGTGCGAAGCGTTTTTCGACACTTCATCAGGCCGATGGAGGATCTGGGAAAGGTCGAGTTTCGAAGCCTTCCAGTGGCTTATATCTGTTCGCTGTTCAATAAGGTCTGTTCTGCCTACCAGGTCCTCGAATTTCCGGAAGCCCATTTCGGCCATAACCTCCCGGACTTCCGCGGCAATAAAATGGAAGTAGTTGATCAGGGATTGTGACTTGCCGATAAACCGTTTCCTGAGTTCCGGGTTTTGCGTGGCGACACCCACGGGACAGGTGTTCAGGTGGCATTTGCGCATCATGATGCATCCCAGCACGATAAGCGACCCGGTGGCAAATCCGAATTCCTCGGCCCCCAAAAGACCGGCATACACCACATCCCTTCCGGTTTTGAGCTGACCGTCGGTTTGAAGCACCACACGGTCACGCAGGTTATTGATCACGAGGGTTTGCTGAACTTCGGCTATACCCAGCTCCATAGGTAGTCCGGCATACTTTATTGAACTGGCGGGACTGGCGCCGGTACCCCCTTCGCAACCGCTGATGGTAATGCCATCGGCATGGGCTTTGGCAACGCCGGCAGCAATGGTCCCCACTCCCTTTTCCGAAACGAGCTTGACAGTGATCCTGGCCTTGGGATTGGTGCATTTCAAATCGAAGATCAGCTGCGCAAGATCTTCAATGGAATAGATATCATGATGCGGCGGAGGTGATATCAGGGTAATGCCCGGCGTGGAATGGCGAAGTTTGGCAATGATCGTGTCGATCTTGTGGCCCGGAAGCTGCCCGCCTTCTCCCGGCTTGGCACCCTGCGCCACTTTAATCTGGATCTCATCGGCATTGATCAGGTAATGGGTCGTCACGCCAAAACGTCCCGAAGCAACCTGTTTAATGGCACTCCGTACACTGCTTCCGTCAGGCCGTTCGGTAAACCTTTCGGCATCTTCACCTCCCTCACCGGTGTTACTTCTGCCGCCAATGGCGTTCATCGCGATGGCAAGGGCTTCATGGGCTTCCTTGCTGATCGATCCATATGACATGGCCCCAGTGACAAACCGTTTCATAATGGATTCTACCGGCTCAACTTCATCGAGTGGAACAGCTTTGCCCATTTTCAGGTTGACACATCCCCGGATAAACTGGGGTTTGCGGTTTTGCTGATCCACCAGGGCGCTGAATTCCTTATATTTGTTGTAGTCATTTGTCCTTGTAGCCCATTGGATCAGGCCAATGGTCTCGGGATTCCAGGCGTGCAGTTCCCCGTTTTTCCGGTAATGGTAAATGCCCTGGGTTTCCGGTTCGGGATTATCCTGTACATCGGGATAGTAGGCAAAACCATGGGGGATCAGGGCTTCTTTGGCAATTTCATCCAGCCCGATGCCTCCGATTCGTGAATCCGTGCCTGTGAAGTATTGAGCGGTAATTTCACTCGACAATCCGATCGCTTCAAAGATCTGAGAACCGTGATAACTGCGGAGCGTTGAAATTCCCATCTTGGACATCACCTTCAGCAAACCCTTATCAATTGATTTGATATAATGTTCCCGGGCAGTGACATAATCATATTTGATTTCTCCGTCCTCACAAAGCTTTTCAATGATGGCAAATACACCGTATGGGTTCACAACGCTGGCCCCAAAGGAAAACAGAAGCGCGAAATGATTGACCTCGCGGGGCTCGGCTGTCTCAACAATAAGTCCAGCCTGCATTCTTTTCTGTACGTTGATCAGATGATGGTGAACGGTGGAAACAGCAAGAAGCGAAGGGATCGGGGCCATGACCGGACTGATGCCCCGGTCTGAAAGCACGATAAAATTACAGCCTTTGTCGACTGCTTCTTCTGCATTCCGGCACATCTCGGCAAGGGCTTTTTCAAGCGCTGCCCCGGGATCTTTGCTGTCAGCCCGGAAGAGCATGGGAATGACGAGGTGTGAGAAATGACCCTGATCGAGATTTTTAATTTTTCCCAGATCGGTATTGGTAATCAAAGGACTGCGGAATTTGATCAGCTTGCAGTGGGAAGAGGATTCAATGAGCAGATTGCGCGAAAGTGATCCGATGTAATTGGTAAGAGACATTACCAGACCCTCGCGTATCGGATCGATGGGAGGATTGGTCACCTGGGCAAAATGCTGCCTGAAATAATTGAACAGACGCTGGGGCTTATCCGACATGACGGCCAACGGTGTATCATTGCCCATGGAACTCACGGGTTCCTGTCCTTCATGAGCCATGGGCTTGATCAGCACATCAAAATCTTCCTTCGTATAACCGAAAACCTTCAGATAATGTTTGTATTCATCTCCCAGTGTAGTAGGTACCCGTTGCTTCACAACAATATCGCCCAGTTCGATCCGGTTTTCCTTAAGCCAGTTGGCATAAGGATTCCTTTCTGTAAGCTGACGTTTTAATTCCTCATCGGGGACGATAATGCCGAATTTAGTATCCACAAGCAAAATTTTCCCGGGCATCAGCCGGCCTTTCTCTTTGATCTGTTCCGGTGCAAAATTCTGAACACCAACCTCGGAACCCATTACAATCATGTCATCCTTGGTGATGATATAGCGTGAAGGACGCAGTCCGTTCCGGTCAAGGGTGCCGCCGATGAAACGTCCGTCGCTGAAAACGATAGAAGCCGGGCCATCCCAGGGTTCCATGATGGTGGAATGGTATTCATAAAATGCTTTCAAGCTGTCGGGAATGGGATTCTTGTCATTCCATGATTCGGGGATCAGCATGCTGAGGGCATGTGTCAGCGATTTGCCGGTCATGACGAGGAATTCCAGCACATTGTCAAGCGAGGCTGAATCGCTCTTGTCAGGTTCGATCACCGGGAAGATCTTTTTCAGGTCTTCCCCGATAACTCCGGTTTCCATGAGCGCTTCCCGGGCGCTCATCCACATGCGGTTTCCTTTGATCGTGTTGATCTCGCCGTTGTGTCCGAGGTACCTGAAAGGCTGAGCCAGGTCCCAGGTGGGAAAAGTGTTGGTAGAGAACCGGGAATGAATAAGGGCAATTGCGCTTTCAAGTTTGGGATCCCGCAAATCGGTATAGTACTGCCTCAACTGGTGTGATGTAAACATTCCCTTGTAAATCATCACCTTAGTGGACAAACTGGGAAGGTAAAAAGCCTCCCGGTGATTAAAGCCTGCTTCCCTGACCTTCTTCTCCGCCTGCTTTCTGGCAATGAAAAGCTTCCGCTCCAGTTCATCCTGTTCCTGGTTGCCGGTGACAAATATCTGCCGGATGAAGGGTTCCGAGCTTCTGGAGATCTCCCCGAGAATGGTATTGTCCACAGGGACTTCCCGGAAATCAATTACTTCAAGTCCCTCGGCTACGAGGGAATTAACCAGGATCTCCTCGCATAGTTTTCGCTCTTTCTCCTGCTGTGGCAGAAATACCAGTCCTGTCGCATATTTCCCCTCGGCGGGAACCTTGATCCCTTTGGCCAGAAAAAAACTGTGTGGAATCTGTATCAATATGCCCGCTCCGTCACCGGTGACGTTATCAGCACTTTCTGCCCCGCGGTGCGACATGTTTTCCAGGACTTCGAGACCCCGGTGGATGATATCGTGAGATCTGACTCCCCTGATCTGTGCCACAAAACCAATACCGCAGCTGTCATGTTCCATGGAAGGATCATACAATCCCTTCTTTTTTGGCATTCCCTTACTGATCATATTCCTGTTTCCTTAAATTTCAGACTCTAAAAAAAGGCCATTCCTTCAAAAAGAGAATGGCCTGCTTGAAATCTATATTTCCCACTCTCAATACTACTGAGATTTTTTCAGGTTATCACATAAATTGAGATTTATTGACATATATCCCCGTTCATTAGGGGCAAAGATAATCTAAATATAGTATTTTATATACATTATCCCTATACCATTGGGGTATCTTATAGTTTTACTTTCTTTCTTCCAGTGATTTATAATCCACTCTTCCAAATACGTTCTTATAGGCAGGCCGTATGATCCGCCGGGAAGCAAAAGTTACCTCCTCGAGCCGGTGGGCGCACCATCCTGCCATACGGGCAATGGCAAAGATGGGTGTGAAAAGTTCCTTGGGTATATCAATGCATTTGTACACGAAACCCGAATAAAAGTCGACATTCGCACTTACCACTTTGGAATTGCCGCCTTTGAACAGGCCAAATGCTTCCGGAGCAAGCTCCTCGATGGCCTCGTACAGATTGTACTCCTCGGCCTTGCCCTTGGATTCTGCCAATTCCCGTGCCTTGTCTTTCAACAGGATGGCCCGCGGATCAGACAGGGTATAAATGGCATGCCCGATCCCGTATAACTTCCCGGAGCCATCACCGGCTTCGCCTTTCAGAATTTTCTGAAGATATTCCAGCACCTCCTTTTTATCAGACCAGTCTTTTACATTTTTCTTGATATCCCTGATCATTTCTTCCACCTGGAGATTTGCTCCCCCGTGCAGGAATCCTTTCAGTGATCCAAGGCCGGCCGAGATGGCAGAGTAGGTGTCGGTTCCTGCTGAGCTGATAACGCGCGTGGCAAAGGTGGAATTGTTACCGCCTCCGTGTTCTGCATGAAGCACCAATGCCAGGTCGAGAATATCAGCCTCAAGTTTTGAATAGTCTTCCCCTTTCAGCATGTAAAGGAAATTCTCGGCTGTGCTCAAGGCGGGATCGGGATGACGGAAGATCAGGGATTTCCGCTGGTAGGTATGCCTGAAACCAAAATATACATAGGCCGCTATCACCGGAAACTTGGCGATAAGGTTCAAGGATTGCTTCAGCAGGTTGATGTGGGAGTAATTCTCTGCATCTTCATCCTGGGTATACATAACCAAAACCGAGCGGGCCAGCATATTCATGATGTTCTTTCCCCGGAATGAAAGGATCAGGTTCACAAAACTGTTGGGCAGATCACGATGGCCTGCCATGTAAGATGAAAACATTTCCAGGTCTTCCTTGCCGGGCAGTTTGCCTGTCATCAGCAGGTAGACAGTCTCGTCAAAGCCATGCCTTTTGTCCTTTTGAAACCCATGCACCAGTTCCTCGACGCTGATACCCCGGTAATACAGCCTTCCCTCGCAGGGAGTTATTACATTGTCCTTTTTCTCATAACCAACAACATCTCCAATATTGGTAAGTCCCACCAGTACCCCTGAGCCGTCCTGGTTCCTTAAGCCCCTCTTGACATTGTAAGTATCAAATAATTGTTTGTCAATTTGTGAAGCCCTGACGGTAATCTCTTCAAGTTTCTGCATGAATTCATTCAGTGGTTGCATGGCGAATGTTGTTAAGGGTTATTGTTTTACGTTCCTTTCAGGTTCTCACCTGTCCATTTCCGAAAATGATGTATTTGGGGGCCATGAGATCTTTTAATCCCATGGGTCCTCTTACATGAAGCTTTTGATTACTGATCCCCATTTCAGCTCCCAGGCCGAATTCATTACCATCGCTGAAACGGGTGGACGCGTTGATGAAGCAGGCAGCCGAATCCACTTCACTGATGAAACGCATTCCCCGGGTATAGCTATCGGTTACGATGGCGTCCGAATGGTGTGAGCTGTAAAGATTAATATGTTCAATGGCTTCGTCAAGATCCTCCACGATTTTAACCGATAATACAAGATCGAGGTACTCGGTGCTCCAGTCCTCGTCAGTTGCAGCCTCCAGGGAATGCAGGATCTCCAGGGTTCCGGGGCATCCTTTCAGTCTGACACCTGCCTTATCATAAGCCGCTTTCATGCGGGGCAGGAAATGAGATGCTATCTTACTGTGGACCAACAAGGTTTCCATGGCGTTGCAAACTCCGGGGCGTTGTACCTTGGCATTGTAGCAAATGTCAAGTGCCATTTCGGTATTGGCAAATTCATCCACATACGTATGGCATATGCCCTGGTCATGCCGGATAACCGGGATTACCGAATTTTCCTCCACAAACCGGATCAGTTCAAGACCGCCGCGTGGTATGATGACATCAATAAAATCCTTCAATCTGACAAGCTGAAGCACGGATTCCCGATTTGTATTTTCCACCATGGCCACACAATCTTCAGGGAGACCGGATTTTTTGAGTCCGCTGCGGATAAGTCCGGTCAGTATGAGATTGGAATACAGTGCATCGGTTCCTCCTCTGAGGATAACCCCGTTTCCGGATTTGATGGTAAGTGCCGCCACCTCGATACAAACATTCGGTCGCGATTCAAAAATAATCCCGATCACACCAATAGGGACCCTCATCTGTCCAACCTTCAAACCGCTGGGCAATGTATTCATATTAAATATCTCACCAACTGGGTCCTTCAGAATCGCCACTTCATTCAAAACATCAATCAATTCCTGTATTCGTTTATCATTCAGAGTTAAACGATCAATAAAAGCAGCAGATAATCCTTTTTCTTTTCCGGCAGCAATATCCCTGCTGTTTTCAGCTTTCAGGACATCCCGGTTCCTGTCGATTTCGGCCCCAATGGCCAGCAATGCCTGGTTCTTCAGACTGGTACTTGCAGTGGCAATTACCCGGGACGCTTTCCGGACCTGCTGGGCTTTTAAACTGATATTTTCTTCTGTTTCATGCATGTTTGACTGTTTTTCTTTTTTGGGCTACAAAATGGGTACCTACTTCCTTACCGGCTAGCACATCAAACAGGATGCCCGGGTCGGATCCACTGGTTATGATACAGTCAATGCCATCTTTCAGGCAGATTTTGGCCGCCGATATTTTTGTGATCATACCGCCTGTGCTGAAAGATGATCCTGCTCCGGTAGCCAGGTTTTCCAGTTCCGGTGTGATTTCCAGAACCGAATGAATGATCTCAGCCCTGATCTCGGTCCTGGGATCTGCCGAATACAGACCGTCAATGTCTGATAACATGATCAGCAAATCGGCTTCGGTGAGAGAGGCTACAATGGCTGAAAGGGTATCATTGTCTCCGAATTCGATCTCATTGGTGGCAATGGTATCATTTTCATTGATGATGGGAATGATATCCATTTCAAGCAGTTTATGCAGGGTTCTTTTGGCATTCAGATTCCGGGAAGGAATGCTTACAACGTCTTTTGTCAGCAGCACCTGTGCCACCATCTGATTATATTCCTCAAAGAACTTCTGGTAAATCTTGATCAGGTCTGCCTGGCCCACTGCTGCCAGAGCCTGCTTTTTGGCAAGCTCCGAGGGCCGTTCAGTAAGGCCCAGTCGTCCGGCACCCACCCCAATGGCTCCCGATGTGACCAGGACAACCTGCACTCCCCTCCGGCGAATCGCGCTCAATACATACGCCAGTTTGGATATGCTGTGAAAATTCATCCTGCCGTTCGGATAAGAAAGTGAAGAAGTTCCAATTTTCACTACAATCCGGTGCTTATTCCTCAAAACCTCCCTGTAATCCATAATTTCTCCACTTAAATATCATGCATGCAGCTACTAAAATAAGATCTCACCGATGGATGGCGGAAAATGAATCGCTTCCTGATCTTCACCGGGTATCATTACCTGGCAAATGGATTCGAGTTTTTCCTGCAATTCGGTTTCCCCGTCCACCACAATGGAAGAAACACTGCTCCCCGGCACGATCAGGTACTTTCCGTTCATTTCCATCTTGATGACAATGAAATCGGCCCTGGCAATTTTGGCTACAATCAGGGCCAGCGGATAATTGTCATCAAATTCAATGTCGGTGGTAGAGACCGGATCATTTTCATTGATGATGGGGATTATGCTCATATCCAGCAAAGTATTGAAAGTATTCCGTGTATTCTCCACCCGCTGGGGATAATCAATAATGTCACTGGTCAGCAATACCTGCGCAACAATCTGGTTGTACTCATCAAATGAACGCTGGTACAGGCGTATCAGTTCGGCCTGGCCGACTGCTGCCGTTGCCTGCATATCAAGCTGTGAATCGGGCAGATTATGCAATTTGAGTTTTTCCGCGCCCAGTATAATGGCCCCGGAGGTAACAACAAGCACCTGCTTGCCGCTGTTGTGCAGATTGGTGATCACCATGGCCAGCCTGTCCATTTTCCGTCTGCTGATTTTGCCATTCAAACCCAGCATGGCAGAAATTTCCACCCGAATAACAATCGTCTCCTTTCCCATCTCAACCTGGTATCTTTAATAAATTCTCATACGCCTTTTTCTTTTTTTCAAATTGAAAACGGATGAACACCGATTCCATTTTATGCATGATCTCGTCGTTGCAGAGATTTCCCATGCTTCCTTCGTGACTGTGCTTCACCTGTCGGCCAGGCCGGTAGGTCCCGTCCTTAATACTCCGCGCGATCTGCTTATAGGCCTCCCGGAAGGGCAAACCTTCAAGTACAAGTTTATTTACTTCTTCTACTGAAAAGATATACTGATACTTGTCGTCATTTAAAATATTCTGTGCCGGAATGATTTTCCCTGCGGCATAACTGAGCATACGGATGCAGTTTTTAAGCTCGCCGAATACGGGCAGAAATGATTCCTTGATGATTTGCATATCCCTGAAATATCCCGAAACCAGGTTCCCGGCAATGTGATCGATTTCTCCGGGGAGAGCCTGTATTTTATTGCATTTTGCGCGGATGAGCTCAAACACATCCGGATTTTTTTTATGTGGCATGATACTCGATCCTGTTGTAAATTCCTCAGGCAAGGTCAGGAACCCGAAATTCTGACTTGCGAACATACAGATATCCCCGGCCATTTTGGACAATGTTCCTGCCAGCGATGACAGGGCAAAGGAAGTGAGCCGTTCAGATTTGCCCCGGCTCATCTGCGCATTGATCACATTGTAATGCATGCTTCCGAAACCCAGCAGATCTGTCGTCATTTGCCGGTTTATAGGAAATGAAGAGCCGTATCCGGCTGCAGAGCCCAGCGGATTCTGGTCCGCATAACGATAGGCCGCCAGCATCATTTGCATATCATCGGCCAGGCTTTCGGCATAGGCGCCAAACCAGAGCCCGAACGACGAAGGCATGGCGATCTGGAGGTGTGTATATCCCGGCAAAAAAAGGCTCTTGTACTGTTCACTTTTGGAAATCAATTCCCGGAACAGGTCATTTGACAGTTCCACAACCTGGTGCAGTTCCTCCCGTATGAAGAGTTTGATATCCAGGAGAACCTGGTCATTGCGTGAACGGGCGGCATGAATTTTTTTCCCGGTTTCCCCGAGTTTACGGGTCAGGAGGAGTTCTACCTGGGAATGAACATCCTCAATACCTTCTTCAATGAGAAAAGCGCCATGGACAACGACGTCATAAATGGCAATCAGTTCCCTGTGCAGATCCTCCTTTTCAACGGGTGTCAGTAATCCAATGTGCTCAAGCATAATAATATGAGCTATGGATCCGAGCACATCATACCGTGCCAGCAACAGGTCAAGTTCCCGGTCTTTTCCCACCGTGAACTGTTCAATCAGTTTATCCGTCTGAATATCCTTATCCCAAAGTTTCATGACAATATGAATTAACCTTCCGGCAGCAATGTCCCGAAGCGTTTACGCTCTTGATCAGTCATCGGGCAGGATCAGGCCTTATTCCCCTTTCTTTTTGTTATGGCATGGTGCGCCATCAGCCTAATGGCGTTGATTTTAATGAATCCCGCACTGTCTTTCTGGTCAAATCCTCCCTCGATATCCATACTGGAGAGTTCTTTATTGTAGAGGGAACTTGGGGATTCGCGGCCGTTGATAATGACGTTGCCCTTGTAAAGCGACAGGTAAACAATGCCATCGATCAGTTCCTGGCTCTTATCAATAGCAGCACGGAGAAATTCCATTTCCGGGCTGAACCAGAAACCATTGTATACGATTTCAGCAAATACGGGAGAAAGCATGTTGCGCAGCCGCATGACCTCACGGTCCATGGCAATTCCTTCAATATCCATGTGGGCGTGCAGAAGGATCGTGCCGGCAGGAGTTTCATAAACTCCGCGGGATTTTATGCCGACAAAACGGTTTTCAACCATATCCAGCAATCCGATCCCGTTTTCACCTCCCACCTTGTTCAGATAGGTATACAGGTCGAGAGGGTCAGAGACGCTGACTTTGGCCTTTTTATTCCCGACTTTTACCGGTATTCCATCCCTGAAGTGGATTTCCAACAGGGTTTCCTGATCCGGGGCAAGTTGAGGAGGAACAATCTTGGTAAGCATGTCCATCTCCGGTCTGAATTTCGGGTCTTCCAGTATTCCGGCTTCATGACTGATATGCATCAGATTGTCGTCCTCACTGTAAGGTTTCTTAACGGTCGCTTTGACCGGAATATTTTTGGTTTTGGCATAGTTCAGCATATCGGTTCTTCCCTTGAACTGATCGAGAAACTCCTGTGTTTTCCAGGGTGCAAGCACTTTGATTTTTGGATTCAAAGCATAATAGGATAACTCAAAACGTACCTGGTCATTCCCCTTGCCTGTAGCTCCATGTGAAACATATTCCGCTTTTTCCTCTCCGGCAATCTGAATCTGGTACTTGGCAATGAGCGGACGCGCCAGTGAAGTTCCCAGAAGATACCTGTTTTCATATACGGCATTGGCTTTCAGTGCCGGGAAAATATAATCGGTGACAAATTCCCGCTTGAGATCCCTGATATACACCTTCGAGGCGCCGATCTTCAAAGCTTTCTTCTCCACTTCCTTAAAATCATCTTCCTGACCCACATCTGCAACATATGCGATTACTTCATATCCCTTATCGATCAGCCACTTCAGTATCACTGAAGTATCCAATCCACCACTGTAAGCCAGTACAACTTTCTCCTTCTTCATAGGTATTACTTAATTTTATCCTTTAACTCAGGTATGATAATTATCAATGTATTAATAACATCTTTTTCAGTTACATTATCATGCGGAATGATCAGAATGGTATCGTCCCCGGCCAGGGTTCCTACGATCTCAAACGGATTGACCTTGTCAATCAGAACAGCAATACTCGGCGCATATCCGGGAAGTGTCTTTATGACACCGAGCTTGTTGGCAAACTGAATGGAGACAAATCCCTGCGCAGCATAGCTTTCTGCAAGCTCCTGTCCCGGCATATGATGCTGATCAGGAAGTTCATAAATATAACCCTTCTCAGTATCAGATATTTTGTTTACTTTTAGGAACTTCAAATCCCTTGAAAGAGTTGCCTGCGTGTAGTTTAGTCCCTTTTTCTCCAGAAGCTCCAGCAATTCTTCCTGGCTGGATACTTTCTGCGAGGAAATAATGTTTCTAATGGCTAAAAGCCTTTCTGTCCTGTTTCCCATGATGAATAGTTATTCATATTTGATGCAAATATATGCACTTTTTAATAATTATACAAGGTGAATTTAAAAATATTTGTACTTTTGGGACAAATTTAGGGTAAATTTTGTCAGACATCGGAAAAAATGGATAAATCAATCGCGAAAGTCATCGTACTGGGTTCAGGGGCGCTTAAAATCGGCGAAGCAGGAGAGTTTGACTATTCGGGTTCGCAGGCATTGAAAGCCCTGCGTGAAGAAGGCATTCAAACGGTCTTAATCAATCCCAACATTGCCACCGTTCAAACTTCTGAAGGCATTGCCGACATCATTTATTTTCTTCCTGTCACCCCCTACTTTGTTGAAAAAGTCATCGAGAAAGAAAAGCCCGACGGCATACTGCTTGCCTTTGGGGGACAAACTGCCCTGAATTGCGGACTCGAATTGCATAAAAACGGGGCTCTTGAAAGAAACCATGTAAGGGTTTTGGGAACTCCCGTGCAGGCGATCATGGATACGGAGGACCGGGATCTTTTTATTAAAAAGCTCAATGAAATTCAGATCAAGACGATACGTAGTTTTGCTGTCATAAATATTGAGGATGCGGTTAAAGCAGCTGAGGACCTTGGCTATCCCGTTATCATCAGGGCGGCCTATACGCTGGGTGGCCAGGGCAGCGGTTTTTGCAACAACGAAGGTGAAATGAGAAAAATGGCCGAAAAGGCCTTTTCTTATGCCCCGCAAATTCTGGTGGAGAAATCCCTTAAAGGGTGGAAAGAAGTTGAATATGAAGTTGTAAGGGATTGTTATGACAACTGTATTACCGTGTGCAACATGGAGAATTTTGATCCCCTCGGCATTCATACCGGGGAAAGCATAGTGGTTGCGCCATCCCAGACACTTACGAATTCGGAATACCATGTCCTGAGGCAGCTCGCCATTAAAATAATCCGGCATATCGGGATAATCGGCGAATGTAACATTCAGTACGCTCTCGATCCCCTTTCCGAAGATTACCGGGTAATTGAGGTGAATGCGCGGTTATCCCGGTCCAGCGCATTGGCTTCAAAAGCCACGGGGTATCCGCTGGCCTTTGTCGCTGCCAAACTGGCTGTCGGTTATGGCCTCCATGAGATTAAAAACTCCATCACCAAAACCACATCAGCTTTTTTTGAGCCTGCCCTGGACTATATCGTATGCAAAATACCCCGGTGGGACCTGAATAAATTTATTGGTGTTTCCAAGCTGATCGGAAGCAGCATGAAGAGCGTGGGTGAGGTAATGGCCATAGGCCGTACCTTTGAAGAAAGCATCCAGAAGGGTTTGAGAATGATCGGCCAGGGAATGCATGGTTTTGTGGGGAATCGGGATCTCCTGTTCGAAGATGTTGAAAAAGAATTGTCCGAGCCTACGGACATGCGGATCTTCGTGATCGCAGATGCCTTCTCGAAAGGCTGGACCATTGAAAAGATCCATGAATTCACACGCATTGATCCCTGGTTTCTGCATAAGCTAAAGAACATTTTCAACCTTAAAAACGATCTCGAACAGTATAACACGCTCCATGATCTGCCCGTAAACCTGCTGCGTTCAGCCAAGATCCTCGGATTTTCCGATTTCCAGATCGCCAGGTGCGTTCTGAAAGATATTCAGGAACATATGCAGGAAGGCCTGATGGAAGTCAGAAACCTCCGCAAGCAATCCGGTATCCTCCCTGTTGTCAAGCAAATAGATACCCTGGCAGCGGAGTATCCGGCCATGACCAATTACCTCTATCTTACTTATAGTGGTACTTCCAATGATGTAAAATATACTGGTGATCATAAGTCTGTTATAGTTCTGGGATCAGGTGCTTACCGGATTGGCAGCAGCGTGGAATTCGACTGGTGCAGTGTAAATGCCCTGTATGCCATCAACAAGGAGGGCTATCGCTCCGTGATGATCAATTACAATCCCGAAACGGTGAGTACGGATTATGATATCTGTGACAGACTTTATTTCGATGAACTTTCCTTTGAACGGGTTATGGATATCATTGAGCTGGAAAATCCGCATGGAGTTATACTCTCAATGGGAGGCCAGATTCCCAATAACCTGGCCATGCGTTTGTATGAAGAGCATGTAAACATCCTGGGAACTTCTCCAGTGTCGATTGATATGGCAGAAAACCGTCACAAGTTCTCCACCCTTTGCGATGACCTGAAGATTGACCAGCCCAGGTGGAAAGAGCTTACCAGCATACAGGAAACGTATGATTTTGTGGATGAAGTCGGTTTCCCTGTCCTCATCAGGCCTTCTTATGTGCTTTCCGGCGCGGCCATGAACGTTGTATCGAACAAGGAAGAAATGGAACACTATCTCAGTCTGGCCGCCAAAGTATCCAGACAATATCCGGTTGTTGTATCTGAATTCATTGAGCAGGCCAAGGAAATCGAGCTTGATGCAGTTGCCAGTGAAGGAGAGCTCATCGCTTACGCCATCAGCGAGCATGTTGAATTCGCCGGTGTTCATTCAGGAGACGCCACCATCGTCTTCCCCGCCCAGAAGATCTACTTTGAAACCATGCGCAGAATTAAGCGTATATCCCGCATGATTGCCAAAGAATTGAAAATAACCGGGCCCTTCAACATCCAGTTCCTGGCAAAGGACAACGATATCAAAGTGATCGAATGCAATCTCAGGGCATCCCGGAGTTTTCCCTTTGTCTCCAAGGTACTTAAAGTGAATTTCATAGAGCTGGCCACCCAGGTCATCCTGGGCAAAACCGTGGAAAAGCCGCGGAAATCGGCTTTTGATCTCGACTGTATTGGTGTGAAAGCGCCGCAGTTTTCTTTTTCACGCCTGCAAAAGGCCGATCCTATTCTTGGCGTGGACATGGCGTCAACCGGTGAAGTGGGTTGTATCGGGGAGAATTTTTACGAGGCCATACTTAAATCAATGCTTTCGGTAGGATATTCTTTTCCAAAGAAAAACATACTGTTATCAACTGGTCCTTTGCGCTCCAAGGTAGAACTGGTAAACAGTTGCAAACTGTTGTCCGAAAAAGGATATAACCTGTTTGCCACCCGCGGTACGGCCCAGTTCCTCGAAATGAACGGTGTTCCCAGCACCATGCTGCACTGGCCCGATGAGGATAAAAAGCCAAATACGCTGGATTATCTCAGGAACAAGATGATCGACCTCGTGATCAACATACCCAAAGATTTATCCAAGAGTGAGTTAAGCAATGACTACCACATTCGCAGAAGTGCCGTGGATTTCAATATTCCGCTGATCACCGACAGCCGGCTGGCAAGTGCCTTTCTTACGGCCGTTTGCAAACTCACCATTGAGGATGTGACGATCAGAAGCTGGGATGAATACTAAACGCGGAATCGAAGGGCTTTTTAGTCACATACCGCTTGTTTCAGCGGGTTGTTCTTAAACTCAAACATCAGCCTGATCTGCTCCACGGTTATGCGCGGCGTGGAAAGGGATGGCAATTCATCCTGCGAAAAGAAACCCGTATCACTGGTTTCCATGCCGTTTTGTAAAACGCCCCCCTTTTCTTCACACAGAACAAAGATTTTATAGATGTGATACAGGTCCGGCGGATGATTGTGCCGGTTTTTATCGAGTACGGCAAGCAACCTTACGGGTAATACGTCCAGACCTGCTTCTTCAAAAACCTCTTTCCTGGCAACCTCAAAGGGAGTAAGTCCCACGTCAGCCCACCCACCCGGGACCGACCAGCAATCATCAATGGTTTCTCTCACCATCAGGATCTTATTTTCCCTGAAAACCACTCCCCTTACATCTACCTTGGGAGTCTGATATCCCTTTTCAGAAGCAAAGACATCTACCAGCATGTTGATGGGGAGCCGTGTAAAATCATGCATGATTTCAAGGCTTATCTGCCTGACCTGGTTGTACCGGTCAATATCGTATTTGTTCCCGGAATATTCAAGTCCGGCCTGGGCAACTGCCTGTAGTCTTTTTGCAACTTCCAGCCAGGGATAAGTAAGGTTGTCCATTTTTAATGCTATTTTCAATAATTACTGCCTGTTATTCAAAAACTTCCTTTAGTACAGCATAGGATTTCAGCCGTGAAAAGCCATCGACATGCAAGGCATAGTGACGGATTAATCTTTCAAGCAAGAGATTCCGGTTGGGATTGGAAAGCTTTATGTCATCAGGTGGTCCCTGCGGATTTGTCAAAAATCGGGTTAAGGCCAGCATGGCTTCTTCAGGCATCTGGTAAAAAACCTGGTGGTCAGCAGATACTTCATGGCCGGAGAAAAATACCGGATCGGCAGTGAGAATTCCCAGAAACCTGGCAAAATGAAGCATAAACCAGACATGAAAGTTGGCAATGCCCTTTTCTTTTGTGTCCAGTAACTGAAAAGCATGTGACAAAAATGAGAAAAGGGATGGATTTCCTTCTTCCTCGCGCAGGGTAAGGTAAAGTACCTCCGCCAGGAACAGGGCAATGGCGCTTTTGTCTGCATGAAATGGTATCGTGGTATAAAGAAAAGGGCAGGATGCTTCCTTCAGTCGCTGCAATTCTCGGTTTTCACGATAATAAAAATCTGTATCCAGGATGGTAAGCGGCTGGAAGAGGGTCGCAGGAAATCTTGCCTTTTTGGATCTGACACCGTTTACCATACAAGCCAGCCTGCCATGCTTTTCAGTATAAAGTGTCACGATCAGGCTCGATTCACCATACCTGATATGATGCAGGCTGATGGCTTTTGTTTTATGAAGCATAACCGGCCAACATTAGAAAATGGTTTTCAATGAATAAACAGCAATTTGGTGACATGGGTTTTAGAGCCATCCTCATTCGTGCAGAACACAAGGTAAACACCACTCTGTACACGGTCTCCCCTGAAGTTAAAGCCATTCCATATCGCCTGGCCTCCCAGTGAAGTAGTTTCAAAAACAAGGTTGCCGCTGATATCCGTAATTTTAACATTTACATTTTCCACCAGGCCCGTAATGGTAATATCCCCGTAGTAGTTCTCCCGAACGGGATTTGGAAATACATACACCTTCCCGAATTCATCTCCGCCTTCGGTAGCCTGGCCCCTGTAAGAAATGATGCCCTTTTCAGTGCCGAAGAATACCTCACCGGTTCGGTCATTCACTGCCACAGTTTGCACATTATTGGAAAAAAGCGGGCTGTTTTCCTCATTGAAATGTTCGATTTCCTTTCTGCCATCCGGTGAAACCAAAAAAACCCCGGATTTTTCAGTTGCAAGCCATTTCTGGTTGGCACCATCAACCGCAATGGCATTGATCTTTTCCGTTGACAGCAGGAGGTCAACAAAGGATGTTCCGTCATTCCTGGGGATTTCCGGTTGATTTCCCGAGATGCTCTCATCCTCAAAGATATCGTCGGGATTGTAATACACTACCGGACCTTTATTTGTTCCCACCCATATGTCACCTTCTTTGTCTTCCGCAACAGCGTATACCCGGTCGAGCACATTCCCCGCCTGGTTACGGACTGAGAAAAACCTATCCTGCAGGGAATTTCCATCGTTTTCCCGGAGTACCAGAACACCTCCGTTTTCGATGGCCAGCCATACCTGCCCTATGGAACTGGCCATAATCTCACTGGTGTATGTTGTAAATCCGAAACCGCCATAATTCACATGAACTGCCTCCAGTTCACCACCTTTCTTTCTCCGGTACAAAGCCTGTTCACTGTTTGAGGTGGATACCCAGAGGTTTCCGTCACTGTCAAAATCGATTCCTGAGATCCTCACATAGCCATGGCCGTAACCGGAAACCGGCAATAGAACACCATCGTTTTCATCGATAATGTCTATCAGCTGGCCATTGCTGAATTCTGCAAGACCATAGCCATAGGATCCGCCGATTACATGGCTGTTGTCCAAAGGATCGATGGATATCTCCGATATGTTTAAAAAATCCTTGAGTTCCGTGATTGTATTTCCGTTATAACTCACCCAATCCTCGTTTATAAATGAATACGCACCATAACCTGACCATTTTGAGGCATCGGTTCCGCCGCCTGCCCACAGCTCACCATTCAGGATCTCAATATCTCCGGCATCCCGATATGCCGGCCCTTTCGGCAGAAATACCTCTCCGTTCCCGGCTTCATCGAGCTTTACCAAACCGCTTCCGGGATCAGCGTACCACAACTGCTGCTTTGAATCGAATAAGGCATGCCGGGCATAATAGGTGAGAACATCCCTGACGGGCTGTTCCTGGCTGTTGTAGACCTTTGTTCTGAGCAGGGAAGCTATGACCAGGTACCCCTGCTGTTCACCAAGAAACTGAAAGTTGTCATCATAACTGTGCGTCCATTCCTGCCAGTCCGAATCACTGAAAGTGATGATCTGATCCGGTCCGGAGACAGGATTGTGGTAAACGGTGAATAATTTATTATTGAACCAGGCCAGAAAGCGATATTCCGAATCAGGATCCGGCAGAAATTCCATTTTCTGCCAGACGCTGAAATCCACCAGGTTGGCATTGAAATAGTCCGCCCTGTAAACACCCTGCACGGTTGCCGCATACAAGTACTGCCCGTCAAAGGTGATATCATTCACCTGAATCTGCGATCCTCCGGGGCCGAAAATATAGGTATCCTTAATTTCTTTCCTGGCCAGGTCGCACAATACGATACCGAATCCACAGGCCAGGTAGGCATACTGATCTTTGAAGAAGATATTGTTGATTGATTTTTCGCCGGAGATCATCTTCCTTTTGATATCAGGGATGTTTACTATACTGTCTCCGGATACCAGGTCAATGTTACCATTGCTGTACCCGATCACGAAAGTTTCCGTGTTGGCTGAAAAACCTATGGTGACGATATCGGCATCTGACAAGCCGGTTACCTTGGAGTACTTTTTAATGCTGTTATCTAGCGTGTTGTAGGAAAACAAACCACCTCCGAGGGTGGCACAGAAAATCCGGTTGTCAAAGGATGCAAGCCGGTTGCCCTGATTGTAGGGAAGATGATCACGCCAGGTTCTGCTCGGGATCTGGGAATGGGCGTGAGAACCGGTGAGACCGCACAGGAATATCCAGATAATTGCCGGGCCGACTTTCATGATTTTTCCGGATTTGGTGTAAAATACCGGAGCAGTTCTTGAATTGCCAATGCCCTGTGTGAAATCCGGTTTTTTTGGGCAAGCGACATTTCAGCGAATGTCTCCCCAAATCCATCCGGCATGAAGATAGGGTCGTATCCGAATCCTGCCAGACCCAGCTTTTCAGTGGTAATCACACCCCTGATCTCACCCTTGAAAAGCCTAAGACTTCCCTTTTCAACCAAAGCGATTACGGTTCGGAAACGCGCCTTCCGGTCAGTCACGCCTTTCATTTTCTGCAATACCTTGTTCATATTGTCCTCAAAGTTACAGTTTTCTCCGGCATAACGTGCCGAATAGGTACCCGGTTCACCCTGCAGGGCTTCTATTTCCAGTCCCGTATCATCTGCAAAGCAGTCAATCCCGTAAAGATTATAAATGAAAAAGGCCTTTTGCGCTGCATTACCGTCAAGGGTCTCCTGCTTCTCCGGAATTTCGCCATTAAATCCGATATCCGCCAGGCGCATTAGTTCAACGCGCTCTCCGATCACATGTCTGATCTCTTCGAATTTATGTTTGTTGTTGGTGGCAAATATTAACCTGGGTTTCTCGATAGTTTTCATCGGATAGTTGTGGTACTTTAAATCCTTAAAAAACAAAAACAAGGAAAGTTCCTTGTTTCTGCCATATTGCTTTTTGAACCTTCCATTCCGCTATCATCCTCCACTGGCACTGAATCCTCCGCCTATTTTTGCCGGACGCGGATTAATGCAGATAACCGGTATTCTTTCCATGTTGGCGATAATGGATTGTTCCTGGGCACCCAAAACATAATCCGTGAAACCGATATCGCGAGTGGTCATCAGTAGAATGGCATCAGCGTCAACTGTTTTGGCATACTGAATGGTTTCTTTGCCAAAATCATTTTCTCCAACAGCAGTCTGTGTTTCAAAACGGATGCCTTTGCTGCCAAAATATTTGGTAAGGAAAAACATGTTTGAATCCAATCCCTTGCGGAAATTACTGTCAGCATATTTTGCCCGGAACAGGTGAAACTTGGTTCCGAATTTTTTCGAAAAGTAGTGGGTCCAGGCCACGCATTCTTTGGTTTCGCGCTTATAATTGACCGGTAGAATAATATTCTTCATCACTTCACTCTTGGGTGACTCCTGAACCACAATGAACGGAGCCTTTGAACTGGCGATCACCTTCAGTGCCCAGCTGCCAAGAAATTTTTGCATGCCCACGACACCATGGGTTCCCATGATTACGATTAATGCATTCAGTTCAGCCGCAACTTCGCCAATGGTATGGAAAATATTACCCACCCTTACAATAAAGGAAAATTTCAGGGTAGGATCATTGAATTTTTGCCTGACCTCTTCAGACATCCTTTTTTCAGCATCCTGTATTTCCTGTTCCTTTTTGACGATATGAACCACCGCAATTTCACCATTTAACATAGACGACATCTGAACAGCGTGTTCAATAGCATACACGTTCTTTTCAGTGAAGTCCCATGTAACCATTATAATGCTTTTTTCATGTTCCATGCTTATTGCATATTTATCATAAAACTATAAAATTATACGTTTATTTTCAATTGCAGGTTATAAAACATGAAAATTTATTGATTTTATGACTTTTGCCAATTGGCAGAACGTTTCGAAATGCCTATTTTTGGAACTGAATCTCATATTGGAATACCATGGAAAATTTCGACTGGAAAAACATGCCCTTTGGATATGTAAAAACGGATTACAATGTACGGTGTTATTGTAAAAACGGGAAATGGGGTGAACTGGAAATCTCCTCTTCCGAATACATCAATGTGCACATAGCCGCCACCTGTCTCCATTACGGGCAGGAAGCATTCGAAGGGCTGAAGGCATTCAGGGGCCAAGACGGAAAGATCCGCGTTTTCAGATGGGACGAAAATGCCAAACGGATGCATGTTACAGCTGACGGAATTCAAATGGCTCCTGTCCCCGTGGATATCTTCAGGAAAGCCGTATTTACTGCTGTCAAAATGAATGAACGGTTCATTCCGCCTTATGGTTTCGGAGCATCCCTGTATATCAGGCCTCTGCTCATAGGAACCGGTGCCGAGGTTGGCGTCAAACCCGCCAATGAATTTATGTTCATGGTATTCGTCACCCCGGTGGGCCCTTATTTCAAGGAAGGTTTCAAACCGGTCGACATCATGGTATGCCGGGGATTTGACCGGGCAGCCCCTTTGGGTACAGGTTGTTTTAAAGTGGGTGGAAATTATGCCGCCAGTCTGACTTCATTGGAGCTGGCACATCATCAGGGCTATTCTACCACATTGTATCTTGATCCCAAGGAAAAGAAATACATTGATGAAGCTGGACCTGCCAATTTCTTTGCAGTCCGTAACAACATCTATATCACGCCTGAATCAAAGTCAATTCTCCCATCCATTACAAACATGAGCCTGCAGCAATTATGCCGGGACCTCGGGATAAAAGTGGAGCGCCGACCGGTTCCTTTCGAAGAATTGAGTACTTTCGAGGAAGTCGGGGCCTGCGGCACCGCTGCTGTAATTACGCCCATCCGTAAGATTGTGGACCCCGATGAGAACAGGATTTATGAATACTGCCGCGACGGCAAACCCGGACCTGTCTCCACCCTGCTGTACAATAAACTGGTTGCCATTCAGAACGGTGAAGAACCCGATGTGCATGGCTGGGCTGAATTGGTGGACTGAAAACACCGTTTTATCAATATTTTTCTACACTCCATCCGTTAAATCAGGCCAACCAGTAACCTAATCGGGGGATTTCTCGTTACAAACGTTATCACGCTTTGTGATGAGTACATGATTCGCTTTTCTTTTCAATTAACCTTTTAATTTTTCAGTCAGTATGAACAAAAGATTCAGATTTTTGAGTGCGCTTGCTTTGGCGAGTGTGATGGTGCTTGGATTGGTCTCCTGTAATAAGGATGAGGATGAATCAAGCGTAAAAGATTATCTCTCTGTGGATGGAGCAGCATTTGTTTCAAGCTCATTTCCTGCCGCTTCCGCAGGTGATAATATGCCTGCAGTTACCAGTGTAACAGGTAACAGTTCAGTTATCGAAGGAGGTTCAAATCCAATTGCCGTTTATGCATCCGTTCCGGCTGCAAAAATTTTAATCGGGGTTGAAGGAACCAAAGGTTATTATGAATATTCCGATGCGAGAAAAAGCACGGATGTTGTTTATACACTTGCCCTGGTGCTGTCGACCAGCCTGCCCGGTGAAGAATTTGTCATTATAGTGGCCATTGTGGATGACTTTGGCAATATCAGTGAAATATACCTGCTGCCTGTAAGCATCGTGGAAGCAGGGACCGGTCAACTCCAGGTCAGTCTGTCATGGGACCAGCCCAACGATCTTGACCTCCACCTGGTTGAACCCAGCGGTGAAGAAATTTACTATTCCAATGATTATTCAGTCAATGGTGGGGTTCTTGACCTTGACTCGAATCCCAGCTGCTATATTGACGGCGTTCAGAATGAAAATATTACCTATTCGGATGAAAGTACCGTTGAAACGGGTACCTACACTGTGAGGGTTGACCTTTACTCCGCCTGCTCGGTTACAGCGCAGACCAATTTTATTGTTACTGCCCGCCTCAATGGAGATTTGATCGCACAGCAATCCATTACAAACCCTTACAACGGAAATTTCCCTGCCAATTCGGTCGGTGATGAAGGCGGTTCGGGCTCAGGCGTTCAGGTAATGCAGTTTACCGTAGGCGGCGCTGAGCTGAAAAGCACCGCAAGGTCCACTTTTAAAACCATCCGCTTCCCGGAGGCGAGAGAATCTGCATCCATCAGCACAAAAGCATCCCGGGAGAATTAGTCCCCCGAAGTTCCTGTTTTAAACACCACCCTTCAAGGGTCTAAAGACCCTTGAAGGGTGGTGTTTTTTTATACAAACCCGTTTATGAGAAATTGTTTTATCTTTGACCGGTGAATGAGTCATGATGCAGGGTAAGGATAATACAATACAGCGCCGGCTGACCGCTTCCTATATTACTTCCGTGGTAAGTATTACCCTGGTTTTATTTTTACTGGGACTGGCCGGTATTCTCATCCTGAATGCCAAAAAACTTTCAGATTATGTCAGGGAAAACATGGGCATTTCAGTGTATATCCAGAATGACGCCCGGGAGGTGGATATTTTCAGCCTGCAAAAAACACTTGATGCCAAGGCATATGTAAAAGAAACCCGGTATATCACCAAAGAACAGGCAGCTGAAGAATTCCAGGAAGAACTGGGTGAGGACTTTGTGGAATTTCTTGGATACAATCCCCTCCCCTCCTCCATTGATGTGAAATTGCATGCCGCGTATGCAAATCCGGACAGCTTTGCAGTTCTTGAAAAAGAATTCCGTTCGTATCCCCAGGTTGCAGATGTGGCTTATCAGAAGGACCTCGTGTACGCCATGAATATGAACATCCGGAAAATCAGCCTGGCCATCCTGGTATTCAGTGTTCTTTTATTTCTGATTGCCATTACCCTTATCAATAATACAATACGGCTAACAGTATATTCCAAGCGCTTCATAATCCGTACGATGCAACTGGTGGGTGCACACAACAACCTTATCAGACGTCCTTTCCTTATCAAAGGTGTCACTCAGGGTATCATTGCTGCTCTTTTTGCCATACTTCTGCTGTTGGCCTCCGTTCTTATCGTTGAAAAACAGATGGAAGGGTTATTCAGTTTCCAGGATTTTCGTATTCTTGGGATTATATTTGCCGGTATTCTGATCACCGGCATGCTGATAGCCTGGGTCTCCACATGGCTGTCAGTGAACAAATACCTGAAAATTAAAACGGATAATTTGTATACCTAAACAATCAATTTCTATGGCTAAACAATCCGAAAAAGAATCCAATACCGGGTTTGCGCTGGGACGTGAGAATTACATTTACCTGATCATCGGTTTTGTGATCATCATTGTTGGTTTCTTGCTGATGGTGGGTGGAAAATCTCCTGATCCCAACATTTTTAATGAAAAGGAAATATTCAGCCCGAGGCGGATAACCCTCGCCCCCATTATTGTTTTGCTGGGTTTCGCTTTTGAGATCTGGGCCATCATGAAAAAACCCAAAGGATCTGAAAAAGCTTAACCAGTCACCCGCAATTTCCTGTTTGCCGGTATGAATATTTCTGCATTGACGGAAGAATTTTCAGCGGGCAAAGTACTGCTATTCAATAAACCCCTGTATTGGACCTCGTTCGACCTGGTGAATAAAGTCAAGTATGTCATCCGGCATCATCTGCAACTTAAAAAACTGAAAATCGGACATGCCGGGACGCTTGATCCCCTGGCAACCGGACTCATGGTGTTGTGCACAGGAAAAGAAACCCGAAACATAGAAAAATACCAGGAACAACCCAAAGAATATGTTGCCCGGATCAGGCTGGGTGCAACAACGCCATCATTCGACCTTGAAACCGACATCGATGCCGACTATCCTGTTGATCATATCGGGAAACAGGATGTGGAAGAAGCTTTAAAAGATTTTACCGGTGTCCAGCTGCAGGCGCCTCCTTATTATTCAGCCCGTCTTGTCAATGGGACGAGGGCTTATAAACTGGCGCGGAAAGGAGAACAGCCTGAACTTCCACCGAAAGAAATAACAATATACTCCATTTCACTTACGGATTGCAATCTGCCAAACATAGAAATCTGCGTGCTCTGCAGTAAGGGAACTTACGTCAGGTCGCTGGCAAGGGATATCGGAATAAAACTGCGTTCCGGAGCGCATCTTACCGGGCTGGTCAGAACGGGTATCGGAAATTTTTCTCTTCAGAATGCATTAAGTATTGAAGATTTTGAAAGAAATTTAGTTTTTTTGTAACCTTTTTTTATGGTTTGCGTTTATATTTGGTTTATTTGATACTATCATCATTCCTAACAATATGAAACTTTCACAATATAAATACAATCTCCCGGAAGATCTTATTGCCAAGTACCCGGCTGATAAGCGTGATGAATCCAAGCTCATGGTGGTGGACCGGAGTACGGGGAAAATTGAACATAAGGTATTCCGGGATATCATTGATTACTTTGTGGAGGGAGATGTGCTGGTGGTGAATAACACCAAGGTATTTCCAGCCCGGTTATATGGGAACAAGGAAAAAACCGGTGCAGAAATCGAGGTTTTCCTGCTTCGGGAGCTTAACCGCGAGCAGCGGTTGTGGGATGTGCTGGTTGATCCTGCGAGAAAAATAAGGATTGGCAACAAACTCTATTTCGGGGATGATGACGAAACACTTGTTGCGGAAGTGATTGATAATACGACTTCACGGGGACGCACGCTTCGTTTTTTATTTGACGGGGATTATGATGATTTTAAAAAAACCCTTTTCAAACTTGGTGAAACCCCCCTGCCCAAATTCATTAAAAGAGCTGTTCAACCTGAAGATCGTGACAGATACCAGACCATCTTTGCCAAACATGAAGGTGCTGTCGCTGCCCCTACGGCTGGTCTTCATTTTAGCCGTGAATTGCTCAAGCGGCTTGAAATCAAGGGGTCCCGCTTTGCAGAAATCACCCTGCACGTGGGCCTGGGTAATTTCAGAACCGTGGACGTTGAAGATCTTACAAAACACAAGATGGATTCTGAACGGATCATTATTTCCGAGGATGCCGCAAATATTGTAAATGCAGCCAAGGATGCTCACAAACAGGTTTGTGCTGTCGGAACTACCGTGCTCCGGACGCTCGAAAGCTCCGTTTCAACGGCAGGGCATTTGAAACCCTATGATGGCTGGACCAACAAGTTTATCTTCCCTCCTTATGAATTCAGTGTTCCGACCCGCATGATTTCCAATTTCCATTTGCCTTTGTCTACCCTGCTCATGATGGTTTCAGCATTTGCCGGTTTTGAACTTCTTTTTGAATCCTATAAAGTTGCCATCAAGGAGAAGTATCATTTTGGCACATATGGTGATGCCATGCTTCTTTTATAGGACATCCCTTTCATGAGGCTCACCCGGAGTTTCTTTGACCGTGATGTGCTTTTGGCAGCACCGGAACTTATCGGCAAAATGCTCGTAAGGAAGCGCAAGGACGTAATCTCTTATCATACAATTACAGAGGTTGAGGCTTACAGGGGAATTGAAGACAAAGCCTCCCATGCCCGTTTTGGAAGGACATCCCGCAACAGTATCATGTTTGAACACGGCGGCCTGGTTTATGTATATCTCATCTATGGAATGCACTGGATGCTGAATTTTGTGACAGGCTCTGAAGGCCAGCCCCAGGCGGTTCTCCTGAGAGGTCTTGAAGGCTTTGACGGCCCGGGAAAGATCACCAGGGCGCTGGAAGTCGACAAGTCCTTTTACGGAGAGGATTTGATGAAATCTGAAAGAATCTGGATCGAGAGCAGTGCAGAAAAGGTATCCTTTGTTCAAAAGCCCCGTTTCGGCATTTCTTATGCAGGCGAGCCCTGGGTAAGTATGCCCTGGAGATATATCAAGGTTCAATAGCCTGGAAATTCCTGATCAGCTCTTCCCCCGTTTCATCCACAAGGACCAAAACATGGTTGCCGGGTTCCGGCAGCAGTTCAATCTGGTGTATATGACGTGTGCTGGTCAGGTACTGGTTATCCAGATGCCAGTAAATAACGGCTTCCGGATTGTTATGTACAGCCTCGAAAATAACCCTGCCCTTTCTTCCGTTCAGCTCTACCGGAATAAATACCTTCACTTCCTCCCTGGGATAAACCAGGTCCATAGACCTTTGATGAACAGGCTCACAGCCCTTTTTAAAAGGAGGCAGGCTGCTGTAATCGGCATGACGCTTTTTATAATACCATTCCTGAATGGGAGGCAGCACAAACCACGAAAGGTGCACCATGCTGTCCAGCGGGTAACAATCACTGCTGACCCTGAACTGATGATCAGCGGACAGGTGCACCAGATGGTGAAAAGGACATGCCGGCGATTTCAATCCGTTCAGCGGAATCTTCAGGGTATCCGCGTCAGGACAATCAGGTCCCGCAAGATAACCGCTTGTTTTACATACCGCTGCAGGTATCATTTCATCCGTTGGAGGCTGAAACCACCGGGAATCAGGGAGAATTCCAAAAATATCAAAAAGCAGGGGAGCGGCGACAGCAACCCCTGTTAAGCCAGGCCTTCCTTCCCCGTCTGCGTTGCCCACCCATACGCCCACAACATAATCAGCTGAAGTGCCTATTGCCCATCCATCCCGGTATCCGAAACTTGTTCCTGTTTTCCAGGCAATTTTCCGGAAAGAACTGAATTGCTTCCATCCGGTTTCTTCTTCCGGCCGGTTAACCTCCTGCATGGCCATGTAGGTATACCATATTGAGGACGCGTTGAAAAGACCGGGTTCAAGGCTGCCGGTCTCCTGCCTGCGCTGCACTGACAGGGAATAATTGGGTGGCTGGTAATCACCGGCATAATACAATCCCGAACTGCCATAATGGTTCAAAATCCTGGAGAAGACCGCATAAATATTCGTCATTTCCTCAAGGCTTCCCTCAGCCCCGCCAAGAATCAGGGATAATCCATAGTGGCCGGAGGTCTTGTCAATGGTACGCATGCCCAATGACCTTATCAGGTGGTGAAAGCGCTCCACCCCATAGGATCTCAACATTTGAACAGCAGGCACATTGAGGGACCTGGATAGCGCTTTGCCGGCCGGCACAGCTCCTTCAAAATGGCCGTCAAAATTTAAAGGCGAGAATCCGTTCAGGTTCATGGGAATATCCGGTACAAGACTTGCCGGGAGAAATTTGCCGTCGTTCAGCATGGCGGCATACAACAGAGGTTTCAGCAGGCTGCCGGTACTTCGCGAAGACGTGATGATGTCCACATCGTTCCCGTGAGAACGCTCATTTGGAAAACCGCAATTCCCGGCATAGGCCAAAACATTGCCGGTCTCCACTTCAATAACAATGGCAGCTGCATTATGAATTTCATTGTATTGTTGTCTGAGGTGATGCCTTTCCACTTTCTCGGTAACCTGTGTCTGCAGTGAACCATCAAGAGTAGATAAGATGATTTTGCCGGGGCGTTCCCGGCAAAACCGGTCGAGCAAATGCGGTGCGTGCCTGGGCATGGGAAGCGGCTTTTCAGGTATTGTTTCGGCCAGGGATGCATAAAGTGTTGAGCTATCAATCAAGCCAAGCACGGCCATGCGATTCAGAAGGGAATTTCTCTTCAGGAGCAGTTTTTCCCTGTTTTTCCCCGGATGGACCAGTGCTGGCGAATTGGGTAAAACAGCCAGAGTTGCTGCCTCTGCCCAGGAGAGATCGGCGCTTCCTGTTCCAAAATACCGCCACGATGCAGTTTCGACACCTACAACATTACCCCCATAGGGAGCATGAGATACATAGAGGGAGAGTATCTCCTCCTTGGACAGTTTCAGCTCCAGCCGGGTGGCCAAAACAATTTCAGCTATTTTTTCCCATACCGTTCGCCGCTTATTTTTCCGGGATAGCCGGATGGTTTGCATGGTAATGGTACTGCCCCCGCTTACAATCTCACCTGCTCCTAAATTGAGTTTTACTGCCCTGATCAAGGATACCGGGTTGAACCCTGGATGATGGTAAAAATACCTGTCTTCAAAGGCCAGCGTTGCTTTGCTGACTTTTTCGGGTATGCTTTTGACAGCTGGAAAACGCCATTGACCATCGTGTGCGACTCTCGCTCCCAGGAGCATGCCATTCCGGTCGAAAATTACGGTAGAGACCGGATCCTCAAAAATATCCCCCCGTAGCAAAAGCAAATACAATACAAAGACCAACAGCACCAGGGCAAGTCCATACTTTCTCATCCTCCGGCCTTTTTTACCTTATAGCCTTTACCTGTCAGCCAGGTGAGCGTCTTTTCCCTGAAGTTGCCCTGGATGATGACTTCGCCGTCTTTCACTGATCCTCCGGTTCCACAACATTTCTTCAAATCGGTGGCCAGTTTCTCCAGATCACCGGGGCTACCCCGGAATCCCTTGATCAGTGTGACGGTTTTTCCCTTCCGGGCTTTCGAATCAAGCCACACATACAGCAATTGCTGCCCCGGGGGAAGGGTTACTTCCTGCCCTGAATCCGTTTCAAAATTGAAATCAGGATTGGTTGAATACACAATGCCTTCGCGGTTCTTCCTGCTCATAATGGTTAAAATTGTGCCAAAAAAAATGCATTTTCGGGTGAACTTACAATGGATAATGCGATATTCGTACTTTATTCCACTAAAATAATTCAAAAGAATGAATTTCAGGCTTGTCAACAATCTTCTCGGGTGGATCATGTTTCTGATTTCCGCCGCGGCATACCTGCTCACGCTTGAACCAACCGTAAGTCTGTGGGATTGCGGTGAATTTATTTCCAGCGCTTACAAACTGCAGGTCGGACACCCACCCGGTGCGCCTCTTTTTATGATTGTTGCACGATTTTTTTCTCTTTTTGCAGGTGGTAATGTAGAAAAAGTAGCCATGATGGTGAATGCTTTCTCAGCAATCGCCAGTGCCTTTACCATCATGTTCCTTTTCTGGACCATTACCCATCTGGCCATCCGGTTGATGAACTACCGGGTGTCCCCGAACGGCCCGGAGAAAAATGTGGAAAACTGGAGCCTCCGTGATAAGATCGTAATACTGGGCTGTGGCGCCGTTGGTGCGCTTGCGTTCGCCTTTTCCGACAGTTTCTGGTTTTCGGCGGTTGAAGGCGAAGTATACGCCAGCTCATCCCTGTTTACCGCTGTAGTATTCTGGGCTGTGCTGAAGTGGGAAAATGAAGCCGGCACCAGTAGCCATGCCAACCGCTGGTTGATATTGATCGCTTACCTGATGGGCCTTTCGATAGGTGTGCACCTGTTAAACTTACTTGCTATTCCGGCCATCGTCCTGGTATACTATTTTAAAAAATACCCGGTTACCACACCAGGAATCATTAAAGCCCTGCTGATCTCTTTTTTATTGCTGGGATCTGTAATGTATGTGATCATACCCGGTTTGATCTGGCTGGCCTCACGATTTGAACTGATCTTTGTCAACGGATTTGGCTTGCCTTACAATTCAGGTATTCTGATTTATATCCTGCTGGTCCTGGGAGCTCTTGTTTATGGAATCTGGAAAACATGGCGGAAAGGCAAAACTATTCTGAATACTGTATTGCTGATGATTGCTGTCATCATTATCGGATACTCTTCATTCTCCATGATCATTATCCGTTCCCTGGCCAATCCGCCCATGGACGAGAATAATCCGGAAACTGTTTTTGCCCTGCAGTATTACCTGAATAGGGAACAATATGGTGACCGTCCCCTGTTGAAAGGACAGTATTTCAATGCAAATCCCGTCGGCATCAGGGAAGGAAAACCCACCTATTCTCCCGTGGAAGGGAAGTACAAAATTACAAACCGAAAGCTTTCCTATCAGTATGATCCTGAATTCACCACCTTGTTCCCACGTATGTGGAGTTCTGATAATGAACACGTTAATGTTTATATCGAATGGGCGGGACTGAAAGAAAGTCAACTGTTCGAACCCAGGAAAGATACCGAAAACAATATGATGCGGGATGAGCAGGGAAATGTCCTTTACGACAGGGATAAACCCAGGAATCCACCTGGATTTCTGAGTAACCTGCGGTTTTTCTTCACCTACCAGGTGGGACATATGTACTTCCGTTATTTCATGTGGAACTTTGCCGGACGGCAAAATGATATTCAGGGTCACGGGGATCCGCTCAACGGAAACTGGATCAGTGGAATAAGTCCTGTAGACCAGATCCTGATCGGCAGTGAGGATAAAATGCCCGATAGCATGCGGAATACACCTTCGAGGAATACGTATTTTTTTCTTCCCTTGCTGTTGGGTTTATTCGGGTTGATCTTTCATCTCCAGCGCGATGTCAAGAACTTCTGGGTGGTGATGCTGTTGTTTGTCATGACCGGTTTGGCAGTTGTGGTATACCTGAACCAGACTCCCGTTCAGCCGCGAGAAAGAGACTATGCCTATGCTGGATCCTTTTACGCCTTCGCCATTTGGATCGGACTCGGAGTCATGGCCATTTATGACTCCTTCGGAGCCAAATTCAGGAAGGAAATTACCGCCCTGGTTATCTCACTGGTATGCCTTTTGCTGGTGCCCGGAATCCTGGCCGTTCAAAACAAGGATGATCATGATCGTTCAGGCAGGTATACCACTCGTGATATTGCTTACAACTACCTGAACACCTGCGCCCCCAATGCCATACTTTTCACTAACGGAGACAATGATACCTTCCCTTTGTGGTATGCCCAGGAGGTGGAAGGAATTCGCACGGATGTCCGGGTTGTGAATCTTATGCTGCTTAATATGGACTGGCATATTGATCAGATGAGAAGAAAAGCCTATTTATCTGATATCTTACCTATTTCACTGCCTCCGGAACAATACATAAACGGCGTAAGAGATATCGTCTTCGTGCAGGAACGTACTTCGCAGTTTGCAGATCTGAAGGATATCATCGAATTTGTTTCCAGTGATCTGCCCCAGGCGAAAGTTGAAGCCAGTTCCGGAGATAAGTTTAACTTCGTTCCGACCCGGAATTTCAGACTCCCCGTGGATACGGCCGTTGTTATGAGAAACGGAACTGTTTCAGCCGCTGACCGGAATAAGATTGTTCCCGCCATTGAATGGAGATATAATCGCAACAGCCTGAATAAAAGCGCTTTAATAGTTCTGGATATCCTAGCCAACAACAACTGGGAAAGACCGATCTACTTTGCCTCCCTTGGACACGAAGGCACCCTGGGCCTGGAAGACTACATGCAGCTGGAAGGTTTTGCCTACCGGCTGGTTCCCATTCAGTCAAAAAGCATCGGACGATATGAAGCAGGTCGTATTGAAAGCGATATCCTGTACGAAAATTTAATGCATACATTCCGATGGGGCGGAATCCATGATCCCGATGTGTATCTCGATGATTTTCATGTGCGTACCACTTCCATCGTCAGGTTGAGGACCCGCTTCATTCAGCTGGCCACTGAACTCATCAGCAAGGGTGATACATCCAAAGCCATTGAGGTGCTGGATCGCTGCATGGCATTGACACCTGATGAAAAAATCCCTTATGATCACACGATCATACAGATTGCAGAAGCCTATTACAAGTGCAACATGTTCGAAAAAGGCAATGCCCTGGTAAATCATCTGGGAGAAATCTGTAACGGGAAACTGTCCTATTACCTTGATCAGAAGAAAGGATTTGTCAACAGTATCCAGGATGAGATCCTGTACAATTTCCAGGTTCTTCAGAATCTGGCAGTGATCAGCAAGAATTCAAACCAGACTGAAATCAGTAACAGGCTTGATTCACTTACTACGGCGCAATATGCGGTATTTACGTCCATGAGGTAGAATCTCACTTCTTCCTGTTCATCAGGTAATCCGAAAAGGCCAGCAATTCTGACTTTCTGGAAGCTTCTGCCTGCAGGTAATTCAGACTGTCTACAGCCAATTCGTGGTAGTATCTGACTTTGCCGGTAACCCATTCTTCCAGTTGCAACTCCCTGTATATGGATTTGATCACCCTGATCTTTTCATTTCTGTTAAATTGTTTCCTGCTGATCCAGTCGAGCAGCACCTCACGATTCTTCCCTGACGCCAGGTTAAGGGCTTCAATCAGCAGGATGGTCTTCTTGTTGGATACAATGTCATTTCCGGTTACCTTGCCAAAAACGGCAGGATCTGCAAAGACATCCAGTAGGTCATCCTGCAGCTGGAAAGCAATTCCAATGTTTTTGCCGAACTCATAGAGGCAATCCGATTGGCTTTCATCCGCTCCTCCCAGCAGGGCGCCGATTTTGAGAGAAGCCGCCAGCAGGACGGCTGTTTTATACTGCACCATCCGGATATAATCGTCCCTGGAAACAGTCAGACTTTCCTCATAGTCCATATCATACTGCTGACCCTCGCAAACCTGCAGGGCGGTTTGATTAAACACATCCAGGATCTGCGGCATGTGCGATGCGGAAGTATGCGACAGCAAATCATAGGCTTTGATGAGCATGGCATCGCCGGAAAGAATGGCTACATTTTGGTTCCATTTGGCATGCACCGACGGACGTTTTCTGCGCATGGCCGACTGATCCATGATATCATCATGCATCAGGGTGAAATTATGAAACACTTCAATGGCCAGCGCCGGATAAACCGCCAGCTGAACTTCATCGGAAAATACATTGCACCCCATAAGAACCAGGGAAGGGCGTAGCCTTTTTGCTTCCAGGTCAAGCATGTATCGGATGGGGTCATAGAGATTGGCCGGATGTGCCGGTAAATCCAATTCCAATAACTTTTTGTTGATAATGACCTGACAATCATGCAAACTGAGCATTCCCTAAGCTTTTATGAAATTTATTCAAATATAGGAAATCTGACTGACAGGCTTAAGGCTATTTTTATATTCACCAATTAATAATTAATTTTGCCCGGTTCAGATCAAGGGCAATTTAAAAATATTCCACCATATGATGATTTTGCGCAATTTTTTCCTGGTCCTTATTTTCGCTGCATGTTCGCTTCTTATTTCAGGTCAGGGATACGAGATTAAAATCAAAATTAACGGGCTTTCCGAAAAGCAGGTAATTCTTGGCCATTATCTCAGTAAATCGATGTATCCGGATGATACTGTAAAGCTCGACAACAAAGGCAGCGGGGTTTTTGAAGGGAGCAAATCACTGCCTGCAGGAATGTACCTGATCTATCTTCCCAATTCAAGCTTCTTTGAAGTGATCCTGGGAGAGGATCAGACTTTTAGCATTGAAACGGATACCACTGATTTTATTAAAACCTTGTCCATTAAAGGCTCGGATGAAAATCAGCTCTTTCTTGACTTTCAAAAATACATGATCATCCTTCGAAAACAGGCCGACAGCCTAACACGGTTGATCAAAACACAGGATGATCCCAAAGTCAGGGAACAATTTTCTGAAAAACTCGAAACGATCAATAAGGATCGTATTGCACGGATTGAGAAAATCAATAGGGAGCATCCCGGTTTGTTTGTTTCCGCTTTTCTGAATGCCACCGTTGATATCAATGTTCCTGATCCTCCCCGGGATGATAAGGGCGGGGTAAAGGATTCGACCTGGCAGTATTACTATTACCGGAATCATTACTTCGACAATTTTGATTTTACCGATGCCCGGTTACTTAGAACCCCGCTGTATGAGGATAAGATCATGACCTACCTGACTAAAGTTATTCCCCAGGTGCCCGATTCCCTGATCCCGCAGGTTGATTATCTGATAGAAAAGGCGCGTGCTGATTCCAATATTTTCAGATACATGCTGATCACCCTGTTCAACCATTACGGCAAAAGTAACATCATGGGTATGGATGCCGTGCAGGTTCATATAGCTGATAAATATTATATCCGTGATTCCTGGTGGAGCGACGCCAAGTTCATCAGCGATTTGAGGGACCGCACGGAAAAGGCGAAACCTTTGCTCATTGGACGTGTTGCTCCGGATATCGAACTGATGGTGATTCCTGGGGAACATTTCAGAAGCGCTGCATCAGATACTGCACTGAGAAAATATCCCCATGTGGGAGCTAAGATCAACCTTTCCCAGGTCAAGGCCAAATACATGGTCCTCATTTTCTGGGAGGCTGAATGCGGTCACTGCAAAACCATTGTACCGGAACTGTACAAAATTTACCAGAAAAGTTTCCGGCAGCTTGACGTGAAAATTCTGGCGGTCAGCACCCTGTTCGGTGAGGACGGAAAGGTCAAATGGGTTGATTTTGTAAATCATCATGGGTTGTATGACTGGATGAATGCCTGGAATCCTTATTCCTATGAGTATAAACTTACATACGATCTGCTCACTACGCCCCAGATCTATATCCTCGATGAGAATAAAACGATCATTGCCAAAAAAGTCGGCCCGGAACAGGTAGAGGATATTATACTGTCCCTTTATAAAAAGTAATTTATTTGATTATTTATCAATGATTAAGGATACAGACATTAAACTTGTACTTGAGGATGGGACTACCTTTAGCGGTTATTCCTTTGGCTCTAAAAAATCGGTTTCCGGAGAAGTAGTTTTTAATACCGCCATGACCGGTTATCCCGAAAGTCTTACCGATCCATCCTACAAGGGCCAGATTCTGGCACTCACCTATCCGATCATTGGCAATTACGGTGTACCGGGAAATCTCACGGAAGATTCAATGTACAAGTTTTTTGAGTCGTATGCCCTGCACATTTCCGGTTTGATCATTTCAGATTACACCGATGATTACAGTCACTGGAATGCCAACAAGAGTCTCGGCACCTGGCTCCAGGAATGCCAGGTACCGGGGATGTACGGGATTGATACACGCGAACTCACCAAGATTTTAAGAGAAGAAGGCACGATGCTGGGCAAGATCATTTACGCGGATCAGGATGTTGATCTGTTCGATCCCAACCTGGTAAATCTTGTGGAGCAGGTTAGCATTCGCGAGAAAAAGATCTTCGGCAGCGGTAAATACCGTATACTTCTTGTTGATTGCGGAGTAAAATACAATATCATCCGCAATCTGCTGCAGCGTGATACAACAGTGGTTCTGGTTCCCTGGGATTACGATTTTGGAGCGGAAGAATACGACGGCCTTTTCATTTCCAACGGTCCCGGTGATCCTAAACAGTGCACAGCTACCATCAGCAATTTGCGTAAAGCCCTGCAGAAGGAAATTCCCATTTACGGCATCTGTCTTGGCAATCAGTTACTCGCGTTAGCAGCCGGTGCTGATACCTACAAACTCAAATACGGGCACAGGAGTCACAATCAACCTGTTTTGCTCAAAGATTCCAACAAGGCTTATATCACTTCGCAGAATCATGGTTTTGCCATTGACAATGTAACTCTGCCCGCGGAATGGGAGCCGCTCTTCCTCAATCTGAATGATCAGACGAACGAAGGAATGCAACATAAAACCAAACCCTTCTTTTCAACCCAGTTCCATCCCGAAGCATCAAGCGGACCCAAGGACACTGAATTTTTGTTTGACCAGTTTATTGAACTGGTAGCCCGTCATAAAGCCTAGCTCAGTTTCCAGTCCTTGTAACTTCTATCCATGCGCCTTTTTTCATAGCAGCGATGCTGTTGTCATACATGGCCTCACAATAGGCTCCCGGCATATAGAAACGACCTGCGTAGGAAGCATTGAGCTGAACGATGAAGGTCTTCCTTTCCCCCCGCATGAGGTTAAAATACGTATAAATCCGGTCATCCCGTATATCCTGGTAATCAGGATATGCCTGGTTTTCGGGCAATTCGACATCAGAAAGCCTTCCATTCTGAATTTCCCATCCCGAAGGAAAGATCTGTGTAAGTGCCAGATCACGGTAATCCGACAATCCAGGATTAAAGACTGTAACGGCAGCCACAAAATCAGTACCCTGAACAAGGTTGGTAACATCAACGGGCTTACCATCGCGAGTTTTAAAGCTGGCATCCAGGATGATATGATTGTCAAACTCTTTTTCACCACCGGCTTCCGGAATGCCGGTCATAATGATGCGCGTGAATACTATTCCTTTTCCCTTGTTGGAGAGGACAATATGACCCGATTTCATTGACTTGTCCACAGGTAAAACAATCTGGGTGACTGTTTTTGCAGAAGACACCGTTGCGGTTTTGCCGTTGTTATACCGGTAGGTAAACTCCATTTTATCTGAGGATCTTCCCCCGGCAAATTTTGACATGGCAAGCAGACAATAGGCAGTAGACTGTGTGCTCATCCAGTTTCCAGATGAAAGCGCCCCGGAGATTTTACGGGCCAGATCAGCAGATCTCGATGGATCCTTAAGCAAGGTTAGAGTTTCCAGCATCATGGCCCAGTCTCTTTCTCTTGAACCATAACTTGAATACATTCCGTTATATTCTTGTATATCTGTGCTTTCACGATTGATTAATTCTTTGGCCAATGCTGATTGTCCTGTCAGTGCATAAGCAGCTGCCAGCCGCCATTTCGCCTGCAGGCTCAGTGCTTTGTTTTCCCTGAGCCTGTTCATGGCTCCGCTTTCGGGCTCTCCGGCAAGGGCAAGCGTAAACAACCGGTAAGCCTGTTCCAGGTCATCCTGTCGCCAGGGATCTTTATTCTGGACAGGCGCCCATTGACGGGCCAGTTGTTTCTGTGTTTTCAGCCATCCCGATTTCAATCCGGCAGGAAGGGCATACCCTTTTTTCTCTGCTTCCAGCAGGAAGTGACCAGCATAGGAATTGCCCCAATAGTTGATCTGCTGATATCCCGGCCAGTAAGCAAATCCGCCTCCCGTAAGCTGGAACGACTGCAGTTTGCTGATACCTGCCTTTACATTGGCCTCCGTGGCGGCTTTTGTTTTTTCATCCAGGTCCATCACGTCCGAAAGGAATAACTGTGGAAATGCGGCTGAGGTGATTTGTTCAATACATCCGTGCGGATAGGCGATGAGGTATTTGAGTCTTCTTCCTGCATCCATGGGAGGGATTCCTGAAACTTCCAGTATGGCTGTGTTGCTGCCCTCCATGCCGGGAAGTTCGAAGCCGGTCTCCCATGATCTTCCTGCTTCCGCCGTTCCCCCGGCAAATGTGGTAACCGGAGGATTCGGATTTCGGATGTACAATTCAACTTCATAGGTTGAAGTGTGCTTTCCGCTGGTAGCAATGACCTGCACTTTTCCAACACCGGTTCTTGCTGTAGTTTTGAGGTGGAAGTCCACGATTTTGTCTCCGGTTTGGCTGAAAGTCACGGCTTGTGTTCCGGAACCATCCGCTGTTAGCATATCATTGGTTTTAACCGAAACCGAAACTTGTTTTACCTGACTGTCCATGGCAAACACTGTGACCGGAAGGCTCACGGATTCACCTGGCCCCAGTACCCTGGGCAGTGTGGCGAGCACCATCAGCGGTTTTCTGACCGGAACTGCCTTTTCGGCAAATCCGTAGGCCCCGTCCTTGCCGGCAACGACCATGGCTCTAACCGAACCGATATAATTCGGAATAAGGACCTGGTGACTGTTGGTTTTACCCGGCGAAAGTGTAAAAGGACCCAAATATTTAACAACCGGTTTGAACCGGTTAGCCTTTTCAGCCGATTCACCCGGTACAATATTTTCATCACCGCCGATGCCGAGTATACTGGCAAGCTTGCCACCATATGCTCCGATGACAGCATCATAAAGATCCCAGGTTTTAACGCCGAGTGCCTCACGGGCATAAAACTCATTCCAGGGATCCGGAGTTTTAAAGCGGGTAAGATCCAGCAGGCCTTCTTCAACCACTGCAAGGGTATAGGTCATTTCTTTCCTGTTCTTCTCGCTTACCTGAATGGTAACCTTCTGCAAAGGTTCCATCGCATCAGGCATATGAATCACAGGTGCCAGTTTGGTATTCGCGTCCTCTACAAAAATCGGTATCACCCCATACAACCGCATGGGCATATCATTTTCAGTATTTGAATGAGGCTGAATAAGCGTTACATAGGCATATACGTTGGGAGCCATTTCAGGTGTGATCGTAAACTTGTGCCTGATCTCCTTCCCGGAAGTCTTCAGCCACTGTTTCAACAGGATATGTGATCCGGATTCAATTGTAAACAGGGCCAATCCCATATCACTGGTGGGAATTGTAATTTCGGCAGTTTCGCCGACCAAATATTTGGGTTTATCGGAATTAAAGGTCAGCATGCTCGCGGCCTCCGGATTATCACGCATGGGTCTGCCCGCCCAACCTGGCCAATCGATATAAACAATTTTGCCAGCCGAATGTCCGCTTGCCGGATCAAGGATACGGATATAAAATCTTCCCCAGTCAGGGCGGTTAATCCTGAAACTGAATTTTCCCCTGCCGTTAACTGCCTGGATGTTTTTCGAAACAATAGGCCTGTTATAGGTATTACCGACAAAATCTGCCAGTTCGTCGCCTGCTGATTCCCACCAGTTTCGCCAGTCGAGTTTATATACATAAACCTCCAATCCGGTTCTGGTCACAGGTATCCCGTTTTCGTTCAGTAACGCCACATCAACCCAGTGAGTTGTATCTGTAAGCAGCATCCCCCGCTTGTCGCCTTCAGGGGTTTTTAGTCCTACATATGCCTGATAAGGCGAATAGGGCATTGTAAACCTGTCGATGCTGAAATCTCCGCTCTTCTCAAAGACACGGGTTGTGAAATTAACATTGAGCATACCGGGAGATGTTCCTTCTACCTTGATCCGTCCGGGTATTTCAACCCTGCCGTTCACGTCGGTATAACCTTCATAAAGTGTCAGTTCTTCCATATCAAAGCTCCGGGCAGGGTCAGTGAACTGATAGGCGCTGTACTTGTCAAATATGGTTGGGGCCTTTGTCAGCGATATGTTCACAGAGGTTTTCAGATTGGAAGCCACAGCTCCGTGGAGCCAGGTGACGGTCATGGTGCCGGAAATATTGGGATTGGATACTGACAGTCTTTTGGCAATAAATTTCAAATCAATTTTTAACCGGTTGGGCTTTACGGTTTCAATCCTGATATTCTTTGTGAACTGTGTGCCACCAACCCTCACCCTGAGGTTCCAGCTGCCGGTAGGAGCGTCCTGCGGCGTTGGTAGAGCCCACGTGTAAAATCCATTCATGCCGGACGACTTTGTGCTTCTTCCGAACAGCTGTCCCCTGGGATTGTAAAGTTCAAATACTACAGGATGAGATTCCGGTAAAAGCTTTTGCTTGTCTTCAAGCATAAAGGTCAGAAACAACGTATCCCCCGGTCTCCATACACCACGTTCACCATACAGGAAACCTTTGATTCCCTTGGGTACGGCATTTCCTGAAACGTCAAAAGCCCCCAGGGATAAAGAAGATCCGTCATCAAGCCGCAAATATCCCCTTTGTTTTTGAAATTTGGCGATGACCAGGAAAGGCTTCTCAACGGTGGCAACTGATACAAATCCCTCCTTGTCGGTTACGCCCGAAGCAACTGGTTGTTGTTGAAAATTGTAAAGTGTTACTTCAACTCCTTCCATGGGTTGGGCGTTTACCAGGTTGGTCACCACGCATAGAATATTCTGGTTGGTTCCGGCTTTTACCAAAATCCCCAGATCAGACGCCAGTATATTCCTGGCTACCCACTTATTTTGGGTGTAATAGGAAGATGTGCAGGGATTATCCCTGTCTTCCCAGTTGTAATCATAACCGTATTCATAATAATCCTCATAGTATTCCTCATACGAATCCCAGTAGGATACTTCGTCCATTTCTTCGGAATAATCCTCAGCTTCCTGTTCTGCTTCCTCCTCGGGTGAGGAATCGGCACAGGGAAACAGGGAATACTTTCTGCGATAGGAAATTTCAACACGATAGATGGCCCCCGGATCCGGCTCGATCAGTTTGGCCAGATCGAGATAAAAACGGTTCCACCGGCCCAGATCGGCCGGAGTGTAATTCAAAGATACGGTTTGTTTATGCACCAGCCGCCCCGCTCTTTTAAGCTGATTGCTCCCGTCAATTCGGTTGACCTGTAAAAAGTGTCCGATATTGTTTTCAAAGATTTTTATAATTTTTACGTCTACCGCATTCAGGTTGACGGCCTCAAAAGGAAAAACCATACCCTTTGTGGATGGCAGTATCACCCCCTTGCCTGCCAATCGTACTGCCGGTTTGGGCACTTCAAAGGTGATATCCGCAACATAGTCCTGCTTGAGACCATAACCCAGAATATTGGTCAATCCCTCCCTGACCGTGATCCTGCTTTCCCCGCTCAGCCGGGTAACCGGAAACGCCTTGATCAGGTTGCCGGAAACTGTGAATTCGAGGGATGTGCCGTTATCGAGGAAAATGAGACCCTCGAAATTCTGATTCCTTTTTACCGGATCACTGAAAAGAAGCTGAATATATTGCTCGGGCTGCTGTATGACTCTTGCATCCATTATCTTGTAATCACTCAGGGAGGGTATATCCACCTCATGCCTTCCCTTTAACTTGTTGTAATCGGACGTGGCATCCCACAGGATCTCAACCTTGCCCGGTTTTTCAGTCCTTTTGACGCTGTCGATGGTAAAGTTAAAGGACCTTCTGTCGCCTGCAGGCTCCCAGGCGATCCCAAGTTTTTTGTTGTCCTGCCGGGAAAAAAAATATTCTTTAAGTAATTCAATATCTATGACATCTGAAGTATTTACCGAACCTTTAATACGGTTCCACACCAGATCATTCTCATTGTGTGTCTGATATCCCTCAACATTTATGGCCATAGCCTGTTCGACTACGCTGAAATTGAAATCAAATACAGCCAAATCTTTGGGGACACGAAGAATTTTCGAAAGAAAAAATTTTACAGTGTAGCTTTCTCCGGATGAAAGTCTCTCCCTGGGCCTGAACTCAATGGTCCGTTTGTCTATCCATACGGCCTGCCCGTCAATAGACGGCTTGAAACGGAATAATCCTTCTGCCGAGGGGGCATCGGAAATACCGGCAATCGGAAGTTCATCGGCAAGAACAATTTGTATTACAGATTCTGCAGAAATAAAACCGGAAGTGAAGGCCGCAATTTTTTCTGTAAATGCAGGATTAATTTCAAGCGCTGTTTTATCGGCTCTTTTACATTGCAAAGTCATTAAAAGCAGAAATACAGGAATGAAAATTTTCCCCGGACGGATGGCAGGTTTTTGGATTTTCATGAAAACAGCTATTTGGTTTTTAAAACAAACTTGGTATATACCGGGCAATTAATGGATCAAGTGTTCAGATGCACCTGAAGAGAGCTTATACAGTTTATCTGCTCTCCGTATTTTTCTGGGCACACGAATAGAAAAGCGCTCTCCTGATACGGTTTCCCTTACCGCGATAAGATCCACCCGAATTTCATCCAGAACATGCTCAACGACGCCGGTTGTAGGGCCCATAATCAAAACCCTGTCACCTTTCCTCAAAGAACCTGCCTCACATAAAAAGTCAGCGACGCCGATACGGTTGAAATAGTTTACGGCTTTGGCCACATATTCTTTCTTCTGCGTTGACCTGGAACCATATACATCACTCCAGGCACCTAATTTCTGACCCAGGTAATAACCATCCCAGAATCCACGGTTGAATACCATGGATAATCGTTCGCGCCAGGTTGCAATTTTTTCTTTTGTATAATTGCCCTCAACATAGCTTTGTATAGCCTCATGATAACATTCCGTAACTGTTTTCACATATTCCGGAGAACGGGCTCTTCCCTCAATCTTAAATACCTTCACGCCTGCATCCATGATCTTGTTTAAAAAATGAATCGTGCACAGGTCTTTGGGTGACATTATATATTCATTCTCAAGATCCAGTTCAAATCCGCTTTCCTTTTCCCTGACCGTATAACTTCTCCTGCAATCCTGCAAACACTCTCCCCGGTTGGCGGAATGATTATGATGGTGAAGACTGAGGTAGCATTTACCGGATACTGCCATACACAAGGCACCATGTACAAATAACTCTGTTCGGATAAGGTTTCCGGAAGGTCCTTTGATCTGATCCTGTTGAATCGACCGGGTAATTTCGGCCACCTGTTCCAGGTTAAGTTCCCTGGCTAACACCACTACATCTGCGAATTTTGAATAGAATTTCAGCGATTCGGTATTGCTGATATTGACCTGGGTAGACAGATGTACCTCCATTCCCCGTTCCCAGGCATAATGAATTGCGGCCTGATCAGATGCAATGATGGCATTCACTCCTGATTGCAGGGCGAGGTCAATCATTTTTTTCATTTCCTCAATTTCCCCGTCATAGAAAACGACATTCATCGTCAGGTAGGCCCTTATTTTGAAATAGCGGCAAATCCGCATAATCTTTTCCAGATCATCGGGAGTGAAATTGATGGCAGAACGCGCACGCATATTCAATCTGCCCAATCCAAAATAAACCGAATCAGCTCCCGCACGAATGGCCGCAATGAGTGATTCGAAAGAACCAACCGGGGCCATCAGGTCAAAATCGCTCCGTTTGAGCATCACTTTAGGATTCAAGTAAAATATTAATCAAGCTTTGTATTTAACTTATGTTCTTTTATTTAAAGAATTCCTTTATTGCGCCCCAATACGTATTGTTCCAGCCTTCTTCGAATTCTTCGGCTTCTTCATCCGGTACATTGGTATGTTCGAGTGAGACTTTGGTTCCCGACTGATGTTGTTTGAGACTGATGGTCACGATGGATTGCTCCTGCCTGTCGCCGAAATACCACTCCTGCACCAATTCCTTGTTTTCGGATATTTTAATGTTTCTTCCGGCGATATCTCCTTCGAAAATGGAAAATTCAGTTCCCTCCCTGGCCTCCATTTGCGCCGGGTAACCGCTCCACAATTCAATGGTAAAAGGATTGGTGATAGCAGTGAACACTTCTTCAGGAGTGGCTTTGATAAAATGATGCTGTTTGATTGTTTTCATATGCCTTTCTTTCCTGTATAATATGACTACGGATTACTAAAATTACAAATCTCTTGAGTATTTTCGCTACTTCGAAAAATATAATTTTCATAATAACGATTGGATAAAGGAATAGTTATAAAAACGACCGGAAGCTGGCATACGGTCCGATCCGGGGACAGATCAATCCGTTGTCGGCTCAAAGGAACTTTCAGAAAGCTCGGTATGAAAAATACCAATCCGGTGGCTGTGGGTGATCATGTTTTTTTTGAGCTGACCGACAAGGATTTTGGGCTAATCACCAAAATCAGCGAAAGGAAGAATTATATCATCCGGAAAGCCACCAACCTCTCGCGTGAAACGCAGATCATGGCCTCCAATGTGGATCAGGTTCTGCTCATGATTACGCTGGAATTCCCCGAAACACCCCTGGAATTTGTGGATAGGTTTCTGATTTCTGCGGAAGCCTATCATATTCCCAGCATATTGCTTATCAATAAAACTGATCTTTATGATTCCTTCAAAATGGCCCGGCTTGATGAGGTCAGGGAGATATATGAATATGCTGGTTATCAGGTGCTGGCTCTTTCGGTTCTCCGAAATACAGATCTGGCACCCGTAAAGCAACTCATACAGGGTAAATTAAGTTTGATAGCCGGTAACTCGGGAGTCGGCAAAAGTAGCCTGATCAATGCTTTATGCCCGGGACTTCATTTAAAAACCGATGCCATTTCCGATTACCACCAGAGCGGAAAACATACAACCACATATCCCGAGATGGTAGAAATCAATCCCGGCACCTATATCATTGATTCACCTGGCATACGGGGATTTGGTGTGATTGACCTGAATAGTAACGAAATAGGCCTGTATTTTACAGATATTTTCAACTTATCGAGGCATTGCCAGTTTTACAATTGCACCCACATTCACGAACCCGGTTGTGCCGTGATCGATGCGTGTAAAAAGGGGGTTCTTCACGAATCGAGGTACAGGAGCTATTACAAACTGTTCACGGACAATCCGCAAAAATACCGGTCTGGTTGAACGCCCTTTTACCAGAATTCTGTCACTACTTTTTGTACCTTTTAAAAATATTTCCTACTTTGATAGAATTATTCATAAATGCTTTCTGATGAAGAAATACACCATCTATTTTGTTGTAATTGCCCTGGTGATTATATTATTGAACATTTTCTGCAATATTTCCATTTTCAGAAGTCAGGTTGCCTTTCAGCGAAATATTTTATCGGGTCAGGCAGAGGCCAGTGCAGGTGAGATTGAAAGTTCCCTTATGAAATTTGAAAATGAGGTAAACGCCCTGCTTTATTCCAATGCTTTGCCGAAGGTTGATATCAGCAGTGATGAAATCACGCAGGATGGCCTGAGAAGCCTTGAAATGCTTCTTACCAATAATAGCGATCTAATAAAAAACGTTCATATATACGACAATAATAAAAATGTTCTGAATCTTTCCTTCAATAAGAGAAAAAGACTTTTGATCGATCCTTTTGTCACCCAGCATCAAAATGAATTGCAGGACCGGGAAATTGTGATCAAGTCCGATGAGGATTACACGTATACATTCCCCGTTTTCAAAGATAGTCATCTGGTGGCCAACATGGCTTTCACGTTGGATCTCCCGGGTTATTTTCAGTCGGTTTTCAACCATTATCATCATAACGGTGATTTTTGGCAATGGATGGCGGATAACCAAGGCAAGGTGGTATTCAGCAATGCATTATCCCCTGTTATCCTTGAACAATCTGACTTTCTGAAGTCCACCATAGAACGTGAATTATCTGGTTTCAGCAAGCATTCTGTTCTTTACGATAAAAAGTCCGAACAGTTGTATTCGGCCTTTACACCGCTGAATATTCTGAATGAAAAATTCGGCATTGTTTTCTCCATGCGAAAAAACTTTGTTTTTGACCTGATTTTACATCGTGTGATCATCTCTGGCATCTTAAATATCATTCTTTTGCTTTTATTCCTGTCTCTATTGTACGGTAAATTGCGCAAAAACCTTTCCGTCAATGAAAAGGAAAGTGTTGAACTGACAACGCTTCAATCCATTTTTGACAATTTGCCGGTTGGCATCATGGTTCTGGATCAAAACCAGGATATTCTAATTTTGAACCAGACTGCCCGTGAAATGTTGTTGTTGCGACAGGATGAACAGGTCTCTGGGAAAGGTTTGACAGATCGTTTCATGTTATCGAAAGATTATTACGACTCAAATGAGGAATCGGCTTTCGATTCAAACCAGTTTGTTCTCTACCGTCATGAAGGAGAGGAAGTTGCAGTTTATAAAAAGGATCTTCCATTTATCCTTCGCGAAGAAGAGTATCTGCTAAGTGCTTTCGTTGACGTCACCCCGCTTGAAAAGGCAAGAAAATATGAAGCTGCCGCCAATACGGCCAAATCAGAATTTCTGGCCAAAATGAGTCATGAAATCAGAACTCCCATGAATGGGATCATTGGCATGACCGAGGCTTTGGGTCAGGAGAATCTTACCCCCAACCAAAAAGATTATGTGCAGATCGTCAAGCGTTCAGCAGATGTTCTGCTGACGCTGATAGATGATATTCTTGATTTTTCGAAAATTGAAGCCGGCAAGATGCAGCTTGAAGAAATCCCATTTAAACTCCGGGAAGAAGTGAAATTTGCGGTAGACATTTTCAGACCGATCATTCAAGAGAAAAATCTCGAATTAAATCTGAGGATACATCCCCGGGTTCCTGAAAACATTATCGGAGATCCTTTCAGGCTGAGGCAGGTATTGACAAACCTGATCAGCAATGCGGTCAAGTTTACCCATGAAGGAGAAATTGCCGTTGGTGTTGAACTTGAAGAGGAATACAATCATAATCTCACATTGCTGTTTTATGTGGAGGATACGGGCGTAGGAATTCCCCGGAACAAGATTGAGAGTATTTTTAATTCATTTACCCAGGCTGAAGAATCTACTTCTCGGAAATATGGCGGATCCGGTTTGGGTACTACCATTGCAAAACAGCTGGTTACGCTTATGCATGGCGAAATATCCGTTCAAAGTCCCTCCCCGATCTCCAGAACACCTAATTATCCAGGTTCCAGATTCAGCTTTACCATTGAAGTTTATTCCAATGAGAAATTACTGAAATCGGTGCATACAGAAAAGATACATAACCTGTCCCAGTTGCAGGCCTTGATCATTACAAGTACTCCCGATAACAAACATCGTTTGATCCGCTTGTTTGAACATGAAAAAATAAAAGCGGAATTCTTCACCTACAATGCTGGTAAGACAAGTGAACTTCTGCAAAAGCTGAACGAGAGTATCGGGATTTTCCCTGTACTTTTTATCCTGGATGATAATGTTCTGAACGGATTTCAACTTGCGAAAAAACTGAAGGAGGATAAACTTTCGGATTCCTATCTTATCTTTTTAATAAGTTCCAACCATAAATCTGAGAATTATATTCTGGCCAAGCGGCACGGGATTGATTATTATTTAATCGAACCCTTTGAGCACCCGGACCTCGTAAACAGTATTTACGAATCTTTCCCGCATGTGGAAAAAGTTTCCGGAGAAATTGTCCGTAAACTCAAATCGGATCTCAGGATTCTTGTTGCTGAAGACAATGAAATCAACATCAGGGTAGCCCAGACGATATTTTCAAATCTCGGGTATAAGATCGATATTGCCCGAAACGGAAATGAAGCCGTTGAGAAAGTCGGACTAAATGTATACGACATTGTATTTATGGACCTGGTGATGCCTGGCAGGGATGGCATTCAGGCAACCGTGGAAATCCGCGGATTGGGTCATGTGATGCCGATTGTTGCCATGACAGCAACGGCAAGCACCAAAAGCAAAATTAAAGCAATTGCTTCTGGTATGAATGATTATATCGTTAAACCGGTCAAGATAGATTCCATCCGGAGTTTGTTGATCAAATGGTTTGCATGATATACTCTTTTAAATGGATATGTAATTCGTTACGATTTATCTAAATGGTACTGCCATGAAACAATCAGATTTCATTGAATCCATGGGTTATCTTTTAAAGGAAGAGACCTTGCAGACGGTTGAGCATCATATTCAGCAAAACACACTCGTTCTGGAGAATCTGGAGCCTTTCCCGGGTTACCATGGTGAAAATCTACCGCTTGACATGAAGCCGGATTCCATTTTTCTTATTACTGACAGACAGTATAGTGCAGAGAGTATTTTCAGACTTTCGGTCCAAATGTGCAGTTATGCCAATATTCATTTTGATGCCTGCCCTGCAGAAATATTCGTGCTGAATACACAATTGTACGGAATACGAATTAAAGGATTAAATAATTATGCATTGATATCTGATATTCAGAGATGTTATATTGATCATGAGATTGGTTTTATGAAGAAACGCAAGATCAATGATCCGGGATTGATCCGCATCAACAAGGTTTTTTGCTTTGAAAGGCTTGCTCCGGATATTTTCAAAGATCTTGAGGATGAACACACCTTTTATGTCTCCATCCCCTCTCAACTGAACTGGTCACTTTTTAGAAAAGTGACTGAGAATGTCAAGAATAATATCGCCAATAGCAATTTTGATTGTGCATCAGGATTTGTTTACCTGAAAACCATTCTTGAGCTGGTCCGTATCTATACGCATAGCACTGATGTTAACCGACTTCAGATAATCCGCAACAAATATCTCGAAGAAATCGAAAGGATCCGGGAAACCTGACCGATCAAGCTGGTGTATCCGGTTTAATGAGCGTCAAGCCAATTTTTACCAACGCCTATGTCCACAGTCAGGGGTACGCTTAATGACATGGCATGTTCCATCTCATATTTCACCAATTCCCTGATGTGATCCAGTTCCTCCAACGTCACATCAAATATCAGCTCATCGTGTACCTGCAAAATCATCCTGGTTGTGCCTGATTTTCTAAGTCTCTTCTGAATGTTCACCATGGCCAGTTTGATTACATCAGCAGCACTTCCCTGAATGGGGGCATTAATGGCATTTCGCTCCGCAAAACCTCTGACGACCGCGTTGGCCGAGTTAATATCCGGCAAATGTCGCCTTCTTCCCATGATGGTCTCAACATATCCCTTTTCCTTGGCCAACCGGATTGCATTGTCCATATATGCTTTCACTTGAGGGAAGCTTTCAAAGTACTCTCTGATAAGTGCCGAAGCATCGGTTCTTGAAATATTCAGACGCTGCGAAAGACCGAAAGACGATATGCCGTAAATTATTCCGAAATTTGCCGTCTTGGCGCTGCTTCGCATACCTGGCGTAACCTCACTTTCCGGTACCTTGAATATTTTTGCGGCTGTAGAGACATGAATGTCCTCGTTGTTGGTGAATGCTTTGATCATATCCGGGTCCTGGCTCAGGTGCGCCATCAGTCGTAATTCAATCTGGGAATAGTCGGCTGACAATAAAACATGATTATCGTCCGCGGCAATAAATGCTTTCCGGATTTCTTTGCCCTTTTCGTCGCGAATAGGTATGTTCTGCAGATTGGGGTTTCGTGAACTCAACCTCCCGGTGCTTACATAAGCCTGGTCAAAGGAAGTGTGTATCCTTCCAGTTTTGCTGTCAATCAATTCCGGTAACGCATTCACATAAGTGCTCAGAAGTTTCTGATCTGCGCGGTAGGTCAGAATAAGGTTTACAATAGGATGTTTATCAGCCAGTTTCACTAAAACTTCTTCCCCGGTTGAATATTGCTTTGTTTTGGTCTTCTGAGCTCCATCGGAGATCTTAAGTCTTTCGAAAAGAACTTCCCCAAGCTGTTTCGGTGAGTTAATGTTAAACTTGAAGTCAGCAAGATTAAATATCTTTGATTCTATACTTTGTAAATTTTCTTTTAGAATTTCTGAAAAGGCATTCAGACTTTCCCGACTGATCCGGAAACCTGCATATTCCATTTCTGCAAGCACCCTGACAAGAGGCATTTCGATGGTTTCGGCCAAACCTCTCAATCCCTTATTCTGAAGTTCCACTTTTAGCAAATGATACAACTGCCATGAAATGTCAGCATCCTCACCAGCATACTCCTTGATCACCTCAATATCCACATCCCGCATGTTCTTTTGCTGGCTTCCCTTCTTGCCGATTAATGCCTCAATCGGCACCATTTTGTAATTTAAGTAAACCTCCGCAAGATAATCGAGGTTATGCCGGAAATCGGGCTGAATCAAATAATGCGCTATCATGGTATCAAATAGCTCTCCTTCTACCGATATTTGATAATTCATCAACATCTGCAGATCGAATTTCAAATTCTGCCCTATTTTTTTGATGCCGGAATTTTCAAAAACCGGCCGGAATCTATCCAATAAAGTCATGGTTTCGTCATAATCCTTAGGTACAGGCACATAATATGCCTCCCGTGGACCAAATGAAAAAGAAAGGCCTACCAGGCTGGCTTCCCGTGTTTGTAAACCTGTAGTTTCTGTATCAAAACAGAATTCCTTTTGCTCCAGCAATTTCGCAACCAGCTCCCTTACCTGGTGTTCATCCTGAACAACATGATACAGATGCTGAACATCCTGTATAGACGACAGTGATGAAATCACAGAGGCCGATGGTTCAGGACTGACATCGAAAAGGGATTTCTGCAAAGGTTCCTGGGTTTCTTTTAATAATCGGTTTGTCAGGGTTCTGAATTCAAGATCATGGAAAATCTCTGTTAGTTGTGTCTTATCCCACGGTTGTGGTTTTAATTCCGTGAAAGTGACAGGAACGGGTACATCAGTATTTATGCGGGCCAAATCACGGGATAAAAGCACCTGCTGAAGATGGTTCGTCAGGCTTTCTTTCTGCCTTGTAGTAAGCTCCTGCAAATGATTCAATAGATTATCCACCGAACCATATTTGGATATCATTTCTTTGGCCGTTTTTTCACCAATGCCCGGAGCTCCCGGAATATTGTCTGTTGAATCTCCCCAAAGCGCTAAAATATCGACCACCTTACCGGGATCATCCACACCAAAGAACTTCTGCACTTCAGGTATGCCGATTAATTCATATTCATTGCCTGATCTTGAAGGCTTAAACAGGAATATGTTCTCTGAAACAAGCTGCATATAATCCTTGTCCTGGGTTACCATGCAAACCATATAACCTTCGGATTCAGCACGTTTAGCCATAGTACCTATTACGTCATCCGCCTCATATCCGTTAACTTCGAGGACTCTGATCCGAAAAGCCTCCATGATCTTTTTTATGACGGGAACGGCCTTTTTTATTTCTTCCGGTGTAGTCAGCCTGTTGGCTTTGTAATCACTATATAGTTCATGCCTGAAAGTCGGTCCGGGAGGATCAAAAGCAACGGCAACATATTCCGGAGCTTCCTTCTTCAGGATTTCGGTAAGCATGGTTGTAAAGCCATAGATAGCTGATGTGTTAAATCCTTTAGAATTGATCATAGGACGGTTGATGAATGCGTAATATGCCCTGTAAATAAGAGCATAGGCATCGAAAAGAAAGACTCGTGGTTTATTATTCATCTTCAGGATTGTTTACCATAAAAAAGCCGGCTGAAAGTCTTCATCCGGCCTGAATATTTTAGGAACCCGAAAATCAGCAGGCACATTTATTCACACACTCGATAATGCTGCTCAGATTCTCATTTCTTATATAATAATACGTGTTTTTACCTTCACGCTTTGAACCAAGGATACCTTTGTCTTTTAAGATGCCCAAATGGTGCGAGGTGGTCGATTGTTCAATTTCGAGATATTCATGTATTTCGGTAACATTGAGTTGTTTACCACCATCCAGGTATTCCAGGATAGCGATCCTCATGGGATGGGCAATGGCTTTTAAAAGGTTGGCAGCTTTTTCCAGTTGTTCCGCCGTTAATCCTTCAAATTTCATGTTAATATGATTTACGTGTTAAAAAAAGAAGGTACAAGTTACAATTTATCCTGACAAGCCCGGTAAAAAAAATAATAAAATTGAATTATATACAAATATATATAAATATTGTCGTTAAACCGATGATCCATTTTTAAAGGGATTTGAAATCAAGACAAACCTTTAGGATTTCACCCCGGAGATGATCAGTTTAATATGGTTTCTACAATTAAACAGAGATAATTGTTAAATTTGATACATAAACCAATATGCATGTCAGCCCTTGATCCTATCAAACAACCTATTGCCGAAGAGTTGGACCAGTTTGAGCATTTTTTTAAAGGTATAATGAAAACCAATGTTCCTCTACTCAATCTGGTGATAAAATATCTTTTGAAAAGAAAAGGCAAGCAAATGCGTCCGATCCTTGTTTTCCTGACTGCACGGCTGTTAGGGAAACCCAATGCTTCCACCTATACGGCAGCTGCACTTATAGAAATAATGCATACTGCCTCTCTGATTCACGATGATGTTGTAGATGATTCGCATGAGCGTAGAGGGTTTTTCTCCATTAATGCAATATGGAAATCAAAGGTTTCTGTCCTCCTTGGGGACTACTTGCTTTCAAGAGGTCTATTACTGGCAGTAAATAACAAAGAATATGAAATCCTGGGATTGGTTTCCGAAGCGGTTAAAGAGATGACTGAGGGAGAATTGCTGCAAATCAAGAACTCGCGAAAATTGAGTATTTCCCAGGATGAGTATCACGAAATCATCCGTAAGAAGACAGCTGCGCTTCTCGCCTGTTGCAGCGCCAGCGGAGCAAAGTCAGTCGCTGCGTCAGATGAAGTTGTAAAACAAATGCATCGTTTTGGTGAATTGCTGGGTATTGCTTTTCAAATTAAAGACGATCTGCTTGATTATCAATTATATAGCGCATCCGGAAAACCTTCGGGTAACGATCTCAAGGATCGTAAACTTACGCTGCCATTGATTCATGCTTTAGAAATAGCCGAGTCTTCAGAAAAAAGAAAGATTTTGCGTTTATTGAATAAATCTGTTGGTCATAGTCAGGAATTTAATGAGGTGCTAGGCTTTGTGGAAAAAAATGAAGGGCTTACTTATGCCGAAAAAAAGATGAAAGAATATGCTTCCTCTGCCCTGGCTATGCTTGACTCTTTTCCCGATATTGAAATTAAGGATTCCATGCGTAGTTTTGTTGAATTTACAATTCTTCGGAACAAGTAATTTGATTTTTACCTGATGAGGTCTTTTTCATCGTTTATTCGAGAAGTAATTGTACAAGATATTCGCAGCTCTTCTACCTGCAATTTCAGACAATTCCTCCCAATTCATTTTTTTTAGCCTTTCAATATCCGGCTGTGCCTCCAGTATCCTGTTCCGGGTTGCTTCCCCTATTCCCGGTATGGCTGATAACGACGACTGTAACTGGGCTTTGGAACGTTTCATTCTGTGAAATGAAATTCCAAAACGATGTGCTTCATCACGTATTTTTTGAATAAGCCTGAGACTTGAAGAATTTTTATCCAGATAAAGCGGAATCGGGTCTTCAGGGGTATAAATTTCTTCCAGTCTTTTGGCAATACCAATGATGGCTACCTGATCATACAGGTTTAGACTTTTAAGGCTACGCACGGCTGAATTCAGTTGTCCCTTTCCGCCATCAATAATGATCAGATCCGGAAATTCATTCTTCTCCGCTAAAATACGGCGGTATCTTCGTGTGATGATCTCCTCCATGGAGGCAAAGTCATTGGAACCTTTAACTGTTTTGATATTGTAATGACGATAATCCGATTTAGCAGGACGGGACAATTTGAAAACAACACATGAAGCAACAGGATCTGAACCCTGAATATTTGAATTATCAAAACATTCAATATGCCTGGGTAGCTTTTTCAACCTTAAATCGCTCTGCAGCCTTGTTAGTAAAGACAGCTCCTGTTGTGTCCATTTATCTTCCTGCCTGAGTTCAGCCTTATCATTTCTGAATGATGTGGCATTTCTTAAAGAAAGATCGAGCAATTTCCTTTTATCACCCCTTACAGGTATAGTGTATACCACCCCTGCCATGGGGACATCCGGGGTAAAAGGTAAAATGATTTCAGGGGCTGTGCTCCTGAATCTCTTCCGGATATCATAAATTACATAGCCCAAAATTTCACTTTTATCCTCCTGTAGTCGTTTTTGAATTTCTATGTTATGAGCCTGAACGATTGCGCCATTCACCACTTTAAGAAAATTAATGTAGGCGCTTTCTTCTTCATCAATAACACTGAAAACATCTACATGGCTGATTTTTGGATTTACTATGGTAGATTTTCCTTTGAATTTTTCCAGTATGACTATTTTTTGCCTGATTGTCTCTGCTTCTTCGAACCTAAGCTCACTGGAAAATTGCTGCATTAATTGCTTAAGATGGTTAATGACCTGATGATAATTCCCTTTCAAAATTTCCCTGATTTGAAAAACGGACTGATTGTAATCCTCCGCTTCTTGAAGGTCTTCACAGGGTGCCTTGCAATTGCCCAGGTGAAACTCGAGACAACGTTTGAATCTGCCTTTTTTTATCCCGGTTTCGCTAAGTGACAATTTGCAGGATCTGAGTTTATAAAGCTGTTTGATCAGGCCAAGTAATGTCTTAACCATGATACCAGAAGTATAGGGCCCAAAATATTCAGAACCATCCGTCACATAGTGTCTTGTTTGCAGGACCCTGGGGAATCTTTCATTTTTTATGCAGATCCAGGGGTAAGTCTTATCATCCTTAAGTAAAATGTTATATTTTGGTTTGTTTTCCTTGATCAGATTGTTTTCTAGCAACAATGCCTCGGATTCATTTTCAACAAGGATGTATTTGATCTGGTCAATTTTTTTGACCATGGTCTCCTGTTTAAAATTGCCCGAATCAGAAGTCTTGAAATAACTTGCAACTCTTTTGCGTAGATTTTTTGCTTTACCAATATAAATGATTTCTTCGTTCGAGTTTAGGAATTGATATACTCCTGGTTTGGGTGGCAATTTTTTTATTACATCCTGTTTTTGAAATTTTTCAGGCATGGCTTTGGTTTCTTATGCACGCAAAGTTCCACGTGGAACAATGGCTAAATTATCTTACTGTCAACTATCTACCCATATAAAGCAACAATACATTTATATCACTCGGAGAAATTCCAGAGATTCTTGCAGCTTGTCCAATGGTTTCTGGCTTGTACTTTTTTAATTTAAATCTCCCTTCCGTTGAAATAGACAATAGGGAATCAACTTCAATTCCTCTGTCGATTTTTATCTCGTCTAGTCTTCCGATTTTTTCTGCCAGCAATTTTTCACGCTCAATATATCCCTTGTATTTGCTTTCGATCTCAATCGACTCTACTATTTCATTAAAATAGTAAGCACTTTTCACATCTTGGTCTATACTTTCACTTATTGCAAAAAATAAATCTGATAAGGTTACTTCTGGCCTCAGCAAAACATCAATGAGTTTCACTTTTTGTCGGATTTCTGTTGTTCCCTTATTCTTTAAAAATGTGTTGATTTGTTCAGGAGGCAAACTTGTGTTTTTTATGAGACCATTTAATATTTCCCGGGTCTTTTCCTTCTCAAAATAAACTTTTTTCCTTTCTTCCGATGCCATTCCAATCTCAATGGCCATTTTTGTTAATCTTGAATCTGCATTGTCCTGTCTTAAAAGAATCCTGTACTCAGCCCTCGAAGTAAACATTCTGTACGGTTCATCCACGCCCTTTGTAACCAAATCATCAATGAGTACACCAATATAAGCCTCTTCTCTTTTTAAAATAAAAGCGTCTTTGCCTTCCATCTTCTTCCAGGCGTTTATGCCTGCCATTATGCCTTGCGCTGCAGCCTCTTCATAACCCGTGGTTCCATTTACCTGACCTGCAAAGAACAAATATCCGATCTTTTTACTTTCCAGATTATGGTTCAATTGCGTTGGCATAAAAAAATCGTATTCAATGGCATAACCAGGCCGGTACATCTTTACATTTTCCAGTCCTTTTATTTTTTGAATTGCTTCATATTGAATATCCAGAGGAAGTGATGAAGAAAATCCATTTAAATAGTACTCATTTGTGTTCCATCCCTCCGGTTCCAAAAACAACTGATGCTTATCCTTGTCTTTAAATGTAACTATTTTGGTTTCTATGCTTGGACAGTACCTTGGTCCCGTTCCTTTAATAACACCAGTATACAAAGGTGAATCACCAAAACCCTTCCGAAGAATTTCATGCACCTCTTCATTGGTATATGTTATATAACAACTTAATTGCTGATCAGGTAGAACCGTATTCAAAAAGGAAAATCGTCGAATCTCTCGATCTCCCTTTTGCTCCTCCAATACTTTAAAATTAATGGTGCGGCCATCTAAACGAGCCGGAGTGCCTGTTTTTAAACGGGCTGACTCAATACCAAATTCAGCCAGTTGTTCAGTGATCCCTGTTGAAACAGTTTCCGAAATTCTGCCTCCCTCTAATTTTGTTTTTCCAACATGCATCAAACCATTTTGGAAGGTGCCAACAGTAATTATAACAGCCTTTGCATAAAATAAAGCATTAAGTTTTGTTTTGACGCCCGTTACCTGATCATTCTCAATAAGAAGCTCATTTACATTATCCTGCCAAAGGTCAATATTTTCATTCTCTTCAATAATCCTTCGCCATTCACGCACAAATAAGCCACGATCACATTGTGCGCGAGGACTCCATACCGCAGGTCCTTTGGATCGATTCAGCATCCTGAACTGAATCATGCTCCTGTCTGTTACAATACCTGAATATCCTCCCAATGCATCTATTTCTCTGATTATCTGTCCTTTAGCTATGCCTCCCATGGCAGGATTGCACGACATTTCAGCCATTTTTGTCATGTCAATGGTAATAAGCAGAACCTTCGCACCTAAACAGGCGGCTGCATGAGCAGCCTCACATCCGGCATGTCCACCTCCTACAACAATTATATCATATTCCAGCTTCATCCGACTACTGTTCTAGAATTTTCTTTATGGGGAGTAAATATTCTTCTTCCTTTTCCTTCATTATTGCTCTATCCTGCTGAACAACATCATCATATCCTATTAAATGAAGAACTCCGTGTATGATGACCCGCATCATCTCTTCTGCAAAGCTTGCGTCGTATTTCTTTGCGTTGGCTTCTACCTGATCAATACTTATTATGATATCACCAACCAACTTGTTTTTCCTGGTGTTATTAAAAGTTATAACATCAGTATAATAACTATGTTGCAGAAAACTTTTATTAATCGAAAGAATGTGTTGATTATCAGTTAAAATAATTGAAATTTCCCCTAACTGTTTTCGTTCTCGTTTAAAAATATCCCTGATAACTCTTCTGGCTAGTTCTGAATATTGAAAATTTTCCTTTATACCTAGGTAGTCAAACGCAATTTTCAATCTTTATTTAATATTAAATTCTAATTCCACGGTTGCCCCGTTCCTTGTAAATTCAATTTTATCGGATAATTTCTCCATCAGAAAAATACCTCTACCATTAACATTTTCAATATTCTCAGGTGCCGTAGGATCCGGAACATTTTTGTAATCAAAACCATTGCCTTCGTCTTCAATTTTAATTCTCAACTTACTATCGTCAATCCTGACCAGAATATTTACATTTTTATTTTCGTCCAGCTTATTTCCGTGCAAAATTGCATTATTAGCAGCTTCGAGTGCAGCAATCAATATATTTCCATAAATATCAGCACTTATATTGTATTCCGTGGATAAGTCATCCACCAACTTTTCCACTTTTCTCAAATTCTCAATTTTTGAGACAATTTTAAGTGATTTTTCCATTATACTGCTTGTTACGATTACAATCTATATACTGAAATAATCGCCTTTTGTTACCCTTTTAAACAATATTCTGCTAAATTACTAAAAAAAATATTGCATTTCATATCAATTTGCCAGCCACAACTCCGGATCCTTCCTTTCCGTTTCCTTCCAAACCTGGAAATGCAATATGGTTTCCTTTGTAATTTCGTCTGTGAAAACCGTTCCTATAATCTGTTTTGTATTTACACTCTGTCCGGGTTTTACCATTACGTTGATCAAATTGTGATAAAGCGTATAATAATCTCCATGCTTGATAATAACAGTATAATTCTGTCCCGGGATGGTAAAAACCCTTGAAATCACACCTTTAAAAATAGATCTTACGCTTTCACCCTTGCTGGTAGAAATAAACACTCCGTCATTTCTTATGATTACTGATTTATAATCCGGGTGCTGGTGTTCACCGTATTGCCCTGTAATAATGCCCCTCTCTGTCGGCCATGGTAAACTTCCTTCATTCTTTGCAAAATCATTGGAAATAATTTTCTCAGCCGGAGTTAATATTTCCTTTTTACCAGTTGCTTTAACCCTTCGTCTCTCCTCATCGATCATTTTTTTTAGCTCATTCTCCAATTTTCTTGCTGTACGTTCCTTTTCCCTGATCTCATTTTCAATATCCTTTTGTTTCCTTTTCAACTGTGCTACAATCCGTTGCTTTTCAGTCATTTCCCGTTCAATTGTAATACTCTCTCGTTTCGCTCCACGCACCAGTAAATCCTTTTCGCTTTTCATTTTTTCAAGTTCTTGATTTTTTTGCAAAAGCTCTCTTTTTAATTCTTCCAGCTTTTCTTTACGGCCTTTTAAAAAATTATTGTAAATCTTTACAATACTGACTCTTTTATACAACTGGTTCATGTTTTCGGACGCGAGAAAATACATGATTCTCAAACTCAAACTCTTGTTTTTGTATAGATTATAGATCAATTTTCCATATACCTCCTTTATTTTATCAATCTCCATTTGCATCGATGAAGCTGCATTCAGATTCTCCTCCATTACCTGGGAAATTACATTCACTTCAAGCTCCATTCCCAAAACAAATTCCTTCCTCTTTTTTAATCTGTGATTAATAACGTTGATTTCATTTAATGATTCCTTTGTTTTACCTTGCGTTTCCAGCAATAATTTATTGGCATATTCTATCTCTTTCAAAGCCTTTTCACGATTCTTTCGAATTTTATCTGCCGAATTCTGTGAGTAAAGCTCAGTATCATGCAATGCCAGCAGAAGAAAAACAAATACAAATATTTTCAAAAACCTAAAAATCATCGTTTTCCCTGAATTTCAATTTCTTTGATTTTTGCTTCCAATTCACTTTTCTCTTTATTATCAGCATAATTCAATGCTCTTTTCCAAACACCAATCGCTTCTGTTTCTTTTTTCATTTGTAACAGAATTTCTCCATAATGTTTCAATATTTCAAAATTCTTTTCCCCTCCTTTAGAAATTGCAGCAGCAATAAACCTTTTAGCACCTTTTAATTTTCCCATTTTGTATAAAATCCATCCATAGGTATCCAAATAGGTTGAATTGTCCGGTTCTGCTTCAATGGTTTTTTTACTAAGTAGCCTGGCATATTTCATATTCTTACTTCGCAAGGCAAGATAATAGGCGTAATTATTACTGATACCCAGATTTTCAGGGTCAATGGACAGTGCCTTTTTAAAACTCTCTTCTGACTTCTCATACTGTCCCTTTCTTTCGTAGCTTTCAGCCAGCAAAGAAAAGAATTCAAGCTTTAAATTTTCAGCCTCACTCAGAATCAGACCCTTCTCCAACAGAATAATCGCCTGATCATACATTTCCTTTTGATAAAGAACTGAACCTGCAAATAAATAGGGAACCGGTTTATCCGGAAAGTAGCCAATGGCAATATTTGAATATTTCAAAACACTATCTTCATGACCAAGTGCGTTTTCACTGAATATGAGCTGCTCATACGCCGGATAATTAGAATTATCTTCATTAACAATTCGCTTAAGTGCTTGAGATGATTTCAGGTAATTTCCCAACCTGAATTCTATATCAGTAAATACAGAAACAGATCTCAGATCGTTGTAATACTTAGCATAATATTGAGAAACAACTGTATCCAGTATGGGTCTGCTTAAATTGAAAAGCCGATCATCCTGAATAATTTTATACATATAACCTGCCTTCGATAAATCATCAATCGCATCACTTGTCATTGCTCTTGTTAAAATCTCGGCAGCATTCCTATACTGTTTGAGCTCCAGAAGAAATTCAGTATAAGAAAAAGACACAGCCGGATCATCCTGGTAGGCAGGAAAAATCATCTTATAATAATAGAGCGCTGAATCTGGAGCATTATGATTTCTGAAAAATTCAGCCAACATTCCTGTCAAAGAATACTCATTTTCACTTAACTGCACAGCCGTTCTAAGTTGCTCCAGTGCCTTCTGTTCCTGATTCATGGCCTCAAAAATCCTGAATCTCGTAATAGCAGTCTCTTTTGAAATACCAATTTTTTCGTCTATCCTGTTGAGGAAAGCCAAGGATTCATCGTATTTATCCACTCGTTCATACAACGAAGCAATCATGAAAAGAATATTCAGGTTTTCAGGATCCTTACTCAATTGCTTTTCATACATGATCACAGCGCTATCCAATTCCTTTCCTATCTGGAACAATTCAGCAAGTTCCTGCAAATACCAGGGATTATCCGGATCCAGATTTACGGCTTTTCTGGCATGTTCTCGTGCCAGCTTGAGTTCTCCGGCCTGCATATAGATCTTTGCCAGTTGATAATGACTTGCACTGCTGGACGGGTTAATTTTAATACATTCATTATAGAGATTAACCGCCTGTGGAAAATTTCCAAATAAATACAATTTTGTAGCTTCACCCAATGCGTAATAGTACTCATTGCTGTTAACCCCACTTAAAATATGTCTCGACAATACTTTGTCCTGACCTTGCAAATTAAGGCTTAAACATGCTACTAAAAAGAGATAAAAAATTCCTCTTCCAATTTTTTCCAAACCATTCATTCAATTCAAATTTAAATTCCTGTATGACCAAATCCTCCTTCTCCTCTGTTGGTGGAGTTCAATTCAACGCTAATCTCCCATTCAATTCGTTCATGTTTTGAAATGATCATCTGACAAATTCTATCACCATCGTTAATGGTAAAAGGATCTTTAGAAAGATTAATCAGGATTATTCCTATCTCACCCCGGTAATCGGCATCAATTGTTCCGGGACTGTTCAGCACCGTAATTCCCTTCTTTACAGCCAATCCGCTTCGAGGTCTAATCTGTGCTTCAACACCTTCTGGTAACTCGATGAACAAACCGGTCCCGATAAGCTTTCTCTCCATGGGCATCAAGGTAACCGGCGAATCAATATTTGCGCAAAGGTCCATTCCTGCCGATAAAGTGGTGCTGTATTCCGGAAGATTATGCCTGGAATGATTTACTATCTTTACTTTCATTCTTTCTTAAAAATATTTGAATTAGATTTTCTTTCCTATTACAATAAAACAGATATATCAGTAATAGAATAAGACCCGTACCAATATTGACAATTTCCTTTTCGGTCCGTAAAACTAAACCTAAAAAGAATAATCCCAAAGCCAAACTGAAATAAATAGCAACTTTCCGGATATCATATTCAATCTTGAAAAATCTCTGTCCGAAATAATAAGTTAAAATGACCATAATTAAATTGCTTCCCAGGTGGATCCAGGCACAGGCATAATAACTATACAGTGGTATGAAAAGAATGTTCAGTACAATGGTTAAAAAAGCTCCTATCCCAGTAATATAAACCCCATACATCGTTTTTCCCGTCAGTTTATACCACATATTTACGTTAAAGAGTATTCCAACCAATACATTGGCCAAAAGTACTACCGGAACGATACCAAGCCCCTCATAATAACTTTTGTCAATAAAATACTTAAAAAAATCTATGCACAAAGAAACACCTAAAAAAACACTCATGAGAAAAATGACGAAGTACTTAAGTACATTGGCATAAATAACCTTCGCATCTTTAGACTTATACAAGTTGAAGAAGAATGGCTCTGCTGCGTACCTGAACATTTGAACAAAGATTGTCATTAACACAGCAATGCGATAATTCGCTCCATATATTCCCAGCTCATACAATGGATTCAACTCATCAGGTAAAAGCCTTCTCATTAAAATTCTGTCAATGGTCTCGTTAAAAATGCCCGCCAATCCAGAAATCAATAAAGGTAATGAATACAAAAGCAGAGATTTGAGCATTGCACTATTCACCTGCAATTTGCCTCCCTTGATATCCCATAACAGCAAGATCAGGATAATTAAACTGGCAAGCACATTCGCAATAAAAACATAACCAACTTCAATATTTTTAAGATAAGTTACATACCAAACCTGTTCAGTTAAAGCGGAAATTTTTGGCATTATTTCCAGAAAAAGAAAAACAAAAAATACAGTAACCAAAACATTGACTATTTTGAGCATTGCAAATTTTTTAACCTTGTTTTCTATTCTCAGCTTCGCGAAAACAATCGCACCAATCGCATCGAGCGCGACGGTCAGGCCCAGATAAAATATATACTCAGGGTTACCACCATAACCAATCCAATTGGCAATGCCATTTCTAAATAACTGAATTACAATAACAAAAATAAAGGATGTTGCTATTACCGAAATCAAGGAAGTTGTATAAACCAGATTTTTACGTGATTCACCGGCTGAGAATTTAAAAAGCCCAGTTTCCATGCCATAGGTCAGCAAAACCATTAAAACCGCCACATATGCATACAGCTCAGTGATAACACCATATTCCTCAACCGAAAATCTTCGTGTATAATAGAATGTTAAAACAGCATAATTCAGGACTCTGGGTACAATATTCCCCAATCCATATATGATGGCCTGTCCGCCCAATTTTCTGTATTGATTCAAACCGTTTTCGCTTAAAAAGAAATTATTTTATAATTTCACACCCGATAAATACGTAAATATATCCGAAAAACAAATCCTTATGAACAAAATCAGATTACTTTTAATAGCATTGATTGTTCTTCCTTTCACTTTTCTAAATGCACACCAAATGAATTCACAAACCATAGTAATTTTGCAAACCTCCCTGGGTGATATTAAGATTAAGTTATACGATGAAACGCCCAAACACAAGGAAAATTTTATCAAACTTGTTCAGCAAGGATATTACAACGGTTTGCTTTTTCACCGTGTAATACCGTCTTTCATGGTCCAGGCAGGCGACCCGAATTCAAGGAATGCTCGTCCAGGGCAACCTCTCGGTGATGGAGGACCCAATTACACAATTCCCGCCGAGTTTAATGCTCAGTATTTTCATAAAAAAGGAGCTGTTGCCGCTGCCAGAAAAGGTGATGACATCAATCCAAATAAAGAATCTTCAGGCTCCCAGTTTTACATTGTTCAGGGCCGAACATTAACCGCCGGCCAGCTTGCTGGTCTGGAAAAATCAGCTAAACATTTGCCGTTCACTCCGGAACAACTTGATGCTTATTCCACCCAGGGTGGTACACCTCATTTGGACAATGCGTATACTGTATTTGGAGAAGTAATCGAAGGTATGGAAGTAGTTGATCTGATTTCAGCTGTTAAAACGAACGAACGTAACAGGCCCTTTACGGATGTAAAAATCCTTAAAGCTTACATTTCTGATTAAAAGACAAATTTATATGTTAGATTTTATTGAAAAATATCAGTCTGAAATAGATGCTTATGTTATCGCTAATTCGGAAGAATTAGAAAATTTTCGTCTTAAATTTCTCAGCAAGAAAGGGGTTATTTCTACCCTTTTTCAGCAGTTTAAAGAAATTTCGCCCGAAAAGAAAAAAGAAACCGGCTTGCGATTGAATCGACTAAAAGAATCTGCAAATCACAAATATGAAAATCAAAAAGGAATCTTATCCTCATCAGAAAATTTCATAGCAAGGGATCTGACACTTCCGGCAGAGCCTATTCCTCTCGGTGCAAGGCACCCGGTTTCACTCATCAGAAAAGAAATTGTCACTGCTTTTTCCAAAATAGGTTTCACTGTTGCTGAGGGCCCTGAAATTGAAGACGACTGGCATGTCTTCACCGGTTTGAATTTTCCGGTTGAGCATCCCGCCCGTGATATGCAGGATACATTCTTCATTGAAAAGAATCCTGACATTGTATTGCGAACGCACACCTCTTCTGTTCAGGTTAGGGTTATGGAAACTTTGTCTCCACCCATTCGTAAGATTTTTCCAGGCCGTGTCTTCCGCAATGAAGCCATTTCCGCCCGTGCACATTGCATATTTCACCAGATCGAAGGTTTGTATATTGACAGGAATGTCTCGTTTGCTGATCTTAAACAAACCCTTATGTTTTTTGCCCGTGAAATGTTTGGTGAGAAAACGCAGATCCGGCTGAGACCCTCCTTTTTCCCTTTCACCGAACCTTCCGCCGAAATGGATGTTTCCTGCACGATCTGTGGCGGATCAGGCTGTAATGTTTGCAAGTATACCGGTTATCTGGAGATTTTGGGTTGTGGTATGGTGGATCCCAATGTTCTTGAAGCTTCGTCTATCGACAGCAAGGAATATACCGGATTTGCTTTTGGTATGGGACTTGAACGAATAGCCATGCTCAAATATCAAGTCAACGACCTTCGTTTGTATTTTGAGAATGATATTCGCTTTTTAAAGCAGTTTACAAGCGCCTACTGAATCATTAATCCTTGATTTATCCCGACTGACTTTGCTCAGAACCGCAGGATCAATTCTCCCTGCTTGTCTTTTCCCAGATGTTTATAGGTCAGTGCAGTTGCTTCCCTGCCGCGTGGTGTTCTCTTGATATACCCCTCCTTGATGAGAAAAGGTTCATAAACCTCCTCAATCGTACCGGGATCTTCACTGACAGCAGTAGCAATAGTGCTCAGTCCAACCGGGCCTCCATTAAATTTTTCAACGATTGAAAGAAGAATCTTATTGTCCATTTCATCCAAACCATTCTTGTCGATATTTAAAGCCTCCAAAGCATATTCCGTAATTTCGATATTGATCTTTTTAAGTTTTTTCACCTGTGCAAAATCTCTGACACGTCGTAAAAGTGAATTGGATATCCGGGGTGTGCCTCTTGATCTACATGCTATTTCAATGGCAGCATCATCAGCAATGGGTATATTAAGCAGATGCGCAGATCTCTTTACGATCTTTTCGAGAACACCGGCATCATAGTATTCCAAATGCATATTGATGCCAAAACGAGCCCTCAAAGGACTTGAAAGTAGTCCAGCCCTGGTTGTTGCACCGATTAATGTGAAGGGGTTTAAATTGAGCTGAACAGACCTTGCTCCGGGTCCTTTATCAATAATCAGATCTATCTTATAATCTTCCATGGCGGCATACAGGAACTCTTCAACCGAGGGATTCAGACGATGAATTTCATCAATAAAGAGAACATCATGATTTTCTAGATTTGTTAAAATACCTGCAAGGTCCCCCGCTTTTTCAAGAACCGGTCCGGATGTTACTTTTATTTTACTGTTCAGTTCATTCGAGATGATATTGGCCAATGTAGTTTTTCCAAGTCCGGGAGGTCCGGATAAAATCACATGATCAAGTGCTTCCTCGCGCAATTTTGCCGCCTCAACAAATACTTTCAGATTATCAACCAGTTTATCCTGTCCGTTAAAATCACTGAAATACTTGGGGCGAATACTTTTATCAACTTCCCTATCCTCTTCAGTAACAATGTTCTTCCTAACTTCAAAATCATTTTCCATGTTACCAGTACTTATTGGATAAGTTTAATGTCATTTTCAGCGAATTCAACTTTCTGCCCGTTAATGCGATACTCTCTGTTATCTTTGTAAGTAATGGTTATCAATAAAAGTCCGTTTTCATCAAATTTCTTCCAATTTTTCTCACTGATTCCCATAACATAATAGTTTATTTCCTTGATTTGGCCGTTGGGATAATAGAAAACATGCTCTCCATCAGGATTTCCCTGAACAAAATTTCCCTCATATTTAAGTTTTCCGTCCCGATAAAAGGCCTGCCATTTGCCATCCTTAAGATCTCCGATATACACTCCTTTTTCCGAGTAATCACCTGCCTGATATATCCATTCACCCTCCTTTTGTCCATCGAAGTAGCTGCCGCTGGTAATAATGTTTCCAAGTGTATCGTATTCGATACTCACTCCTTCTTCCTTTCCTTCAAAATACTCCTCCTCACGCTTAATACCACCATTCACGTAATACCATTTCCAAAGTCCGTCAGCCCTGCCATTTTTAAATACCCCGGTTTGTTCTGTTTTGCCATTCCCAAAATAATACTTCCAGGTTCCCTGTTCCAAATTGTTCGAATAATTTCCGGATGATCTGATAGTTCCGTCCATATTAAAGTACTTCCATTCCCCTTCCTTTTTCCCCTCGCTTGTAATAATACCTTCTCCAAGTTTGATACCAGAATCGTTGTATAGAAAAGCATTTACAACTTTTCCACTCCCGTCAAATATCCTGTGTATTCCAACAGGTACATTCTTACGGAATGATCCTGAATAAACGACATTACCGTCGCTGTCCAGCTCATTTCTAATTTCAATATCCAGAGCGGCAGTATCCTGTTCTTCTATTAAAACTCCCTTGGTATATTGCAGTAATACACTTACGTTGCCGTTTTCATCATATTCTTTAAATGGGCCGTTCAATAAACCATCCCTGTAATTAACTTCACTCCTTATTCTTCCGTTTGGGTAATAGCTTTTCCAGACACCTTGCTTTAATCCCTGCTCATCGGATCGGTTAATCCTTTCTCGTTCAACCAGAGTACCGTTGTTAAAACGCTGCAAAGTGATTAATTTACCTTCCTTATCGAATTCTCTGGTTATACCCTGTCGCTTATTGTTTACATACTGCACTTCCTCTCTGATACTACCTTCAGGATAATAATAAAGCGAAAGTCCTTCCCGTTTATCGTTGACGAATAATTCCCTTGAAATAACCTTTCCGCGCAACAAAGGGTCCTGTGTATTTAAAACCTGGTAACCTGTAGTAAAGCCATTTCTCTTGCCCATGATGTAACTTACTTTCTGAATCGTATCTCCAGCCTCATTGTAAAATATCCAGATACTATCCAGCAGGTGATTTTTCCTGTTTCCCTCTGATTTCAAAACTCCCGTTGGAAAATAGGTTTTCCAGTATCCGTCGGGCTGACCGTTACGCATTAATCCTTCGCTGGCCATTTTACCATTGGGGTGGTAAAGTTTGGTATAGCCGTTTTTAATTTCCTGTCCATGAACCGTTAAAATCGAAACCAGGAAAATAAAAACTGGTAAAAAACAAAGTGATTTCATAGTTTATAATCCCAATTTTTCAGATATTTCCAACATTCTGCGTATCGAAGATTCCGCCTTTTTTCTAAGATTCTCTTGAATGGTTACCTCAGGCATTTCGTATTTCATACAATTATACAATTTTCGGATTGTATTTAACTTCATATAACTGCAATCACTACATCCGCAGCTTGAATCCTTGGGTGGAGCAGCTATGAAATTTTTGAAAGGATTTGCTTTCTTCATTTGGTGAAGTATACCGGATTCTGTGGCTACAATATAGGTATTTGCACTGTCATGTTTTGTGAAATTCAGCAAGGCCGACGTAGAGCCAACATAATCAGCTACAATCAACACTGGTTTTATACATTCAGGATGGGCAATAATCTTTGCTTCCGGATTATTTTTCTTCAGCTCCAGAATTCTTTCCAATGAGAATGCTTCATGCACATGACAAGCTCCATCCCAGATAACCATTTTTCTTCCCGTGATTGACTGAATGTAGTTTCCCAGATTCTTATCCGGCGCAAAAATTACTTTTTCGGTTTCCGGCAAACTTTCAATAATCTGAACCGCATTGGAAGAGGTGCAAATAATATCTGACATGGCCTTAATTTCAGCCGTGGTGTTGACATAACTAATTACAGTATGTTCCGGATACTTTTTTAAGAACTTTTCGAAATCACTTGCTTTGCATGAATCCGCCAAAGAACATCCCGCTTTAAGATCCGGCAACAGAACCTTCTTTTTAGGTGAAAGAATTTTCGCTGTTTCAGCCATAAAATGAACACCACAGAAGACAATTATTTCAGCCTGTGTTTTTGCTGCCTGCTGTGATAAATACAGACTGTCTCCAATAATATCAGCAACATCCTGAATTTTGCTTTCCTGGTAATAATGGGCAAGAATAACAGCGTTTTTTTCCTTCTTCAACCTGTGGATTTCAGCAATAGGATCAATCCCCGGTTCAATGTCATAATCCAGGAATCCCTTTTTCAACAATTCATTATTATATATTTTCTTATTCATTTTCTAAAATTAAATGATATTGATAATAGTCGGTTAATTGTGTTAGAAAAAAAGACAGGTAAAACTTGACATTTTGGTTTTAATAACTTTATGAACAACAATTAACAAGGCATTTTACCATTTTCTGGTTGAATATTAGAATTTTCGCAATTTATCAACCATTGGTTAATAACAATCACTGTACAAAATTAAGGAGAATTTAAATCATCACAACCTGTTTGACACTTGTTAAAATTTTTTTAAAAAACCTGGCAATAAACAGAAACGTGAAGCTTTCTGTAAAAATTCCGTCAAAAATCCTGCCAGCGGAAAAGTACTTACAAATTATGAGACATTTTCTAACATAATTTTAACAATGTTGAAATAAAGATATTCATACCTTTTATCGAAAAACAATATTTTCAGGGTTGATAATTTCATATATTTGTTGAATCAAAACCCTGAAAATACTATGAAAATTGCGATTGCCTGCGATCACGCCGGTTATGAAATGAAGATTGC